>JBBDRL010000022.1:30787-55336 GCA_040905505.1 Gemmatimonadota bacterium | reverse complement strand
GTCGCCGGCCCGACCGTCGTCGCCGGCCCGACCGTCATCCCCGCGGCAGCGGGGATCCAGTACGATCTCGACCTGTCGCAAGTAGTCGCCATCCAACTGGATCCCCGCTACGCGGGGATGACGGAGGAGGCGGCGGGGTTGACTGGGGAGGCGGGGATGACTGGGGAGGCGGGGGTCTGCGCCTCCGGCGCAGAGGCGTGCGGGTACCGCGATCTTGCTGCGGGGCGACTGGTGGGCGGGAGCCGGGCGAGATGAGTAGAAAGGTCCCGCTCAGCATCAAGACGCCCCTCTCGGAGACCTTCGTCGTCGAGTCGATGGTCGCCGAGGAAGACCTGTCGGGGTTGTACCACATCGACGTGAGCCTCGTGACGACCGACACCGCGGTGGACTTCGACGCGATCGTGGGCAAGGACGTCACGCTCACCGTCGAGCGGTTTTCAGGGACGCCGCGCTACTTCCACGGGATGGTCGCGCGCTTCAAGCAGGGTGGCCGCTCCGAAGGCAACCAGTACTACCGGGCGGAGGTCGTGCCGAAGCTATGGCTCCTCACGCTGAGCATCGACTACCGTATCTTCCAGGAGAAGACGGTCCCGGCCATCGTCAAGGAGCTCCTGAAGGAGCACGGCGTGACGGACGTCAGCGACGAGCTCACCGGGACCTATTCGCCGCGCGAGTATTGCGTGCAGTACGGCGAGACCGCCTTCGACTTCGTGTCCCGCCTGATGGAGGAGGAAGGGATCTTCTACTTCTTCGAGCACGTGGACGGCAAGCACACGCTGGTGCTCGGGGACGACGCGAGCGCCCACACGGCACTAGCGCCGGAGGAGGTCCCGCTGATGCCCGCCCATGCCTCGCGCGAGGTCGAGGACTCCATCGTGGAATGCGGCTACCAGCGCCAGCTCGTCACCGGAAGCTCGACGGTACTCGATTACAACTTCGAGACGCCGACCAACAAGCTGAAGTCGACGGTTGCAGGCACAGCGACCACGGGTAAGTTCGAAGCGGTCGAGAACCCGGGCGGGTTCGGCAAGAAGGACGCGGGAGACCGGATCGCGAAGCTGCGCGCCGAGGCTCACGAGCTGCCGGCCACCGAGCTTTCCGGCTACGGATTCGCGCGCGCTTTCACCGCGGGCCATAAGTTCAAGCTCGCCAAGCACCCGCGCGCCGACTTCAACCAGGGCTACATCCTCCGTCGCGTTCACCACACCGCGACGCAGGACGGATATCAGAACTCGTTCGAGGCGTTCCCGCAGAGCGTTCCCTACCGCCCCGCCCGCCGCACCCCGCCGCCGCGGGTGTACGGCCCCCAGACGGCCGTCGTGGTGGGCGCTTCCGGTGAGAAAATCTACACGGATAAGTACGGACGTATCAAGGTACAATTTCACTGGGATCGGCGCGGCAAGGCCGACGACAAGAGTTCCTGCTGGATTCGCGTCGCGCAGGGCTGGGCGGGCAAGAGCTTCGGCAGCTTCTTCCTTCCGCGAGTCGGCCAGGAGGTGCTGGTGACCTTCCTCGACGGGGACGTCGATCGGCCGATCGTCAGCGGGTCCGTCTACAATGCCCAGCAGGTGGTGCCCTACGAGCTGCCGGCCAACCAGACGCGCAGCCTGATCAAGACGCAGACCGAGGGCAGCGTCCACAACGAGCTCCGTTTCGAAGACAAGAAAGACGTCGAGGAGGTGTGGGTCCAGGCGGCGAAGGATTTCAAGGCGGACGTGGTGAACGATCGCACCTGGACGGTGGGCCACGACTCTGTGGAGAAGGTCAAGAACGACCGGACCGCGACGATCGAGGAGGGGAACGAGAAGCTCGTCGTGACGAAGGGCAACCGCACGGTGGAGATCGCCGAAGGCGACGAGACGCTCACGGTGAAGAAGGGGAAGCGGACGGTCGACGTGCAGAAGGGCGACGAGATCCACAAGGTCGAGGGCAAGCGTACGGTTACGATCACCGGCGCGGAGGAGCGTTCCGCGGCGAAGGTGGACTGGTCGACCGAGGGGAATTATACGCTGAAGATCTCGGGCGACGTAGTCATCGACGCGACCGGCTCGATCACCCTGAAGGCGGGCAAGGACGTGAAGATTCAAGCGGGCAACGACCTGACGAGCAAGGCGAACAACATCACGAACGATGCGGCCATCGGCCTGAAGAACAAGGCGGGGACGAAGCTCGACAACGAAGCCGGCGGGACGCTGAACAACAAGAGCAACGGCATGCAGACTGTCGAGGCGAGCGGCATCCTGAACGTGAAGACCAGTGCGATCCTCAACGTCCAGGGATCGATGGTGAAGATCAATTGAAGGCCGAAGCCGATACGTCGGCCGATATGGCGGCGGCCGACGCTGCGCCGCAGGGCTCGGCGGCGCCGGAGGACGAGACCGTCGAGTCGCTGGGTGAGGACGGCGGCCGGACGGTAGCGAAGCGGCGCGGGGGCGTGCTCGAGGGCGAAGCGCTGATCTACGACGAAGCCGGTCGGCTCACCGTCCGCGCCACCTACGGCTCGGGCAAGCTCGACGGGCCGATGCAGTGCTACGACGGAGATGGCGAATTGATCCAGAAGTCGATGTACCGTGCCGGCGTGCTGGACGGGCAGACGGTGATCTACGAAGCCGGACAGATACAGATGGTGATGAACTACGTCGGGGGCAAACGGGAGGGAGAAGCCGTCGTGTACCACGAGGGCTCCGTGTCGAGCCGGCTCCAGTACCGGAAGGATCGCATGGAGGGCGAGTCCACCTGGTACTCGCCGGAAGGCGCGGTCGTGAAGGCGGCGACCTACGTGGGCGGAAGGCAGGAGGGACCGACGACGACGTTCTATCCAGACGGCCAGGTGCAGGAGGAGTCGATGTATCGCAAGGGCGCGCTGGAAGGCGAGGTGTTGCGGTATCATCGCAACGGCGAGCTCCAGAGGAAGGCGTCGTACCGGGCCGGGAAGCTGGAGGGGGACCCGCAGGAGTTCGACGAGTCGGGGAATCCCGCAGGCGAGGACGAGGAGTCGGGCGGCGGCTGGTTCAGCCGGCTGCTGGGCAGGTCCTGATCATCGTGGCGATGTCCCCTGGAACCTCACCCGTGCGGCGACCGGAGGCGCCGCTCGTATCGGCCGACTACCAGGTCGAGCTGACGCGGCGGTCGGTCGCGGGGCTCACCGCGGCGGCGGCGGCGATCACCTTCCTGGTCTTCCTCAGTGGGCTCGTCGTGGGGGTGAATCTGACCCTCGAGAGTGGCCCGGGCGCGCCGGTCGGAGATGAGGTTTCGGCAGATGGGGCGACGCCATCCGCAGCCGCGCAGGTGGAGATGCCCGCCGCGCGGGGCGCGACCACGGCGGCCGTGCCGCTCGAGCAGCCCCCGACCCCGGCGGACGCCGCCGCGGTCATGCAGACTCTCTTTCTCCAGGCGGGTGCCTTCCGGTCCGAGGAGAACGCGGAGAGTCTGCGCGCTCGCCTGGCGGATCGCGGCTACCCCGCACGCACGCGGCCGACCCCGGGAAGCGCCGGGCAACCGCTCTTCAGGGTGCTCGTCGGAGAGTACAGGAGCGAGGCCGAAGCCGAGCGCGCGGCCGATCGCTTTCGAACCGACACCGGGCAGGAGGTCTACGTCATGACCGAGGCGGAGCTGGCGTCTTGAGAGCAAGTCTAGTTGCAGGGCTGACATTGTTGCTGGCTGTCGGGGCCTGCGGGCCGGCCATCGAGACGCGGGCGCTCGGGTTCAGTGTCGACGCCGACGCCAACGACCGGAGCCCGGTACCCATAGAGCTGGTCGTCGCCTACGACCCGGAAGTCGTGCCGCTGCTCCTCGAGCTCACGGCCCGCCAGTGGTTCGAGCGCAGGAGCCAGCTTCTGCTGGACCACCCGACCGCGCTACGGTCGGAGTTGTGGGAGCTGGTGCCGGGTCAGGAGCTGCCGATTGAGCGGCTCCCTCTACCTCGCGACGACGCCCATGCCGCCGTAATCTATGCCGATTATCTGACGCCGGGTGCGCATCGGATCCGGATCGATCCCTACCGCCGGGTGCTCGTCCGTGTGACGCGTGAGGAGCTGGTGGTGGATACGGAAGCAGAGAATAGGGAATAGGGAATAGGGAATAGGGAATAGCCGGCAACGGCACCGAGATCGGGCGATCGGCCTGAAAACGACGTAGGGAGCTTGTGCAGGCTATTCCCTATTCCCTAATCCCTGCCGTATCGCAACAATGAACAGGCAGTGACAATGAATGGAGTTCGAGTTCCGGTGGACGCTGTGCAGTGGCACGAGGGAATGCTGCTCGCGCCTCAGCACTTCCAGCAATCGACCTTGCGGGCGGAGCAGCTGGTCAATTACCACGTCCTGACGGCTTCGCCGTATCACTGGGGGATTCGGCGGCTGCGCATCGATCCCGTCGCGCTCGTGAACGGGACGTTCCGGGTGACGGATCTCGAGGCCATCATGCCCGACGGGCTCCCGGTCGCGATCGATCCGGACTATCCCGAGCCGCTGGAGGTCGATCTGACCGAGAGCCCCGGGGAGTTCCGGCGCGGTCCGGTGCGGGTCCATCTTGCGATTCCGGCGCATCGCGGCGAAGCCGCCGCCGCGGGAATGCTCGCCCGCTACCTGTCCGTCGCCGGACGTGCGGTCCGGGACGACAATACCGGTGAGGGTGATCTCAAGATTCCCCGCCTTCGGCCGCGCCTCACCCTGCTGCTGGGCGAGAGGCCGCCCGAGAAGTTCGCGAGCTTCCCCATCGCCGAAGTCCGCTTTCAGGACGAGACCTACGCCCTGACGGATTTCATCTCGCCCCGGCTCATCGCGGCGTCAGGCACGCCCCTCCTGGACGAGGTGGCCGCGGTCGCCAAGCGGGTCCGTGAGAAGGCGTCGTTCCTCTCGGAGAAAGTCCGGGCGTCCTCGACGGTCGAGAAGCGACCGCTGCTTCAGGACATGCAGACGTCGGTACGCACATTGGTCGCGGCGCTGCCGCCGCTGGAAGCGGTCGTCGCGGCCGGGGTGGTTCATCCGTTCACACTCTATCTGAAGCTCAGCGGACTCGCCGGTCACCTTGCGGGGCTCGGCGCGACGCAGGTTCCGCCGGCATTTCCGAAATACGACCACGACGACCTGCGCGCCTCGTTCGCCCCGCTGCTCGCCTTCGCGAATCGCATGCTGGACTCCGTCCAGGAGAGCTACACCGCGCTGCCGTTCGCTCACAGGGACGGCCGCTTCTCGCTGGTCGTGGCCGAGGAGCAGATGAGCCCGACGCTCGTGCTGGGAGTCGTCGCGCCGACCGGGGTTTCGGAGGCCGACGTCGCCGAATGGTTCGACGCCGCCCAGATCGGCTCGGCTTCTCGCATGGCGTCGATCCGGGACCGGCGGATCCGCGGTGCACCGCGCCAGCGGATCGACGAAGCGGAGGAACTGGACCTGGTACCCGGCCGCGGGGTGGTCCTCTTCGCGGTAAAGGCCGAGGCGGAGATGGTCATCGCGGGCGAGGAACTGGTCGTCGTCCACCCGGGCGACCCGGAAGGGCGGAAGCGCCCGGCCGAAGTCACACTGTACGTAAGCGGGGCCGCACGTGATTGATCCTACTGACCGTCTGTCCGAGTCCTTCCTGCTGGGGTGCTTCGAGGAGTTCTTCTCGGACCTGCTGCGGGTGAAGCGGGCCGTGCTTCACGATCCGTGGGGCATTGCCGCGAAGGGTACGGGCGACGCCGACCGCGCCGAGCTCCGCCAGACCGCCGCGCATTCGGTGCGGCAGCGTCTGCAAACGTTACTCGAGAAGCAGGCCGCCGAGGCGGGGCGGCGGCGGGGTGAGGACGGCGTGGGTCGCTACCGTGAGGCGCAGTACGTCATGGCGGCACTGGCGGACGAGATCTTCCTGCACCTCGAGTGGGAAGGCCGCGAAGCGTGGGGCGTGAACCTCCTGGAGACGAAGCTCTTCGGGACGCAGGTCGCGGGCGAGCGCGTATTCCAGCGAGTCGAGCAGCTGATCGCCGAGCGGGACGCCGCCTACCGGGAGATCCAGCTCATCTATCTTCTGGCGCTGTCACTCGGCTTCCAGGGTAAGTACCGCGGGACCTCGGGTGAAGGGTTGGCAGCACTGCGCCAGGCGCTCTACGACCTCGTGCTGCCGCGCCAGGCGTCAGTCGTCACGGGTGAGCGCAGGCTGTTTCCGCAAACGTACATGCACACGCTCGACCGCTCGACGCCCATCCGGCTGCCGACGATCGGCCGGTGGGCGGCAGCGCTGGCGATCGTGCTCACGCTGTACCTGGCCGCCGCTCACATCGCATGGGTCGACGTCACTCGCGACATCCGTGCGGTGAACGCGACGATCGCCGAAATCAGTCGCTGATCAAACCCAGATGTCACTTCTTTCTCAGCTCCTCGTGCGCCTGGCAGCCTACTGGCCGATCGTCCTGATCGTCACGGGCTCGTCCATTCTTCTTCTGAGCCTTCTGGTCTACCGGAAGTTGAAGAAGGGCCGGCGGACGCAAGGGCCGGAGGCGAAGAAGACGGCCGCGGGCGAGGCGGCGGCACCAGCCGAGCCGGAAGTGGAGATGCTTCCGCCGACGCCGATGCCTTCGCCGCGGCACGTGCGGCGCACCGTCTCGCGCGGATTCCGCGCCCTGCGCGAGCGGGTCACCAATGCGAAGCTGCGGTACAGAACACCCTGCTTCCTGATCCTGGGCGCCGAGCGCGCGGGTAAGACGACGGTGCTCGATCAGCTCATGCCCGAGCAGGTGGCGCCGGCGGATTCGACGGAGGCGCTGGGGTGCCGGTGGCACTTCTTCGACCGGGCGGTCGCGATCGAAGTGGACGGGCGGCTCCTCGTCCCCGGAGCGCAGGCCTCGGCGGGTGAGAAGGCGTGGAATGCGCTGCATCGGGCGCTCCGCTTCCATCGTCCAGAACGCCCGATCGACGGCATCATCCTGACAATTCCCGCGAGCGACGTATTCGGCGCCAGGCGGCTCGACGACGACGCGCTCGTGACCCGCGCGCGCGCCATCTTCGACCGGCTCCTGAACGCGCAACGGATTCTGGGCGTCCGCATCCCCGTTTACATGCTGGTCACGAAGTGTGACCTCCTCCCGGGCTTCCAGGATTTCTGCACGGCGGTACCTGAAGAGAAGCAGGAGGAGACATTCGGCTGGTCGAATCCGTACGCGCTCGAGAGCGCGTTCGTCCCCGAGTGGATCGACGAGGCGTTCGATTCACTCTCGGCCGACCTTCTCGAGGTGCAGACGGAGCTCCTCGCGCGCGGCGCCGCCGAAGCGCCGGACGAGATGTTTCAGTTCTCGAGCACCTTCCGCGCGATGCACCGGCCCCTCCGGTCGTTCGCGGCCGAGCTGTGCCGCCAGAGCACGTATCAGGAGTCCTTCTTCTTCCGCGGGCTCTACTTCACCGGTGATGGAACGTCGGACCCGGCGGAGCGCCTCGCGGACTCGGCGTACCGGGACGCCGAGCCGGCGGACGCACGCGGCGTAGCCACGCTGCCCGCTCTGCCGGCGAACCTCGCAGTCTCCCGGGACCCTTACTTCGTCCGCGACCTGTTCCGGGAGAAGATCTTCGGAGAGATCGGGCTGGCGCGGCCCGTCTCGGGATCGCGCATCTCGCGCAACCGGACGATCCTGGGGCTGCAGGCTGCGATCCTCGCCATCGTCGTCATCGGCGGGCTCGGAATCTGGCGAGCCGACGTCGTCCTCGAGCGGGAGAATGGGCTACTCCTCTCCGTCCTGGACGACATCGAGGCCGATCTCAGGTTCCTGGACGAGGTCTCGGCCCGGCAGGGCACCGGGAGCGAAGAGTGGAACGCGATGCTCGGCGACCGCGTCTTCCCCCTGCTCAGCTCGATGGCAAGGGTCAACGAGAACCGCCTCGCCTCCGTCTTTCTACCGAGCTCCTGGGCGAGCCCGCTCCACTGGCAGATCAGCGAGTCCATGCGGCAGGGATTCACGAACGTGATCCTTCCCTCGATGTACGGTGCGGTCCTGGCAAAAGCGGATTCGCTCGTCTCGCCGCCCGCACCCGAGTTCGAGACGGCCGTTGCGATCGACGGTGGAGAGCTCCCACGCTACCTGAGCGCCGTGGTGGATCTGGGCAGGAATATCGAGCGCTACGACACCGTCACCTTCCTCGGCTCGGAAGATACCGAGCTTCAGAACATGGCGGATCTCGTGCTCTACCTCTTCGACGAGGAACTACCGCCTGAGTTCCTGGGCAACGAGCGGTACCACCGGATCGCGCTGTGGGAATCGTACGGGCAACGGATTACGCCGCGCGACCGGCCGACCTTCGGCGACGATGTCGTCGCCCGCGCGGAGCTTCTGCTGCAGGACTACTACGACGGCCTCATCTACCGCCTGGAGAACATCAACCTCCGCTTCGAATCGGCCGAGCAGGTCCAGCGCCTGACCGCAGAGGACCTGGCCGACTTCCGCCAGCTTCGAGCGGACCTCGCGGAGGTCGAGCGCGTCCTCGATGGGTCCGAGCCTTTCTGGTTCGACGATACCGAGGAGATCAGCCCCTCGCTACTGGTGATTCTGGACTCGATCCCCGCCACCCCGTTGACGGCCCCGTCCCTCATCGCGCAGAACTTCGAGGAGATGTTCTATCGCGTCCGGCGAGAGAAGCTCCAGGAGCTCCACTATCGTCTGGACCCCTTCCGGGGCGGCGAGCGCGGCGTCACGCCGACGGAGGCGAACATGGCCCTCTCACCGCAGCTTGCGACGCTTCAAGCAGCCCTGGACACCCTCTTCAATCAGCCGTTCATCGCGGCCGGGGCGGGTCCCTCGACGGGCCCGACCCTCCCGCCCGGCGGCCGCATCGCGTGGGACGTGACGAGCCTGGATCGCGCGCTCCTCGAGTACAGCCAGTTCGAGACCTTTCTCGCCGAGCGCAGGCAGGTCGACACGCCCGGGATGGCGCGGCTGATCCAGGGGCTGGCGGCAGTTCAACTGGAGAGTCGCATGAGCGCCGCAGTGCGGCAGGCGATGCGGCCGGAGCCGCCCGCGTACGCGTTCGGCCTCCGTGACCGCGAGCGTGACCTGCGCACTCGAATCGCCGCCTTCCAGGAGCCCTCCCGGCGCCTGGTTCAGCTTCTCGGAATCACCGATCAGCTCGGCATGGTGGAAACGTACGACGAGATCGCAACGGCGTTCGTGGACCAGGCGGTCGAGATGCTCCGGGAGGTCGACGCGCTGCTGGAGGAAGGCGGCGCATACAGACCGCTCGGCGGAACGCTGGCGAACTGGAACGGCCAGCAACCAGCTATCGTGCCGGCGTTCCGCGCGCGCGACGCGGAGGAGTTGGAGCGCTACCTCGCGGAGCAACGGAATCGCATCCGATTCCTCGTGGACAACCTGGCCGCGCCGGTCCTCGGCGGGCTTCTCGCCGACCCGCTGGCGCCGTACCTCCCATCGGCCGGCGAGAACGTGAACGCGCTGGTCGCGAAGTGGGCGGGGCTGGTGGAGGAGCTGGATCGTTACGAGGCGCAGTCGGGGTCGAGCTCCGTCGAGGTCCTGGAGCAGTTCGTCAGGGAGGAGATGACGGCGGCCGACCTGCCGACCTGCGTGGCGAACAGCGGGCGGCCAGCCGCATCGGGTAGCGACTTCTTCCTGCTCGCCCGCAACCGTCTGCGGAACCAGCTCTACACGCGGTGCCAGCTTCTCGCCGTCGAGCGGGCGGCGGCGGAGTACGGCGAGACGCAGCGCTTCTTCAACGCCAATCTGGCCGGGCGCTTTCCGTTCGCCCGCGGTGACGGCGGGCCCGGCCCGGGCATGGAGGCCGACGTTGCGTCACTTCGCCAGTTCTACACCCTCTACGACGCGATGGGCATCTACCGCGCCGTCGTGAACGAGCCGGGCGCGGCGAGATTCCTCGAGGAGATGGGTGAGGTCCGGGCCTTCCTCCAGCCGCTCCTGGACCCGGAGGCGCAACCCGGCAGCCCCGCTTTCAACCTTGCCGTCGAGTTCCGTGCGAACCGGGCGGACGAGCGTGGCGGGGACCAGATCGTCGACTGGACGCTGGCCGTGGGGGAGACGCCCGTCAGCTACCGTTCGGCCGAGGCGCAGACGACAACATGGCGGCCCGGAGCACCGGCCGGCCTGACGCTACGCTGGGCGCTCCAGTCCGCGGAACGGCCCGAGGCCGAGGGGTACGTCGGCGGCTCCGTCGCGGAGCGCGATGCATCCTTCCGCTATGAGGGCCGGTGGTCGCTGCTGCGGCTACTTCAGAACCACGTTGCGGCCGGGTCGGAAAACGGCGGCGGGTACCTGCTGCGGTTCGAGGTGCCGACGATCCGGCTGGTCGGCGAGGCGGGCGCGGCACCATCGGAGGGCGCTCAGGTCTTCATGAACGTCAGGCTCGACCACCCGCAGGGAGGAACCGCCCCGGCCCTGCCGATCTTCCCGGTTCAGGCTCCGGACTTCCGCTGATGATGGGCCTCTCTGCGGTACACCCGCGATCGGGGCCGCGCCGGTCACTCCCCCTGTTCGGGACGCTGGCGGTACCGAGCACACACATGGCCATCCAGTGATGCAGAAGAACACACTCGTGCCGGACGTCGCGCCTCTCCTCAGGCCGATCTCGGAGGAGGAGCCCGCCGGTGAATGGCTGCGATACTCGGAGCTCTACGACGAGATCCAGGAGGCCCGGCGCGCCGACGACCCCAGCCTCCCGCAGGGGATCTGGCAGCACGAGCTGAAGAAGGCGGACTGGGATCGCCTCTCGAACCTCTGCCAGACGGCCATCCAGAACCGCTCGAAGGACCTCTACCTGGCCGTCTGGCTCGTCGAAGGCTGGCTGCATCGGCACGGTCTCAGGGGTGTCACAGCCGGCCTCGAGCTGTTGACCGGTCTATGCCGCGACTTCTGGGAGGATCTGTACCCGCGCATCGATCCCGACGACGAGGATGTCCGGGCCGCCCCCTTCGAATGGCTGAACGACAGGCTTCCGATCGCGCTCGGGCGGATTCCCGTGACCAGCCCGGACGCGCCGGACGCGGTGCCGTACCGGTGGAGCGAGGTGGTCGCGATTCGCGCCGGGGGCGCCGCACAGCGTCGCGCCGCGGCGGAGGCCGAATCGGCGAGCATGCTGACGGGGGCCCAGATTCTCGCCAGTGCGGGTCTCACTCCGGTGGCCTGGCTGCGCGCGCTCGAGGCGCAGGTCGAGGCGGCGCTGGCGGCCGAGAAGGAGCTCGCCATGCTTTTGCGCGAGCTCGCGCCCGACGCACCGCCGAGTCTCGGCCGCATCGACGACGCGCTGAGTGAGATGCACCGATGGGTGGCCTCGTGCCTGGATGGGCGAAACGATCAGGCGGTGACGGACGAAGCCGCTGCCATTCTTTCTCTGGACGATGATGCCTCCATGCCGCTAGCGGAAGATGGAGTCGTACGTAGCCGTGAGGAGGCCTACCGCCTTCTCGCGATGGCTGCGGAGTACCTCCTGCGAACCGAGCCGCACAGCCCGACGCCGTATCTGGTGCAGCGCGCGGTGAGCTGGGGGAGAATGCCCTTGTCCGAGCTGCTGGAGGAGTACAGCCAGGACGGCAACGACCTGCGAATGCTGCGGGTTCTGCTGGGTCTCGGGGAAAGCCGTTGAGCCCGACGCTCTACGCGCCTCCACAAGGGGAAACGAGCAGTACCGAGCACGAAGTACGTCAGCAGTGACCTTCCCGCACCCGCGATCCGGCCAAGAGCCGCGGGTGTCATCAGACCGCCTCAATTGAAGGAGGAGGAACCATGGCCGACAGCACGCAGCACAAACTCAGTCGCGTCCGACCCCCTCGCGTCCAGATCAGTTATGACGTCGAGATCGGTGACGCGATCGAGAAGAAGGAGTTACCGCTGGTGATGGGAGTAATGGCGGATCTCTCGGGCAAGCCCGAGGAGCCGCTACCGGTGCTCAAGCAGAGGAAGTTCGTCGAGATCGACCGCGACAACTTCAACGATGTGCTCGCGGCGTCCGCGCCCCGGATCGCATTTCAGGTGGAGAACCGCCTGGTCGAGGACAGCAAGCTCAACGTCGAGCTCAAGTTCAACGACATCGAGGATTTCGACCCGGTGAACGTGCTCCAGCAAGTGGAGCCGCTCCGTAAGCTGTTCGACGCCCGGCAGCGCCTGTCCGACCTGATCACCAAGCTGGACGGCAACGACGATCTGGACCGACTGCTTCAGGAGGTCGTGATCAATACGGAGAACCTCCAGGAGCTGAAGGTCGCGCCGGCGGAGGAAGAGGCGAAAGCGGACGAGGAGTAGCCCACGGTGGCCTACCCCATTCCTTGACTCATTCGAAGCACGAGAGCTACACCAATGGCTGAAAAGAAGAGCGAAGGAAACGGCGCTGGCGCCGCCGTCGCGGAACTGACACTCCTCGACAAGATCGTCAGCGAAGGAAGAATGGCGCGGGACGACAACCAGGCCGTCTATGCCAAGGACCTGATCGGCGAGTTCGCCACGCAGGTCCTCGATGAAGGCATGGCGATCAGCAACGACACGGTGGCGGCGATCTCCGATCGCATCGCGCAGATCGACGAGATGATCAGCGCGCAGCTCAACGAGGTCATGCACGCGCCGGAGTTTCAGCGCCTGGAGGCGACCTGGCGCGGGCTCAATTATCTGGTGATGAACACGGAGACCGGTACGCAGCTCAAGCTCCGGGTCCTCAATGTTTCACAGAAGGAGCTGCTGGACGACCTGGAGAAGGCCGTCGAGTTCGACCAGAGCAACCTCTTCAAGAAGATCTACGAAGAGGAATACGGCACGTTGGGCGGTAACCCGTACAGCGTGCTGGTGGGTGATTACGAGTTCGGCCGACACCCGCAGGACATGGCGCTGCTCGAGAAGCTCTCGAATGTGGCCGCCGCGGCGCACGCGCCGTTCATCGCGGGCGCGAGCCCGAAGCTGTTCGACATGGACAGCTTCACCGAGCTCGGTCGGCCGCGCGATCTCTCGAAGATCTTCGAGAGCGCAGAGCTCATCAAGTGGCGTTCGTTCCGCGCCAGCGAAGATGCCCGCTATGTCTCGCTGGTGATGCCGCACATCCTGCTGCGGCTTCCGTACGGCCCCGATACGAAACCGGTCGAGGGCTTCAATTACGTCGAGGACGTCGACGGGCGGAACCACACGAAGTACCTGTGGGGTAACGCCGCCTGGGCTCTGGCGCTCAGGATCACGACGGCCTTTTCTCTCTATAGCTGGTGCGCCGCCATTCGCGGCGTCGAGGGCGGTGGGGTCGTGGAAGGCCTGCCGACCCACACCTTCCGCACCGACGAGGGCGACATCGCCCTCAAGTGCCCGACGGAGATCGCGATCACCGACCGCCGCGAGAAGGAGCTGAACGACCTCGGCTTCATCGCGCTCTGTCACTCCAAGGGCAGCGACTTCTCCGTCTTCTTCGGAGGCGCCACCTCGCAGAAGCCGAAGGCGTACAACACGGACGAGGCGAACGCCAACGCGCGCATCTCGGCGCAGCTACCGTACGTGCTGGCCGCGTCGCGTTTCGCGCACTACCTGAAGGTCATCGTGCGCGACAAGATCGGCAGCTTCCAGACCCGCGAGGGGATCGAAAAGTACCTGAACACGTGGATCGCGGATTACGTGCTGCTGAACGACGACGCGCCGCAGTCCTCGAAGGCGCAGTACCCGCTGCGCGAGGCGCGGGTGGACGTCACGGAGGTCGCCGGACGCCCTGGTTCGTACAAGGCGACCGTCTTCCTCCGCCCGCATTTCCAGCTCGAGGAGCTGACGGCTTCGGTCAGGCTGGTTGCCGAGCTTCCGGCGCCGGCGGGGTGAAACAGCTAACAGCTATCGGCTATCGGCTATCAACTTACGGCAGTGGCGCGGCCGCGGCCTCCGGTCGTAGCTGATAGCCGATAGCTGATAGCGGATAGCTCATTCCTTCATCTATCAATTCACTACGGAGTAGTCTCATGGCAGACGTAATACTCATCGACATTCCCGATCTCGCGGGAACGTCTCAGCTAGCCGGGTACGAGGGCAAGATCGAATGTCTCTCGTACAGCCACGGCGTCTCGATGCAGGTGACCAGCGACGTGAGCAACACCGAGCGCACGTCCGGCCGTCCGATGCATCAGGATTTCAATCTCACGAAGTACATCGACAAGACCACGCCGATGCTCAACCAGCACTGCTGCGAGGGCAAGGCGTTCGCCACGGCCAAGATCACGATCGGTCGTAACGATTCGGGGACGGTGATCCCGCTGATCGTCTACGATCTGACGAACGTGGTCATCTCGAGCGTATCGGTCGGCGGTGGTGGCGGCGACAAGCCGGTCGAGAACTTCTCCCTGAACTACGCCTCGATCAAGTGGGACTTCTCGACGCAGAAGGAGGCAGGCGGGAAGGAAGGCACGGTGCAGGGCAAGTGGGACCTCAGTACGAACAAGGCAGCGTAGGGCAGAGCCTTGGTCGACAAGCGCATCGGCGAGGGCGCGAGGGCGTTGCTCTTCGAGCGTCTCACGGACGAGAGTCCGCGGGCGCGAACGGAGCCGCGTCCCTTGCGCACTCACGATGCGCGGGGGTTGCGCGCGTCGGTGCTGCAGCGGCTGATGCTACTGCTGAACACGCGCGCGACCCGGCCCCGGCCGAGAGACGGAAGGCTGACGGTGCTGGACTACGGCCTTCCCGATTACTCGTCCCAGTACACACGCGATCCGGGCACAAGGGCGCGACTCGCGTCGGAGATCACGAGTGCGATCGCGGCCTTCGAGCCGCGCCTGGAGGTCACTCGCGTGGCGGTCGAGCCGCTGCCCACCAGTGAACGTGCGCTGGGGGTGGTGATCGAGGGGCTGTTGCGCAGTGAGCACACTACCGAACCCGTCTCCTTCTCCGTCCCGCTGAACGGGTCGGCGGGGGAAGAGATACAGGCATCGTGAGTCGAAGTTCTCAGGAAGACCTGCTCGACCAGTATCACGCGGAGCTGGAATACCTCCGCCGTGGCGGCGCCGAATTCGCTCGCCAGTACCCGAAGGTGGCCCATCGGCTCCAGCTCGGCGCCGAGGAATGCCCCGATCCCGACGTCGAGCGGCTGCTGGAAGGTTTCGCCTTCCTGACCGCGCGAATCCAGCGCAATCTCGAGGCGCAGGGCTCCGAGGTCGCCACGACGCTGCTCGACATTCTCTATCCGCACTTCCTCGCCCCGGTGCCTTCGATGTCCGTCGCGCGCTTCGACGTCGATCCGGAACAGGCGAAGATCACGGCGGGCCACGAGGTGCCCCGGCACACACCGGTATTCGCCGAGACGGGCGATGGGCAGGTCTGCCGGTTCAGGACGTGCTATCCCCTGACGCTATGGCCGATTCGGATCTCCTATGCGGGGTTCGAGTCGACGGACCAGTACGACTTCCTCGACGGCCAACCGACCGTCGCGACCGTCCTCCGCCTGCGAATCGAAGCGCTCGACGGCACGCTGGACGAGCTAGACCTCGACTCCCTGCGGTTCTACCTGAACGCCGAGATGCGCACGGCGGCGGGACTCTACGAACTGCTCATCGGGCACGCCTCGCGGGCCTGCATCCTGGAGCCCGGCGGCACGATACCCCGGTACCTCGGGCCCGACGCTCTCCGGCCGGTCGGTCTCGGTCCGGAGGACGCCGTGCTGCCCCACCCGCCGTTCGCGCATGCCGGGTACAGGCTGATCCAGGAGTACTTCACCTTCCCCCGCAAATTCCTCTTCTTCGACGTCGCGGGGCTCGCAGGGAAGCTGTCAGGCGACTCTGCCGATCTGCTGATCCTGCTGGACCGGGCGCCTGGCGACAGGGTGATGGTGGGGCCGGACACGTTCGCGCTCGGCTGCACGCCCATCATCAATCTGTATCCGAAGACGACGGAGCCGATCCGCCTGGATCACCGGGCGCCCGAGTATCGACTGATCGGGGACATGCGGCGAGAGCGCTCGACGGAGATCCACTCGATCAACCGGGTCTCGGCCTCGGCGGACCAGAAGGACGAGACGGAGGTCCTCGAGCCCTTCTTCTCCTACTCGCACGAGATGGAAAGGCGAAGGCAGCGGGCGTTCTGGCACGCGAGGCGGGTACCCACAGGCAGAGCTGACCTGCCGGGGACGGACGTCCTGATCTCGTTCTTCGACCTCGATCTGAATCCGGCGCTGCCGGAGACGCAGACGGTCTTCGCGCACGCGTTCTGCACCAATCGGCACCTCGCCGAGCAGCTACCCGCGGGTGCGCTGCTGGAGACGGAGGCGGTAGCGCCGCTGGCGAGGATCACCGCGCTCCACAATCCGACGCCGCAGCTCGACCCCCCATCGACGGGCCAGGCCTCGTGGCGGCTGATCTCCCATCTCTCGCTCAACCACCTCTCGTTCGGCGCGGGCGAGGACGGCTTGCGCGCGCTCCGGGAGGTGCTGCGGCTCTACAGCAGCTATGACGCCGGCGCCGCGCAGCAGCAGATTGCGGGGCTCCGCGAAATGAGCGTTCGGCGTGTGACCCGGCAGATCGGGGAGGACGCGTGGCGGGGCTTCTGCCGCGGGCACGAGATCACGCTGATGATCGACGAGACGGCGTTCGTAGGTACCTCGCCGCTGCTGCTGACTTCCGTGTTGAGCAGCTTCTTCTCTCTATACACTTCAGTCAATTCCTTCGCCCAGCTGGTCTTACGTAGTCAGCAGCGCGAAGGGGTCTGGATGCGATGGCCGGCAAGAGCAGGGACGCAGGTACTCCTCTGATCAAGCGGCTGCTCCGCGACCCGCACCGCTTCGATTTCTTTCAGGCGGTGCGGCTGTTGGAGTGGATGCAGCCGGATCGCGAGCCCGTCGGACGAGGCATGGCTCCCGGCCGGGAGGCCGCCCGCTTCAGGTCGGCGGCCTCCCTCGAGTTCGCCGCGTCCGACCTCGTCGAGATCGCGCCGCCCCGAGCGCAGGGCGACGTGCCGGAGATGACCGTGTCGTTCCTCGGTCTGAATTCCCCGAACGGCCCGCTGCCGCGCCCCTTTTCGGAGCTCGTCATCGAACGGGTGGCGCGGAAGGATCCGGGCATGCGGGACTTCCTCGACATCTTCCATCACCGGCTTATCTCGCTGTTGTACCGCGTGCGGAAGCGGGCACGTGTCGCGCTCCACGCCGGCTCGCCCGAGACCGCCGAAGTCGCCGACCGGCTATTCTCCATGTCCGGACTCGGCACGCCGGGACTCCGGAACCGTCTGGACGTCGGGGATCGGGCGCTACTGCGGTATACGGGCCTCCTCGCGCAGCGGCCCCGCTCGATGCATGGCCTCGAGCGAATCCTGACGGATTACATGGGAGTGCCGATTCGTGGAGCGGCTTTCGTCGGGCAGTGGCTGACGCTCGACGATGACCAGCAGACGAACATCGGGAGGGCGGGCCGGAACGCAGTCCTGGGGCAGACGGCGGTGCTGGGTGGGCGCGTATGGGATCAGCAGGGCAAGTTCGAGCTGGTCGTCGGGCCCCTCACCCTGCGGGAGTTCACGGAGTTTCTCCCTGGCGCCGATCGGCTTCCGAAGCTCGTCGCGCTGACGCGCTTCTACGTCGGACCCGATCTGGATTTCGACGTGCGACTGCAACTGCGCGAGGACGGCGTTCCAGCGGCCCGCCTGGGGGCGGACCCCGGGCCGCGACTGGGCTGGACGGCGTGGCTGCGGACCAGCGAGTTCGAGGGCGACCCGGAGGTCGTGATCCACAACCCTGAGCGGGTGGTCGGCAGTGCACGCGCGCTGCCCGGTGAGGGAGATGCGCCCGTCACGGCCGCACCCCGCCGGCCTTCGCCTGAGCCCGCCAGCCAGACCTCCGCGAGGTCGGCTGGACGGCCCAACGAACCCGAGCTCGTCGCAAGCATTCCGGTCTAGCACGGCCGGGGGCCCAACGGCGTGCTCTCACGCTATCCGCCGGACGCGGCCGATGCCCGCGGCGGCGCCGACGCTCCGCCCGACAACACCCGAACTGCCCTACATCGACAATGCCGCCCGCAGTCAGAATTCTCGGCGACCAGCACGTGTGTCCCGCGGCCACCGGTCCGGTCCCGCACGTGGGTGGGCCAATCACCGGGCCGGGCGTGCCCACGGTGATCATCGGCAACCTTCCGGCGGCGGTGATGGGCGATATGTGCGTCTGCGTCGGACCTCCGTCGACCGTCATCAAGGGGAGCGCGACCGTCCTGATACAGAACAAGCCGGCCGCGCGCCTGGGAGATCAGACTGCCCACGGCGGCACGATCGTCGGGCCCGGAATGCCGACGGTGATGATCGGCGGCTGAGTCGGACGAATGGAAGGCCGGCCGCGTCGCTCAGGCTCCAGCCAGGTCGTGCGGGGCGGGGCGAGCGTCGGAGCGGGTCGGCCCATCGCGCCCGGCGGGTATCATCAGCGTGAGACCGATCGCGACGAGCACCGGAATGGTTCCGAAGCGGTAGAGCAGGCGGATGGCGTCGGTGAGCGAAGCGTCGAAGACTCGATCGATCGCGCCCACCGCCTCGCGCGCGGCGGCCCGATCTCCGGGCTCGACGATCGCCTCGATGCGGATGGCGACCTCGGCGGCATCGAAGCTCACCGCGGTCCCTTCCCCGCCTCCCTCTAGCGCCGGCGCGGCCATCACGAGCGCCGTACGCGCCCCCTCCGGAAGCTCCGCGAGCAGACCGGCAGTGCGCTGCACGACCGAGCCGGTGAGGCTGGCGGCGAACAGCGTCCCGAAGAACGCGAGCCCGATCACCTGCCCCAGCGAGCGGGCGAAGATGGAGCCGGACGTCACGACGCCCACGTCCCGCGGCCTTGCGGCATTCTGCACGACGAGGGTGTAGAGTGGCAGCGTCGGACCCATGCCGAGGCCGATCAGGATCATCTTGATCGTGACGCCGGTCTGGCTGGATTCGGGCGTCAGCGTGAAGCCCATCACCAGGAATGCGATTCCGAGGACCATCAGCGAACCGGTCAGCAGGGCCTTGATCCTCTCGGGTCGGGACGCGAGCCGCCCGGCGACGATGCTGCTGGCGACCATCGCGAGCGTCAGCGGCATGAGGCTGAGCCCCGCGCGTGTGGCGGAGATGCCGACCACGTTGACGAGGTAGAGCGGCAGGAAGATCACGGTGAAAAGAAAGATCGCGCCGAGCACGAACATCGTCAGGGTCGCCATCCGAATGGCCGGATCGCCGCTGAACAGCCGGATGTCCAGGATCGGCTCTTCCGCACGTCGCTCGGTCCGGAAGAAGGCGATGAGCCCGACGGCGGACAGCCCCAGCATGAGCAGAATCGGCGCGGAGGTCCATGCCGCGCCACTGGTGGAACCGCCGCCCTCTCCACCGCCCAGTGACAGGGCGATCATGAGCGGGACGACCGCGACGATCAGCCATGCGGCACCGGCGAAGTCGATGCGTACCGGCGCCCCCGCCCGACCGCCGAGCGCGGGCATGCGGGTGATGATCAGCCACATCGCGATCAACCCGACCGGCAGGTTGATGAAGAAGACCCAGTGCCAGCCGAAAAGGTCTGTGAGGATTCCGCCCGCGAGCGGCCCTATGACGCTCGAGATGCCCATCACGGCGCCGATCAGGCCCATGTACTTTCCGCGCTCGTGCGGCGGAAAGAGATCGGCGATGACGGCCAGGGTGGTGGTGAAGAGCGATGCCGCGCCGAGACCCTGAACGGCACGGGCGCCGATCAGGAAGCCAGTCGTCGGCGCCAGCCCGCAGAGCAGAGACCCGGTGAGGAACAGGCCGACGCCGGCCAGCAGGATCGGCTTGCGGCCGAACTGGTCCGAGAGCTTGCCGTAGATCGGCAGCATCACCGTCGAGGCGACCAGGTAAGCCGTCGTGATCCAGGGGTAGAGCGCCGCCGGGATCTGCAGGTCGCGCTGTATCTCGGGCCCGGCTGTGGCGACGATCGTCTGATCCAGCCCGGCCATCAGCAGGGCGGCGAGGGTGCCGGTGAGGGCCAGCACCTTGTCACGCCGGGAGAACGTCGCCTGCTCTTCTTCATCGTCCATGAGAAGCGTCCGCGGCGCTGTGCTGCTCGTCATCTATCGTTCGAGAGTGCCTTGTGGTCGTCGCGATCGGTCGGTCGGGTAAGACAAGACGCGCTGAAGCCGCCGAGGCGGACAGCGCGTCCGAGCAAGTTTCTCCATACACCGGATCTCCCGAGCCGCTCCGCAAACCGCTTCCAACTGGCCTGACGGCCGCGATTGCCGCATGGCTCAACGCTTGTCGCACGCCTTTCCGGCACCTACCTTCGCTTGAGGCGACGGGTGCAAACGTCCAGAATCCTTCCGCAGGGAACGTCACCATGTCTGATCTAAGCCGATTGGCTCCAGTCACAGGTTCGTGGCGGCGAAGCCGGCTCCTCCGGGCGCCGCTCGCACTGTTCTCGACGACCGTGATGATCGCCGGACTGGGAACCGGAGCGGCCGCGCAGAGCGGAGCAGTCCCCGCGCAGCTCCGCGCGCAGTACGACTCCGCGTTCTTCGCTTGGGACCGCGGCGACTACGTGACCTCGCTGGAGCACGCGGAGCGGCTGCTCGAAGCGCCGGGCGGCCAGGCGCTTCTCCAGCAGGTGGCGCTGCTGACCGGTGAGCTGTACGAGGTCGAAGAGATCGCTCCCGACGGAGAGTACCTCCGCTGGAGCGCTGACGGCCGGTACCTGTCCTACGAGACCGGCACGGGCGGCCAGGCGCGCACGCATGTCGTCGAGGTCACGGCTCAGGGGATCCGCGCAATCGGCGACTTTCATGGATGGGACGCCCGCTTCTCGCCCGACGGAACCTCGCTCGCGTACTTCCGCCTTCCTGAATCCGCGGAGCTCACCGAAGCACTGGCGCAGGCCGCGCAAGCACAGGCGGCGGGAGACCGGGCGGCGGAGCGCGCGGCAATGCAGCGGATCGCGGAGCTCGAGGCGGCGCGGGCCGAGATCGTTCTGCGCGGCGTCACGGACGGCGCGGAACGGGTCCTGGCCGCGGCCGGTCTCGAGCGTTACGACCTCGGCTTCGGCGGCGACGGCTCGGTGATTCTCGTCGGCCGTGAGCCCGGCCAGGGTGACCGCACGGACCTCTATCTCCTCGCCGCGGACGGCGCCGCCCAGCGGCTGTCGGACGGCCCAGGCTCCAAGGGTTCGAGCCTGTTCGCGGTGGGGCAGGACCGCATCGTCTACAGCATCGGCAACGATCAGATCGCGATCCAGAATATCCGCACGGGCGAGGCCCGGACGGTCGCGGGTGAGGACCCCGCCGTCTCGCGCGACGGCTCGACCCTGGCCTACATCACGGTCGTCGAGGAGATCGATCCGGACCTCCAGCGCGGAGAGGCCTTCGTGGGTGCGGACGGGCGGGCCAGCGGCGACCTCACCGCCGTCATGGTGCTGTCCCTCGACGGGGCATCGCAGCCGCGCGAGGTGAGGCGTACCACGCTTCCAATCGCCGATCCCGCCGTGTCGCCCAACGGCACACGCGTCGCGTACAACATCATGCCGCGCGACGACTGGGAGATATTCGCAGTCAACGCGGACGGCACCGATGAGCAGCGCGTGACCCGTGAGATTCAGCACGACCTCTATCCCGCGTTCCTCTCGGAGACGCTGATCCTGTCGATGATGGGTGAGGCGAGGCACCGGCGGTCCTACCTTCACGACATCGGGCGTGACCGGGCAGCCGAGATCGCCGCTCAGCCCCTACCGGGCGACGACCAGCGCGGTCGCGTCCAGGTCTTCCACAACAACACCATCCGGACGGTTGCCCCCCAGTACGAGTGGTCTCCCAGCCCGGACGGTTCGCGCATCGCGGTAGTCGCCGATCGGGATGGGAACACGCTGTCGGCCGAGCGCGGGGTGTATCTGGTCGACCTGAGCCGGCAGGTGGGTCGTGATGCGGTGCTCGAACGGGTGCGTACGCAGCTCGCCGGGGAGCGGCAGCTTCGTGCGTGGGGCCGCGAGATGTTCGCGCCGATCGAGGCGGAAGTCCGGGCCGCGACCGCGGAGGTCGATGCAGGACGCGTCTACGACCACGCTCATGCGCTCTACCAGTTCGACTCCAAGCACATCACGCAGCCGGGCAATGCGCTGGCGGTCGAGTACCTGGCCAACTCGCTCCGGGCGATGGGCTACGAGCCGGAGCTGCAATGGTTCGAGCCGCGGCCGGGCATTCAGTCCGCCAACGTGGTCGTCACGGTCACGGGGACGCAGCGGCCGGAACTGATCAACATGGTCAGCAGCCATCTCGATTCGGTGGAGCGCGGCCCGGGCGCCGACGATAACACATCCGGCTCAACCGCCCTTCTGGAAGTCGCGCGTGTCCTGGCGAATCGGCCGCAGCCCGAAACCATTCGGATGGCCTTCCTCACCGGCGAGGAAGCCGGCTTGCTCGGCGGCCGCGAGTTCGTGCGCCGCGCTCAGGCCGACGGGGAGCAGATCGTGTCGGCCCTCAACAACGACATGATCGGCTGGACCCGCAGCCATCGGCTCGACAACACGATCCGGTACTCCAACGACGTCATTCGCGACATCACGCACAACGCCGCCATCCTGTTCAGCGACCTGATCACCTATGACGCACGGTACGTCCGCAGTACGGACGCGCAGGCGTTCTGGGACGCCTACGGCGACATCATTGGCGGCATCGGCTCGTACCCGATCCTCGGCAATCCGCACTACCATCGCTCCCACGACCAGCTCGAGGTGATCAATCAGCGGCTCGTCGCCGAGGTCGCGCGGACCACCGCGGCGACGCTGATGCTACTGGCGCAGGGAGTCGACATCGAGGACTAGGATCAGCCGGCCACCTGCTACGGGAGCGCCGCGCGGCAAGGCTCCCCGAGCAGGGCCGGCACCTCCCGGGGTATCCGCGACGACGGCTTCGGACCCTACTCACCGCCCTCCTCGGGCAGGTCGTCCTCCTCGCGGCGCACGGCATAGTCGAGGCCCCCTACACGATACCACCTGTAGTCCAGCGAGTTCAGGGCGATCGAGTGTTCCTCGCCTTCGCCGACCACCAGCTCCTCCTCGAACAGCAGGTTCGACAGGCGCTCGCCGGCCCTGACAGGCGGCTTGAGCTGGATCTCGTGCGGGTTCTCGTCGAAATTGTGCAGCGTGAGGACCGAGTTGCCGCGCCACTCATGAAAGAGCGCGAGCACATGGGGCGATCCCGTCACCAGAACACGACAGCGCCCACAGCCGATCTCCGGACATTCGTTTCGGACGCGAATCATCTGGGCAGTCCAGTTCAGGAATGACTCCGGATCGCGACGCTGACTCGCCACGTTTACGTGCTCATAGCCCCAGACACCATCCGAGATCACCGGGTGGACCGTCTCCTCCGCCGTCGAGAACCCCCCGTTCGGCTTGTTCGCCCACTGCATCGGTGTCCGCACCGCCGCCCGGCCCTGAAGCTCCAGGTCGTCGCCCATGCGGAGCTCATCACCGTAGCGGAGGACCGGAGTTCCAGGGAGGGAGAACATCACACTGTAGGCCGCTTCCTCGTGCTTCCGGTCACCGAGCATCGGCGCCATCCGCCGGCGAATACCGCGACCGAAGATCTGCATGCTCTCCTCGGGTGCGAAACGCTCGAACACGGTCTGACGTTGCTCGTCTGTGAGCCGCCCGAGGTCCAGCTCGTCGTGGTTGCGCAGGAAGTTGGCCCATTGTGCCGTCTCTGGGATGTCGAGCGTCGCCTCGATCGCCGCGACCAGCGGAGTGACTTCGCGAGTGGCAAGCGCCAGCATCAGGTGCTGATTCACCCAGAAGTTGAACATCATGTGGATACCATCACCCGCGCCGCTCCCGAAGTACGGTGCCGTCTCGCCTGGCGGTACGTTCGCTTCCCCGAGGAGCACCGCATCCCCCGAGCGCCACTGCGTGAACGACCGGAACTCGGCCAGATACTCGAAGTGCCGGGGCTCGTTGTGACGACCCGGCTGCTTGTTCCCGATCAGGAACGGCACTGCGTCTACGCGAAAGCCGGACACCCCAAGCGCCAACCAGAAGCCGATGATTCGCTGGATCTCCCGCCTCACCTGCGGATTCTCCACGTTCAGATCTGGCTGGAACTCGTAGAAGCGATGGTGATAATATGCCTCCGCCTCCTCATCATAGGACCACGTGCCTTCCTGCTTGCCCGGGAACACCACCCCTTCATCCCAGTTCGGCGGCCTTTCCTTCGACCACACGTACCAGCCCCGATAGCGTGATTCCGGGTGGCTGCGAGCTTCCTGAAACCATCGGTGCTCATCCGAGGTGTGGTTCGCGACCAGGTCGATCAGCACCCGCATTCCCCGCTTACCCGCCTGCTGAATGAACTCCACGAAGTCTCCGCTCGATCCGTGACGGGAGTCCACTCCGTAGTAGTCCGCCACGTCGTAGCCGTTGTCCCGGTTCGGGCTCGGGTGGAACGGCGCGAGCCAGATCGTGCCGATACCCAGATACTGCAGGTAATCCAACCGATCGATCAGGCCTTCGAAATCGCCCACCCCATCGCCGTCCGCATCCAGAAACGTCTCCAGGTCCAGGCTGTAGATGGTCGTATTCTTGTACCACAGATCTTCGATCAATCTCTCCTCCCGGTTTGTTCGCCCGCCAGGTGAGCCGCTCCCGACTGCAATCCCTCAGCCAGATGCTTGCCGCT
>JBBDRL010000022.1:23753-30687 GCA_040905505.1 Gemmatimonadota bacterium | reverse complement strand
GCGGGGCTCTAATTCACGCTCAGCGTCTGGTTTAATCGTTATCTATGTTGATGCGGATATACCGATGGTCGCGTTTGGCTCTGGGTTTGGCCGGGAAACACCACCGAGGTGGGGTGCCTTGATGGAGCGTCGAGGTCGAGCGCTCACCGTCGTTCTGACCGTCGTGCTTCCCGGGACGAGCTGAGCGGATTCCCGGCGCCTCAGGGGAGATCCTGAGGGTTCTGCCAGCCGGGCGCGCTGGCGAGGCGTATTCGGATGCATTCCGCAGGCGGCGAGCGCCGGGCCAGTTCAGGAAGGTTTGGCCCGGACGGCCTCGCCGAGCAGGCGGAGCCACTGATCGAGCTGAGAGAAGATGAGGAACTGCTCGTGGGCGCGTCGCTGAGCGGATCGACCCCAGGCGTCGCGTCGATCCGGACTGGCGAGCATCGTTTCCATGGTGTGGGCAAGCTGATCGGCGTCCCTCGGGTCATCGATGAGGCAGCCGTCGAGTCCGTCTCGGATCTGCTGCCGCGGCCCGACGGCGAAGCGATTCGATAGGATGGGGACGCCCTTCCACATGGCCTCGGTGATCGTGAGACCGAACCCCTCGCGGATGGAGTTCTGTACGACGATGGAACTGGTCCGCTGGATGGCGTTGATCATCAGCGCGTTCTCGTCACGTGAGTCCATCGGAAGGGCGAGGAAGGCGATGTCACGCTGCGTGACGGAATCGAGCTCTTGGTACCTCTGGACGAGCTCATTGAAGACTTCGACGCCCTCCGGGTCGTCCGCGATGGAGGCGGGGTCGGGGCCGGCGAGGACGAGACGCACGAGCTCGAGGCGTCTGTGGTGCAGTTGATCGATCCCCGAGTCATCATCGCGGCGCATCTTCAGCCGGGCGAACCCCTCCATCAGGGGAGCGAAGCCCTTGAGCCGATCCCATCGTGAGATCTGGGTGATGATCGGGCGGTGAAGCAGGCCGATATCCTCGCTCATATTGGCGGGGGCGAAGTTCCCGGTGGGGAGCAGTCGCTCGGCGACCGGGGTGTACGGCGGCGTCAGGACGGGGCCGGGGTTCACCGCGAGCGCCGCATTGGCGAGAACTCCCGCGATCTTGTGGACGGAGAGGTGCCGGTTCTTCTCCGTGAGCGGATCGATCGCCGGGTAGATGACGCTCGAGCGGCTGGAGAAGTAATCGGGGATGTACTCGGGCGCCGAGAAGATGGAGTGCCGATAAGGCGCGGCGAAGGGCCGCAGGAACTCCCACGCCGCGCGGGTCTGAGCATTTGCCTGATCGACGCCGATATGGCAACGCCATACACAGAGCGAATCCCGGTCTTCGCAGAGCATCGACGCCAGCGGCATCGGCTGGGGGTCGTGCACCGCGAGAATGTCGCCGGGGTTCATCCAGCCGCGGAGCTGGTCGGCATTCTCGCGATTGACGGCCTCGAAGACCTCGCGGTGGGCGCTGCTCAGATCCGGGTCACCCTCCCCATGGATCAGGTTGTGCAGCCGCTTCGTGAGACTGAAGAAGGCCGGGTCGTCGCTCTCGAGGACGACCCATTGCGTGGCGACGCCGAGCTCCCGCAGGAGGCCGACCATCGTCGGTAGCATCTCGGCGACGCCCCCGCCCCGCTCGGTCGAGTTGACCATCCAGAGCGTGCGGCCCTCGAGGAGGGGTGCGATCTGACGGGCTTCGGCGCGCAACTGATGCACCGCGGGGGCGAGGTGCGCGAACTCCTCGTAGTCCGCGAGCGTCACATGCGGGATTTCGATTCTCCGTGCCATATAGCCTCGTCTCCTGGTTACGGGTGAGCCGCCGGCGTGAAGTTCCGGCAGATCCGATGCCGGCCCCCGCTTCGCCCGCGAAACCGCCCAGTCGCTGCTGGCCCGTCGATCCGCTCGCAAGGGACGCTTCCCCGCCCGTACGCCATTTGCTTGACCCCTGTGAGCGCCCGTAGCAGGTTCCGCGCACCGGCCGGCCGCTCACCTCTCGAGCCAACAATTGCACTTGTTCGTCATCGATCAACTGGCGCTCGTCGCTGCGCTCCTGCTCATCCTCGGAATCGTCTCGAGCAAATTCTCGACGCGCATCGGGTTGCCGGTGCTCGTGCTCTTCCTCGTGCTCGGCATGCTCGCGGGCTCCGAGGGGATCGGCGGCATCGAGTTCGAGAACTTCAGCCTCGCGCATGCGATCGGGACGATCACGCTGGCGATCATCCTGTTCGACGGGGGCCTGCGAACGCCGAAACGCGCCTTCGAGATCGCCTGGCAGCCGTCCCTTCTGCTCGCCACGGGTGGCGTGCTCATCACCTCGGTCGTCACCGGCCTGGGTGCCTCGTACATTCTCGGCATTCCGATTCTGGAAGGTATTCTGCTCGGGAGCATCGTCGGCTCCACCGACGCGGCCGCGGTGTTCTCGCTCCTGCGCTCAGCCGGCGTGCACCTCAAGGAGCGCCTCGCGGCGACTCTCGAGATCGAGAGCGGGTCCAATGACCCCATGGCCGTATTCCTCACCGTCGGCCTGCTCGAGATCCTGCTCGGCCGGCTGGAACCCGGATTCGGCCTGCTCGGCTTCTTCCTCCTCCAGATGGGCGTCGGCGCGATCATCGGGATTGGCTCGGGATTGGTCGCCGTGCGGGTCATCAATCGGATCAACCTCGAGGCCGCCGGGCTCTACCCGGTCCTGACCGGAGCCTGCGGCATGCTCGCCTACGGGATCGCGGCGAGCCTCGGCGGGAGCGGTTTCCTCGCGATCTACCTCGCCGGCGTCGTCATCGGGAATCACCGGATCGTGTTCCAGCGCGGCACCTTCCTCTTTCACGACGGGCTCGCCTGGGCAGGCCAGATCACGATGTTCGTCGTTCTCGGCCTGCTCAGCTTCCCGTCCGGCCTGCTCGGCGTAGCGGCCGAGGGAATCGGCATCGCCCTGATCCTGATCTTCATCGCCAGGCCGATCGCCGTCTTCCCGCTCCTGCTGCCGTTCCGGTTCACCCTGCGCGAGATCTCTCTCGTCTCGTGGGTCGGCCTGAAGGGCGCCGTCCCCATCATCCTGGCGATCTACCCGCTGCTCTTCGGGCTGCCCGACGGCGACCTCCTCTTCAACGTGGTCTTCTTCGTCGTGCTCGCCTCGGCCATCACCCAGGGCTCCTCCGTACCGTGGGCGGCACGGCGACTCGGGCTCGAAGAAGAGGCGCCACCCGAGGCACCGGTGACGCTGGAAATCACGTCGCTCCGAGATGTCGACGCCGACATCATCGAGTACGCCGTCCGGAGTGAATCCAAGGCCTGCGGAAGGAGGCTGAGCCAGCTCGCGCTGCCGGACGGCGTCGTCGTCGCGATGATCTCTCGAGATCAGCAGCTGATTCCCCCGCGCGGCTCGACTACCCTTCAGGCCCGGGATCACGTATTCGTCGTCCTGCGGCCCGAGAC
This sequence comes from Gemmatimonadota bacterium, assembly GCA_040905505.1. Lineage (GTDB taxonomy): Bacteria > Gemmatimonadota > Gemmatimonadetes > Longimicrobiales > Longimicrobiaceae > WHSP01. Next base: position 27,276 of record JBBDRL010000022.1, on the reverse strand, counting down.
TCGCCTCCTCGTGGACCGCGTCTTCAGCAGCGATCCCGGCCACGCGGCCGACCTTCCCACCCGCGTCGAGTTCCCACTCCTGGGCTCGGCCACGGTCGCCGACCTCGACGAGTTCTACGGCATCCGGCTCCCGGGATCCGACGACCTCACACTCGATCACCTGATCCGCGACCGCCTCGGCTCCCGCCTCGAGCCAGGAGCGACCATCACGGTGAGCGGCCTCCGTCTGCGCGTGCGCGACCTGGTCGATGGGAGAGTCGCGACAGTCGGGATCGCGTTGCCGGACTCGCCCGACTCGTCGCACCAATAGCTCCCTCGAGTCCATCGCCACTGCCTTACTCACGAACCGCTCTCTCATGGAACTCGGAATCTATACCTTCGCGGAAACCACGCCCCATCCGGACACCCACTTTCTCGTCACACCCGAAGAGCGCCTTCGCGACCTCCTCGAAGAAATCGAGCTCGCCGACGAGGTCGGCCTCGACGTCTTCGGCGTGGGCGAACACCACCGCCCGGACTTCGCGGTCTCCGCCCCGGCCGTCGTGCTCGCCGCGGCCGCCCAGCGCACATCCCGCATCCGCCTCACCAGCGCCGTCAACGTCCTGAGCTCCGATGACCCTGTTCGGGTGTTCCAGAACTTCGCTACGCTGGACCTCCTGTCGGGCGGACGGGCGGAGGTCATGGCCGGCCGCGGGTCCTTCGTCGAGTCGTTTCCGCTCTTCGGATATGACCTGGAGGACTACAACGAGCTTTTCGCCGAGAAACTGGATCTGCTGCTTGCGATCCGTGCGAGCGAGCGGGTGACGTGGTCCGGGCGTCACCGCGCCGCGCTGGACGGGCAGGGCGTCTATCCGCGGCCGGTGCAGGACCCTCTTCCGGTGTGGGTCGCTGTCGGGGGCACGCCGGCGTCCGCGGCGCGGGCAGGGGCACTCGGGCTGCCGATGGCGCTGGGGATCATCGGGGGGCAGCCGGAGCGGTTCGCACCCTTGGCCGAGCTGCACCGACGCGCAGCGGCCGAGGCCGGGCACGCCGCGCCGGCGCTGAGCGTCAACTCCCACGGCTACATCGCGGACGATTCGAGGCGCGCGTCCGACGAAGCGTTTCCGGCGTTCGCGTCAACGATGGACAAGATCGGTCGGGAGCGCGGCTGGCCGCCGATGACGCGCCAACAGTTCGAGGCGTCGCGGGGCCTACACGGGGCGAACTTCGTCGGAAGTCCGGAGGAGGTGGTGGAGAAGATCCTGTTCCAGCACGAGGTTTTCGGCCATCAGCGCGTGCTGCTGCAGTTCAGCGTCGGCACGTTGCCGCACGAGCGCATCATGCGGTCGATCGAGCTGTTCGGCACGGACGTGGCGCCGGCGGTGAGACGAGCGATCGAGCAGAGCTGAGCGGATCTCGGGCGCCGATCTTCCTTCCAGCTATCTACATCTGCGGCCCCGGCAGCAGCTAGGCGACGGCCCCGTTCACCGCCTGATCCTCGTGAAGCCCGTTCAGGAGCCACCGCAGGGTGCGGCGAGCCGTCGCTTCCGAGACGTGCTCGATGCATGGGCCGCACTCGACGAGACAGTGCCGGCGGACGAGACAGAGCGGCGGATGAAGAGATGTGGTGCCGCGGTATGCGCACTCGACCGCACTGGGATCGAGGGTCACGACAACGTCGCCGGGAGGCCGATAGATCGAGGGTTGCGTCGGGCCGAAGATCGCGAGGGTCGGCACGCCGAGGCTGGCGGCCATGTGCATGAGGCCGGTGTCGTTGCAGACGAAGGCGCGGCAACGTTCGAGGAGCGCGGCCGTCCTCAGGAGGTGCAGTGGCCCGACCAGCTCGGCGCTGTCGGAGCGGCGCATGAGTCGACGCAGCTCCTCGCCCGCGGCGAAATCCGGCCCGCAGAAGGCGAGCAGCGGCTGGTCGGCATGGTCGACCAGCTCGTCGGCGATACGGGCGAGGCGCTCCAGCGGCCAGCGTTTGAGCTCGGCGGAGGCGACGGGCGAGATGGCGAACGGCCGCTGCTCGCCGAGCCGGATGCGTCGCAGGAGATCGTCGGCGTACGCCCGGTCGTCCGAGGCGAGTGAGATTTGTGGAAGCCGCCCGCGATCGGTATCGATTCCCCACCCCGCGCGGACACCCTCCCGAATCGCGGCCGCCCCCGACTCGCCGCGCCCGATCGCGGCCTGTTCGGCGTCGCGCGACGATTCGACCTTCGCCACGGGATACTGCGCGAGGAGCTTGCCGAATCCACTCGTAACGTTCGAAACGTTGAGGACGAGATCGAACGCGTGCTCGTCCATCCAGGCGACGATCGCTTCCGGCGCCTCCGGGGGGCCGGGATCCCAGCGGTGGCTGAACCCCCAGCGGTTCAGGTCGATCACCTCGTCGACGTAGGGCGATCGGTCGAGGAGCTGAGTCGCCGGGCGGGCGCCGAGTGCGGTGATCCGCGCCCACGGCAGCGCCCGGCGAAGCGCCTCGAGCACGGGCAACTCCATGACCACGTCGCCGATCCCGTAGCGAACGCAGACGAGCACGCGGCGGACGTTTCTGTCGATCATGCCGAGCACGAATTGCAGGCGGCGGATTTCCTCGAAGGGCAACGCTCCGGCGTAGCCGATTCGACGCGGTCGGTGGCGGGTTCCGGCCGCAAGTGAAGTGCCGACCGGAACATCACTTGCACCGCCCGACGCCTTTTCCCTAGACCCTCTGTGCCGACATGCAGAGAGCGCCCAACCGGGTTCTCGCGCTGGACGACCTCGAAGCCCCGAGCTTCCGCGAAATCCTCGCGGAGATGGACGCGTTGCTCGCCCGCGAGGACGTCTCCTATCTGCATCCCGGCAAACGCTGGGAGTATCCGTGGGCCCTGAGCCGTGCCGAGCTGCCCGCCGGATCGCGCGTGCTGGATGCCGGCGCCGGCGATTCGATCTTCTCCGTCTATCTCGCCAAGCGGGGGCATCGGGTGACCGCGGTCGATCTGAGCTTTGCCGGTACGCTCGGGGAGCTGCACCATGTCCCCATCGAATATGTCCGCGCCGACCTGACGGACCTTCCGCAGCCGAGCGCCAGCTTCGATGCGGTCTTCTGCATCTCGGTCATCGAACACCTTTCCGAAGAGCAGGTCCCGAAAGCGATGGCCGAGCTGCGCCGTGTGCTGCGGCCGGGCGGCAAGCTCCTCCTCACCACCGACTACTACGAGGACGCCGACGCCGAGATCTGGTACAGTGGACCGGGGGAACGCTTCAAGGTCGACTGGGGGATCTTCGACGCCGACCGCCTCGAGCGGCTGATCCTTCGGGCGCCCGGCTACCGAGTCCACGGCGAGCTCGACCTCGCGGTCGACTGGGACGCGACCCGCGAGCGGATGCGGGCATTCCACGGCTATCCCTATACGTCGGTTGGTGTCGCCCTCGTCAAGGACGGATGACGAACGCGTCGCCGTCACTATCGCGGCGGCGGGAATCCAGTAGAGTGGCGACGATAACGGCGCCCACCGTCATTCCCGCGGCGGCGGGAATCCAGTAGAGTGGCGACGATAAC
>JBBDRL010000022.1:13105-23653 GCA_040905505.1 Gemmatimonadota bacterium | reverse complement strand
GCGACCACGAACGCATGGGAGAGGACCCACTGGATCCCCGCATTTGCGGGGATGACGATCGAGGCCGGGCATGACGATCGAGGCCGGGCATGACGATCGGGGCCGGGGATGACGATCGGGGCCGGGGATGACGATCGGGGCAGGGTTCACGATTGGCCGGGCCGCATCACCACAGCCGGCGATGACGCTTTCTAGATCCCCCCGCCGGCGACCGCCTCGACGAAGCCTCGAGCGGAAAGCGTTGCGAGCACGATCGCCATCACCACGAGAATGCCATTGAGCAGGTTCACGCCGAGGGTATTCTCGTGCGTCCCCATCGTCTCGCGGTCGTTGATCGCCCAGAAGAGAAGCACGGCAGCGATGGGCAGCCCGAAGATGCCATTGAAGGCCGGGAAGAGGATGATCATGTCGATGACGCTGAGGTCCGTGACCGCGGCGACGAGGGGCGAGAGGCTCCCGAGCGCCACACCGGCGACGTAAACGATCTTGAACTCCCGACTGGTGCTGTCCGGGTCGTGGCCGAGTGCCTCGGGGATCAGGTAAGCCGGGGCCCACATGATCGGAACGATGCTGTTGAACGCGGCGCTGATGGCGCCGACCACGAACAGGAACATCGCCCATTCGCCGAGCACGTCCGCGAGCGCGAGGCCGGGTGTCAAGAAGCTCTCCAGCTCAGTGACCCCCTGCCGTCTGAGCACCGATGCCGCGACGACCAGAATGGCGATGGTGATCACGCCCCCGACCGTGTACCCGATCGCGAGGTCGCGACGCATCACGGGCACGTGCTCGTCCCCCGTCCATCCCTTCTCCCGCACCAGGATGGACTCCAGGAAGAAGTTCGGCCAAAGCGCCGTCGTTCCCAGGATGGCTGCGATGAGGGGAAGGACAGCGATCGACAGGGTCTCTCCGCTCGGGATCGCGCCCGCCAGCATCGCTCCGACGTCCGGTCGGCTGGCGCCCATCACGATCAGATAGATGACGGTGAGGGCGAACATCATGAAGGTCATGATGTGCTCCACGCTCTCGTAGCCGCGAATACCCACGACGATCGCCGCGAGACCGACCAGCGGAGCGATCGGCTGCCACCCCACCACACCGCCGAGCAGAATGGAGATCCCCGCGCCGACCGCCGCCGTCAGCTCGAGCGTCCACAGCACACAACCAATCGCAAGCCACACTGCGATGACGAGGGCGATCGGCGTGCCCAGCTTGTCCCGCGTGAACGCCATCAGCGGCTTGCCGAAGATGCCCAGCCGCGCGCTCATGTCCTGCGCCATGAATCCGAGCAGTACGGAGCCGAGGACCGCCCAGATCAGCGCATAGCCGTAGCGCACTCCAGCCTGACTCGCGATGAAGATCGAACCGGACCCGAAGTAGCTGGCCACCATGACGAACGCCAGCCCATAGCGACGAAAGAACGCTGCGAGTCCTGAGAACGGGTTACTCCTTGCGCTCGCTTCCATGCCTGCCTCATCCGAATGCCAGGTACGGGCCGACGGCGATCAGAACGATGCCCAACCCGATCTTCAGCCGCCGCGGCTCCAGCCGATGTGCAAGTCTCCAGCCGAGAACGACCCCCACCAGCTCCGGGACGCCGATCAGGAACGCCAGCGGCCACACGACGGCATCGTGAAGCACGTACCCCAGTGTCGCGAACCCCGCGATGAACACCGACTGCACCTGGGCGACCGCAACGGCGAGGAGCATCGGCACGCCGAGCACGACCAGGGCCGGGACCGCCAGTACCGGCCCGCCGACACCCAGCAACCCACCGGCGAACCCGATGACCAGCCCTAGGACGAGAACCACCAGCTTGCCGCTACCCGTCGACGGCCGGATCATCCTCCGTCGTCCCAGGCCGCGCCATTCCTGATAGACGATCACCACCCCGATCCCCACCACCACGAGCCCCAGCATCAAGCCGAACAGCACCTCGGACACGCGCGTGTTCGCCTGCGCTCCGAGCAGCCCGCCCACGACGCTCGTCACACTCAAGAGAGCCGCCAGCCGGTAGCTGCCGGGCTCCCCCAGCTCCCCCGAGCGTGCATAGATCCAGCTGCCGACGAGCCCCGCCGCAATGAACGTCGCGCTCGCCGTGCCGGCGACCTCGGCGGGCGTCAACCCCGTCAGCGAGAAGAGCGCGATCGTCACGAAGATGCCACCCGGCCCGATGGCCGTGATCCCGATCCCGGACAACAGCGCGATCACCGCCAGCGTGACCGCTAGTTCAGGCGTCAGTCCGACTATCAAGTGGGACGTCCCTTCGTCACTGTGGTCGATTATGCATCGCCGTAGCGCAACGCGGCTGCCTCCACCTTCTGAGCGCAGCCTCTGCACCACGGCCTCCTTCGAACTGGTAGAATCGACCTTTTCCCTTGCCCGTTCAACCCGGCCGCGCAATACTGTAGTTGATTGACCATTCAACTCAGAGGACGGGATGCAGCAGACGGACACGCGGAGTCGGCTGGTGGACGCGGCGCGGCGGTTGTTCTTCGAGAAGGGTTACGCTTCCACGAGCATCGCCGACATCCTGAGCACAGCCGGTGCGAACAGCGGCAGTTTGTACCACTTCTTCCCCACGAAGCAGGACCTGTTGCTGGCTGTTTTGGAGGAGTACCGGGCGGGAATATCGCCGATGCTGCTGGAGCCGGCATGGCGCGGCGTGGAGGATCCGATCGAGCGGGTGTTCGCGCTGCTGGCGCGGTATCGGATGCTGCTGGACGAGACGGACTGCGCCTACGGCTGCCCGATCGGAAGCCTGGCCCTGGAGCTACACGAGCCCGATCCGGCCGTCCGCGAGCTGCTGGCCGCGAATTTCAATGGATGGGTGGGTGCGGTACGCGAATGCTTGGAGGTGGCGGGACCGAGGCTGCCATCGGACCTGGACCGAGAGGCCCTGGCCGCCTTCGTACTGACGACGATGGAAGGAGGCGTGATGCAGTCGCGAACGCATCGGACGCTCGAGGCGTTCGACGCATCAGTCACACAACTCCGGATGTACGTACAAGCCCTGGAGGATCGGGCCGCGCGATCACTGGCGGAGCGGGAGTCAAGCGGCGGCAGCGCGAACTCGCGCGTGAAGTTGTAGGTGGACCTCATTCAACCAGCCCACTGGAGGATACTTCATGAACCAGGTGACCTCACGGCCCCTCGCCATGGCGCTCGCGATCGGCACGGTTCTGCAACTCACGATGGTGATCGGCGGGCATTACAGCCCGGCGGTGGCGATGCTGTTCGCAGTCGGCGGAATGCTGATCTCGATGCTGGCGGGGACAATCTACGGAGTGCGGTCGGGCGCGGTAGGCAGGGCTGCCGCTTGGGGCGGTGCGCTCGCCGGAGGCGGTTGCGCGTTGCTGGGAATCGGAGTCTCGGTGGCGCTGGGAGACGTTCCCGCCTCCGTGCTGCTGTTCGGTACGATGAGCAGTGCCGTGACGGGAGCGCTGGGAAGCCTTGCCAGCGCTCTCGTCACTGCACGAAGGGCTACGAGAGCCTGAGGGACCCAGCCCTTCCGATCGTCAGGAGGCTGCCGGAAGACCGAAGTTGCGCGTATTCCACCCGTGCACATCGTCCAGGAGTGTGCGATCGAGATTCGCGTCCGAAAAATCGGCGCCGCCGCAACGGGCGAAGCTGAGGATCGCGTCCTGGAGGTTGGCGCTCGCGAGCTTCGCGTCGGTCAGATCAGCGTGTGCGAGATTTGCTCCTTGGAAGTCCACGCCTTCGAGGATGGCACCGCTGAAGTCGCAGCCACGGAGATCCTGACCGGACATGTCGACGCCCGAGAGGTTCGCTCCACGGAACGAGCAGCTCCCGCGCGGCTTCTGTGTACCCTGCACGGCGCGCGAGGCGCCTGAGTCGACATTCGTATTCATGGCTAAGCTCCCCCTGTAGTGGCTCTCAATCCCGGCGGCTCGACGTCTATCGAGTCTCGTCCCAACGATTCCCAATCTAAACGCTCGCGGCAGGAATATCAGTCGGACAATCCTCGATAATGGTTGTCAGGATTTTCCCGACACACGAACCACCCCGCTCTTCTTCGGCCGAGCCGATGATGCCGGCCGGCGCTGGACGGTGATGGAGCGGCTCAGCCGATCCCGATCACGTGGGCGCAATCGGGTCGTGGCAGGATCCGAACGCGATCACCGGGTGCGAGGGGCGGCTCGGGACCGGCGTGTACGACCAACGTCTCGCCCGGGCTGCTGCCGCTTTCGAGCCGGACCACGACCCGCCGGCGCATTCCCGCCGCGTGGACCCGTTCCACGACGGCCGGCTCGCCGCGATCGGCGCCGGCGACGAGTTGCAGGTGTTCGGGTCGCAAACAGACCCGCACGGATCCAGCACTCGTCTCGGCCGCCGCGCACGGGACATGGCCGAGCACCGTCAGGAAGCCGCCGGGACACGCCCGCGCGGGCAGCACGTTCGTCTCACCGAGGAAGCGCGCGACGTACTCGTCCTTGGGTTTGCGGTACAGCGTATCCGGATCGCCCTGCTGAACGATCCGTCCCGCGCGCATCACGGCGGCCCGGTCGGCGAGGGCCATCACGTCCTCGGCGTCGTGGACGACGAGGAGCGTGGTGGTTCCGGTACGTTGGAGGATCTCGCGGATCTCCTCGCGCAGGGACGTCTTGAGCGCGGTGTCGAGGTTGCTGAAGGGCTCGTCGAGGAGCAGGAGCTTCGGCTCCGAAGCGAGCGCGCGGGCGAGCGCCACGCGCTGCTGCTGACCCCCGGAGAGCTGGTGCGGGTAACGATCGCCGTAGCCGCTAAGCGCGACGAGATCCAGGATCTCCTCCGCCCGGCCCTTCCGTTCGGATCGCCGCAGCGCCTGCAGGCCGAAGACGATATTCCCCAGCACCGTCATGTGCGGGAAGAGGGCGAAGTCCTGAAAGACCATTCCCACGCCGCGCCGTTCGGGGGCCACCCAACCCCGCCCCTCGGCGACCACCCGTCCACCGATCCTGATGCCGCCCACGTCAGGCGTCTCGAGACCGGCGATGAGGCGTAGCAGCGTGCTCTTGCCGCAGCCGCTCTCGCCCACCACCGCCATGATCTCGCCGGCCTCGACTTCCAGGTCGACTCCCGCGACGGCCGGCACCGCTCCGCGCGAATAGCGCTTCACCAGCCCCCCGATGGCGAGCACCGGGCCCGCGCCATTCACCACCGTCTCGACTGACCGGATCATGTCCGCGCCTCCTGCTCGAAGGCCGAATGCAGCACCCCGACCACCAGCGCCGCCGTGCCGATCACGAGCAGTGCCGCGGGCGCGGACTGCGCGAGCTGCTCGTCCGAAGCGAGCTGAAAGGCACGTGTCGCCAACGTGTCGAAGTTGAACGGGCGAAGGATAAGGGTCAGTGGAAGCTCCTTCAAAACGTCGATGAATACGAGTGTGACGGCGGCGATGAGCGTGCGGCGGAGCAGCGGAAGCTCGATCTGGAACAACGTCCGCAGCGGCGCCGCACCCATCACGCGTGACGCGGCCGCCAAATTCGGCCCGACGCGCGTGAATCCGGACTCGACGGCGAGCAGCCCGACCGCCATGAAGCGGACGACATAGCCGAAGACCAGTGCGACGGCCGTCCCCGTGACCAGGAACGCCGCGCCGCCCTCGACGAGTCGGCCCACGGCGAGCACGGCCACGAGAACTCCCACGGCGATCACCGCGCCGGGAATCGAATATCCGAGCAGTGCCAGCTTGCCAGCCGATCGGGTGAGGGGGCTGCGATCCAGCCGCGCCGCGTAGCCGATCACCACCGCGATCGTGACACAGAGCACCGCGGCGCCGAGCGCGAGCAGGAAGCTGTTGCGCGCGAGACCCAGCAAACCCGGCACGCCGCCGGTGCGCACGACCCGCACCGTCCAGGCACTGAGCTGCGCCACCGGCAGGACGAATCCGAGCAGGAGCGGGAGCGCGCAGAACACGAGCGCACCCGCGGCGGCCGAGCCGCGCAGCGGGTACCGGGACGCGGGTTGGGCAGCTCCGCTGTCATCGTATCGCGCCGCGCCGCGCTGCCAGCGCTCGAGCCCCAGGACCAGCAGCACCACGGTCATCAGGATCGCGGACAGCCGGATCGCCGTGTCGAGGTCGCCGAGAGAGAACCACGCGCGGAAGATCCCCGTCGTGAACGTGGTGACGCCGTAGTACGCAACCGCGCCGTAATCGTTCAGGATCTCCATCAGCACCAGCGCGAGCCCGGCGGCCAGTGCGGGCCGTGCCAGCGGAATCGCCACGCGAAAGAAGATCGCCCAGGGACCGCGCCCCATGAGCCGCGCGGCTTCCAGGACGCGGCCGGACCGCTGCTCCAGGAGTGCCCGCGTCAGGAGGAAGACGTACGGATAAAGCACCATCCCGAAGATCACCGCCACCACCTCGATCCGCATCACGTGCCAGTAGAAGAACTGGTCCGCCGCGCCCGGCACGACCTGGCGCACCAACCGCTGCGCGGGTCCCGTGACGCTCAGCATGCCCGCGTAGGTGTACGCCGCCATGTAGGCGGGCACCGCGAGCGGCAGCACGAGCGCCCAGCGGAAGAACGTGCGCAGGGGAAAATCGCACATCGTCACCAGCCAGGCGCACCCGCCACCGACGATCAACGCGAGCGCCCCCGACGCCGCGGCGAGCACGGCCGTGTGCCGCAGATATTCCGGCAGCAGAGTGGTCGCGATGTGCCCCCACGCCTCCCCCGCCGGCCGGAACGCACCTACGGCAACGACCATCAATGGGATCGAGAGCAGCGCCACCAGCACCAGCGCGGCCAAGGTCCACCCCAACGAGAGCGACCGAACGTCCGGGAGCCAGGTGCGGCGGGCGATCACCTCCATCCGCCGGCCCGACGACCGGCTATCTCCATCCCGCCCGGTCGGCGATCTGCACCGCCGCGCCGTTCAACTCGCCCAGCCGCGTCAAGTCGAGCTCGTCCGCCTCGAACTCCCCCCAGGACGTGAGGACATCCGACCAGGCCACTCCCGGCCGGACCGGATACTCGTGGTTCGCCTCGGCGAACAGCCGCTGCGCTTCCTCGCCCGCCAGAAACTCCAGCAGGCGGATCGCGTTCTCCGTGTTCTGCGAACTCCGCGTGACACCGGCGCCGCTCACGTTCACGTGCGTTCCGCGATCCTCCTGGTTCGGGAAGAAGGCGCCGATCTGCTCCGCGACCCGCTGCTCCTCCGGATCCTCCGACGCGGCGAGCCGCGCGAGATAATACGTGTTCACCACGGCCACATCCCCAGCGCCCGCGGCCACCGCCATGATCTGGTCCGTGTCCCCGCCGCTCGGCTCGCGCGCCATGTTCTCGACGATTCCCGCCGCCCACGATTCCGCCACGTCCGCCCCCAGATGCGTGATCAGCGACGCGAGCAGCGACTGGTTGTAGACGTTCGACGACGACCGGATCAGCACCCTGTCGTCCCACTGCGGTTCTGCCAGCGCCTCATACGTCGAGAGCTCATCCGACTGAACGCGATCCAGGTGGTACGCGATGATCCGCGCCCGCTGCGTCAATCCGAACCACTCACCGTCACGATCGCGCAGGTGAGCCGGGATGCTCCCATCCAGAACCTCCGACTCGATCGGCTGCAACAGGCCCCGGTCCTTCGCCCGGTGCAGACGGCCGGCATCCACCGTGATCAGTACGTCCGCCGGTGAGTCCGCTCCCTCGTTCTCCAGTCGAGTGATCAGCTCGTCCGCAGACGCCGTCACCACGTTCACCTCGATGCCCGTCTGCTCCGTGAAGCGCCGGAAGAGCTCCTGATCCGTGTCGTAGTGCCGGTGCGAATAGACGTTGACCACACCGGGGTCACCGGAGGACTGCGCGTCGGTGTCCGATGCCTGCTCCGCGGAATCCGCGGTGCAGCCGACGAGCCCGGCCGCGAGAACACCGATGAGTACGGGAACTACCTGCCGTAGGGGAGCCATGTGCTTGATTCCGTGGGAGGCCAGCGGCGCCGTGCGGCGCCACCGAGTTCATGTGAGAACCGTTCTCAACCACGCGAAGTTAGGCGCTGCGGCCGCCGGTGTCAACTTCGGAAGGGGTCCGGCCGCGGGGAGGTCGCCCTGCCGGGGGAGGCCGGTCGGGAGGGCGGCAGACATCTGCGGACGGCGGGCCGAGCCGGGCCCCCCCCCGGGCCCCGCTCGCCGGCGGTGCCCGTACCGTCGGTCAGTGGGCGTCGTCCACGACCTCGACGGGAAGGCCTGGATTCGTCTCGAAGTCGGCATGACCGCCGTGCATCGCCCGAATGATCGCGTTCGTCTCGCCGGCGGTGAGAGCCTCGAAGTGCCCGTGATCGTCATGTGCCGCGAATTGAGCGACCGCAGGATCCAGGACCTCGACCTCCAGGGTCAGCTCGGCCCCGCTGGTTGGGAGCTCGACGCGGTCACCATCGCCCTGGACGAAGCGGATGCGGACGTCGAGGTCGTCGCCAGGGTGCAGGTGCAGCGCGTCGCCGCTGGTGAAGGACCAGGTTCCGCCCGAATAGGAGGCGAGCAGATCGCCATCTTCCGTGGTCACCTCGACCCCGACGGCGTCGAAATGGTCCTCGTCGTGCTCGACAGGGCTGCTGCAGCCGCCGATGGTAAGCAGCACGACTGCGAACGCGATGAACTTCTGATAGAAAGTAGGAATGTGCATCTTCCATCTCCTCGTGTATATCGGTCGTGAGCGCCTGTTGCCCTTCCGGCCGCAGGCGCGACGGAATCGAAGTTGACCAGGCCGGGCGAATGTCAGTGGCACGCGAAGCCGCTTGCTTCATGTGCGGCGCACCAGGCGGACGCACGGCACGCCCCTGGACTCGGGGCCATGATCAGAAAGCCGCTGCCGGCTCGACGACCCGGGCGCATCTGGAGCGCACCAGGTCCGACGAAACGTGCGGAACTACCCGCTGGGGGAGGTCGGCGGTACAGGAACGACCGCCGGACGTCAGACGAGGGGAGGGCCTCGGGAGGGAGGGTGGTATCGGGTCGGGGAGGAAACGACCTGGTCGCCGGAAACGTCGACGACGGCACCCTCGTTCCCCGCAGGTCGCTGCGCGAGCGTTGGTTCGGCGCGCGGATCGAGCGCCGGGGCCGCGACGACGCGGCAGAGCTCGCAGTCCGTCGCCCATCCGTGAGCGGGGCCTCGCAGCCCATTGTCGAAATGGGACCAGGCATCGACCACGGGAGCGGCTGCGACGCCGAGCAAGACCACGAGGAGCGCGAGGGCTCCCATGCGCCGCCTCGCCCGTTGAGGTACCGATTTCGCGCGCGTCATTCGGGAATCATCGTCGATGCAGATTCGCCGCGCAAGTAACCGGCGCCCGCGAAGGAGCGCCGATCTTGCGCCAAGGGGTTCGGCCGCCGGTCCGGTACGCGAAGCTACCGACTGCGCCAACCTACATCGGCAGCCCGGCGATGAGCGCGTCCAGCCGGTCGAGGAGATCTTCCGCCTGAGGATCGATCTCGATCATCCTCGCCCGGTGTGCCGCCTCGAATTCCTCGACGGGCTCCTGGATCTCCGGTCGCGCGAGGACCTGCTGCTGCAGCGCCTGTACTTCCTGCTGCGTTGCCTGGCCCTCCGCCATCAGCGTCTGCATACGCGCCTGATCGCCGGATGCCTGGGCCGCCGCCATCTCGGTCTGGAGCGCGTCCATCCGATCGAGCGCTTCGCTGTTCTCTTCCCGCATCGCGGTCTCGATCTGCGTCTGGAGCGCCTGCACCTGGCTCGCCAGCTCCTCATCCGCCAGCGCCTGCTGCTGAATGGGCTCGAGCTGCTGCTGGATCTCCTGAATCTCCTGGATCTGCTGCATGACCGCGGGATCCATCTGCTGCTGCGGCGGCACCCCCGGCTGGGCCGGCGTCGCGGCCGTCTCCGCGGCGGGGTCAGTCTCGGCCGACCGGTCGCAGGCCGCGACACCTGTGAGGAGCGTGAGAGCGAGCGTCCCTAGTAACTTCGTCCTGTGCATCGATCCTCTTGGTTGTATACGATGTTCGCCTCGCACGTTCGGGCGGAGCGAACCACCGCGTCGATCGAGGTCTCGACCTGCTGATACGCCGTCCGCCCCGCGAGGGTCCGAGCGAGAACGCGGGCACTCCTTGCCGCGGTGCCCCTTCATCCTTCCTCCCGAAGCGGCTCAGCAGGATCAGGAACAGGACGCCTCCGAAGAGTGCTCCCGCGAGAGTGGGAAGCTCGGGTCCGACGAATCGCCAGAGAAAGCTGTAGGGCACGACGAAACAAAGGAACGTCACGACCGTCCAACCCCAGTCGGGCCGGCGCGGATCGGCGCCGGGCGCGCTACGTCTGACGAGGAGGAGCATCACCACGAGCGGGAGCCACCCGAGCACGGAGTGGTAGATGCCGGTCGCCGCGGCGATCTCGCGGCCGGTCAGCGCCGTAGCCGCCACCTGGGGGATCACCGGCGTGCCGATCGCACCGAACGACACACCCACCACATGACCGACGAGGGTGACGGTGACCGCCGCCGTTGGCTGGAAGCCGGCTGCGACGAGGAAGGGCGCCGCGAGTGCCACCGAGGATCGGGAGAGCCGCCAGCAGCGCATGAAGCACCCCATCGGTCACCGAGCCG
>JBBDRL010000022.1:4491-13005 GCA_040905505.1 Gemmatimonadota bacterium | reverse complement strand
GAGGATCGGGAGAGCCGCCAGCAGCGCATGAAGCACCCCATCGGTCACCGAGCCGCTCCCCGCACCTCCTCGAGCTCGACCGAATACAGCGGCCCGGTACCAGTCTCGAAAGCCGTCGCGTTCGCCAGCGTCGTCTCGGCGATGCCGTCGAGGGCCTCGCGCGTGAAGAATCCCTGATGCCCGGTGATCAGCACGTTCGGAAAGGTCAGCAGCCGGGCGAACACGTCGTCCTTGATCACAGTCTCCGACAGGTCCTCGAAGAAGAGATCCGCCTCCTCTTCGTAGACGTCGAGCCCCAGGGCGCCGATCCTGCCCGTCTTCAGCGCTTTGATCACGGCGCGGGTATCGACCAGCCCCCCCCGGCTGGTATTGATGAGCATCACCCCGTCCTTCATTCGGGACAGCGCATCACCATCGATCAGATGGTGACTCTCCGGCGTCAGAGGGAGGTGTAATGCGAGAATGTCCGCCGCCTCGAGGACGGCGTCGCGCGCGGTGTACTCGACGCCGAGCGCCCGGACGTCCGAATCGGGATATGGATCGTACGCGACCACCCGGCAGCCGAACCCACGCATGATCTGGCAGAACACGCTCCCGATCTTTCCGGTGCCGATCACGCCCACGGTCTTGCCATGGAGGTCGAAGCCGAGCAGCCCGTCCAGCGAAAAGTTGCCCTCTCGCACGCGGGCGTAGGCGCGGTGGAAACGTCGGTTGAGCGTCAGGATCAGTCCGACGGCATGCTCCGCGACGGCGTAGGGCGAATAAGCCGGCACACGCGTCACCACGACACCCCGGCGCGCCGCCGCCGCGAGATCGACGTGGTTGAACCCGGCCGACCGTAGCGTCAGGAGCCTGAGGCCGCCATCGGCCAGAGTGTCGACGACGTCCGCGGAGAGCTGGTCGTTCACGAATGGGCAGAGTGCGTCGAATCCGGCGGCGAGCGCGACGGTCCTCGGCGTCAGCCTCGGTTCGAAGTACGCGAGCTCGTGACGATGACGCTCGTTGGCGCGATCGAGTGCCTGGCGATCGTATGGCTTGCTGCTGAAGACGGCTATCTTCATAGACTTTTCGGCAGGTTCTTAGTAGAGAGAGGCCCGGTAAGGCCACCAGCCAGCGCCGGTGATACGGCTGGCGAGCTCGTATGCCGAACTCTGAAGCGGCTGCGGCAGTGCCGGCGCACGCGCTTCCTACGGCAAGATCGGTGCGGACGGCCTCGGTCGCAGGGACCCTGCGGCTGCGGTGCGACCGGCGCTTCGGAGCAGGCTGCGAACAGGGCTTCGCTGTCCGCCATCCGTTTCTGACCACCGACCACTGACCACCGACCCCTCATTGCGGCGGTTTCAGTGCTCGGCTAAGCTTTCGCAGGCACTGCCGCTCCTTACGCGTAGGGCATGGGCCAGCTGCTCCCCGACTGGCTTCACCTGAACGGAAGAACATCGTGATCTGCGCCCGAAGCTCCTCGTCGACGACCACCCAGCCGAGGGCCCGCCGGCACCGACCGGGGACGCCGCCGGTCGAGACCCGGCGGGTCCTTCTACTCGCCGGGATTTCGGCGGCGCTCGTCAGCGGGTGCGCTCCGTCGGACAGCGCCGAAGGCACCCTCGGCGCGGAGGAGCGAGGCGCCGTCGCCACTGTTGCCGCCGCCGCCGAGACACAGCCAGTGGCCGGCAGCGGCGACGTCGCGGACGACCCCGCGATCTGGCTCCACCCCACCGAGCCCGCGGCCAGCCGAATCATCGGCACGGCAAAGGACGAGGGGCTGTACGTGTACGATCTGGAAGGGGCCGTGGTGCAGCGGGTGGAGGACGGACGCATGAACAACGTCGACGTCCGCTACCGCTTCCCGCTGGGCGGCCGGGAGGTCGACATCGTCGCGGCGAGCGAGCAGAACGGCAGCGGCGTGGCGCTCTACGCGATCGGCCCCGAGACCGGGCGCCTAACGAACGCCGCCGCGGGGCAGCAAGCCTCCGGGTTCGAGTCCATCTCTGGCCTCTGCATGTATCACAGCCGGCGGTCCGGCGCCTTCTATGTCTTTGCCAACGATCCGACCGGGCTGTTCCGGCAGTGGGAGCTGGTCGCCGAGGGGGACGGCATCGCGATCCGGCAGGTGCGCGACTTTCAGGTGGACACGCAGGCGGAAGGATGTGCGGCGGACGACATCGCCGGCGCGTTGTACGTCGCTGAGGAGGATGTGGCGCTGTGGAGATACGACGCGGAACCGGACGGTGGTGACCAGGCCACCCTCGTCGGCTCGGTCGAAGAGCTCCCCGACCTTCAGGACGACCTGGAAGGCATCACCGTCTACCACGGCATGGGCGGCGCGGGCTACCTGATCGTGTCCAACCAGGGCGCAAACACCTACTCTGTCTTCGACCTCGAGGGCGACAATCCCTATGTGGGGACCTTCGCCATCGCTCCCGACGGCGCCGCGGGTATCGACGGCACCTCCGATTCGGACGGGGTTCAGGTCATCAGCACCGCGCTTGGCCCCGGCTTCCCCGCCGGCCTCTTCGTCGCCCAGGACGGGGCCAATGAAATGCCGGACGAGAACCAGAACTTCAAGCTGGTCCGCTGGGACGCGATCGCCGACGCGGTGGGACTGGAAACCTTCGAGGGGTGGGATCCGCGAGACTGGTGACCGGCTCGTGGAGCGGCCGCGTCTGCTGGCCTATGCGGGGCTCGTCGCGGCGACGTTCTTCTGGGCGGGCAACGCCGTCATTGCCCGCGGCGTCGCCGATGAGATCGGCCCGTTCGCCCTCGCGTTCTGGCGCTGGGCAGTTGCCCTCGCGTTCATCCTCCCCTTCGGGCTGCCGCACCTGCGGCGCGCGGGGTCCGTCATCCGCGCCGACATCCGGCCGCTGATCTGGCTCGGCACCCTCAGCGTCAGCGCCTACAACACGCTCCTCTACTTCGCCGCGCATACGACCACCGCGGTCAACATCGCCCTCGTCAACTCGACGATGCCGATCGCAATCGCAGTCCTCGCACATTTCGTTCTGCGGGAGCAGACCAGTCGCGTTCAGGCGCTCGGTTTCGCCGCCGCGGCGGTCGGGATGCTCGTCATCGTCGCACGCGGGGAGTGGCGAGTGCTGGCGGAGCTGGCGTTCCGGGAGGGGGACCTGCTGATGATCGCGGCCGTGGTCGTGTGGGGCGTGTACTCGGTGCTCCTGCGCCTCTGGCGGGTGCGGCTCCACCCCGTCGGCTTCCTGACCGTCACGATCATCGTCGGCGTGGCGCTCCTGCTGCCTCTGTTCGCCTGGGAAGTCGCCGCCCAGGGGCATTTCGCCTGGCGCGCCGTCCACCTGCCGATGTTCGGTTACCTCGCGATCTTCCCCTCGATCCTCGCCTTCCTCTTCTGGAACCACGCCGTCGCGGTCGTCGGGCCAAGCGTGACCGGGATGTTCATCTACCTCGTCCCGGTTTTCACCGCGATGCTGGCTTATCGGCTGCTGGGGGAGTCGCTGTCCGGGTATCACGCGGTGGGCGGAGCGGCGATACTGGTCGGGCTGTATCTCGCGACACGGTCGCGCGGCGGAAGAGAACCGGAATAGGGCCTCCGACGGCGTGGGGAGTTCAGCGCCATTCGGCACTGCCCCGTGGGTGCGCTCGATCGAGCGAGCACGACGCCGACGACTGATGATTGGAAGAGTAGATGTAGCCGCGGGCCCGACGGCGGTTGCGCCAGGCAACCCTTCGCGCACATGTCGCTTGCCACACATTACGACGAAAGGGGACATTCCCTTCAATGCCACCACCTACCATAAAGGACGGAGTGCTTTACCCGCCGCTCTCACCTCCCCCGAAGAGTTCAAGCGCCCGTTGCACGACCGGTTTTGCCCATCCCGGGACCTGATGGAGCGGGCAGAGAAAGTCGATCCGGCCGCTCCGCACGTGAAGGATATGCAGCGGGGTAGGAGCGGACCCTCGCTCTACGGGTTTGCTGTTATCATAGAGACGGAGTTCAGCAATATGGGGCAGTAGCTGCACCAAATTTTGCCTGCTCCGATCGTACCGTGCCCGGATCTTGTCCTCCGGTATGTGATGGCCTCCACGATCGACCCGCGCTTGAACCCGTTCTATATGAAGTTCGGGAGATTCCAGAGCGACGTAGAAAACGCGCACGGCGATTCCTACATTCGCCGCCTTTAGGAGAAGGTCTCTAATCGAGTTGCCTCCTAAAGTGGTTTCGAACCGGAAGCTCTGCCGACTCGCGATTGACTCGCGAAGCATGTCCCGACCTTTGTACCAGGCGCGGGAATTGGCCTCCTGTGGGGACAACGAAGCGTCATTGTTGAGTAATGAACGGGTCACCTCATCCGCGTTGAAGTAATCCGCCCCTTGAGCCCGCAGTGCACGTCCCGCTACGCTGCTCTTTCCAGCTCCATTGGTTCCAGCGAGGACGACGATCTCTGGTCTCGGCATTCCGCTTTGGTTCTACTCGCCGTCTTCGAATCCGCCTTCTTTCGAGGCTTTCGACAACTCCTCTGGTGTCATCGAGAACAGCCGATCCGCACCAGCCGCAGCGCGATCTGTTTGCATCTCTGCAAGCATCTGATCAAACCTTTGCGACAGGGGATCAAGCTCGACCATCGCAGCAGGTCCGACGAGTTCCAGATACTTGTCGATCGAGAGGAGAACAGCCTGGGGACGATTGTGCTTGGTGATATAGAGCTCACCTTCGCGAGCCACTCGCCCCATCACTCGGCCGAAGTTGTTCTGCGCCTCTGTTGAAGGAACCGAGTCCATCTTATGACGGTCGCCAGGCGGTTCTGTCGGTCGTGTCCTCATCAGAAACCTCTAATTGGAAAGAATGACCATTCCCATACTATAGCTAAATTAGCTATTTCATGTCAACTCTGGCCGTGTTGACACTCACCGGGGTGAAAACGGCCGCTATCGCTCCTTGTTCGCTCTCGTCATGCTTCTTTGATCTTGCGATTCTCTTCGCCCCCGAAGCATTCCATTAGGCGCTATCAAGTGGGCGGTCGATTCCTCGATGAGTAGGCCCATGGGTCCGCGGAACCGGTCCCTAGCCCTCCCCTTGCCATCCGATGTATAGGCCGGCATATTCCCCTGGTGAAGCAAGGGAGCTGATACCGGAGGATGCGGATGCCGCGGAATATCATCGACTCGGTGCAGGGCACGCTCGACTTCCTTATCCTGAAGACGCTCTCCTGGGGCGAGATGCACGGGTACGCCGTCGCCCGCTGGATCTTCGACACCTCTGGCGAGGAGCTGCAGATCGAGGAGGGCACTCTCTACCCGGCGCTCCACCGCCTGGAGGATCGCGGGTTGATCGAGGCGGAGTGGGGGCTGAGCGAGAACAACCGGCGGGCGAAGTTCTACCGGCTCACCCGGACGGGCCGGCAGGAGCTGGCGGAGCGGGTGACGAGCTGGCATCGGTTCACCGGGGCCGTCGACCGGATCCTCACAGCGGCGCCCGAGGGGGCATAGGAGCGCGCGATGCGAGAGACGCCGATCTGGAGGAGGTATCTGCAATTCATCGGCAGCGACGCCGCGTCCGACGTGGACGACGAGCTCCGCTTCCACCTGGACATGCGGGTGGAGGATCTGATGCGCGGTGGACTCTCCGAGGCCGATGCCCGACGGCAAGCGGAGCGTGAGTTCGGGGACGTGGACCGGATTCGTGGCGAGCTGAACGAGACCGGCCGCAGACGCCAACGGTCCCGGAAGCGTGCGAGGGTGTGGGCGTCCCTTGGGCAGGACCTGCGCTTCGCCGCGCGCACGCTACGCCGAAGCCCGGGGTTCACCGCGGTCGCGGTCCTCACTCTCGCGGTGGGGATCGGCGGCACCACGGCGGTGTTCAGCGTAGTGAAGGGCGTGCTCCTCGACCCACTGCCCTATGCCGAGTCGGGTCGGCTCGTACGCTTCTACCAGTACGACACCGACGACCCGGTCCTCCAGAAGACCTATCTCTCAGCCCCGCACTTTCTGGAAATCCGACGCCGGGCATCCTCCTTCCAGGACGTTGCGGCGCTCTACACCTACAGCGAGACGGGGGCGAACCTCGCTGAGGGCGGTCAGGCTGAGCGGCTGCGGATCCTGGAGGTGGGGTCGGGCTACTTCCGCGTGCTGCGCGCGCCTCCGGTCGCGGGCCGCGGCTTCGAGCCGGACGACGAACTGGGGGGCGTCCGCATGGTGATGAGCCACCGGCTCTGGCGCACCCGCTTCGGCGCAGATCAGGGCCTGCTTGGCCGCGTCGTGCGCCTCAGCGGGGAGCCGTACACCGTGGTGGGGATCGCGCCGGAGGGTCTGGAGGACCCCATCGTCGGTCCCGTGGACGCCTGGCTCTCGCTGGACCTCACCTCGGCCAGCGCCGAGTCGCTCGCGAATCACTACCTGACGATGATCGGTCGCCTGCGCGGGGGCGTCACGTTGGAGCAGGCTCAGGCGGAGATCGCCTCGCTGAACCAGGCATTCGCCACGCAATGGCCCGAGGTCGCGGACGAGCCCGTGATGCTGGTGGGGCTCAAGGAGGACCTGGTGGGTGGGTCCCGGGGGGCGCTCCGGCTCCTGCTGCTGGCGGCGGGGCTCGTGCTGCTGGTGGCCTGCGTCAATGTGGCCAACCTCTTTCTCGTCCGCTCGGTCGGCCGGACGCGGGAGTTCGCGATCCGCTCCTCACTCGGTTCGGGGCCGGGCCGGATCCTGCGCCAGCTGCTGGTGGAGAGCGGAGCGCTGGCGCTGGGGGGAGGGCTCGTCGGAATAGGGGTCGCGGTAATCGGCGTCGAAGCCCTCGACGCGGTCGCGGACGCCGCGCTCCCGCGGGTCGGCGAGGTGGGGGTCGACCGGGCCGTCCTGCTTTTCGCCCTCGGACTCACGGTGGCGACCGGGCTGGGGTTCGGGCTCGCCCCGGCACTGCGCTTCGCCCGGATACAGCCCGCGGGGGCGCTGCGGGAGCAGGGCCGGAGCACCACTGGGTCCCGATCGCTGGGGAGAATGCGGAGCGGCTTCGCTGTCGCGCAGATGGCCCTCGCACTGATGCTCCTCGCGGGAGCGGGCGTGCTCCTCATGAGCTTCTACCACCTTCAGCAGGTTGACCTCGGGTTCCGCGAGGAGGGAGTTCTCACCTTCGATGTCCACCTGCCCGCGGCCCGCTACGACGACGCGCGGCGGGCCGCCTTCCACCCGGAGTTGATCCGACGCCTGGAGGCGCTCCCCGGCGTGAATGGCGCGGCCGCGGTCAGCCGCCTTCCGGCGACCGGGACCTATCACTCCTGGGGCACTTGGGCATCGACCGGTCCACTTGCCGGAGTGGAGGATGCGCCCATGGTGCCGGGCGAGCAGCGGGTCGTCGAGGGGGACTACTTCGAGCTGCTCGGCATCCCGCTCCGGGAGGGGCGCCTCTTCGATTCCCGGGACGCACTCGCGAGCGAAAATGCCGTCGCCGTGGTGAGCCGCACCGTCGCCGAGCGCCTCTTCCCCGGCGTGAGCGCCCTGGGACAGGCGATCCGGGCGGGCGGGCAGGACCGGACGGTGATCGGGGTGGTAGAGGATGTGGCTCTGGATCCGGAAGGGACCCCCGCCCCGGGCGTCTACCACCTGCACGCGCAGTTCGCCGGCAACCGCAACTGGGCCCTCACCTACGTGGTGTGGACCGAGGGGTCGCCGCTCGAGGCGACCGCGGCAGCCCGCACCGCTCTCGCTTCACTGGATCCGCAGCTCGTTCTGCACCAGCCGAGCACGCTGGCGGCAGTGGTCGGGCGCGGCACCGCCCAACGGCGCTTCGCGCTCTTCCTGATGGCCGTCTTCGCGGGCGTGGCGCTGCTCCTGGCCGCGCTCGGGCTCTACGGGGTGCTCTCGTACGGGGTGCGGCAACGTACGCGGGAGATGGGCGTGCGAATCGCGCTCGGCGCCTCCGCCGCGCACGTGCGGAGGCTGGTGCTCTGGCAGGCGGCGGTGGTGGTCGGGCTCGGCCTCGCTGGCGGAACGGTGGGCGCCCTCTTTCTGGGGCGCTGGCTCTCCTCCCTCACCTTCGAGGTCAGCCCCTCGGACCCCAGGATCTTCGCGGCGACCGCGCTCCTGCTGATCTGCGTCGCGCTGGTATCCGCCTGGGTGCCCGCATGGCGCGCGTCGCGGGTGGAGCCGAGGGTCGCGATGGAGGCGGAGTAGGACCGAACGGCCGCCGGCCTACTCCGCTCGCAGAGCTTCCATGGGCTCGATCCGCAGCCCCCGTCGCGCGGGCCCGAGGGCGGCGAGGAGCCCCACAAGCATCATGATCGCGGCGGCGGCGGGCACGATCACCGCCTCCTTTCCGCCTGTGAGATTTTCGACGAGACTATTGAGCAGGAAGGACATCCCGATCCCGATGGAGAGGCCGATCGAAAGCTGAATCAGAGCCTGGGAGAAGATGCTGGCGAGGAGTCGGTGCGGTAGGGCGCCGAGGGCGGCCCGGATCCCGATCTCCTTGCGTTGCCGGGCGATGGTGAAGGACATGAGCGCGTGGATGCCGGCCGCGGAGAGGAGGAGCACGCTCAGCGTCACGAGAGCGATCGC
>JBBDRL010000022.1:0-4391 GCA_040905505.1 Gemmatimonadota bacterium | reverse complement strand
AACCTGCTCCACGAAGGCGTTGTTCACGATTATCGCGGTCGCCGCCGCGCCCACGTCACCCGAGCGGAATCCACGGCCCGCGAGTACCGGAATTCCGAAGGCGTCGAAGTAGTCCACGTCCACGTAGTTGGTGCGAATCGAGTGGCCCGTGGGGGATTCTTCCGGGGCCGGTACGTCCTCTACCTCGATCGAGGCCGGAAGCGTGCCGGCGACGTCGAGGGTCGCGAAGGTAATGTCGGCGACGCCGGGCTCAGCCTCGAGTCGCGCCACCAGCTCACCGAGGCGGTCTCCGTAGCGCCCGGCACGCGTGCGCTCAGCATCCTCGGCCTCCGCGCTCGGAGCAGCATCCACATCCATTTCCAGGCGCGCGGTCAGGAATTCATCCGCCGCGAATCCAGGCTGGGCGAATCCGTACCGGAAGTAGTTCCAGGTGCCGTACGTGGCCGCAGGCAGCACCGTGGCTGCGATCGCCACCTGCGCGACGATCAGCGCCGTCCACGTCCTACCGAGGCGCATTCCGGTGGCGCCGCCCAGGCCACTGAGCCCCGTCCGTAGCTGGCGTCCCGTCGCCTTCAGTGCGGGCCCCACGCCAACGATCAAGGCGCCAAGCAGGGCGAGCCCGACCGCGTGGATGACCACGCCCGGGGAGAGGCCGTAATCGACCCAGAAGCTCAGGTCGCCCCCTTGCTTCTCGAACGACTCGAACCATCCGAGTAACAGCCGCGCAAGGGTCACTCCGACCGTGGCCGCTCCCAGCGAAAGGACGAGGGCCTCGGCGGAGAGCTGCGCGACGATGCGGCGGCGTCGTGCTCCCAGGGCACTCCTCACCGCGACCTCGCCTGCGCGCGTGACCGTCCGGGCATAGGCCAGGACGGCGACGTTCACGCAGATCACGACGAGGAGCAGGACGATGAGGAGCTGGATCAGGGCGAACTCGAAGCCGATCGTATCGGGCACGTATTGGAGCGTGTACGGCACGACGCGGGGGCGAAGCCGTGCGTCAGTTTCTGGAAAGGCGGCGGCCATCTGCAGCCCCACCGTCGTCAGCTCCGCCTGCGCAGCCTCGAGCGTGGCGCCGGGCGCGAGGCGGCCGAAGATGAAGATCTCGGGTCCCTCGCGCCTGTCGTGAGCCGTCGGGTCCAGTCGCAGCGGTATCCACAGGCTGTGGTTCACCGGGAAGCCGAAGCCCTCCGGCATCACTCCAACCACGGTGCGCACCGTGCCCCCGAGACGGATCTCCCGCCCGACGACGTCGGGATCACCCCCGAAGCGTGCCTGCCAAACGTCGTGGCCGATGACTGCGACGGGCGGCGCTCCGGCTCGCTCGTCTTCCCCAACGAGAGGCCGACCGAGAAGCGGGGGAACACGGGCCAGCCGGAAGCCCGAGGCGCTGATCTCAGCGACAGTGACGGGGTTCGCCGCGCCACCGGCAACGATCAGGTTGCGAACGACCGAGCTCCAGGCGCCGACGTCTTCGACGTACTCCAGCTCCTCTCCCCAAACCGCAAGATCGTGCAGGATCTGGCGCTCCGGGTCGTTGCTCCCCGTGTCGCGGATCTCGATCGCGACTACGCGCTCGCCCTCCTCAAAGGGAAGAGTCGAATGGAGGACGGCATCCGTGAGACTGAAGAACACCGTACTGATGGCCACAGCGAGCGCGATCCCCAACCCTCCCACCAGCACCAGGCCGGGCTGTTTGACCAGTCTCCGCCAGGCGAGCTTGACGTCCAGCGACATACCGTCGAGCCACGCGAGGGACCGCCCCTCCCGAACCGCCTCCTTCTGTGCCTCCACCCCGCCGAAGGCCAGGACCGCTTGCCGCCGCGCCTCCCCGGGGGTCATTCCACCGCGCAGATTCTTCTCCGTCTCCATGTCAAGGTGGAAGCGGATCTCCTCATCCATCCGCTCCTCGGCCTCGCGCCGCTGCAGCAGGCGCAGGCGCGCCCACATTCCGTGCGTCCACTTCATTCGATGCTCTTTCTGCGGAAGGTGGGGTTCGCCGGTGGGATCAGGGAGCGTGGAGGACGAGCTCCAGGGCCGCGGCGAAGCGCTGCCAGCTATCCATCTCCGCTCCGAGTGCGCGCCGGCCGGAGGGGGTTAGCTCGTAGTAGCGCGCCCTGCGGTTGTTCTCCGTCGTCTGCCAATCGCTCGTGACCAGCCCCTCCTTCTCGAGCCGCTGCAGGGCCGGGTAGAGCGAGCCCTGCCCCAGCTCCAGCGCCCCACCCGAGATCTGCTGTACCCGCTGGCTGATCCCCCAGCCGTGCAGGGGCTCCAGCGACAGGGTCTTCAGGACGACAAGGTCGAGCGAGCCCCGCAGGGCATCCGTCTGGTTTCGATGGGCCATGTGAGGTCCGGGAGAGAGGTCCTGTCGCCGTCGAGGCTAAGGATGCGCGCTGCTCCTGTCGCTGTCAAGGGGAAGGCGAGCTGAATACGACGCCGGAATTCCCTCCGCCGGGAGAGGCCGCCACTTACCCGCTCATACGGAAACGGTATCCTTTGGACTACAGATTCCGCCCGAGATTCTCGGCGGGGTAGAACCTCGGCGGACAGAACCCGAAACCGAGATTCCACGTAGATGATGGCAAGGCCATCTCGGAAGCAGTTTCGGAATCGCACGTGAGACTTTCCCGCCCGATTCCGCGGCAAGGCGGCGTGGCGAAGCCGGCGGCCGGCGCGCTGCGTCGGCTGCTGAGGGGGTGTCCGGACTCCTGATGATGGGATGGCGTCCCCTGCCGGAGACGACCATGTTGGGGGATCGAACGTGCTGCAGCTCAGCGAGCGGATAGGAGGGAGAGGATGGCCCGGAACCCCGCGTGGGTGAGAGACGAGCTGATCCTGCTGCTGCACATGTTCATGCGGACCGGCCGGCGGCCGCTCCCGGCCGATCACCCGGCCGTGGTCGAGCTCAGCCGCACGCTAAACCGCCTGCCCCTCCACCCGCCCGGGGTCCGCACGCGGGCCTTCCGCAACGCGAATGGGATCTCCATGAAGCTGGCCAACCTGTGCCGCCTGGATCCGGAGTACGACGGAGCAGGGCTGGGGCGGGGCAACCGACTCGAGACGGTCGTGGCAGCGGAGTTCGCGGAGAATTGCGGAATAGCTGACCACCGCTTCGCAAATTATCTGACCACGATCACCCCTTTATCCCTGCACCGTCTGAATCAGATCGAACATCGGCAGGTACATCGCGACCACCATCCCACCGATCACGATACCCATGATCACGATCATCACCGGCTCGAGGATCGATGTCAGGGCCGTCACCGCCGCGTCCACCTCATCGTCGTAGAAGTCGGCGATCTTCGACAGCATCTCGTCCAGCCCACCCGTCTGTTCGCCGACGTTGATCATCTGCACGACCATCGGCGGGAACACGCCGGACTTCTTCAGCGGCTCCGAGATGGTGGCGCCGCCCGCGATCGACTTCCGGGACTGCATCACCGCATCGTGCACGACCCGATTGCCGGCCGTGCGGGCCGTGATCTCGAGCCCCTCGAGGATCGAGACGCCGGAGGAGACCAGCGTCCCGAGCGTACGGGTGAATCGCGAGACCGCCGCCTTGCGGATGAGCGACCCGAGGATGGGCATTCGGAGGAGCAGCTTGTCGATCGCCAGGCGCCCACCCGAGGTCTGGTAATACTGCCGGATGGCGATCGCGATGCCGATGATGCCGAGGAAGACCCAGTGGATGTAGCTCTGGAGGAACTCGCTGATCGCGAGGACGACACGCGTTGGCGTCGGCAACGCCATCCCGGCGTCCTGGAAGATGTTCGCGAAGACCGGCACCACTTGCCACAGCAGGATCGTCGTCGCACCGATGACCACCACCAGCACCACCGCCGGGTAGGTCATCGCGCCCTTGATCTTCCGGGTCAGGGCGTCGTTCTTCTCCAGGAAGACCGCCAGCCGGTTGAGGATCGTGTCCAGGATGCCGCCCGCCTCACCGGCCGCGACCATGTTCACGTACAGGTCCGTGAAGACCTTCGGGTGCCGCCGCAGGGCGTCCGCGAGCGTCTGCCCCGCCTGGATGTCGTTGAGGACCGCGGTGATGACCGTCGCGAAGCGCGGATTCTCCGACTGCTCCGCCAGGATCGTGAGGCTCTGCACCAGCGGCAGCCCCGCGTTGATCATCGTCGCGAACTGCCGCGTGAACACGACGATCTCCCGAGTCTTCACCCCCGACCCGAACGAGAACGAGACCTCCTTCGGCTTCGCCTTGACCGATACAGGGATCAGCCGCTGACGCCGCAGATACGTGACGACCTCATCGCGCGTCGGTAGCTCGATCTCGCCAGTCTGGATGTCACCAGCGGGGGAGCGGGCGGAGTAAGAAAAAGTCGGCATGTACGCGAGTTCGGGTGTAGGCTATCAGCTATCAGCTATCAGCTATC
>JBBDRL010000021.1:0-11104 GCA_040905505.1 Gemmatimonadota bacterium | reverse complement strand
ATGCCTCGCATCAGTTTCGAGGTGCAGCCGCGAGGAGAATCCTCACTGCTCATCGCACGCATTCCGATTCGAACAGGCCCGATTAGGGCTTGGCTGAACCGGCGTGAGTTCGATGCCGTCCGTCAGCACATGAAGGAGGAAGGACGGAATCTCAAGGACTTGCTCGAGCGGTAGGCATGTGAGCAAGTGCAAGCATGGCGGCGAGGTCCACGAAGCGGGCGTGGGCCCGGCCGAGTCCCGTTCGGAGAGAGCCTATGAACGCGCGGATCGATCAGGTCATCGCCAGCTTAGAGCAGGTCACGATGGACGTTCGAACCGCCTTTGGCAGTCTGTCCCGTGACCAGCTCAACTGGAAACCTGCGCAGGGGCGATGGAGCATTGCCCAATGCCTCGACCATCTCATCCGGACCAATCGGCTCTATTTTCCATCACTCGAATCGCTGAGGGCGGGCCCTCCAACACCCACCTTTTGGGAGCGATATTCGCCGCTGAGCGGCCTCCTGGGCAAGATCCTGGTCAGGACCACGAGCCCCGGGTATCGAAGGAAGATGAAGACGAGCTCGAAGGCCGAGCCGGCTACGAGTGAGATCGACGCAGGAATCGTCGAGCGCTTTGCTCGACACCAGGATGAACTGATTGGACATCTGCGGATCCTACCGTCCGACATCGACCGGAAGAGGACCATTGTCACTTCGCCGCTGCTGCGGTGGGTGACCTACAGCTTGGACGATTGCCTCACGATTCTGGCGGTGCATGAGGAAAGGCACCTCCAGCAGGCAAGAGGTGTGATGGAAACCGAGGGATTCCCAGGACCTGCTTGAGTGGAACGCATTCGGGTGCAACCACTCCGCCGGCATGCGGGCGGCCACCGCAGCGACCGGAGGTGTTTCCAGCACGCGCCAGCTCGGCGCGCGCCTACGACAAGTTGGGTGGTACGGCTCAGATCCCGAGGCATTGGCGCGAAGCGCCCGCCGTCGCCACCGAGAAGTATCTGGCATCGTACGTGCCCTCCGAACGAGTCCCGAGCAGTTCACCAGACACCAGGAATCGAACATGCCACTGAAGACTCTCAAGGATCTCTACGTGCACGAGCTGAAGGACTTGTACAGCGCCGAGAAGCAGTTGACCGAATCGTTGCCCGAGATGGTCGAAGCGGCCAACTCGCCGCAGTTGCGGGAAGCATTCGCAAGTCACCTGAAAGAAACCCAGCAGCACTTCGAGAAGGTGCACCAGCTTCTGCAGAACCTGGACGAGAACCCCGGCAGCACCAAGTGTAAGGGCATGGAAGGCCTGCTGGAGGAGGGCGAGGACGCGATCGACGAAGAGGCGTCGCCCGCAGTGCGGGACGCCTTCCTGATCGCCGCCGCTCAGCGGGTGGAGCACTACGAGATCTCTGGCTACGGCACGGCGCGGGCCTATGCACGATCGCTAGGTCGCGAAGACGACGCCGAAGTCCTGAACCAGATCCTCGACCAGGAGTACGCGGCAGACAAGAAGCTCGACAAGCTTGCGGAAGGCAACATCAACGAAGCCGCGAAGCGCGGGTAGAGCCGGGCCGCAATGAGTGGAGCCGGCGCGCCGTGGCACGATGTCGCGCCGCGCCGGCCGTCTTTTCGACCGCCCGTGCCAATGATCGGAATCCGAAAAGGGACATGAAAGCAGAACAGCGTGCAGAACTACTCAGAACATTGAAGGACCGTTTCGAGAGCCACATGAACCGCCATACGAATCTCGACTGGGCTGACGTACAAGCGAAGCTCGAGGCCAGCACCACGGCGCTTGCGGTACTCAGTGAAATGGAGAGGACTGGCGGCGAGCCGGATGTGGTCGACTATGATGAAGCATCGGGCGAATTCGTATGGTTCGATTGTTCACCGGAGAGCCCGCAAGGCCGCAGAAGCGCCTGCTATGATCGTGAAGCACTCGAGTCGAGGAAAAAGCATAAGCCGGAAACCAACGCGGTGGACATGGCGGCTGCCATCGGCATCGAGCTCCTGTCGGAAGATCAGTACAGGGAGCTGCAGGAGCTCGGTGACTTCGATACGAAGACCTCGAGCTGGTTGAAGACGCCTTCGAGCGTGCGCGAACTGGGTGGCGCGATCTTCGGCGATTTCCGCTATGGCAGAGTCTTCATATTTCACAACGGTGCGGACTCGTACTATGGCGCCAGGGGGTTCCGTGGATCGTTGAGGGTCTAACCCGCGAACGCTGAAGGCCGGAGCTCCGAATGCTTAAGCCATCGAGTTCAGCCGTGCTGGCACAGGCGTCGGTTCAGCCCGCCTGCCGCTCCTCGAGCTCCGCCCAGCGGGCGTAGAGCGTTTCCGCCCTCGCCTTCGCCTCCTGATAGGCGAGGGTGACCTGCTCGACCTCGTCCGGTCGGTCCGAGTAGAGGGCGGGGTCCGCGAGCCGCCGCTCGTATTGTGCGACGTCTGCTTCGGCGCTGACGATCTCCACCTCGATCGATTCGAGCTCGCGCTTCTCCATGTAGGAGAGCCGACGGGTTCCGTGATCGGCCCGCGGGGCCGCCTCGGGCGACTTCGGCTTGCCCGCCTTCGCCGGCGCTGCCGCGGCAAGCCGCTCGTCTCGCACACGCCGGTAGAGATCGTAGCTGCCCTCATGCCGCCGGACGACGCCGGCACCCTCGAACACGAGCAGACCGGTCGCGACTTTGTCGAGAAAGAAGCGGTCGTGGGTGACGACCAGGACGCACCCGGGAAAGGTCGCGAGCGCCGACTCGAGGACCTGGAGGGTCATGAGGTCCAGGTCGTTCGTCGGCTCGTCGAGGATGAGCAGGTTGGCTTCCTGGAGGAGGAGCCGGGCCAGCAGCAGGCGATTGCGTTCGCCTCCGGAGAGGCTGGCCACGCGCTGCGACTGGACCTCGCTGGGAAAGAGGAAACTCTCCAGGTAGCTCCGCAGGTGAGTCCGTTGGCCGCCGGCGGTCACCCACTCCTGATCGGAGACCGCCTCGTGAACCAGAAGGGAAGGGTCGAGCTCCTCGCGTCCCTGGTCGTAATAGGCGATGCGAGTGTTCACCCCGACTTCCACCGCGCCGGAACCCGGCGTCTCCTCGCCCAGGATGATGCGGAGGAGGGTCGTCTTTCCAGCGCCATTGGGACCGATCACCCCGATGCGCTCCCCGGCTCGGAGTCGGGTGCTCAGATCCTCGATCAGGATGCGGTCGTCGTAGGACTTCGAGATCTCGTGCAGATCCAGGACCGTGCGGCCGAGCCGGGGTGGCGCGCCGAAGGCGATGTCCACCACATCCTGTTTGGGGAGCTGTTGCCGGGCGTGGGCCTCCCGGGTCCGCTCGAGGCGATGAATCCGCGCCTTCTGCTTCCCCGTCCGCGCCGAGGGTGAGCGCTTGACCCAGGCGAGCTCCTGGCGAATGAGCTTGCCGCGCTTCTGCTCCTCCACCGTCATCCGCTCGATCCGCTCACTCTTGGCTTCGAGGTATTCTGTGTAGCCGCCCGGATAGGTCGTGAGCTCTGCCCGGGAAACCTCGATCATGCGCGTGACGACCCGGTCGAGGAAATAGCGGTCGTGGGTGATGAGCATGACGGCGCCGGGGTACTCGACCAGATGCTCCTCGAGCCAGAGCGTCGTGTCCGCGTCGAGGTGGTTGGTGGGCTCGTCCAGGAGTAGCAGGTCCGGCTGCTGGAGGAGGGCGCGTGCGAGCGCGACCCGCTTTTGCTCACCTCCCGAGAGTCCCGCGACGGGGCGGTCCCATGCGTCGACGCCGACCCGCGTCAGCATCGTCTCGACCCGATGCTGCCAGTCCCATCCGCCGAGCGCATCGATCCTCGCCATCAGATCGCCCTGCCGAGCCAGGAGTCGCTCGTGGTCCGAGTGCGGCTTCGCCAGCGTCGCGGAGATCTCCTGATACGATCGGAGTGACGCCAACAGCTCCGGGTGCCCGGCCGAGACCGCCGAGCGGATGGTGGCATCCGGCTGGAATCGTGGCTCCTGCGCCAGATACCCCACGGAAGCGCCGCGCTTGAGCGCGATCGTCCCATCGTTGCGCCCCTCCTCGCCCGCCACGATCCGGAAGAGCGTCGTCTTTCCCGATCCGTTCGCGCCGATCAGGCCCACTTTCTCCCCCTCGTCGATCGCGAAGGAGACCCCCTCGAAAACGGTGCGGGTGCCGAAGCTCTTCCGGAGGTTTTGTACGTTGAGTACGTTCACGTGGTGTTCGTCAGCTTTCCGTTTGCCAATCTCGCGGTGTGCAGCCGTCGGGGTCGTTTGAACATACTGGAGTTGTTCGCACTGGAAACATCTCCGCATCAGCAGGGAGTAAGCCGCCCTTCTCGGTGAGCCGGGTGACGCCGGCGGGAAGGTCCGCCCCGAGGGTCTCCGCAAGTGAAAATTAACGGAGCGTCGCGACACGGTGTGCTCACCCGCCCAAGGGAGTCGAGATGACAGACCGAGTGGTGATCGGTGGGCTCCTCTTGAGCCTTGTCTCGTGCGGACTGCGGACCGCGGACGAACCCCGGGGTCTCAACGCGTATCCGGATCCGGAGGCCGGGCTCCTCGCAACGGTAGAGCCAAGATGTGTCCTCCCTTCCGATCCAACGACCATCGTTGAAGACGGAGGACTCGTCTTGAAGGTATGGAGGTTTCTCCTGGAAGAGGTTCACGCCCAACCGGTGCTTCCCGACGAAGCTGGCCTTCTGGTCTATCGCGCAACAATCCATGCCGAAGGTACACATGAGAGGTATCCCGCCCTCTATGTGCCCACACCAAACGACGGCGATGCCGAGGTGTGGCGGGATGAGAACTTCAATAACAATCTCGCGTATCGGGAGGGCGTCGGCTCGATTGAACCGATTAGCTGCCTCGATGCCCTTCTTTTTGCCGAACAGAACGCTCGAGTGCCTCAGTTGGAGCGTCCAACGGAATTTCTCGCGTCGGTGTTGGTGAATCGACTTGGGGAGAGAAACGAGGTGGTCGTGGTATTCGGCGCTGGCACCGAGTTGTTTCCTCCGTCTTCAGTCCACGGCTTCGAGATTGTGGACGAGTACGTGGCCGCGGGATGGCAGTACCGGTATGTATTACACAACCACACGCGGCAAACTAACGGTGCGCTGGGAGTTCCCGTGCCGAGTACTTCGGATGTGGATTTCGCTCGACGCCTGGCTGCTCAGCGTGGACTGGAGAGCATACGCGTAACCAACGGGTTTTATTCGTTTGACGCGACCATCGCCGAGATCTCGGATTTTCGCGGTCGATAGTCCGACCGGCCGGTGGCCGCACCGCCCTCCGCAAAGAAACTGCAAGGAGACGTTCTCCAGGTCGGGATCGGAGAGCACTCAAAGGTTTCGTCGCACCTCTCGGCGCGTAGCGCGCCGCAGGGCTTTTCTCGAATCAACGGAGGGGTCCAGATGCGGGTTCTCATAGTCGGGGGAACTGGAACGATCGGGTCCGCGGTCGCGGACATCCTCGCACCCGAGCATGAAGTGATCACAGCGGGAAGCACGACGGGGGATCACCAAGTCGACCTCGGCTCAGCGCCTTCGATTCGTGACCTCCTGACGCGAGTTGGGCTGGTCGGCGGCGTCATCTGCTGTGCCGGGCAGGCTGCTTTCAAGCCCCTGGCTGAACTCACCGACACGGACTTCGAGCTCAGCCTGAGCAACAAGCTCATGGGCCAGGTCAACCTCGTCCGTCTTGGCTTTTCGTCGGTGCGGGACGGAGGCTCGATCACGCTGACCAGCGGAGTGCTCGCCCATGAGCCGAGCCACGGCAGCGCCGCCATCAGCCTGGTCAATGCGGGATTGGAAGGCTTCGCGCGGGCCGCGTCACTGGAGGCGCCGCGCGGTATCCGCGTCAACGTCGTCAGTCCCCCCTGGGTGAGCGAGACCCTGGCCGGCATGGGGCAGGACCCCAGCGGCGGAGTGCCGGCGGCGAAGGTAGCCCGCGCGTACAGGGCGAGTTTCGGCGGAACCCAGACGGGTCAAATCATCGACGCCCGCGAGTTCGCCTGATCCAGGCTGGAAGGAGCGGAAAGCCCGGGTCGATGAACGGCTCGCAGGGGCGACCGTTCAGCGGGGGCCGGGCCCCCCGGCCGGTGAGTGGCTTCCGTTCAGGAATCCGAGGCATTCTACCTTCGTGAGCCGCCGTGGCCGCGAGTCCGTCGTCCCCTCCTCGAACCAGCAGAGAGACCCTGCGCTCGCACCGCCCAGCACGATGCCGCGGTCCCATGCCTCGCGCAGCACCGCGTCGATTCCCTGGGCCCGCCAGATCGCCTGCTGGTTCAAGGTATTGCCTCCTGACACCACAATGCCGTCCATCGAGAGTAGCACATCTTCGAACGTCGAACTCATCCCTCACCTGGGTGCGGATCCGTCCGCACCGCTGACAGGATCGCCGCGGCCGGTTCGGCCGCCCCGCTCGGGGTCGGCTCTCTGTTCGCTGTCTCCCGCCGAGTCGCCCACGAGAACCATCATCAGATCCGACACGTTGGTGCCGGTCGGGCCGGTGAGGATCAGGTCGTCCAGCACCCTGAAGAGCGGGTAGGCATCGTTGCTCGCCAGGTGCTCCGCCGGATCCAGACCATTGCTCCGCGCCCGATTGACCGTGCTCCCGGTTGCTCTGGCGCCGGCGGCATCGGTAGGCCCGTCGACCCCGTCCGTACCCACGGAAGCGACGAGGACATTCTCCAGTCCATCGAGCACGAGAGCCGCGGACAACGCGAGCTCCTGGTTGCGACCGCCCCGGCCGCCTCCGATTACCGTCACCGTGGTCTCGCCGCCGGCGAGCACGCAAGTCGGAGGCGCAGTCATCCCGCGCGCTTCGCGAAGCTCCCGGGCGCGGCCGGCCAGTCGAGATCCGACGGCGCGCGCCTCGCCGGTGAGCTCCGTCGACAGAACGATCGTTCGGTAGCCCCTCCGCTCCGCCTCCCTACGAGCGGCCCCCACCGCTGTCGCGGAGTTTCCGATTACCCGCAGTTGGACGCGGTCGAAGTCCGGCTCCGCTTCTTTGGGCGTATCGGGTACCTGACGCTCGAGGCCACGCTCCACGTGCCGGCGCACGGAGTCGGGAACCCGCTCCCACAGGCCGTATCGCTTCAACACATCTGAGGCATCGGCGAAGGTGCTATTGTCCGGCGATACCGGTCCGGACCCGATCACGTCCGGGAGATCTCCAGGGACATCGGATAGCAGCAGGGCGAGGATCGAGGCGGGGGCGGCGGCCCTTGCCATCTGCCCACCTTTCAGTCGGTCGAGGTGCTTGCGAACCGCATTCACCTCCTGGATAAGCGCCCCCGCCTTCAGGAGGAGATCTGTCGTCTCGCGGAGGTCGTCCAGAGAGATCCCTTCCTGGGGGAGCGTGAGGCACGCCGAGGCTCCGCCGGAAATGAGGAGGAGAACGAGGTCGGTGGCGTGCGCCCGGCGAGCCGCCTCGAGCACCGCCCGTGACCCGTTGAGGCTGCCCTGATCCGGGAGGGGGTGACCGCACGGGAACGTCGCAAAGCCTTCGGGAATGGCACCAGGAGTTCGCCGCGGCAAGAGGAGGATGCCCTCGCCGATCTGCGATCCGAGCACCCGGCGGGCCCCTTCGGCCATTGCCCGCGCTGCCTTACCCACGGAGATGACGACCAGTTCGCCGGCGGGCTGCGGTGGCCGCCCCTCCAGAGCCGCTTCGACGAGCCGACACGGCTCGACCGCTCGCAGCGCCGCGCTTATGAGGGAGTCCGCGTCCTCGTATAGCCGGCGCTCCCCTGGGCTCGGGAGAGACGACCTGGTTTCGCGCATGTGATTCTCCGTTTGCGAAGGAAGCGCGGCCGTTCCATGCACTCACCGGGCCCAACGACGTTCGACATGACCAGTTGCTGGGGTAATTACGGGGCGGGAGGGCGTCGGACGTCCGAGACGGCTGGTCACAAAACTTATCACCGAACGCGGTGCTGACGTCGCGGCCGTTGCGATACGAGAGCACACCTCAGCGTGTGTCGAGGCACTGTAGCGGTCCCCGGCAGCCCAACGCCTTCCGCGAGTTCGCCGCGCCGGCTACCATATGCGACATATCGTCGCCCACATCATCACGGAGGGAGAATGCGTTCACTGGTTCTGGTCCTGCTCCTGGCAACGTCGGCAGATGCGCAGTCTAGCGCCCGTTCCGACTCGCCGTTCGTATCGATTGCGGACATAGCTCCCACGATCGTGGTCGATGCCCGCTACCACGGGAGCCACAACTTCATCGGACGCCCGATCGCCGGGTATGAAGCACCGAAGTGCCTGGTAACCCTCCAGGCCGGGGCCGCGCTCGCGCGGGTTCAGGCGGAGCTGCGGCCGTTCGGGCTCGGACTCCAGACGTTCGACTGCTACCGCCCGCAGCGCGCCGTCGACGACTTCGTTGCCTGGGCGGCCGACCCGGCCGACACGACGATGAAGGAGGGGTTTTATCCCGCGGTCGACAAGGCCGATCTCTTCGACGAGGGTTACATCGCCGAGCGATCGGGGCACAGCCGCGGAAGCACGGTAGACCTGACGATCGTTCCCTTGCCCGCGCAGCCGCCCGAAAGGGAAGTGGAAGGGGTCGTCGACTGCCGTCTTCCCGCCCCTGAGCGCCTGGACGGCGACTCGCTCGACATGGGCACGGCCTATGACTGCTTCGATCCTCTATCGCACACGGCGAACCCGGCGATAGCCGCCGAAGCGCGTCGGAATCGACTGCTCCTCAAGGCTGTCATGGAAAAGCACGGGTTTACCAATTACACGCAGGAGTGGTGGCATTTCACCTTGAGCGGCGAGCCCTATCCCGACCGGTACTTCGACGTACCGGTACGATGACGGGATCGACGGGCGTTACCTCGGCCGGTCTTCGGAACGTCGACGTCCGTCGTCCTCTTCCCCGCAGAAGTGTTCATTCGGGTCCCGTACGCCCCGACGATGGAGGGTCAGTACATCATCAAGAACTTCGTCCTCATCAGCGGCGCTCTGGTTCTGGGCGCGACGGTCCGCGGAGGCGGGCTCGTGCTGGATGCGAGCGACGGTGCGCCCACCGGGAGGCGCGACTCGGCTCCGAAGCGGCGGGCGGGAAGGAACTGACTTGATCCTCGAAGTCCTGGAGCTCCTCGGGGTCGGTGTCTTCGCCATCAGCGGTGCGTTGGTGGCCGGGCGCAAGCGGCTCGACCTGCTCGGCGTCGTCGTCATCGCGGCGGTCACGGCGATCGGAGGGGGGACCACGCGCGACCTGCTCCTGGACCGGCATCCAGTATTCTGGATCGCGGATCCGATCTACCTCTACATCATCCTCGGCTCCGCCGCGGCCGCCATCCTCTACACGCGGCGTTTCCGCCCACCCGAACGCCTGCTCCTGGTCGCCGACGCGCTCGGGCTCGCGCTCTTCACCATCAGTGGCGCGCAGATCGCCGAAGAGAGCGGCCTTTCCGGCATCGCGGTCGTGCTGATGGGTACACTGACCGGCGCGGCGGGCGGGGTCATCCGCGACATACTCACGACCGAGATCCCGATGATCCTTCGTCGTGGCCAGATCTATGCGACCGCTGCGATCGCCGGCGCCGTCGTCTATCTTCTCCTCCAGGGGGCGGGGGTCGATCGGGCCGCCGCGGCGCTCCTCGGGATGTCGGTCGTTGTCAGCCTGCGGTTCGTCGCCATCGTGTGGCGCATCACCCTCCCGGTCTTCGTACTGGGGGATTCCGATCGGGATGCCGAATGAGCGGTGGTGGAGCGGAGGCCGTTCGGGCTGCAGAGAGGATGAGTTCGGGCCCGATCTCGATCTCCGCAGCCCCGCGCCGAACGCCGGGCGACAAATTGCGGTGATGGGCACCGCGCCGATGCCGGTCCCTGGTCGGGGCCGCCACATCGACTTCGCTACGAGAACAATGAACAATGGCAGAGATCAAGATCAGACCGGCTACGCGCGCCGACAAGCAGTCGTTCCTTCAGCTCATCGACGCGCATGCTGATTTCGAGCAACTCCCGCGCCCCACGTCAGGCGCGAAGGAGCGCCTGCTACAGCATGGGTTCGGCGACCACCGCAGGTTCTCCGCGTTCCTCGCCTCCATGGACGGGAGGGACGTCGGGTACGCGATCACCTACGAGGGGTACTCCTCCTTTCTCGGCCGCCCCTCCCTCTACCTCGAAGATATCTTCGTCTATTCCGATGTGCGCGGAAGCGGCTTCGGAGGAGCGATGTTCCAGTATCTCGTGGAGGAGGCCCTCGATCGCGGCTGCGCTCGCATGGAGTGGATGGTCGTCGACTGGAACGAGAACGCGATCGGGTTCTACCAGCGGCGAGGGGCCATTCAGCTCAGCGAATGGCACTCCTACCGACTCGAGGAGGATCAGATGAAGGAACTGGTATCGCGGTCACAGGCGGCTGGTGCGGCGGCCGGTCAGAATGTTGACCCGTAGAGGACGAAGCGCCAGCATGGATCAATGCCACCGTGGACGCCAGGCGAGCGCCCCGGCCATCGAACTCACCTCGAGTTGACGTTCAATCCCGGAGATGCCCGGCAACCGATCTGAGGCAGCCAGCCGCGAACTCCGCCGGCAGCTCGGAGAGCTCGACATCTATCTCTTCGATCAACTGCTGCGCGGACGCCTCGATGCCGCCCGGAGGATCCTGGACGCCGGGTGTGGAACGGGGCGGAACCTCGTCTATTTCCTGCGCGCTGGCCTGGAGGTCCACGGCGTCGATCGGGATCCTGGAGCGATCATGCGCGCACGTGCGCTGGGTGCGGAGATCGCGCCGCGCCTGCCGCAGGAGAACTTC
This sequence comes from Gemmatimonadota bacterium, assembly GCA_040905505.1. GTDB lineage: Bacteria > Gemmatimonadota > Gemmatimonadetes > Longimicrobiales > Longimicrobiaceae > WHSP01. The sequence goes on along the minus strand of JBBDRL010000021.1, from coordinate 367 downwards.
GTCCTGGGGGAGTTGGACGCCCTCCCGTGGGAGGATCGCAGTATGGACGCCGTACTCTGCTGCGCGGTTCTGCATTTCGCTTCGGACGAGAGCCACTTCGGCCGCATGCTCGAGGAGATGTGGCGGGTTCTGGATGCCGACGGGCTCTTCTTCGCCCGCCTCGCTTCCGTCATCGGTCTGGAAGTGCCGGTCGTGCTGGACGAGAATCGACGCGGGTCGCTGCCGGACGGAACGGAGCGCTTCCTCGTCGACGAGGATCTTCTCCTCAGGTGGAGCGCGCGGCTGGGCGCGACCCTGCTGGATCCGATCAAGACCACCAACGTGCAGAACCGGCGGTGCATGACGACCTGGGTACTGCGGAAGCCCG
>JBBDRL010000020.1:0-56676 GCA_040905505.1 Gemmatimonadota bacterium | reverse complement strand
CCTGAATCCTGAATCCTGAATCCTGAATCCTGAATCCTGAATCCTGAATCCTGAACCACGGAGATCGACGTGAGCGTTGTACTGGAATCGAACAGCAGGGCCTTTGCGGCTGCGGCCGAGGCGGGGCGGGAGCCGTACAGGGTGGCGGATCTCGGCCTGGCGGAGTACGGCCGCAAGGAGATCCGGCTGGCCGAGAAGGAGATGCCGGGGCTGATGGCGCTACGCGAGGAGTACGCGGGTCAGCGGCCGCTGTCGGGCGCGCGAATCATGGGCTCGCTCCACATGACCATTCAGACGGCGGTTCTGATCGAGACGCTGGTCGAGCTCGGGGCTGACGTGCGCTGGGTTTCGTGTAACATCTTTTCGACGCAGGACCATGCGGCGGCGGCGACGGTCGTGGGACGGGGCGGAAGTGTGGACAATCCCCAGGGTGTGCCGGTCTTCGCGTGGAAAGGCGAGACGCTGGAGGAATACTGGTGGTGCACGGAGCAGGCACTCCGCTGGCCGGACGGCGCCGGCCCCAACCTTCTCCTCGACGACGGCGGCGATGCGACGCTGCTCGTCCATAAGGGAGTCGAGTTCGAGGCAGCCGGTCGCGTCCCGGAGTTCGACGCGGAGAAGGATCCGGAAGAATGGGGAGTCATTCTCGACACGCTGCGCCGGACGATCTCGGAAGATCCCGAGGGCTGGACGCGGGTTGCAGGGGAGATCCGGGGCGTATCCGAGGAGACGACGACGGGCGTGCATCGGCTCTACGAGATGGAGAAGACGGGGAAGCTGCTCTTCCCGGCGATCAACGTCAACGATTCGGTGACGAAGAGCAAGTTCGACAACATCTACGGATGCCGGCACTCGGTGATCGACGGCCTGAACCGGGCTACCGACGTGATGATCGCGGCGAAGGTAGCGGTCGTATGCGGGTACGGAGAGGTCGGTAAGGGATGCGCGCAGGCGCTGCGAGGCCAGGGGGCGCGGGTGATCGTTGCCGAGATCGACCCTATCTGTGCGCTTCAGGCGGCGATGGAAGGCTTCGAGGTGAACACCCTGGAAGACGTGGTGGGAGAAGCGGACATCTTCATCACCGCGACGGGCAACTTCGACATCATCACCGCCGACCACATGTCGCGGATGAAGGACAAGGCGATCGTGGGAAACATCGGCCATTTCGACAACGAGATCGATATGGCGGGGCTGAAGCGCATTCCCGGCATCGAGCGCATCAACATCAAGCCGCAGTACGATGAATGGGTATTCCCGGACGGGCACAGCGTGATGATCCTGGCGGAGGGGCGTCTGATGAATCTCGGCTGCGCGACGGGTCACCCGAGCTTCGTCATGTCGGCGAGCTTCACGAACCAGGTGATGGCGCAGATCGAGCTCCATACGCGAGCCGCCGAGTACGAGCGCAAGGTCTACGTATTGCCCAAGAAGCTCGACGAGAAGGTCGCGCGCCTGCATCTGGAGAAGCTCGGGGTAAGGCTCACCGAGCTGACTCGGGAGCAGGCGGACTACATCGGTGTTCCCCTCGAAGGGCCGTACAAGCCGGATCACTACCGGTACTGATCGTCTTTTCGGGAGCAGTGCGTGGAGCGGGTGGTCTGGTGACCACCCGCTCTTCTCTTATGCCGATCTTCCACACCTTCCGCGCCTTCCCGCCGCATTCATATCACGCCTCCTGATCGACATGGCTTGCTTTTTTCAGCTACGGAGGCGGTGACACCATGGAGACGCCCGGACGCGGAGTTCAGGAATGGGGAGCAGGTCGAGGGGAATGCTGGGATCCTGTATAGTGCTCGCGGCTCTCGCAGCCCAGCACGCACCCGCGTCCGCGATCGCCCAGGAGCGGGTGGTACGCGTCGCCCCGGGTCCGCAGTATGCCCCGAGCAGCACGTTGCACGAATGGCTGCTGGGAAGTCGCTACAGGGACCTCTGGGCAGCTCCGATCGAGGTGCCCATCCTGGACCTCGAGGAATTTGCGGGAGGGCTCACGCCGGTCCAGCGAGGTGGCTCTGCTCAGACCCTGGCGCTTCGCTTTGAAGCCCCGGACGGGCGGGAGTACAACTTCCGCTCGATCGACAAGGAGCTGACGGCGGCGCTGCCGCCGTTCGCGCGCGAGACGTTCGTGGACTGGGTGCGTCAGGACCAGACGAGCGCGCAGTTCCCGACGGCCCCGATCGTCGCGACGCCGTTGCTGGACGCCGCGGGGATTCTGAATCCGGGCCCGCAGCTCGTCGTCCTACCCGACGACCCGCGGCTGGGTGAGTTCCGCGAGGACTTCGCCGGCATGTTAGGCACGATCGAAGTCCACCCGGACGAGGGGCCCGAAGACGAGCCGCTCTTTCACGGGGCCGCTCGGGTCGCGGGGACCGACCGCCTCATCGAGCATCTGCTCGAAGATCTCGATCATCGGGTTGACGCGCGCGCCTATCTCCGTGCCCGCCTCATGGACGTGCTCATCGGCGATTGGGACCGTCATGCGGGACAGTGGCGGTGGGCACGTTACGAACGTGAGGGACTGCAGTGGTGGGTACCGGTCCCGGAGGACCGCGACTACGCGTTCGTCGTCTATGATGGCCTCCTGCTGGACATCGCTCGCCGCTCGGGGCTGGTCCGCCTGGTCCGCTTCCGCCCGAGCTATCCCGGCCTTCTCGCCATGCTCGACAACTCTCTTTACCTCGACCGGCTCCTGCTGGCCGAGCTTCCGTACGAGGCGTGGCAGGCGGCCGCCATGGGCCTGCAGGGGGTAATCACCGACGAGGTACTCCGCCGCGCGATCGAGCAGATGCCGCCCGAGCATCTGGAATCCGCCGGCGAATTTCTCTTCGACACTCTCCGCGAGCGGCGGGAGCGGCTCCCGGAAGCCGCCCGCGAGCTCTACGCCATCCTGGGCCATACGGTCGAGGTCCATGGAACGGTCGAGCGCGATCGCCTCGAGGCGCGTCACTACGAGGACGGACGGCTCGAACTACGGCTGCTTACGGGCGAGCCGTCGGGGGAGCCGCGCTACAGACGGGTCTTCCTCCCCGACGAGACCGCCGAAGTGCGCGTCTTCCTTCACGGCGGCGACGACTCCGCCGTTCTCACGGGAGCCGAGGGAGAGATTGTGGTCCGAGTGATCGGAGGGGAAGGGGCCGACAGCCTCGCGGACCGCTCGGGCGGGCCGACGGCGTTCTACGACTCACAGGGACACAACGTCTTCGTCCGAGGTGCAGACACTTCGGTTACGACCGACAGGTGGCACGGAGGAACCGGTTCGATCGAGGCGGCGCTGGCGCCCGAGCGAGAAGAGCCGGTGGAGGAAGAGGAGCGCCCTGTAGCGGCCGTGGAGGCGCTCGTGCCGAGCCTCGAGCGCGATTGGGGAAGCAGCTTCACACGGTTCAACCCCGCTATCGAGTGGCGGAGTCACGCCGAGCTGGTCATCGGGGGCGGACCGGTCTGGACCGATCATGGTTTTCGTTACCGGCCCCATGCCCGACGCGTTGGTGTCGCGGCCGCCTACGCGCCGCTGCACAATCGCTTCGAGCTCGAGGCTCGCGGCGATCTTCGGCGGGAGAACTCCCTGACGCACCTCGAGGTCGTCGGGCTCGCGACTCAACTGGAGGCCAAGCATTATCGGGGCCTGGGGAACGATTCACCCCTGCTGGCGCCGGACGAAACACGTGTCTGGCTGGAAAGGATCAGGCTCCGAGCCACTCTGCACCGCCCGTGGAGCAGCAGCGGGGGGTGGAGTGCCGGACCGGTGGTGGAATTCACCAAACCCGAGGTACCGTTGGGCAGCCCCGCTGCGAGGTTCGACCCGCTCGGCGCCGATCCCCTCGGGCGGGTGGGGGCGGAGGCCGCACTCCATCATGATTCCCGGGACCCGAGCATCTTCCCGCGAACCGGTCTTAGCGCTCGCCTCAGCGGGACTGCATTTCCAGCGGTCTGGGACGCCAGCGGTCCCTCAGGGCGGGCGGACCTGCTGATCACTGCCTATCGATCGCTGCCCCTGCCCAACCGTCCCGTAATGGCGGTGCGCGCCGGCGGCAGCTCGGCGCTCGGCGACTACCCGTTCTACGACGCGGCCAGCATCGGCGGGTCGCGCTCGCTTCGAGGCTACCCGTTCGAGCGTTTCTCGGGGGAGCACGCCCTCTTCGCGGGCTCGGAGCTGCGGGTACCGCTAAGCGAAGCCAACATCCTGGTTCGCGGCGATCTGGGAGTCTCCGTCTTCGGCGATCTGGGCCGCGTCTACGTGGATGGCGAATCGCCCGGAGGGTGGCACTCAGGCGTCGGCGGCAGCGTGTGGTTTGCCGTTCCGGTCGGAGCGCTGACGGCCAGCTATGCACACGGTGAAGGCCACCGCTTCTATCTCCACCTCGGCATGCCGTTCTGATTCGGGCCCTGTACCCACGTCGGCCGTGGGCTCACGGCCTCCGGTCCGGAACACCGTCCGGGCCGCCGTGTACTTCGGGCAAGATAACCCCCTGCAAACCAACACTTTGCCCTAGACTTCCCCGCGAGTGCGGGCTTCCCGTACTGGCGAACCCCCAAGCCGCCTGTGAACACCGCATGATCGATAGCGCTGCCCACCGTCTGATCATCGCACTCACCCTCCTCACGATCCCGCTGACCGCGTGCGCGCCAGCGATGCTCGTCGAGAGCGCGACGGGCCCGGCGTCGCTCCGGCCTGGCGGCGGCTACACGGCCGCCGACGTTACCGCACCGCCCAGCACGGAGCGGGTCACGGACCACGTCATCATCATCTCGATAGACGGATTGCGGCCCGATGCGATCGAGCGGTTCGGAGCACGTACCCTCCAGCGCCTGATCCGCGACGGAAGCCACACGCTGACGGCCCGGACGATCACACCCAGCCGAACGCTGCCTTCGCATGCTTCGATGATCACTGGCGTGGAGCCCGCCGACCATGGCATCACGTGGAACGACAACCAGGTCGCCGAGCACGGGCTGGTGAAGGTGCCGACCATCTTCTCCCTGGCGCGGGAACGGGGATACCACACCGCTGCCTTCTTCAGCAAGGGGAAGTTCGCGCACCTGCTGCTTCCGGGTTCCGTCGACCACGCCTTTCTGCCCCGCGGCGACGGCAAATGGCTAGGGGGGAAGGTCGCCGACGCAGCCCGATCCTACCTGGAGAGTGAGCGCCCGAACCTTCTCTTCGTCCACTTCGCAGAGCCGGATTACGCGGGTCATCTGCTGGGCTGGATGAGCAGCCCCTACGGCTGGGCTGTCCGGCGAGCCGACCAAGCCGTCGGATCCATCCTGGAGTCGGCGGAGAAGGCTTTCGGGAATGGCAATTACACGGTGATCGTCACGGCGGATCATGGCGGACACGGGCGGACTCATGGAAGCACTGCCGAGTCCGACATGCAGATTCCGTGGATCGTTTGGGGGCGGGGGGTACGCGGCGGGGCGGTGGTAGCGGGACCGGTCGACACAACCGACACGGCCGCTACCGCGCTCTGGTTGCTAGGGGTTGCGGAACCGGCCTCCTACTCGGGGCGAGCCGTCGGCTCGGCATTCGAGAACGCCCCGGCCGCGGGGAGCCGCGCCGCCGTCGAGAGCATGCATCCCTGAGCCAGCACCCAGTCAGGCGTCCTGTTCCGGGAGATCCTTCCTCCGTCTTCTCGCCCGTTTCGGGAAATTGAGCACGCCGGTGCGGCCTCGATGCTCCAGGACGGCCTCGTCGTACGCCCGCGCCGCGTCCTCCGCGGTCGGAAAACTCCCCAGCCACTTCAGCTTTCCTTCGATCCGGATCGTGGCCTGCCACTTCCCCCGATAAGGCGAAACGCCCTTGAACTGGCACGCGCCCTGGGCAGGACGCGCCGTGGCCAGAATGCTTCGATCCAGAACCTGTAGATTGGAACGGCTACAGTTCCTCGGGTCTTCGTCGAGGAACCGAACGATCCGCGAGTCCCGAATCTCGAGCACCTCGCGGTGCAATCTCCGGATCCTCCCCTCCTCGTCTCTCAGGCAGACGTGCCGGTTGTGAATGAACAACTTGCATTTCCAGAAGCGCCAGAAGTCGGCATCATCCAGAACCACGGAAGATCCGTCGCTCAGGCGCAGCTCACGGGTAACGGGCATCGATTGCGAGAGTACAGCGGAGGGTTGATCGATCAGCATGTCCTAGGAATGACAAAATCTAACGATTTCCGGACGGATCGCCACACCCACGCAACGATTTGCCAACGGTCCGGAGCGCGCAAGGGTAATTACCAGATTGTAATCCCGGATCTTGCGCCCGACAGCCACATCTGGTCATCAGTTTCTTCCTCGAGAGGAGGGACCCATGAGGCATCTGTCACTCGCCGCAGTACCCATCCTCGCAGTCGCTGGTGGAATCCTGCTCGAAGTCGCGCCGGTTCAGATCGACGAATGGACCGTTCCGTGGGACGCTTCGCGGCCCCGGGACCCGTTCGTCGGTCCGCAGGGCAAAGTCTGGTTCGTCGGTCAGCGGTCGCACTACGCCGCGTCTTTCGACCCGTCGAGCGGTGAGTTCCGCCGCTTCGACCTGGAGGACGGCGCGGGCCCCCACAACCTGATCGTCGACGCTGAGGGGATGGTGTGGTACGCTGGCAACGCCGCAGCCCATATCGGGAAGCTGGACCCGAGCACGGGCGAGATCACGAAGATCGAAATGCCCGACCCGAGCGTTCGCGATCCACACACACTGGTGTTCGATCGATCAGGGGACATCTGGTTCACCGCGCAGCAGTCGAATTACATCGGGAAGCTGTCGCGCGCGACGGGCGAGGTGCGTGTGATCCGCGTGCCGACGCCGGACTCGCGGCCGTACGGAATCGTGATCGACGAGAACAACCGGCCGTGGTTCAATGAATTCGGAACGAACAAGATCGGCACGGTCGATCCGAACACTTTCGAGATGCGCGAATACGAGATCCCGTTCGAGGACGCACGCGGGCGACGCATCGCCGTGACGTCCGACGGCCATGTCTGGTACGGTGACTACGCCCGCGGCTCGCTCGGCCGCCTCGATCCCGCTACCGGCGAGGTTCGTGAATGGCCGCTACCGGGCGGTAGTGCTTCCCGACCGTATGCAATGGCGCTCGACGGCCAGGAGCGGCTCTGGCTGGTGGAGACGGGAGCCAATCCGAATACGCTCGTCGGCTTCGACCCGGGCACCGAGGAGTTCTTCAGCATCACCGACATTCCGAGTGGTGCGGGTGCCGTGCGGCACATGGTGTATCACGAGCCCGCGAACGAGATCTGGTTCGGAACCGACGCAAACACGATCGGACGCGCGCGCCTCGAATAGGAAGCGTTTCTAAAGTTGTGGAGCGAGGCGAACGAGACTTCTTGGGCACGATCCCCGCCGCCGCAGTTCAGACGCGGCAGCCCGCTCATCCAGGGAGTGTCCTAATGTCCAGGAATTATCAGACGGTACGCCTCGCCAAAGACCAGCCGATCCTGCGCCGTAACCGCCGCCGCCGCAAGAGCAGGCCGGTGAGCCTCGAGCGGCTTCAACGCGATTTCTGGAAGCATTTCGATCTCGAGAAGTTCGCGAGCGACTGGCGGAGCGAGATCGGCAGACCGCCGGTCGCCTGATGCGCCTGGACGAAGGAAGCGGCCGCGGACCGATGCAGGTTCGGCGGCCGCTTCGTCGCGCCCGTCAGCGGATCCTGAAGCTGGTCGTCACCAGCCTCCCGTTCCGCTCGAGAGCGAGCGGCGTACGACCCTCTCTCGCCGTACGACGTTCACGCTGACCACCGCCGGAGCGACGCGCTCGGCCGCGGCGATGATCGCGTTCCTGCGCGAGAGAACGATCGTGTCCTGAAGGGTCGCTACGGCGTCAGAAGGCGACTGCCGCTCCGGCTGAAGATCCGCGACGACGCATTCCGCCTGGTTCGACTGCATGGCCGGAACGTCGCTGCAGCCGCTCCCGAGGATCAGAAACGCCGTGGAGATGAGCAGGCGCAGCATCGAAGATGATACCGACCACCCCGCAGCGGGTTGCCCTTTCCATGCCGCAGCGGTTTCCGGCGAGATTTCACAAATCCCACAACCTGGTACATGACATGCAGTTACCATAGGTATGAGAGAGGCAGATACCACCCGGCGCGAATGCTCATGAGAAGAATACGATGCAGCCGATGCTCGAGGCGACTCGCCTCGCCCGAGGCCGCATGTATCACGTGTGGCGGGAGCGCGGAAGTCGAGCAGGGCGGACGGCCCGCCTGGAGGCGCGCAGGCGTTGCCCTGGTTGGTATCGTCGTGGTCGCGCTGGCGATCGGCTTCTCGGATCGGTACATGCCCGCGCTGGCCGACTGGTACGCCAGGACGGCGATAAGCTACCTCCCGCAGTCCTCCGATCGGTTCCTGCCCGACCCCGCCGATCAGGAGGCCGTTTACGCCTGTGCCCGGTCGGTGGCCAGGGAGATCGAGCGTGAAACCTCGGTCCCGACCTTCGCCGCGACCTCGGAAGGGGTGGCGCAGCCGCTCGGCAGCGGACGTTATCTGGTGCGATCCTATGTGGACGAGGCTCTCGAGGGGGGTTGGATCGTGCGGCGTCAGTTCTCCTGCACCGTGAGAGTCGCGAACAACGCCTGGACCGTCGAATCGGTCGACCTGGAGCCAATCTCCACCGCCAGTCGCGTCAGCCGCTCGAGCTGAGACCCAGCGTGAACGTCATCCCCGCTCACGCGGGGATCCAGCGTGAACGTCATCCCCGCTCACGCGGGGATCCAGTTGGATGCCTACATCGCGCGGGTGGCGCCATTCGGGCCACCCTCGCCCGCGACGCCAGACGCATCGCTGCCATTTTCGCGACGCAGCCAGTGTACTGGATCCCCGCTATCGCGGGGATGACGACGAGGCGGGGATGACGACGGGGCGGGGATGACGACGGGGGAGGGATGATGTGGGGGCAGTAAGACCCGAATCAGGCGATCAAGGGACGAGCGCTGGGAGCATACGGCCGCCGCGCCGGGGCCCCTCTCAGAGCGCGGTTACGCGCGGCGTCTTCAACTTCGGGACTTCCATCGTACGCTCCGGTGTGAAATCCTCGCCAGGATTGACGTATCGGTCGCTCTCCCACGTGTACTGCCGGTCATGCAGTTCCCGGTACCTTCCATTTTCATCCATCAGCTCCCCGTGGGTTCCCCGCTCGATGATCCGGCCGCCCTCGAGCACGAGAATCTGGTCGGCGCTCCTGATCGTCGAGAGGCGATGGGCGATGACGAAAGTCGTGCGCCCCTCACGGAGCCGCCTGAGTCCGTCCTGGATGAGTGCTTCACTCTCGCTGTCCAGACTCGAGGTCGCCTCGTCCAGAATCAGAATGCGCGGATCCGCCAGGATGGCACGCGCGATGGCGACTCGCTGGCGTTGGCCACCTGAGAGCTTGACCCCACGCTCGCCGACGACGGTGTCGTACCCGGCGGGAAGCGCACTGGCGAACTCGTCGCAATGCGCCGTTCGCGCGGCGAAGAGGACCTCGTCCATGGAAGCATCGGGGCGCGCGAAGCGGATGTTCTCGGCGACCGTACCGTCGAACAGGAAGTTCTCCTGGAGGACGACCCCGAGGTGCGATCGGAAGTCGCGCAGGCGCAGCTCCATCAGGTCACGACCGTCGACGAGCACTTGCCCCGAGACGGGTCGGTGGAATGCCATGACGAGGCCCATCAGCGTGCTCTTTCCCGAACCGCTGGAGCCCACGAGCGCGGTGGTCGAGCCAGCCGGCGCGCGGAAGCTCACGTCCTGCAGGACGGGAATACCGGGCTCGTATTCGAATTGGACGTTCTGAAAGGCGACTTCTCCTTCGAGAGTCGGAACCGGGGCCCGATTCCGGTCCTCCTCGCCCTCCGTGGTCATGTTCAGCAACTCGCGTATTCTGTCCAACCCCGCGAAGGCCTCGCTGATCTGCGTCGAGATGGAGGCGATCTGTATCACCGGCGCAGCCATCAGGCCGGTGAAGAAGATGTACATCACCAGATCACCCAACGTCATCGTTCCGGCCATTATGGCCCCGCCGCCGAACACGATCATCAGAACGCCGACCGACCCGATCACCACCGTTGCGAACGCATTGACCGCAGAGATACCGGTGATCGTGCGGGCCACGTTGCGGAAAAGACCGTGCACTCCGCCCGTAAAGACCCTCTCCTCTCGCTTCTCGGTTCCGTACGCCTTGACGATGCGGATGCCGCCGAGCGATTCCGACAAGCGCCCGGTGACCGTCGCGTTCAATTCGCCGCGCTCGCGAAAGACGGGACGCAGGCGGCTGAATGCTGCCGCCATGACACCTCCGAAGATCGCCAGAATGACGATGATCCCCACGGTGAGCTGCCAGTTCAACCAGAGCAGAACGCCGATGGCGATGACGGCGGTGATCATCCCGCCCGCGAGCTGAACGATCCCGGTGCCGACGAGGTTCCGAATGCCCTCGGCGTCGGTCATGATGCGCGAGATGAGGACGCCGCTCTGGGTCGAGTCGAAGTAGCGAACGGGGAGGCGTGTGACCCGGGCCTGGACGCGGCGGCGCATCTCGGTGATCGCGCGCTGAGCCGTGATGCTGATCACCTGGGAGAGGCTGAACGCCGTCACCGCTTGCACCAGGGCGGCGGCACCGACGGCGATGGCCACGGGCGCCAGGAGGTCCGAGCGCCCTTCGCCGATGATCTCGTCCACCAGGATCTTGGAGCTGCCTGGAAGTACGAGGCCGGCCAGTCGGCTGACGATCATCAGGGCGAAGCCGATCGACAGGTATCGGCGGTGGCGCCACATGAGCTCGCGGGCCTCGCGCCAAACGTCGGAGGCGGACAGCCGCTTCTTCTGGTCCGTCATTCTAATTGTGGCCTGAACGGTCGAGTATGCCACACACCGTCTCATGGTGCAGTGGGTGCCCACCGAGGGCGGAGGCATCAATACACCCGACGCCGGAGCAGGTGTCAATCGGTGGCTGGTAGGCCGTAGCGAGGCGCTGAACGGCGGATGGGCTAGGGTGAGAGTGAGGGCGGAACTGACATCACCTTTCCCGGCGCCTCGAGTGTGACCGTCCAATCCCGCCCGTCGTCGGCCGTGTAGATCAGTCCTCCGTTCATACGAATCGTCTCACGAGTTGTCGGGTATACCTGGTCCAGTGCGTCTCTGGAGGCCGGGCGGTGCCAGCATCATGCCACCTCGGCTCAAGTCCAGGCGTCGCCGGTCGATACTCCAACGGTTGGCATGATTGTTGGAGACTGGTACGCCCGGTCGTCGCACTTTGCGATACTTCCAAGGGGGTTTTATGAACGCATTTCTACGCAAATTTGCGGAGTGGTGCGGTCGGCGGAAGGGAGCTCAGATCGTCGTATTCGACGGCGCGGCCGAGATGGAGAGAAATGCGTCGTTCCTGAAGGGCGCTGTGTCCGGAATCGTTTTGACGACGGTCGTTCTCGCCCTCACCGCTCCCACCAATATCAGCCCGCAATTGATCCAGGAGATCGAGAAGCGGGAGTCACTCGTCGTGGACAGCAATCAGCGCGCTGAGCAGGCCATGCAGGTTGCGGATGTATGTCTGTCGACTGCTCAGAATCTCGAGCGTACGCTCGCCACCTACCAGTCCTTCCTTGGTAGCCGCCCGGGCGACGACGGCGCGGCGGCGCCATTCTCAGTCGCCCGCTGAGCCTCAGAGCCCGCTGAGGACCTCGGCGGCGTGCCCCTCGGGTTTGACCTTTCGATACACTTCACCGATTCGCCCATCTTCGTCGATGACGAAGGTACTTCTTTCGACACCCCAGTAATTGTTGCCGAACATCGACTTCTCAACCCAGACCCCGTAGGCCTCGGCGACCCGGTGGTCGACGTCAGCCAGTAGCCGATAGGGAAGCGAGAACTTCTCACGGAACGCACGGACGTCGTCGACATTGTCGGGGCTGATGCCGAGGACGACTGCGCCACCGGCGTCGAACTCGCTGCCGCGATCCCTGAACTCGCACGCCTCGGTGGTGCATCCGGGGGTATCCGCCCGCGGGTAGAAGAAGAGGATAATCTTCCTGCCGCGGAGCTCGGACAGCTTGACGACGGACCCGTCGTCGGCCGGGAGTTCGAAATCGGGAGCGGGGTCGGATTTGTCGAGCATAGTGTAAGACGTGTGCTGCGAGAGCCAGGAGTGCTAGATTGCCCGGTTCCCAGGAGAACGAGCAACAACTGTTCTCAGGCTCGAAACGGACGGCCACGGGCGGGTTTCCGGGTGCGCGCGAGGAGAACGATGAAGAATGGATACCAGAGATGGCTCGGCTTGGGCGCCGCCATCCTCTTGATTGCGACCGGCGGCGCCTGTTCGGGCAGCGACTCGAGTGATTGGGAGCTCCCGGATCCCGAGGCGGCGACGGAATGGTACGGTGAAGACGTCGATGCGCGGCTGGACGGAAACGTTCTGGAGATCCGCGGGACGATGAATCCGTATCATCTGGCGCGCGGCGGGCGGATCTGGGCGCGTGGCGGACCGTATTTCTACCTCTTCAACGTACACGTCCAACAGCTATTGGAGGACTACCCGGACCTGGCCGCGGTGCGCGCGGTAACAGTGGATTCCCGGGGTTCGGAGGTAGCGCGCGCGACGCTGGTCCGTTCGCAACTATCGGAGGTGCGCTGGAACCAGGCTCTCGCGCGGGCGTCGCTGGCGCAGCGGGAAGGGAGTGAACGGCCGCGGCTGATCGAGGAGCTGATCGCGTTTGGCGAGGACCACACGGAATACAGCTACCAGCAGTAGCTCCGCGATGGTCAGGTCGGGGTCGCGCAGCGCTCGGCGATCACACGAGCGTCGTTGCGGGCATCGTCGGAAGGGTCGCCCCGCGTTCGCGAGGCGTCATCTACGACCGTGAGGAGCCCGGCGGTCGCTTCTACGGTGTTCCCCTGTGGATACATGCGGGTGTAGATGAATACCGTCAGCTCGTCGTAGCGGACGCGGTTCCCGCCGGCCAGGCCGGCGGTGATCACCTCGGTGGCGGCGGCCGCCCCGCGTCGGGCAGCTTCGCGAATACCCGTCAGTTCCCGCCTTCCCTGTAGGAGCCCCCCGACCGTATCGGCGAGGACGATCTCGTATTCGAGCTCCTCCAATTGCCCGAGCGCGCAGGCGAACGCGTCCGGCAGCGGGAGCGGCGTCGAACGGGTATAGGTTCTCGGCGCGCTGCAGGCAGCAGCGACGAAGGTCAGGACGAGCAGGGGCGAAAGGACGCGCATTCGGTTCACTGGCTCGGGTCGGACGGCCGGCGGCGTTGCAATTCAGCGGCCTTATCTCGTAGGTGGTACTCTGGAATTTTGCCTGTTCAGGCGTTCGCGTCCAGCCCTTCGGTCAGCGCAGTGCGCAGGTACGGCTGGTCGAAGGTGAAGTCCTTCTCCGTCAGAACGGCCGGTACGGCGTGCTGGCTGGCGAGCAGCAGCGAGTCGGCCATGCCGCCGGAGAAGGTTCGGAGGGCCCACGCCGGGATGGCGAACGGGGCGGGCCGGCCGAGCACGGACGCCAGGGTGCGCGTGAAGTCTGCGTTGCGAACGGCCCCCGGCGCAACGCTGTTGACGCCGCCGGCGATATCTGGCCGATCGATCACGAAGCGCACGACGCGCGCGGCGTCACGAAGTGAGATCCAGCTCAACCACTGCCGGCCGTTGCCAAGCCGGGCGCCGAGGCCCAGCCGGAATGCCGGCAGCATCAGACGCAGCGCGCCGCCGGCGGGATGAAGTACGATGCCGAATCTCGTGTGCACTACCCGGATTCCGGAGGCCGCCGCAGCCGCGGCCTCCCATGCGACGCAGGTCCGGGCCATGAAGTCGTCGCCGGCGGGGCTGCTCTCCGTGAGAAGGTCGTCGCCGGCATCGCCGTAGTAACCGACGCCGGAGGCCGTGACCAGGGTCTGCGGTGGCTCGGAGAGGCCGGCCAGCGCCGTGGCGAGGAGCCGCGTACCGCGCACGCGGCTCTCCAGGATCCTCCGCTTCTTGGCCGGAGTCCAGAGGCCCGCGATGCTCTCGGCCGCCAGGTGGACCACCGCGTCGATGCCCTCCAGCCCGGCTTCATCGATGGTGCCGGCATCGGGATCCCAGGCGATCTCGCCCGCCCCCGCCGCGCGCCGCACGAGCCTCAGAACCTCCCAGCCGTCATCGGTTAGCGCACGTACCACCGCGCGTCCGACGAAGCCGCTGGCTCCGGAAACGGCCGCGACGCGCAGGGAAAGTCGATTCATTTGGGAGACGATCGGCCGCGCTCGCGAGTGGAGCCATCGTGCCTGATCACGTCGAACAGGAGAACGATCGCGCCGGCCGCGGCGGTCAGGAAAAGTAGCATCGCCACGCCGGGATAGCCGAGGATCTGGAACGTGGTTTCCACGCGCATGAGCATCGCGGCGGCGATGATCAGGGCCGCCAGTACCGCGCCGGTAGCGATCCGATTCGCGATCTTCTGCAGCCCCGCGAGTAGGAGGGTGTCGTTGACGACCCGTACCTTCACCTCGAACTCGCGCTCCGAGAGCGCGTCGAAGGTCCGATTGAGGCGCGCGGGGAGCCGTTGGAGGAAATCGTTCGCCTCCAGCAGGCTGGAGAGGAGATGCGCCGGCGAAGTCGTCTTCTGAATGCGGCGACGCATCAGCTCGGGGGCGTTCTGCTGAACCGCAAGGTTGGGCTGGAAACCGGGGTCGAGAGTACGCCCGACCAGGTCCAGGTTCAGCAGCGTCTTGCCGAGCATCGTCAACTGTGCGGGGATGATCAATCCGTGCTCGCCCGCTGCGCGCGTGAGGTTCATCACCACCGTCCCGATCTGAAGGTCTTCCGTGCTCGCGGTGTAGAACTCCAGGACCTGCCGACTGATCTCGTCGCGGAACCCCTCGGTGTCCATCCGGTCGGTCTGCTCACCCATGTCGATCGCCAGGTCGGCCGCGTCGCGACCGCGGCCCTCGCTCATCGCGAGCAGCATGCGGAGAATGCCGTCCTGCAGCTCGGGGGGCAGGCGGCCGACCATCCCGACATCGATGAGGGCGATGCGCTGATCCTCGGTGACGAAGACGTTGCCGGGGTGCGGATCGGCATGGAAGAACCCGTCGACCAGCACCTGCTTCAGGTAAGCCTTGAAGAGCTGATCGGCGAGGGCCGCCCCGTCGAGCTCCATCCGCGCAAGCGGTCCGATCTCGGTCACGTTGCGGCCCGGAACGTAGTCCATCGTCAACAACCGCCCCGTGACGTATCCAGGAATCGGGCAGGGGACGAGGATCCGATCGAACTCGGCCAGGTTGTCGCCCAGGGTGCGGAGGTGGGTCGCTTCGCGGCGGTAATCGAGCTCGCTCGTCAGCGCCCGGCGCATCTCGTCGAGGCTGGGGGCGAAGCGATAACGGCGTCCGGCTTCCGTGTGCTGGTCGAGGAAGACAGCGAGCTCGCCCAGCGCATCGAGATCGTCGGCCACCTGCTGGCGGATTCCGGGACGCTGCACCTTGACCGCTACAGCTCGTCCCGTAGGAAGTTTGCCACGGTGGACCTGCCCGAGCGATGCGGATGCGACCGGAGTCGGCTCGAGCTCGAGGAAGGCGGTCGAAGCCGGCACGCCGAGCTCCTCCTCGATGATCCTCTCGACCTCCTCGAACGGGAATGGCTGAACATCCTCCTGTAGCCGCGAGAGCGCTTCGATGTAGGGCGCGGGAAGCAGGTCCACACGGGACGAGAGAAGCTGCCCCAACTTCGTGAACGTCGGACCGAGGCCTTCCAGATCCGTCGTGAGCTCCTCGGCGCGCGCGGCGCCCTCGGTGTCCGGAGGGGAGCCGTTCTCGAGCGCGCTCTCGAGTCCCGTCTGCCGCACGAGGTCGGCACGGCCGTGCTTCATCAGCAGGCCGGCGATCTGCGCGTATCGTTTGAGGTGCCGCGGATGTAGGGTGATCCCCATGGATGTCGAGGCTCGAGTCACGCCGCGTCAACGCAGAAAGCATGCTCGATAAGGCCGGTGGGACATCCGGTCTTCGGAGGACGGAGGGGAGGCGCGGGTTCAGGGGCTACGTGACCGCGCCGCAGGCCTTCGTCATCGAGGGCTACGCAAGGTCGCAATACATGAAGCGATCGTCGCGGAGGACGGTGCCACCGCGGGTGAACGCGATCGAGTCCGTGAAGCAGGGCGCTGCATGGACGAACGAATGGAACTCGCCTCGTTCGCCGCACGGGTCGGCCTGGGGCGGGAGGTCACGCAGGAACTCGAGGTCGTACTCGCGGCCCGCAAAATCTCCCGGGATCTGGAGGGTATCGACGCAGGTGACGACCGCGCGGTAACCACTGGCGATGAACTTCTCGGCGAGTGCGTCGGTCGCCTCACCCCAGAGCGGGAAGACCGCCTTCATCCCGACCTGTGCAAGCATCTTCTCGCGATAGTCGCGAACGTCCTGGAGGAAGAGATCTCCGAACGCCACGGAGCGTATCCCTTGTGAACGGGCGTTCAGCAACGCCGCTCGCATCCGATCTGCGTAGGATTCATTGTCCGACCCGGACGGGATCCGGACGATGGTCAGCGGCAGCCCGGCCGCGGTCGCCTGAGCACGAAGCAGCGACGTTCGAACGCCGTGCATGCTGATCCGATCGTACTCCTCGGTGACGGTGGTGAGGAGCCCCACGGCTCGCCAGCGGGTGGAACGCTGAAGCTTGGCGAGCGTCAGAGCGCTGTCCTTGCCACCGCTCCAGGCGAGGAGCACGGGTTCCGAGTGGCGTCGTGACTCTTCTCCAACAGCCATTTCAGACGTATCGTATCGGCGTCGAGACTCAGATGGTACCAAGTCGATCATCGGCACCTCCAGAAACAAGGACCCGCAGTATGAAAGTACCGATCGTCCGTGTCCTCGCGATCGCCCTGGTCATGGTGGCTTCGCCCGCTCAGGGGCAGTCGGTGGACGAGAGCCTCGCCACAGTCCCGCCGCCCGTCCTGGCAGATTCAGCCGCGCCCGGGCAGATCAGCACCAGCCGACCCTTCCTCCGCACGGCGGCGGCGCTCGCCGGGTCGGCGGCCGGCTACGCATACGTTCGGAATCGAACGGCGGCGAATCCCGACGACGTGCTTGCGCCGGTTGCCGCCGGCGCAGTCGCGAGCGCGCTGGGCAGCCTTATCTTCACCAATGCCCATCCGGCGAAGGTGCTGCTCGGGTCCGCGATCGCCACGCTGCCGTCGGCCGCCCTCGCCAGCTATCTGGCCGGCACGCTTGAGGACGACCAGCAGCGCCCGTATCCGATGATCGCGTTCACCATCCCCCAGGGCCTGCTCACTTCGGCCTTCGCGCAGCACCGTTCCGCCAGGCGGTAGTCGCAGGTTCAGGACGGCCTCGACCTCCCTCGCCGCCCCGGTTCGCGGTTCAGGACGTCCTCTAGAGCTCGACCCCCATCTCGATCCGGATCGACCGGCCGGGTAGGTCGTATCCCCTCACCTCGAAGTAGTCCTCGTCGGCCAGATTACGCAGCTCCAGCCCAACATGGTACCGATCCCGCACCTTCACGCTCGCAGTGAAGTCCATCACCAGATACGAAGGGTATCGGATCTCGCCGGGTGCCCACCGCGCCACATAATCGTCATCGACGCGCTCGCCGACGTAGCGGCCGCTCAGTCGCGTGCCGAGGCGGCGGGAAGGATCGACGTCGACGCCGGCGATCAGAGTGAGATCCGCGACGTTTCGGATCCGCCGGGTCGAGACGCCGGCGGCGGTTCCGTTCGGGTCCGCGATCCGTTCGCGCGCACGAATGATCCGCGTCCCGTTGGCAAAGAACCGCACGGGCGGTCCGCCGACCTCCGCGAGGTCATAGCCGAATCTCCCTTCGACCCCTCTGATCTGGCCCCGGTCGGCGTTCACGTAGCTCGTGGTGGACAGGATGGAGTCGCCGCTGGTCGTCAGCTCCGCACCGGATTCCTGGGTCGTGAGGGTGGTGATCCGACCGCGGATCGCCGTGGCGAAATAGGTGAGATCGAGATCCAGACCCGCGGAAGGACGCCGTAGGGATAAACCCAGGTCCCAGCTGGTGCTCGACTCCGGCCGGAGGTCGGGATTGCCGCGCGTCACGAACACGCTACGGCCGCCCTCCTCTGCCCGCTGCTCCGAGTATCCCGCCACGTGAAAGGCATCCGGCGAGACGAATGCCTGGCCCACGTTTCCGTAGAGTTGCAGGCCGCTCGCGAATAGGTAGCGAGCGCCCCCGTTCGGTGTGAAGACGAGATGCCGCTCGGTATTGGGCGGATACCCGCCGAGATTCGGCGTCTCGCGGATTCGAAAGGCGACCCGATCGAGGCGCCCTCCTCCGGAGAGGATCAGGCGGTCGCCAAGCAGCGCGAGGCGCGCCTGGGCGAACCCTGCGGAAGCGACGATTTCGGAGTCCGGCGAGTACGGGGTCCCGCGTACGCCTGGTTCGGAATACGCTTCAGATATCGCCGCGATCGCGGTGTGGTCGAGCCCGACGGTCAGCTCCTGGCCGGCAACCCGCACGAGGTCCTGCAACTGAATGCCGCGCGTGCGCACCGGCGTGCGGAAATTGACGAACCTCGCGCCATCGGGCGCATTGAAGTAACTGGCGGTTTCCTCCACCAGGAAAACCCGCGCGCTCGGCGTCGACGTTCCCAGCTCGCCGCGGACCGAGAGATCAGCGGAGCGTCGCGCCAGGTCCTTGATCGAGCGAGAATCCCATTCCGTGACGTTGAAGTCGCCCGGATTTTCAATATCGTCCCCATCGAAAGCCTGCGCCGAAACATCGACGCGCCAGCGATCGGATACGGTGTAGCCGATCCGGCCCGACGCGCTACGCGTGCGGAAGCGGCTGAAGTGTAAGGTCGTGTCGGGGGTGAGCCAGGCGACACGGGTGGTCGACCCATCGGGAAGCGTCTTGAGCAGCGAGTCTGGTCCGAAGGTCCGGTTGGAGCCGGTATCGTACCCCGCACCGCGACCCTTCACCGCCGCCGCGATGTCGAAGTCCACGCCGCCCGTCAGCGCCCCGCCGGCCGTCAGATCGACCTCGTACGCATCGTAGCTCCCGTAGCTCAGGCCGGCCGTGCCTCCCAGCCTGTCCGTTGACTGCCCGGTGATGAGATTGATCACGCCTCCCATCGCGCTCGACCCATAGAGGGCCGAAGCCGGGCCTCGGAGCACCTCGATACGCTCCACGCCGGCCAGGTCCAGTAGTGCCGGGTTAGTCGTGCCCGCCGGCCGGCCATTCACCAGGATGAGCGTCCGGGGATTGATGCCGGTGTACTGCGGGCGAAAGCCCCGGATCGACACGCCCGCGAGCAGCCCCGGGAACTCGATGATGTCGACTGGCGTCGTGCTGCGGAGCGCCTCGGCGAGATTCGAGGCGGCAGTCCGCTCCAGGTCATCCGAGGTGATGACATCGACCTTCTGCGTAACCCTGCTGCGATCAACTGCCGCCCGCGGTGTCGTGACCGTCACGCCTTCGAGCAGATAGCGCGGTACCGAATCGACCGGCTCGGTCTGTCCGGGGGCGGGGATCACCACCGTAGTCGTCGCCAGAAGTGCCAGCCATATCGCAGGGGCGGACCTCCAAGCGCCCGCCTCCGGACGGGTGATGCCATCTGCTTCGGACTTCCCGTGCCGTCGTCGGATTCGTAGCCTGACGCTCATCGTTCTTCCCTTCCTCTCGAGTATTCCGCTCCTCGCGCGAGCGGTATGATCTGAACGGCGCCGGCGTCATGGCCGGGGCCAGGGTGCTCCGTAGTGAGGACCGGCCAATCGTAGACGGTCTCGATCAGCCCGCGGCGCAGGACGCGACCCGGCGGGCCGGAGGCGACGAGCCGTCCGCGATCCATAAGCAGCAGCGCGTCTGCATAGCGCGCCGCGAGATTGATGTTGTGGGTAACGAGCAAGACGGTGACGCCCGCGGTGACCAGGGTACGAACCAGCTCGAAGATCTCCATCTCGTGGCGGATATCGAGCGCGAGGGTCGGCTCGTCGAGGGCGAGCACGGAGGGTTCCTGCGCCAGTGCGCGGGCGAGTCTGGCCCGCTGCCTCTCGCCGCCGGAGAGCGTCTCGACAAATCGCTCTGCGAAGGGCACCACGTCGGAACGTTCCATCGCCTGCTCGACCGCCAGGCGATCGTGCGCTCCGGCCGGCCGAAGCGCGCCGAGGTGAGGGTACCTCCCCATGGCGACGAGCTCTCGAACGGTGATGGGAAAAGACAGCTCCTCCTGCTGCGGCACGACCCCGATCGCGCGGGCGAGATCGCGCCGCGACCAGTCGTCGAGCGGCCTACCGCCCAGCCGGATCCTGCCTGTATGAGGAGCGGCAGCACGGAGCAGAACGCGGAGGAGGGTCGACTTGCCCGACCCGTTGGGCCCCAGAACCGCCGTACAGGAGCCCGGGCGGATATCCGCCGTGAAGCCCTCGACCGCGTGCCGGTCGGCACCGGGGTAGCGATAGGAAACGTCCTCGATGGACCAGCCGAGCGGCGGGATGGGCTGCCGATTCGACTGCGGATGTGAGCGCCCTGGTCGCGATGTCATACCGTCCGCCTGCGCAGGAGCCACACGAAGAAGGGGACGCCGACGAAGGCGGTGACGACCCCGACCGGCAGCTCGGTCGGTGCCGCGGCGGTGCGGGCGATGGCATCCGCGGTGACCAGGAAGGCCGCACCCAGCAGAGCCGACGCGGGGATGAGGAACCTGTGGTCGCCACCCCAGAGGAGACGGATGACGTGCGGAATGATCAGGCCTACGAAGCCGATGACACCGGAGGCCGCCACCGCCGCCGCCGTGAGGAGCGAGGCGGTGGCATAGGCGACGAGCTTGACCCGCTCGACCGAAGCGCCCAGGTAACCCGCCGTCTCCTCGCCGATGGCCATCAGGTTGAGGGGGCGGGCGAGCGCGATGAGCAGAAGGATGGCAGGGAGCAGGTAGAGGCTGAGCACGCCGGCGACGGTCCAACTCGCCCCGGCGAAGCTCCCCATCATCCAGAAGATCGCGGACCGGAACGACTCGGCGTCGGTGAGCGTGAGCGCGAGGAGGATGCAGGCGTTGAAGAATGACCCCACCACCACGCCAGCCAACAGCAGCACTCTCGTGTCGAGCGACCGGCCGACGGAGGCGGCGATTCGCAGGACCAGCAGGATGGCGACCGTGGCTCCGACGAAGGCCGCGACCGGAACGGCCCATCCCGCGTAGGCCGCCCAGCCGAGGACGATTGCGCCCACCGCCCCCACGGCCGCGCCTCCGGAGACGCCCAGGATGTAGGGCTCCGCCAGGGGATTGCGAAGGAGGGCCTGAAAGGTGGCCCCGCTCGCCGCGAGCGCCGCTCCCACGAGACCGGCGACGACCGCCCTGGGAACGCGAAGCTGACGCACGATCGCGATCGCGGTGGGATCCCCCTCGCCCCGCAGCGCATCGGTGATCTCGCTCAAGCTGAGCGGGACTGCACCGACCCTCACGCTGACCAGGACGGCCAAGCCCGCCAGAAGTGCCAGACCCGCGAGCCGGGCGCTGAGACGTCCACCCCTCATTGCGGAGCCGCGAGGTCCGGGTGGATGACGTCACGAAGGACCCGTGCAGCCTCGACGACGCTGGGCCCCGGCCGGTGGAGAACGTCGGCCGGTAGTGGTTCGAATCGGGTCGTACCCTGGCTCAGGTCGCGCCATCCGGGAAGCTCCCGCAGCCGCTCGACCGGAAGCGACGAAGCCCCGCTCGCGGGCAGAAGAACGAGATCGGGGCGACGACGTACGATTTCCTCGAGGGAGACGCGGGGCGAGGGAGCGGAAACGTCAGCGAAGACGTTTCTCCCGCCCGCCACCTCGAGGACCTCGCCAATGAAGACGCTGCGCCCCGCGACCATCGGCGGGTCCAGGCCGATCATGTAGAGAACCGTCGGGCGTTCGCGGCCGGCAACCGAGGCGCGGACCGCGTCCAGTTCGCTCCGCATCGCGGCGGCCAGCGAATCCGCACGCTCCGGGAGGCCCACCAGGCGGCCGAACCTCTCGACGTTCGCGAAAATTCCCGCAGTATCCTGCGTCGTCACGCTGAACACCGGAATCCCGAGCGCTTCCAGGCGAGGGCGCGTCCGCGCGGCGCCGGCCTCCTCCCACGCGACCACCAGATCAGGCCGCAGCGAAGCCAGCAGTTCTATACTGGGGGTGAGACCGCCGCCGACGGAGGGGAGATGGGCGAGCGCGGGGTCGTCGTCGTAGTCGGTGCGAGCAACGAGGCGATCTCCTGCACCGAGGGCCACCAGTGTCTCGGTCGCTCCGGGGAGGAGCGACACGATTCTCGTAGCGGGGCCGTCCAGCCGGACGGTGCGGCCGAGATCGTCGACCGCCTCGACGCCGCCGGGCGCCCCTCCTAGCGGGACCTGCTCATCGACGGCTGCGTCGCAGCCAGCAGCGAACCCCAAGAGGGGGAGGATCAACCTCCCGTATCGAAGCACCGAACCTTCCAACAAAAAACCCGTCCTTCCCAGGTAGCGGGAGAACGGGGAGCGGTGCCGATGATGGCTTCATCCCGACGCGCGAGACCAGACCACCCCATCGACGACCCCGCTCCCCTCCCTCGAGGGGGCTTCACGGCGGGAGCGAACGGAGTCGGTCTCCTGGCTCGAGGCAGCGTCGCTCGCCTTCCCACGCCGACCCTGGGTCGGTGCAGTGGCGTTGACGGAGGCAGTGCCTCCGCTGAGCGGGCCGGTCCGGTTTGATAACCGGGCCTCTTACAGTGGCGGGGCCGCGCCGGTCTTTCACCGGCTTCCGTAGACCCCGTTCGCGCTTATGTGACTCCCAAGCTAGGGGCGGTGCCGATCGACGGCAATAGCAAGGTGACCTGCCAGTGCCCTCAACGGACACCGTCCAGAGCGGCCCTCGCCCCACGCTCACCGGCGGCCGTACACCTTGCCCCTGCCCCTACCGAGCGGCACCTTCACCAGACCCCGTGCCGCGGAAGGTCCACCGCACTCCACAGACTTCCATGCGTACTCTCCTTCTCGCTCTCATCGGTATCGCTACTCCGCTTGCCCTCCTCGCCCAGGAGCGAGCGATACCGGCACCCGCAACGGTCCTGGGCCACGAGGTCGGAGAGAGCGGCCATCTCGCCGATTGGGCTCTGATCAACAGCTACTTCGAGGAGCTCGCGCAGGCCTCTCCGCTCGTGCGCCTCGAGCAGATCGGAACGAGCGCGCTGGGACGGCCAATGATCATGGCCGTCATCACCTCGCAGGCGAATCAGGCTCGAATCGAGGAAATCCGCGGCGCACAGGCGATCCTCGCCGACCCCCGCCGCGCCGGGGCGGCCGCGATCGACGCATTGATCGCCGCCCAACCCGCCGTCGCGTTCATCGGAGCTTCGCTCCACGGCAACGAGATCATGGCCACGCAGATGTCCATGGAGCTGGCATACGGGCTGGCCAGCGATCCGGAGCTCTCGCAATCGCTTGATAACGTGGTCGTGCTCCTCGTACCGGGAATGAACCCGGACGGGCTCGACATTACCCGCGACTGGTGGCTTCGCACACGCAACACGGAGCATGCGGGGACGTCGTTGCCGTGGCTGTATCACCATTACACGGGCCACGACAACAACCGCGACTTCTTCATGGTGACGCAGCCGGAGACGGAGGCCGTGACGCGCGTGTTGTACGAGAGGTGGTTCCCGCAGGTCGTCTACGACGTTCACCAGATGGGGAACGGCGGCGCGCGCTTCTTCATTCCGCCGTTCGGCGATCCGTTGAATCCGAACATCGACCCGCTGCTGGTGCGGATGACGAATCTGGTGGGCGTCGACATGGCGCTGGCGCTTACCGAAGCGGGGAAGACTGGGGTGTCGCATCAGGCGCGATACGATCTCTGGTGGCACGGTGGGGCGAGGACGGTTCCCGCGCGGCACAACATGGTGGGTATTCTGTCGGAGGCGGCGAGTGCGAATTACGGCGATTCGGTCACACAGGACCCGGAGGAGCTGAATCAACCGGAGCGCGGGTCCATGTATCCCGAGCGGTGGGAAGGCACGGAGTGGAGGCCTCGCGACATCGTGGAGTACGAGCTGATCGCGGCGAAGTCGCTCGTAGAGCTACTGGATCGGCGGCGGGTGGAATTCATCGGCAACTTCGTGGAGCTGGCGCGCCGGCAGATCGAAGCGGGCCGCGCAGGGGGGCCCTTCGCCTATGTCCTGCCGGCGAGCCAGCGAGATCCTGGATCGATGGCGGAGATGCTACGCGTACTGCGCAAGGGCGGGGTGGAAGTTCATCGGGCGGGCTCAGCCTTCACCGCGGGTGGGCGGGAGTTTGCGGCGGGTTCGTTCTCCGTCCTGATGGCGCAGCCCTACCGCGCACACGCCAAGGACCTGCTCGAAGCGCAGCATTATCCCGACCGTCGCCTCTACCCGGGCGGCCCCCCCGCTCCCCCCTACGACCTCGCCGGATGGACGTTGCCCATGCAGATGGGCGTGGACGTTGTGGAGATCGTGGAGGCCTTCGATACGGGAGCTCTCACGACGGTCGACCGGATCGAGACCCCGCCAGGCCGCTTCTTCGCCATTGATGGGCGGGCGGCGGGGCTTGCCCTTCGTCCCGCCCACAACAACATCCATCGAGCGGTTCACGAAACTCTACAGGCTGGTGGAACCGTCGTCTTCACCGACGAGCCGATCGACACCGCCGCGCGACAGGCGCCGGCGGAGTGGCCCGCGGGCACGCCAGTCGTGACCGGACTGGAAGATCTGGAAGACCGGGCACGGCGCTGGTCCGACGAGTGGGGTCTCGACGTTCTCGCTCTCGGCACCATCCCGCAGGGTCGCCCCATGGACCAACTTCGGGTCGGACTCTACAAGCCGTGGACCGCCTCCATCGACGAGGGATGGACACGGTGGGTTTTCGAACAGTGGGCCGTTCCCTTTGACACCATCCACGACGACCGGATCCGTCAGGGGGATCTGCTCGAGGAATTCGATGCCATCGTGCTGCCCAGCCTCGGCTACCGGCAGATACTCGAGGGAAGCTCACGCGCTCATCCCGACTTCGCCGGCGGCATCGGAGCCGCCGGCGCGACCGCCCTGCGACGTTTCGTGGAGGAGGGTGGCACCCTGGTTCTGCTCGACGACGCGACGGAGTTCGCGACGGAGCAGCTCGGTATCCCCGTCCGTAACATCCTCGAGGACCAGGACGACGACGACCCCGACGCCTGGTACGCCCCCGGCTCCCTACTCCGCGTCGAGTGGGCTCGCGACCACCCGGTCGCCACCGGGATGCCCGACGAGGGCGCTATCTTCTACGCACGCAGCGCCGTCTTCGAAGTCGACGCGGCGGCCCCCGGTATCTCTATTATCGCGCGATATCCAGAGTCGGATATTCTGATGAGCGGCTATGCGCAGGGAGAGGAGCGGATCGCCGGGCGCGCGGCGGCGCTGGAGGCGGTGGTGGGGGCGGGGCGGGTGGTCCTCTTCGGGTTCCGGCCGCAGCATCGGGCACAGCCGCACCTGACGTTCAAGCCATTCTTCAACGCGTTGTACCAGCGGTAAGCGATGGAATCGAAGCAGGTGCTGAGATTCGACTCTCTCGACGCGTTGCGGGGCAGAAGGTCGTTCCTCTTTGCGGATCCCATTGGGGAGGTGGTCGCGTGGGAGCTTGGAGATGTGATCCCTTCGCTCGAGCGGCTGACGAGGGCGGTGGAGAGGGGCGCCCACGCCGCGGGGTTCATCTCGTACGAGGCGGGGCCGGCATTCGATCGGGCGCTGAGCGCGCGACCGCCGATGCCGGGTCTCCCGCTCCTCTGGTTTCGGATTCACGGCAGCCGCGTTGCCGCCGATCCACGGGAGTCGCTCGATTCGACGGCTGGCACATACGAGCTGCGGCAGGACGAAGTGACATTGACGCCGGCCGCCTATATGGAGCGGGTGAGCCGAATCCAGGAATTGATCGCGGCCGGCGACACGTACCAGGTCAATTTCACCTTCAGGATTCGCGGCAGGTTCGCCGGATCGCCGCTCGCCCTGTACCGGGACCTGCTGCTGGCGCAAAGGTCGGCATTCTGCGCATATGTGCCTTTCGGAGAGAGCACTCTGGTGTCCGCCTCGCCGGAGCTCTTCCTCCGCTATCGCGGCAGGGAGATCGAGTTGCGGCCGATGAAGGGCACCGCGCCGCGAGGTCGGTGGCCGGAGGAAGATCGGCAATTCGCCGAGGCGCTCCGGAGCTCGCCGAAGGAGCTCGCCGAGAACCTGATGATCGTCGACCTGCTCCGGAGCGACCTGGGCAGGGTCGCGGAGTTCGGAACGGTGACTACACCGGCGCTCTTCGAGACCGAGCGCTATCCGACGGTCCATCAGCTCACCTCGACGATCAACGGCCGTCTCCGAAAGGGTACGAGGCCTGTCGACCTCTTCCGCGCGCTCTTTCCCTCCGGATCGGTGACGGGCGCGCCGAAGGTGCGGACGACCCAGATCATCGAGGCGATGGAGGAAACCCCCCGAGGTCCCTATACCGGCGCCATCGGCTTCTTCGGTCCGGATGACGGTGCCTTCAGCGTGGCGATCCGGACCGTGCTGCTGGACCGGCGGCGCGGACGCTTCGAGCTCGGCGTCGGAAGCGGGATCACCGCTGATTCGGAGCCGGTCGACGAATTTCGAGAGTGCTTGAGCAAGGCGGCATTCCTTCACTATCGCGAACCACAGTTCGAGCTGCTGGAGACTCTCAGGCTCGATGTTCCAGGCGGTTACGCGCTGCTCGAGAGACATCTCGACCGACTGCGGCAGTCGGCCATTCATTTCGGATTCGACCTGGACCCCAGCGCGGCGCGCGAGGCCCTCGCCCAACTGGCGAACGGGCATGAGGAGGGCCGATACAAGGTTCGCTTGCTGGCCGGACGCGATGGCGAGCTCCGGACAGAAATCGAGCGCCTCTGCGAACAGCCGACGCCGCTGCGGCTCGGGATCTCCACCATCCCGGTAGATGCGGACGACCGATTTCTCTATCACAAGACCACTCACCGGCCCATTCATGAACGTGCAATGCGGGACGCGGCCGAGTGGGACGACGTCATTCTCTACAACACACGCGGCGAGGTGACCGAGACGACCACCGCGAACCTCGTCCTCACCTTCGGTGACGACCGGCTCACACCACCGGTCGAGAGTGGCCTCCTTCCTGGAACGCTTCGCGCCGAACTGCTCGAGGCGGGGCGGATTCGACAATGCGATCTCACGCTCCAGGATCTCGAGCGAGCCTCCGCCATCCACCTCATCAACTCGGTCCGCGGTTGGCGACCTGCGTCCCTGACCATCAACAATTCGGCGCTTCCTGCCGAAGCTAGTCGATAAGAAGATCTTCGGCACGCTCACCGACCGACCCATGTATTTGCTGCTTCTCACCCTGACGCTCCTCTCCGGCCTCGCGCTGGCCCGACGAGCCGTCGAACCCACCTGCCCCGCCTGCTCGGGCAAGCGCTGGAAGGCTCATCCGTCCCGACTCGAATGCGGGAACTGCGGCTGGACCAACCTCGCTACCGCCCCCGCCGACTCGTCCGGCCCCGACCAGTACGAGATTCTCTTGCTCGCCGATCGGTAAGCACCCTCCGAGGCCCCAACGAAGTCCCATCCTCTGCTGTATTGCTTCCGGTCGAGGTCTGCCCCCGCCTGGCCACCAGGCGCCGACCGGAGCGTACCACGACTGGCGGTTTCCCCAGTGCCGTCAACGCCTTGCAGTGATTCGAGCCCTTGGGTAAATTAGTAGATTCCCCGGGAAATCCCGACTGCTATCCGCCCGCCAAGCTGTTCGCAGCGTACACGTCATATCCTATGCATCGACATCGATCCGCGATCGTTTCGTTCCTGGTGATTGCTGCCTGCGCGGCAGCCGTCGCGCCCGTGCCTGTGGTCGCTCAGGAGCTGGCGGCGGGGCAGGCGAATCATACCGCTGACGCGCCGGTCGCGCAGGCGGTTCGAATTTCCAGCCAGCTTTCGATCGACGGAGTGCTCGACGAAGAGGTCTGGATGTCCGCCCCGGCGATCTCCGACTTCCGGCAAACGGTACCCGAAGAGGGTGCGCCGGTAACGGAACGGACGGAGATCCGGTTCCTGTACGACGACGAGAACATCTACGTGGGTGCGTGGCTCTGGGATCGCGGCGAGGTCTTGTCGCGCCTGGCGCGGCGGGATGCGGGGGTAGCCGATGCCGACTTCTTCGTGGTCCTCTTCGACAGCTATCACGACCACCGCACGGCGTATCGGTTCGCGACGAGCCCGGCGGCGATGAAGCGCGACGAGATCGTTTCGGGCGGTGGAGATCGGACGTTCGGTGACACGTCCTGGGACCCGATCTGGGATATCGAGACGTCCATCACGGAAGAGGGCTGGTTCGTGGAGATGCGTATCCCGTTCAGTCAGCTCCGTTACAGCGAAGCCGAGGTCCAGACGTGGGGGCTGCAGGTCGAGCGGAAGATTCGCCGACACGCTGAGGATACGATGTGGGCCTTCACGCCCCGGAGCGAGCGGGGCGGTGTCGCGCGATTCGGCCATCTGGTCGGCATCGAGAACATCGTGCAGGGGAAGCGCCTGGAGCTCCTTCCCTATGTGGGCGGCCGAGCGGAGTACACGGAAATCGCTCGGAACGACGGCGCCCAGTTCGCGAATCCCTACCGTAGCGGCTCCGACTACTTCGGCAATGCGGGTCTCGACTTGAAGTATCGGGTGACCTCGAACGTGACGCTCGACGCCACGCTGAACCCTGACTTCGGTCAGGTCGAGGTGGACCCCGCGGTGATCAATCTCACCGCGTTCGAGACGCGCTTCGACGAGAAGCGCCCCTTCTTCATCGAAGGCGCCGAGATCTTTGATTTCGGCACCGGCGGTGGCGGTGGCTCGCAGCTCCTGTACTCGCGCCGCATCGGGCGGACGCCGCAGGGTAGCATCCCCGGCAGCGCGGTTTACTCGGACGCACCCGGGTCCACGACCATCCTCGGTGCGCTCAAGCTGACTGGCAAGACGCCGAGTGGTTGGTCGCTGGGGGCGCTGAACGCCGTCACAGGCGAGGAATCCGCCTCGTACATCACAGGCGCGAGCGAACACGGCGAGGCGATCGTCGAGCCGCTCACGAACTATTTCACCGGCCGCATACGCCGCGACCTGCGAGGCGGTACCGCGGCCATCGGCCTGATCGGGACGGCCGTGCACCGGGACCTCTCCGACACGGGCCTGCGCAGCCGTCTCCGCTCGGCCGCGTACAGCGCGGGGATCGATGCACGTGCGGATGTCGCGGACCGTGAGTGGACGCTGGCGGCGGAACTGTCGCCGAGCTACATCGTCGGCGAGCCGGAGGTGATCAGCAGCGCGCAGCGTTCGTCCGCGCGTTACATGCACCGGCCGGACGCCGACCACCTCGAGCTCGATCCGACCGCGACTTCGATGCTCGGGGCCACCGGACGATTCGCGGTTTCCAAGCAGGCTGGAGATTGGCAGGGCGGCGCCACGCTCAACGGCACGACGCCGGGATACGAGATCAACGACCTCGGGTTCCAGTCGGCCGCGGATCGAGTGAACCTGAGCGGGGACTTCGGCTACGACGAGCTGGACCCCGGCAGCGTCTTCCGGCAGTGGGGCGCCGATGTCTCCAGTCGCGGGACCTGGAACTTCGGAGGCGAACGGCAGGCATTCGAAGTCACCGGGAGCGCCAACGGTCAGCTCCTGAGCTTCCATGGCTTCAACGCGCGGCTGTCCCGACAGTTCGAATCCTGGGACGACCGCCTCACCCGCGGCGGCCCGCTGGCCATCGCCCCCGCCGGATGGTCGGGCAACGTCGGCCTCAATACCAATTCCCGACTCCCAGTGTCCGTGCGGACGGGCCTCGGGTTTTCCGAGGACGACGCCGGCGGATGGTCTCGTAACGCCAACGTCAACGTGAGCATCCGCTTCAAGGAAATCTACGAGATTCAGATCGGGCCCGAGTTCCGCCGAAGCCACAATGCGGCCCAGTACGTGACCGCCATCGCAGACCCGCTCGCGACGCATACCTTCGATCGACGCTTCGTCTTCGCGCCGATCGACCAGACCACCGTCGGACTTCAGACCCGCTTCAACGCGACGTTTACGCCCGAACTGTCGTTCGAGCTCTACGCCGAACCATTTCTCTCCAGCGGCGACTACGGCTCCCTCATGGAGTTCGCAGCGCCCAGCTCGTTCGAGTTCAACGAGTACGGTAGCGGCTCGAGCACCATCGATCATGATCAACAGGGCCGATATGTCGTCGATCCCGACGGCGCGGGTCCAGCAGCCCAGTTCACCGTCTCCAATCGCGACTTCAACTTCCGATCGCTGCTCGGTAACGCCGTGCTCCGCTACGAGTGGAGCCCCGGCAGCACCGTCTTCCTGGTCTGGCAGCAGATGCGCTCGGAACGCCTGGTCCCCCTCGCCGGCGATACCCAGCTCAGCCGCGTGGGGCAGTTCGAATTCGATCGCGATACGCGGGCGCTGTTCGGCCTGAAGTCGGACAACATCCTCCTCGTGAAAGTGAATTACTGGCTGAATCCCTGAGCGCCGGTTGCCAGTTGCCCGTTGGTTCCTGCTGGCGGCTGATCTGATCGGCGAAAAGGAGCTTTACGAAAGTTTGGTTGGCCGGGAGTAGGCTCCACGTGAGCTGACAACCGGTCACCCCCGAAGAGGGGCGGCTTCGCGGCCGCCCCTCTTTGCTTATGGGTCAAATGACCATTGACAATATTCTGAACGCCGTTTAGTGTCTAGCCGCACGACATTTTTTGAAGGAGCAGAGATGGGCATTGCGGAACGGCGCGAGCGGGAGAAGGAGGCGCTTCGCACGCTGATCGTGGAAGCGGCTCGGGACATCATATCGGAGAGTGGACTCGACGCATTGTCGATGCGGTCGATCGCGGAACGGATCGAGTACTCGCCGGCGACGATCTACCTGTATTTCAGGGACAAGGAGGAGCTCCTCGGCGAGGTGATCCACGCTGGATTCGACCGCATGGGAGAGTACATCGAGGAGGAGCTGACGGTGGTGGGGCCAGGGGCCGATGCGGCTGTGGAGCACCGCTCACTGGGGCGGGCGTACGCGCGCTTCGCGTTGGAGAACACCGCGTATTTCCGGGTGATGTTCGAGCTACCGACTGTACCGCACGTTACGGACGGCGAGGCGTGTACGCACAAGCCGGAAAGAAAGGCGGCGCTGCTGGTGGACACGATCCAGCGGGCGATCGATGCGGGGCTCTACCAGTTGGAGGATGCCGAGACGGGGGCGCTGATCGCGTGGGGGCTGGTGCACGGACTGGCGTCACTGTACGTGAGCGGGCATTTCGCGCCGTCGGTCGCCTCTCCCGAATCGTTTCTGAACCTGGTCGAGAAGGCGATGGACACGTTGGGCACGGGGCTCGTCCCGCGAGAAACTCTGACGCCCGAGGTTCCGTAGTGCTGGTTCTCCGAGGCGTACGACAACTGGATATCGAGGTATGAAACGAGGTCATATGGGCGGACAAAGGGTGGTGCGGCACGCGAGGGCTCTAGTGCTGGGTTGCTGCATGCTGGCGTCGTTGCAGGTCGGGACGGCGGGCGCCCAGGCGCCAGGGGCAGATGAGATCACGCTGAACGAAGCGATTCGCCAGGCACTCGCGGCGAACCGGGAGTTGGAGACGGCGCGGTTTCAGCTAGCGGCGGCGGAGGGCCAGGTACGGGAGGCCTGGAGTGCTGTCTACCCGACGGTGAACGCGACGGCGAGTTACACGCGAAATCTATCGGTCCCGGGGCAATTTCTTCCGGCGCAGATCTTCGATCCGGACGCGGAGCCAGGGGAGCTGACGCTGGTGCGGTTCGGCAACGACAATTCGTGGTTCGGGCAGTTCCGATTGGAGCAGCCACTCTTCCAGGCGACGGCGTTCATCGGCGTTGGAGCCGCCGGTCGCTTCCAGACGTTGCAGGAAGAGATCGTCCGAGGCCGCACGCAGGAGATCGTTACGCGAACCAAGCAGCTCTATTTCGACGTGCTGCTGGCCGAGGAGTCGGCTCGCTTGAACGCGGAGAGTGTACGCCGCGTCCGACAGGCGCTGGAAGAGACCCGGGCGATGAACCGTGCCGGGCTGGTGGGCGACTATGACGTACTGCGATTGGAGGTGGAGCTCGCGAACCTGGAGCCCGCCCTGCGCCAGGCGGAGAACGCCGCGGAGGCAGCCCGGCGTGCCCTGGCGGTCGAACTGGCATTGGACGAGGAGATGTTGGACCTGCGCGTCGCCGGGTCGCTGGCCGCTGTCGACGTGATCGAGACAGCTGAAGCGCCGGGAGGTCTCGGAGTAGACTTCGGGGTGGACCCGGCTCGCGAGGGTGGTGCGGGAGCCCTCATTGAAGTTGCGCAGGCAAACCGCTCGGAAGTTCGTCAGAGCCACCTGACGGAGGAACTGAGGACGGCCGAGCTGCGGGCGGAGCGGGCGCAGTATCTTCCGCAGGTCTCCTTTTTCGCGACGTACGGGGTCAGCGCTCAGGCGGACGGCGGGGTCAATCCATTCGGCTGGGGCGCCGGCCGGAGCGTAACGAGCCCACAGGCGGGTCTCCAGGTGACGGTGCCGGTATTCAGCGGGTTCGGTCGACCGGCACGCACGGACCAGATCCGCTCGACGCTGTCACAGGCGAGGACGCAGACGCAACTCGTCGGGGCGCAGGTCGCTAACCAGGTGCGTACCCTGGTCGACCGCGTCGAAGAGGCGCGGCGCCGGGCCGAAGCGCAGGAGCGGGCGGTAGAACAGGCGCGTCGCGGCTACGAGATCGCCAGTGCGCAGTTCCGGGAGGGCCTGGGCAGTCGCCTCGAGTTGACGGACGCGGAGGTCGCGTTGCGGCAGAGCGAATTCAATCATGCCCAGGCCGTGCACGACTACCTCACGGCTCGAGTCCAGCTGGATCATGCGGTCGGCCAGGTTCCGGAGGTACCCTGATGCTGGAGCCGACCGGCGGTCAGAGTGGCGGGGGGTGGGACGTTCGTACTCGAAGCGGGCATGCAACGACTAGCACAAAGGCGAGGACGACCATGAGGGTCATACATCGGGGACTGACGGGAATCGTGGGTGGAGTGGGGCTCGCCGTGGGCGCGGTCGCCTGCGCCGGCGGGTCGGCGAGCGAAGTACCGGAGGAGACTCAGGAATCGGCGCGGATCGTCAGCGTCGAGGTGATGGAGGTTCAGCCGGAGCCGTTCACCGATTACGTCCAGGTGGTGGGCCGGGTGGAAGCGAATCGCGACGTGACGGTGTCGGCCGAGGAGTCGGGAACGATCCGCGAGCTACTTGTTCAGAAGGGTGCGCAGGTCCGGGCTGGTCAGCCGATCGCGCGTATCGACGACAGCGTTCTGCGGCCGCAGGCCGAGCAGGCGGCGGCCGAGGCGAGCCTCGCACGAGAGACCTGGGAGCGGCAGCGTCGTTTGTGGGAGGAGGACCGGGTGGGATCGGAGATTTCGTACCTCCAGGCGCGCTATCGCGCCGAGACCGCCGAAGCCGGTGCGCGCGCATTGCGTGAGCGCCTCGAGCGGACGGTGGTGAGATCGCCGATCGACGGCGTGCTGAACGACCGCTTCGTGGAGGTCGGCACACTCGTCACGCCGGGAACCGCCATCGCCCGCGTGCTCGACACGGAGACGGTCAAGGTCTCCGGCGGAGTCCCCGAGCGGTACGCGGGCGAAGTGCAGGCGGGCGCCGAGGTCGAGGTGAGCCTGGACGGGCTTCGAGGGACGGTGTTCACCGGCGAGGTGGACTTCGTCGGGGCGGCAGTGGACCAGAGCAACCGGAGCTTCCCGATCGAGGTCGTCATTCCCAACCAGGGAGGGACGCTCAAGCCGGGCATGGTCGCGAACGTACGGGTCGTCCGGCAGACGACGGCGGAAGCGCTCGTCGTCCCGCAGGAGGCGGTCCTGCGAATCGAGGATGGCTATGTCGTCTATACGGTGGCGGACAGCGGCGGACAGCCGACGGCGCAGGCACAGCCCGTTTCGCTCGGTACGAGCCAGGGGAATCGCGTGGCGATCGATGCCGGGCTCACGCAGGGTGATCGCGTCGTCGTCGTCGGTCAGAACCGTCTGGCCAGTGGCGACCGCCTGCAGATCGTCGAGCCGACTGCGGGGAGGCAGCGATGACGGACAAGCCGACATCGACCACGCCCGCGGGGGGTGGGGCACCCGAGGAGTACCGACGGCGTGACTTCAAGCTGACGACGTTCGCGCTGAGCAGCAGGATCAGCGTGCTTGTCATGCTCGCCATCATCCTCGTCCTCGGCGTGATTTCCTACGGTGCGGTTCCGAAGGAGGCGAACCCCGAGATCACGATCCCGATCATCGCGGTCAGCACCATGTATCCGGGCGTGTCGCCTGGCGACATGGAGACTCTGGTGACGCGGGTGATCGAAGAGGAGCTCAACGACATCTCCGATCTCCGCACGCTGAGCTCGACCTCGGTGGAAGGCTATTCGAGCATCACCGCCGAGTTCAGTACGGGGACGGACATGAACGAGGCGCTTCAGAAGGTGCGCGAGCGCGTCGACCTGGCGCGCCCGGAGCTGCCCGCGGACGCCAATGACCCGATGATCATGGAGTTCGTCCTCTCCGAGTTCCCGATCATGCAGGTCAACATCTCGGGCGACTACTCGCTGGTGCAGTTGAAGGAAGTCGCGACGGATCTACAGGAGCGGCTCGAGCAGGTCCCCTCGATCCTCGAAGTCAACCTCTCAGGGGGGCTGGAGCGCGAGGTCAAAGTCGAAGTCGACCTGCCGCGGCTGCAGTACTACGACATCGGGTTCACCGACGTCGTGAACGCCATCTCGTCGGAGAACCTCACGATCCCGGGCGGATCGATCGACGTAGGCCATCAGACGTATCTCGTGCGTGTCGACGGTGAGTTCACCGACACCCGGGTGATCGAGGATGTCGTAATCACCACCCGCGACGACCTGCCCATCTACGTCCGCGACGTGGCGAGCATCGACTTCGGGTTCCAGGAGCGGACGAGCTTCGCGCGGCTGGATGGAAGCCCCGTGGTCACGCTGGACGTCGTGAAGCGATCCGGTGAGAACATCATCGAAACCGCCGAGGCCGTGAAGTCGGTGATCGCCCAGAGCGAGCCGACGTTTCCGCCGTCGACCGTCGTGAAGATCACCGCCGACACGTCGGAGGACATCGGCATGATGGTCTCGAGCCTGGAGAACAACATCATCTCCGGGCTCATCCTGGTGCTGGCGGTACTGCTGTTCTTCCTGGGTGCCCGGAACGCTTCGCTGGTCGCGATGTCTATTCCGCTCTCCATGCTCCTCTCGTTCATCGTAATGAACCTGATCGGCATCTCGATGAACATGGTCGTGCTGTTCTCGCTCATTCTCGCGCTGGGGATGCTGGTGGACAACGCGATCGTGGTGGTCGAGAACATCTACCGCTTCAAGGAGAACGGCCACGACAACGTTTCAGCGGCGCGCTATGCGACCGCCGAAGTCGCGATGCCGATCATCGCGTCGACACTGACGACGCTCGCGGCCTTTACGCCCCTGATGTTCTGGCCGGACATCGTCGGCGAGTTCATGGGCTATCTGCCCCTTACGCTGATCATCACGCTCTCCAGCTCTCTGTTCGTCGCGCTGATCATCGTACCCGTTCTGGCGGCGATCTTCATGCGGCTGGAGGGCGAGCCGTCACGCCCTATGACGCTCACTGCGCGACGAACCGTGATCGGCGCGGGTGCCGTGGCGCTGATCGGGATCGCCATCGCCAATCCGCTGACGGCGGTGCTGCTGGCGCTGACCGCCGTGGGCATCATCGCGCTCCATCGTTTCGTGTTCACTCGCTTGGCCGCGGTGGTTCAGAATCAGGTGCTGCCCGACGTGATCGAGTCATACGAGAGGCGCCTGCGCTGGGCGCTCGATCATCGCTTCGTCATCATCAGCGGCGCGGCGGCCGCGTTCGTCCTGACCATCATCCTGTTCGGTCGGTTCAGCGCCGGTGTCGAGTTCTTCCCCGAGAGCATACCGCCGCGGACCATCTACGCGCAGATCGACGTTCCGAGCGGCACGCGCGCGACGTTCACGGATGAAGTGGCGCAGGAAGTGGAGCGCCGGCTCGCGGACGTCGAGGGAATGACCGACGCGTCCTCCATCGTCGCGACGGTGAGGCAGAGTGGCGGTGGAAACATGTTCAGTGGGGGCGGCGGGCCCGGCAGCGTTGCGATCACTTTCCTGCCGTTCCAGGAGCGTGAGTCGGACGTGTTCGAGACGATCGAGCGGCTCCAGCAGTCGATCGGCGAGGGGCTTGCGGGGGCCGAGGTCACCGTAACGATGCCGCAGAACGGACCGCCCTCCGGTCCGCCGGTCAGCGTGGAGATCAGCGGCGATGACCCCGCAGTGTTGCGCAGCCTGGGGGATGAGGTCGTAGCGATTCTGCGAAACTCCCCGGTCGCGGCGCGGCTCGAGGGGCTCGAAAGCGACATGACGACGGGCCGTCCTGAGCTCGTCGTTCAGGTCGACCGCGAGCGCGCGGCGCTGTACGGCCTTTCGACAGGCCAGGTCGGGTCGGTCATCCGCAGCGCTATTCAGGGCACCGAGGCGGCAACCTACCGTGCCGGCGAGGAGGAATTCGACATCATCGTGCGCCTCGCGGAGGAGTACCGTCGTGATCTGAACGCGCTGGGCGACATCACGATTCCGCACGAGGGCCGGCAGATTCCGTTGTTGTCGGTCGCCAGTTGGCGGACCGAGGAAGGTTCAGCGAGCGTCATCCGGCAGGACATGAAGCGGGTGGTCACCGTCAGCTCGGACGTGCGAGCAGGCGAGAACAGCAACGCGGTGCTGGCGGACGTGCAGGCGCAGCTAGGAAGCTTCGCGGAGGCCCTGCCCGCCGGCTATACGCTGGACTATACGGGTCAGCAGGAGGAACAGACGGATGCCCAGGAGTTCCTGATCGGGGCCTTCCTGGCGGCCATGATGCTGATCGCCT
The DNA here is from genome assembly GCA_040905505.1 of Gemmatimonadota bacterium. Taxonomy (GTDB): domain Bacteria; phylum Gemmatimonadota; class Gemmatimonadetes; order Longimicrobiales; family Longimicrobiaceae; genus WHSP01. The sequence continues at coordinate 19,825 of JBBDRL010000020.1, read as the reverse complement.
TCATCCTCATCTCGCAGTTCAATTCGGTGGTCAAGCCGTTCATCATCCTCAGCTCCGTGATCATGTCGAGCGTCGGCGTGCTGGTCGGACTGCTCGTGTTCCGGATGCCGTTCGGGATCATCATGACCGGAGTCGGTATGATCTCGCTCGCGGGGGTCGTCGTGAACAACGCCATCGTCCTGATCGACTATGTCGACATTCTGCGTGAGCGTGATGGCCTGACGCGGCGCGAGGCGCTCGTCGAGGCGGGCAGGACGAGGTTCCGGCCGGTCGTGCTCACCGCGATCACGACCGTACTGGGCCTCGTGCCTCTCGCGATCGGGTTCAACTTCGACTTCCTGGGCCTTTATACGGCGCTCAGCCCCGATCTCTTCTGGGGCGGCGAGCAGGCGGCCTGGTGGGGCGGGATGGCGATCGCGGTCATCGTGGGCCTCTCCTTCGCGACGGTGCTGACGCTGGTGCTGGTCCCCGTCCTCTACTCGCTCGTCGATGACATCTCGGCGTTCTTCAACCGGCATTACGTTCCGGCGGCGACCGAGGACTCCGCTTCGCCGCCGCCGATCAGCCCGCCCGCGACCCGCCGCCCGCGGCGGAAACGGGTGCCGGTCGAAGCGTTCATAGGGCTGTGGAATCGCTGGCTTCGACCTGTGGGAAAGTAGGGAGAATGTCGGAACTTAGCCGGCCGCTCGGGTTCATAGCCTGTTCCTGCCGCGAGCCCGAACGGCCCCGCTCACTCGTTGGAGACGTATAGATGCAGGTGGAGCTCGAGGTCGGCCCTGAGTCGCGCGTAGCCGATCCAAGATCGAACGGACGCCGCTCGCTGCCCGCCCGGTGGCTGGGCTCGATCGGCCGCTCGGCCGAGGGGCTTGCGCAGCATGCGGGTCAGTTGGCCATGATTCTCTGGGGGAGCGCCACAGCTCTCGTCCGCGGGCAGATCTCGCTCCGGCAGGTCCTGCGCGAGATGTACACGATGGGAGTACAGACGCTACCCATCGTGCTGGTCACCGGGGTCTTGTCGGGCGTCGTGACGTCCCAGCAGGGTGGCTATCAGTTCACGGGCAGTGTTCCGCTGTACGTCGTCGGCAGTGTGGTCGTCTCCAGCGTCATTCTGGAGCTCGGCCCGGTGCTTACCGCCGTCGTCTTCATCGGGCGGGTCGGCGCGCGGATCACGGCGGAGCTCGGAACGATGCAGGTCTCGGAGCAGATCGACGCGCTCCAGTCGCTGGGGCGCGACCCGGTTCGCACGCTCGGTGCGCCCCGCATCATCGCTGGCACACTCGTCCTACCGATGCTTGTAGCGGTGGCCAATCTCATCGGCATCGTCGGTGGCATGCTCACGGCCGAAGCGACGCTCGGTCTCGGAAGGGAGACATTCCTGTACGGAGCTCGTCTCTTCTTCCACACGTTCGACGCGTACTATTCCGTGGGCAAGGGGATGGTCTTCGGCTTCATCATTCCGCTCGTCGCCGTTCACATGGGATTCCGGACGTATGGCGGGGCCGAAGGGGTCGGCCGGGCGACCACGACGTCGGTCGTCTATATGATACTCGCGGTTCTCATTCTCGATGCGACGTTCCCGATGCTGTTTCTGCGCTGACGCGCAGGAATTTTTGAATTTTGAAGTTTGAATTTGGAATTCTTGGTTGCACTCAAGTAAGGCTCGGTGGGGCTGGTAGGAATTCCCGGTTCAGAAGGCAATCAAAATGGTTACTGGTATATGGTAGAGTACATACAGGTCTTCAAGGCGTTCGATGTACCCGTGTTGACGGGGGTGAATCTCCGTATCGCGCCGGGCGAGACGATGTCGATCGTGGGGCACTCGGGCACGGGCAAGAGCGTTCTCCTGAAGACGACGATCGGGCTGGTGACGCCCGACTTCGGGGATGTGAGGATCGACGGGGTCTCGGTGTTTCACAGCGATCGGAAGACAACCGAGCGTATCCGCAGAAAAGCAGGGTACGTATTTCAGAACGCTGCGCTTTTCGATTCGATGACCGTCTTCGAGAATGTTTCGACGGGGCTGCCGGAGAGCCAGCTCGAAGAGATGCGGTTCCGCGACGTCTTGCGGCGGGCTGCCGAGGCGCTCGAGATGGTGAATCTCGAGCCGCGGGCGGTGCTGTCGAAGCTGCCGGCCGAGCTCTCGGGCGGGATGCGCAAGCGAGTCGGCCTAGCCCGGGCGATCGTGGGTCGGCCGGAGATTCTGCTCTACGACGAGCCGGTGACCGGACTGGACCCGGTCAACGCCGCGGTGGTGCACCAGCTGATCGACCGGCTCGGCCGTGAACTGGGCGTGACCTCGATCGTGGTGACGCACGACATCGAAGGCGCGTTGCCAATCTCCGATCACGTGGCGATGCTCGACAGCGGCATCATCCGCTTCGTTGGAACGCCCGAGGAGTTCCGGGCCAGCGACGACGTGCTGGTTCGCGCCTTCCTCGAGCGGGACTCGATGTCCAGCGACAGAGTACTGGAGGCCGTATGAAGGGTTCGGGGAGTAGGGTGGAGGAAGAATCGGGTGAACGGGCGCGACTGCGGGAGGCCGACCTGCTTGCCGCACTGCCGGCCAGATCCGCGAATCGTGAGGTCAAGGTCGGCATGTTCGTGCTGCTCGGACTGACGGCCTTTCTCGTCGTTCTGTTCACGCTCACCGACGTGGGGACGTTCCGCGGGCGCTACTACACGACCACGGTGGTGGAGAGCGCGGGCGGCATGCGCGATGGCGATCCAGTACAGATGCGTGGTGTCAATATTGGCCGCGTCACCGACTTCGAGATGGTGCCCGACGGCGTAGCGGTCACCATGGAGATCTACAACCGCTACGACGTGCCCGCCGACTCGAGAGTTGCGGTCCGCTCGGCGGGTCTGCTCGGCGGGATGGTGGTCGACGTGGTGCCGGGCGATTCGAATGAGCGCGCGAGCCGCGACGATGTGCTCCCCGCGACCGTCGAGGGCGATCTGATGAGCTCGGCTGGGACGCTCGGGACACAGGCGGAGACGGTACTGGAGCGCGCCAACCGGCTGCTCTCACAGGAGACCATCGGCTCGGTCGGATCGAGCGCGGCCGAGCTGGAGGTACTGCTGGGGGATCTGAGCGCGCTCGCGGCCGAACAGCGCACGGAGCTCGCGTTGCTCTCGGAGAGCCTCCGGAACTCGGCGGCGGGAGTGGAACGTGCGACGTCCGGACCCGAGCTGGAGCGGGCGGTCGCCAACATCGACTCGCTTACCGCACGACTGGATGACACTTCGCGCACACTTGGCGCGGCGAGTGGGTCGCTCGAGGTCGTGCTGGGGCGGCTCGAGCGGGGCGAGGGCACGCTCGGCAGGCTGACCACGGACGACGCGCTGTACGAGAACCTGAACGCCGCGGCGACTTCGCTCCAGGAGCTGGTGGCGGATATCCGGGCGGATCCGCGGCGCTATCTGAACGTGAGCGTTTTCTGAGGCCTGCCGTCGGTTGGACGAAAGTCTCGGATCCCGGCAAACGCCGGGATCTTTTCGTAGCGGCCTACTCGATCCAACGCAGAGGCGGCACGCGATCCAGCTCTCCGATCTCCTGCGCCAACTGATAGAAGGTCTTCAGTCCTTCGATCATCGCCGGGTCGAGATCGTACACCAGGCCCTCCCAATACGCGGCGAGCGCGCCGGCCGGCATCGCAAAATGCCGCGAGTAGCGTTTGGCGAGCGCCGACCGGTGATCGCGCCCGTAAGTTCGGGATTCGAGCAGGAGCTGGTGGAGCCGGCGCAACTCTGCCGCGGAGCCTGAAGCCGCCTGCCAGACCGCGAAGACGAAGGGCAGCCCCGTCTCGTTCCACCATTCCTCACCAAGATCGAGACGCACGGGCGTCAGCGGATGAAGGTCCTTGCGGAGGGCGACATCGCCGATGAAGAGGGCGGCGGCGGCGCCGGTTGCGAACGGATCCTCGCTCATCTGGTCGAACCATCGGAACCGGACATCCACGTCCCACCGGACGCGCAGCAGGATCTTCAGCAGCACCACCGAAGTCGCCGAGGCGGTAGGCACGGCCACCGTATGGCCGCCCAGCTCCGGGATGGGTCGTTCAGCGAGGAAAACGATGCTACGCACGGCGCCTCGAGACCCGATCGCTAGATCGGGAAGGATACGATGGGTATCCGGGTGCAGCGCGTACTCTATGCTGGACGACGGCGCGATGTCGATCGAACCTTCGCTCAGCAATCGATTCAAAGCCGCGGGAGTGCCTTCGCGCAGGGCCGGATCGCCGGGGGCGGGGCGGTCCAAGAGGCGAGCGTGGACCGGAAAGCAGTTGCTGTAGGCGATATGTCCGAGGCGCAATCGGCTCGAGCCGCTCGCACCCGAGTCCGTGTCAGGCATCGAAAATGAATGCAGGTCCCGGCCCCAGACTCTATCCTTCCTTCCCTTCGTACTCGCTCTTCAACTTCTGGACGACGGCCGGATCCGCGAGAGTAGTGGTATCGCCGAGTGTCCGCCCTTCGGCAATATCCTTGAGCAGGCGCCGCATAATCTTACCCGACCGGGTCTTGGGAAGGTCGGCGCTGAAGAGAATGGCGTCGGGCCGCGCGATCGCGCCGATCTTCTGAACCACGTGCGACATCAGCTCCCGCTTCAGCTCGTCGGACGGGTCGTAACCCTCGCGCAGGGTGACGAACGCGGCCACCGCCTGGCCCTTCAACTCGTGAGCCTTACCCACAACCGCCGCTTCCGCCACAGAGGGATGGTCGACCAGCGCACTCTCGACCTCCATCGTACCGATTCGGTGCCCGGCCACGTTCAGGACGTCGTCGATACGGCCGATGATCCAGAAGTAGTCGTTCTCGCCGCGCTTGGCGCCGTCACCGGGGAAGTAGACCCCATCTCCCGGCTGCTGGTCACCCTCGGACCCGACCTGTGTACCCGCCCACTTGGTCCAGTAGGTAGCTCGGAACCGCTCCTCGTCTCCCCAGATGCCCCTCAGCATCGCCGGCCAGGGGCGCCTGACGGCCAGATAACCGCCGCCGACGGGGACAGTCTGCCCTTCCTGGTCGAGTATGTCGGCTCGGATGCCCGGGAAGGCGACCGTCGCCGAGCCGGGGGTCGTGGCCGTGAGCCCCGGGAGCGGTGTGATCATGATCCCGCCGGTCTCCGTCTGCCACCAGGTGTCGACGATGGGGCACTTCTCCTGTCCGATGTGCCGGTGGTACCAGATCCACGCCTCCGGGTTGATGGGTTCGCCAACCGTCCCGAGCACGCGCAGGGAAGAGAGGTCGTAGCGCTCCGGGTACTCCGTTCCCCACTTCATGAACGCGCGGATTGCCGTCGGCGCGGTGTAGAAGACGGTCACGCCGTACTTCATGACCAGCTCCCAGAATCGGCCGCGATCCGGATGGTCCGGCGCACCTTCGTACATCACCACCGTCGCCCCGTTTGCGAGGGGGCCGTAGACGATATACGAGTGGCCCGTCACCCAGCCCACATCCGCCGTGCACCAGTAGACGTCGTCTTCCTTCAGGTCGAAGACCCACTTCGTCGTTGCGTAGACCTGGGTCATGTATCCGCCGGTCGAATGCATGATGCCCTTGGGCTTGCCCGTGGTCCCCGAGGTGTAGAGGATGTAGAGCAGGTCTTCCGCCTCCATCTCCTCGGCAGGGCATGAATCGGGAGCGGCGGCGACGCGCTCGTGCCACCAGACGTCGCGGCCCTCCTTCATGCTGGAGCTCGCGAGCGTGTCACCGTCCGCTCCATGGCGCCGCACCACGAGCACGTTCTGAATCGAGGGGCAGCCACCCTCCTCGTCGAGGGCTTCATCGGCGTTTCGCTTGAGCGGGACGACGACGCCGCGGCGATAGCCGCCGTCGGCGGTAATGAGGAGCTTCGCCTCTGCGTCGCGGATCCTGTCGCGCAACGACTCGGCGGAGAATCCGCCGAAGACGACGGAATGTGGCGCCCCGATTCGGGCGCATGCCAGCATGGCGATGGCCGCTTCCGGGACCATCGGTAGGTAGATCGCGACGCGGTCGCCCTTCCCGATCCCGAGTTCGCGAAGGGCATTGGCGGCGCGCGCGACCTCCCGGTGCAGTTCCTCGTAGGTGAAGCTCTGCACGTCGCCTGGCTCGCCCTCCCAGAGCAGCGCCGTCTTGGTTCGGCGCGGCCCATCCAGATGGCGATCGAGGCAGTTGTAGGCGGCATTGAGGCGCCCTCCGACAAACCAGCGCGCGTGCGGCGGCTCCCATTGAAGAATCCGGTCCCAGCGCTGGAACCAGTCGAGCTCCTCCGCCCAGCGCGCCCAGTAGCCTTCGGGATCCGCGTCGGCCTCGGCATATACCTCCGAGCTGGATACGTGCGCCGCCCGCGCGAAGTCCGGTGGAGGAGGAAAGCTGCGGTCTTCGTGAAGTAGTGTATCGAGCCTGCTGGTCGACGGTGTCATCGAGATTCTCCGTTTGGACGATTCGGGCGAAGTATCGGAACCGAGAGGTCGCGGTGAAGCGGAGCCGGACTCAGGTGAGGAGCGCTGGGATCAGGTCGAGCGGCACGGGGCCGGTCACCTGGCATCCCTCGTAGGAGACACCCCAGCGGAACCTATAGACCTGTGCGGGTTCGCCCGCCGAGGCATCGTATTGCCACAACTCTTCGAAATTTCCGTCGGTCAGCTCCCGCGGCCCGTTGGTCGAGTCCGGCGTTCCCTCCTGCCGCTGCACGTTCCGCATCTCGAGCGTGCAGCTCCCGCCGAGACCGACGGCGTCCAGACAGCCGGTCATGGGAACGAGGACCAGAAGGAAAAGCAGGAATCGCATCGGATCAATGCCTCTTGTAACCGGCGCTGTCCGTGTTGTGTCCGCACGCACGTGCCGCACCACTCATGGGGTACGGTTCGGGGACATGCGGCCCGGGCGGCGGTCGGGCCCGCCGAAAATCAACGTAGATGACCGTTCACTCCACTCGCAAGGCAGCGTGACCGCCCGCCTCGAGGAGCTTCCGGGCGATCCAGGCGGCGAGAAAGATGGCCGCGAGGAGCAGGGTAGCGCTCCAGACCAGATCGACCGTGACGCCGATCTCCCAGACGGTGGCGACGTTGTCGACCTCGGACGCGAATACCACGCCCATCATCGCCGCCGCGTTGTTGGCGGCGTGCAGGATCACCGCGCTCCAGATGCTCCGCGTCGCATAGACGGCAAAGCCGAAGGCGACGCCAAGAAAGAAGTGGAGCGGGAATACCCATGGCAGGAGATGGACCATAGCGAACAGAGCGGCGGCGATCGCAATCCCCCGAGTGATCCCGCGCCTGCGTTCCAGCTCGCGCTGAATCAGCCCACGAAAGAGGAACTCTTCGATCACGGGCGCGACGGCGATCGCGAAGATCGAAAGAGTGAGACGACCCAGGGGGCTCCTCATGATCGGCTCGAAGGGATTCAGGCTCTCCGGCGGGACGGCGACGAGCCTCGTGTAGACATCGCCGAGGGTCCAGGAGAGGAGCAGGAGAACCGGGACGGCGAGCAGCGTCCAGCGAAGGGCATCGCCGCGGAGGGGGCGGAGGCGAAGCGTCGCCCAGCGGCGAGCGGGCGAAGAACCCGCTCGCGGGCGGAGTAGATAGCCCCACAGGAAGGCCGCGGAGAGGACCAGGGCAATCGGCAGGCCGACTTCCGGTGTAGTAAAGAGGAGGAAGCTGCCGACCGCGAGGTTCCAGAGGAGGAAGGCCGCCAGCGGCCTGAGCACTACCTTCATCCGCGCTGATCGTTCACTCGATGACTCGCCGCTGAGGGACCGCACCCGGAATTTCCGTGGGGAAGGTACATCCGGGCGGATCGGAGGCAAGCCGGGAGCCCCGCCGGATGCTGTCGTATATGGCAGTGGCTTCAGCCCGTCTCATCTGCGATCGATATTCTCTATACAGCAGTGGAGGCTTCCGGGGGCTCGACTCCGGAAGCGCCACCGGATCGATCCACCGTCAACGAAGCTCATGAAACGTGTCTATCGCCCCCTGCTGGTCATGCATCCGGACGCGGCGTTCCGCGATCGGGTGCGTCAGGCGTGCGGCAATGACTACCACTTTCAGGCCGTCGCGGATTGGGAGACGCTCCACGAGACCGTGAAGACGTCACCGCCGGCGGCGCTCGTGGTCGTCGATCCTTACGATGGCATGCGCGGAGGATGGGGGAATGGCGGGGCCGAGCTATCGCCGGCGCTGCGCGCGCTGCTCATGGAATACCCATCCACCGCAGTCCTCGCCGCCCTGGAGGTTCGGCCGGAGCGGTTCGGCGACCTCCGGACGCTGGGCCAGTGGGGCGTCGTGCAGGTGATCTCGATCGACCACGACGATACCCCCTTTGCGATCTCCCAGCGGCTCCGGGCCGCGCGCGGCCGGCCGCTGCGCGCGCTGCTCGAAGAGGTACTGCCGCCGGAAACGAGCGGCCGCGCCAGAGCGATCATGGAAGCGGCGAGCGATGTCGTCACGGTCGGCGAACATGGGAGGGACCTGGCGAGCTCTCTTCACCTGTCCCGACGCACACTGCTGCGATGGTGTCAGCGCGCCGGCCTGCCGGCACCGCGGCGTCTGCTCGCGTGGATGCGCGTGCTCCTCGCCTGCGAGCTGCTCGACGACCCCGGCAGAACCGTTCTGAGCGTCGCGCACACCTGCGGCTACTCATCGGACAGCGGGCTGCGGCGGATCACGCAGAAGTTCCTGGGCGCGAGCCCGAGCGATCTGCGCGAAAAAGGCGCGTTCCGGCACGCTGCGCAGACGTTCGTGCAGGTGCTGAATGAAGAGCGGCAGGCGAGATGGAAGGGCCGGGAGACCTGAAGCCATCAGGTCGGGTCGTCTGCCTCCAGGTCAGCCCGCTCCCAGGCGATCCGCTCGAAGCGAGTACCGGAAAGAGCCCGACGCGCAGCCGTGAAAGCCGCGCGTCGGGCACTCGCCTCCGTCCCCTCGACCGCCACGTCCACCCGCAGCCGGTACTCGAGCCGGAAGGATTCCACGATCCGGGGCGCCTCATCCAACCTGCGGATCGCGCGGACGCTGAGCCTGGCCCCGTCGATCGCCCGCTGCGCCTCCTTCTCCAGCCTGGCCTCCGCGTCGCCACTACCGTAAGCCTCCACTTCGGCCGTGCCTGTGCCGACGAGTCGCGCACGAAAGATCACGTCACCTACCCGGCGATTCGGCGGACCCGCCGGGCGCCGCGGGGGCGGTATCGGGCGGCGCCGGGTCGAGCGGCTCCTGCTCGATCGCCTCCCCCAGCAGGGGCGGGATGTCCTCCTCCTGAGCGGCGCGCAGATCCCGGAGCAGCCGCTCCGCGGACGCTGCGCTGGCGGGCTCCGGGTCACGATCGAGGTACTCCTCGAGGGACGAGATCGCCGCGGCGGTGTCGCCCTGGGCAAGTCTCACCTCGGCGAGGTTCGCGTAAGGAAGGGCCCGCGAAGGATCCAGCCCGATGGCCCGCGTCAGCTCCCTCGCGGCTTCCTCGAACATACCGAGCCGCCACAGGGCGCGGCCGAAATTTCGCCGGTAATCGGGATTGTCGGGGCTGATCGCGACGGCACGCCGGAACGCCGTGAGCGCCTCCTGGTAGCGTCCCGCGCTGTAGTGGCCGACGCCGTCCTGATTGGCGAGGAACGCGTCGAGCTCCGTCGGCGGTTGCGGCTGGTCGACGGATGTCTCGGGTGAGACGGGCGAAAGCGAATCGGGGGCTTCGGGCACCTCGTCGATGCCCGCTCTGGCGGTGCTATCCCACGCCGACCACGCCCACAGCCCGGCGGTCAGCAGTACCGCCAGGACGAGACCCCAGACGAGCATTCCTCCGATCCCCGACCGCTCCCGCCGGGGCGGCCGCGGCGCTGCCGGCGGAGGCTTACGGGGCGTCGGCCGCGATGCCGGGCGGCCGGGGCTCCCGGCCGGAGCGAGAAGGGTCCGGTCGTCCTCGATATCCGCGACCCGGGTACGGTCGTCGTCCTGGCCGTCCACCGCCGTGGCGATCGGGGTACCCCCGACGTAGGGATCGATCGTCTGCTCCGCGACCCCGCGAACCCCCTGCTCGAGAGCCGCGGCCATCTGCCCGGCGTCACTGAACCGCCGCTCGGGATCGAAATCCAGGGCGCGCTGAATGACGGCTTCGATGGGCGACGGGATTGCGGGGTTGCGGGTGCGAAGCGTGGGCACGTCGACCGGCATCCCGAGCGACATGCGGTTCCGGTCGCTCTCCGTGAACGGACGCTCGCCGGTAAGTAGCTGAAACCCGACGGCGCCGAGACTGAACACGTCCGAAGCGGCGGTCAGCTGCGTGAGCCCCCGTAGCTGCTCCGGGGATGCATAGGCCGGTGAGTGCGGAACGCGGCCATCCTGCGTGAGCTGGGCGAGCGTATCCTCGTCGTCGGCGAGCTTCGCGATTCCGAAGTCTACAACCCGTACCTGGATCTCCCGCCCGGGGGTCTGGGCGAGAAAGATGTTGCCCGGCTTGACGTCACGGTGAATCAATCCCTGCTGATGACCGACCGCGACCCCGCGCGCCGCTTCGACGAGGATCTTCAGTGCCGCTGAGAGCTCGGGTGGCCCGGAGACCGAGAGCCGGCTGGCCAGATCGGAGCCGCGGAGCAGCTCCATCACCAGATAGTCGAGACCCAGTTCTTCGTCGCTCCCGAAATCATAGACGGGAACGACATTGGGATGATGGGGGAGCGCGGCGGCGGAGCGGGCCTCGCGGAAGAACCGCGCGCGAAGCCGCTCGCGCGAGGCGTCGTCGCCCGTCCCCGCGACGGTGATCACCTTCAATGCGACCTGCCGACCGAGGCGTTCGTCGATGGCGCGGTAGACCGCACCCATCCCGCCCCGCCCGATCACCTCCTCGATGCGATAACGGCCACCCAACGTCCGGCCGACCAGCAGGCTCTCAATCCCTGACATGATCCCCGCGGGCCCTCCATGGAGAAAACATCAATCGAACACCGTCGCGTCGGGATCGACCCAGCCGTCATCGGGTGAGTCGGGAATCTCCTCGACGCGAATGACGGGACCGTGCTCACCGATGCGAAGGGGCAAACCCGGAGGCAGCCAGGCACGGTGGCTCTCGTCGACCGTATCGAGATCGACCCGCCCCTTGCCCGCCCGTGCGCCGGGAATCTCGAGCTCCGGGAGGTGCACGGCGTTGAGGCCCAGGTTGAAGACGGCAAAGCCCGGTGCGCCGTCCCGCTCCTCCCAGACGAGCGCGAGCTGACGGCGGCTGACGTTCGGCGCGTCGCTGATGGCGATCGCGGCGCTCACCTCGGGGTCGTCCGTCCGGCGCCCCACGGTCGTCGTCGGCTCGCCGAGGCGAAAGGCCTCCCGCTCCTCGCCCTCCCCCCCCTCGACGACGAGAACCCACCGGCCGGGTTCCCATCCAGGACCTACGGGTCGGGCCGTGTGGGCCGTGGAGTCTGGCGCGGCCACCGGGAGCGCGCGCGGCGCCTCGTGGCGTTCCGGATCCGGGGCGGCGGCCGGGGGTGGCGGGCCGCCCACGTCACGACCCGAGTGGCTGCTCACGGTATAAAGCGGCGCGTCCGGATCGTGCGACTCCTGAAGCTGAACCCGATAGGCGCGATCGTACAGCGAGCCGTGTCGATTACAGGAGTCCGTCAACTCACGTTCCAACCCGGAGGCGATCGGCTCGAGTGCCTGGGCGGCGTCGGTCCGCAGGGTGACGACGAGCAACGTCTCGGGAAGTAGGCGAGCATACCTCGCCGGCAGCGGCCGCTGATTCTCCCGGTCGATGACCTCGCCCAGGGCGAACTTGATCTCGGGAACCCCGGCCCGCAGCAGCTCGTCCATCATGGACTGCCGCTTGGTGGATCCCGGGATCCGCTGGCCGTCCGTCATGGTGATTGTGGCTGCGAGACACCGGGCGGCGTCGTTGCCGGTGCGGATGGGCCGAAGGGGTCACGGACCTCTTCGACGATCGCCCGCAAGGAGTCGACCTCGAAGCGGAGACGCTCGAGCTCGGCCGCCCCGGTGCCGCTCTGGATGGCCTCGCGCGCCATCCAGAAGGCGATTCCGGCGAGCACCAGCGCCGCCAGCGCGAGGGCCATGGCGATTCCGCCGATCGCGGACGGGCGTCGGAATGATGTCGGGGTCGAAGTCGTCATCGGCTCTTTACCATCCGGATAAACAATGGGAGTTGCCGGCTCACCCAGGGCCCGGACGAACACCGCCGTGAAGTTGTCGTCCGCGCCACGCTCCTGGACCTTCCCACGGATCACGTCACACGCCTCCTCCGCGGAAGGCATCGACATGGCGTCGGCGAGCTCTTCGAGCCGCATGGCTTTGTAGACACCGTCCGAAACGATCAGCCAGGACCACCCGGAGCGCACAGGCAGCCAGCTCACATCCGCCTCACCGCCGCGTCCGACCGCGCGCTGGAGCCTGTTTGCCCCGGCACTGTCGGGAATCTCGTCGAGCGCGATCTCACCCGCTTCCCAGCGGGCGAAGGCCGGCGTGTGGTCACGCGTCTCCAGGCGCAGCACCCCGTCGGGCGAGCGGGACAAGATGCGGACATCACCCACATTCGCCGCGATCCATCCGTTCCCGTCCCCGCCGTCCGCCAGGGAGAGAACGCCCAGGGCGCAGCCCATCCCCCCGTGTACCGCCGGGTTCGACTCCGCCAGCGCCGCAATCGCTCGATCGGCCTCTCGCACCGCCCGGCGGGCGTCATCCAGGTTCTCGAACGGGGCAGCCTCCAGGACTGCATCGAGGGCAGTATCGGCGGCGACACGGCCGCTCTTCTCGCCGCCCATCCCATCCGCTACCGCCAGTATCCCGGAGGTCGCGAATCGATCGGCGGCGTATGCGTCCTGGTTCTCGCTGCGGGGGCCCTGCTCGGAAAACCCCGCCACTTCGAACGGTATCCGCTTCACCGTGGTCTGCGTCATCGGATCCGCACTCCCTGTTCTTCGGGTGCAGCGTGCATGGCCTCGGCCGTCGCCGCGATCCGGTCCTCGACCGTCCGGCGGTGGCTGATGGCTGCGACGATTCCGACGGCGAAGGACGACGCCAGAAGTTTGGCGCCCCCGCTCGCCGCGAAGGCAGTCGCCACGCCGGTCAGCGGCACCGCGCGAATCCCACCCAACGCGGCCATCCAGAACGGAATCGCCAGCAGCATCGCTATCCCGGTCACGAGGGAGCGCTCGAACGCGCTCCGCTCTCGAGCAGCGACACTGAACATCTGGAGGATCAAAGCAGTGTACAGCAGGACGAGCGCCAGGGTCCCGGCTAGCCCCCAGTGTGCCGCGATCGTGGTAATGTATCCGTCATCGGCCGCGTTCGGGGCCGTCTCCGCGTGACCTCGCCCCGGCCCCTCGCCCAGCAGCCCGCCGGCGAGAATGTTGGCGTCGAACAGCTTGAACTGGTGCATCCGGGCCGCCCACGACTCAGCCTCCTCGATGCTCATCGTGGCGAGATCCCGGTACGGATCGATCGCGAGCTGGAGGCGGGTCTGCGAACGATCGTCCAGATTGAAGGCGGCGGCCACCAGAACCAGCCAGACGACCAGCATCAGTCCCGCCCACCACTCGCGCCGGGTGCCCACGAGCAACATCGTCGCGAGACTCCCCGCGAGGACCACCGACAGCCCCAGTTCACGTATGATGAGGAAGGGGACGATGGGGATCGCGCCGTAGAGCAGCAACAGGAGGACACGGCGCGGGGCGAGGACGGCACCGGGCCGGGCGAGATTGTAGGTGTCGTCCGCGAGCACGGCGGCCCACACGCCCACGAAGATGGGGAGGAACAGCTCCCACGGCGTCGTGCCTCCGACGCGGCCCAGTTCGACGAAGAAGAGCGCCAGGACGAAGAACAGTGCGGTCGTCGCGCCGAACGGGATCGCGCGATGATCGCGAAACCACCAGAGCACCCGGGGGCGGCGGGCGACCGTGAAGCCGACGAGTAGCGCCAGAGGCGCCAGCATGACCGAGAAGGCCGAAATGAGCCGTGAGGACGACGCACCCTCGGCGCCCGCGGCCTCGCGCACCGCCTCCACCGGCTCGGGCAGCTCGGGGATCGCTCCGGCGAAGACGATCGCCTGGCGTTCTTCGTCGTACGCCCTCAGGATCGTCGTCAACCGGGCGCGCTGCGCCTTCAATTCGTTCGCCTCGACCCGAACGCCGCCGCGGGCCTGGTAGACGGGGTCCGAGAAGAGCTGGAAGAGCGACGGACGCGTGATGAAGAAGATGATGACCGGCAGCGCGATGAGCACCCAGCTCCCGCGATAGCCGACGAGCCGCATGAGCGGGAAGAGCAGGAGCCAGCCGAAGAAGACGACCGCGTCGCGTATGAGGACCGCGCCCGCGCCCGGCGCCGTCCCGTGCACCGGCCAGACACCCGCGACGATGGAATAGTGCGCGAGCATGTAGAATCCGGCGGAGACCAGAACGGCCGCCGCCAGCGGTCTCGGGATCCGGCGAAGCCGCGACTCGCGGTCGCGCCCCGGCCGGTTGTGCTTCTTGACGTCGATGGCGATGCCCGGCGGCCCTTCGCCTTCTGCCGCGCGAACCCGCCGGCTCCAGAAGCTCATTGCTCGGCCCCCACCTGGGGCACGGTTTCAGCGAGGTAGCGAGCCACCCCGCCGGCGGCCCTCGCCGGCATTCCGCCGCCCGGGCCGCCGCCCTCGAGAAAGCTCACGACGGTGTAGCGGGGATCACCTTCCGGCCCGAAGAGGATCCCCGCAAACCAACCATTGTCCGGCCGGCCCGCTACCTGGGCCGTGCCGGTCTTTCCACCGAGGCCCCAGCCGGTCCCCTGAACGAGCTGCCCGGCGGCGCGACCGGTGCCCCGGTCGACGACGGCGCGCATCGCCTCCTGAAGGCGCCGGGCGGTGCCCTCGCTCATCACACGCTCGCCGGCGGCGCCACCCGACGCGAGCTCCTGTTCGATCGTGGGAGCCGCCATCAAGCCGTCGTTCGCGATTGCCTGGATGAAACGCGACACCGCAACGACCGTCACATCCAGCGGCCCCTGCCCGATCGCCAACTGCCCCCACTCGGCATCGCCAGTGGAGTCCGAGATCCGGATCCGCGAGGGCGCTGGCGTCATCCGTCGGTTCCACGCCTCGGAGTCGGTCCGCCAGAATCCGCCGATCGAGTCCGTCGGTGGGCTTTCCTCATACGTCTCGAAGCCGAAGCGGCGGTATCCCTCGATGAACGGCTCCGATCCGATCTCCTCGCGCATCCTCAGAGCCATCCACACCGCGGCCGTATTGCAGGAGGGAACGAGCATCCCGGTGGGCCCCTGGACCGTTCCGTAGCCGACGTTCCCGAAATTGCCGATGGCCGCGCGCGGGGTGACCTGAATCTCGGCCGGACAGGGGATGGGGATCGCGTCCGGCATCCCATGTTCCCACCACAGAGCCGCGAGCGCCAGCTTGAAGACGGATCCGGGCGGTGAGTAGCGCTTGATGCCGAGCGGGGGGTCGCCGCGATCGCCTGTCGCAGCATAAGCGAGGACGGCTCCGGTGCGAACGTCCTGGACGACGACGGCCCCCGGCCGGCCCGTCTGTGACAGTTGTCGATAGGCCTCCGCCGTCACGCCGCGACAGAGCGTGAGGGGAAGGTCGCGGCCCGCGGGGTGCAGCTCACCACGCTCCAGGAACGACGCCGGGGCTCGCAGCTCCGCCGCGTACAGAGCTTCCACGGTGTAGTCGCGCTCTTCCGCCCCCGCGCCCCCACCCAGGAAGTTGGCGCCCGCTTCGCCGAGGGGATAGCGACGCTCGATCCCTTCGCCGTCCGCGCCGTAGTAGGCGAGCGCGCGATCGCCCTCGCCCGTGCAGTCCAGTATCCACCCGCGCACCTCACCCCGCCGGAGCTCCGTCCTGCGAGGATCACCGTATACCGCGTAGGCCTCGCGGCCCTCCTCGATCTCACTTCGCTGCGCCAGGAGCCGGACATGCGCTATCGCGTACACTCCGGCAAGCAGCAGCATGCCCGCCGCGAGCCGCACCGTCCACCGCTCTTCTGAGCGCCCGCGGTTGCTCCGAACCCACCGAACGATCCACAGCCCCGCCCCCGCGCCCAGCCCCAGGTAGACGGCGCGAAGCATCCAGTTGATGAGCAGGTCCACTAGCTCCCCACCTCAGCTACCCGGAGCGTCGTCGTTCCCATCCGGATCTGGTCGCCGACATCGACCGCTACCTGCTGGTGCGGTGGAACAGGTCGGTCGTTCACGTAGGTCCGGTTCTTCGAGTCGAGGTCCGTCACGTACAGCTTGCCCCCGGCAACGTGCAGCCGCGCGTGCCGGGCAGACATGTACCGGTCTCCAACGCCGAAGACCCCCTCACCATCCCCCTTACGACCGACCGTCAGCTCCTCGGCAATCCGCAGCGGCTGGTTCGGACCCGGCGAGGAGACGACCTCCAGAACCGCTGTCCCGGCGGCCGGCGCCTGCCGCGCGATCGGCGTGGACGGCACCGACTGCGCGCTCCGCTTCGGCCCCTCCCCCGCTTCCTCGGCATCGAGGCCGATCGGCTTCACGAACGCGAACTCCCGCTTCGTATCCAGCACGACCACCTCCGTCCGCAGTCCCACCCGCGGCACACTGTTGTCTTCCGCCCACTGCAACGCGAACCGCCGGAGGTGCTCGGCCTCGTCCCTCGCCCAGAGCGACTCCTCGAATCCCTCCGGTACCAGATCCGTCGACACGTAGACCCGGAGGTTCGGCGCCGTCTGTCGCTCCGCATACCGCCGCAACGCCTCCCGTACGCCATCCTCCAGCTGCTCCCGCAGCGTCGGCCGGAGAAACTTCCGAAACACATTCAGCATCGGAGCCCCGTGAAACGAGTGTCTGAGCTCTACCTCTCCCGCTCGATTTCCCCGCCGCGGAGGGTGCAGAGCGTATGCCACGTACCCACTGGCATCATCGCCAGCCCCGCCCGCTTGCCTATCATAGCCGGATAAACTATCATAGGCAAGCGGGCGGGGCTGGGCGATGATCGCGAACTGGAGGGAGAGATGGTGGCGCGGACGTCGGGCGTGGCGAATCTCTGGGAGCCGTATGGACTTCGGGGCAGCCCGTTCTTTCAGGACGAGTTGCGGCCGGGGGCGGCCGAGCATCCGATGGGCCTGTTCGTGGGGCGCGAGGTGGAGGTGCGGCGGGTGCATCGGCGGATCATCAGCGACGCGGGCAGCCGCAGCATCGTGGAGGGCGAGCCGGGCGTGGGGAAGACGAGCTTCATCAACCGGGTGAAGGCGGAGGTTGCGGAGAGCGGAGTAGCGACGTACGAGCACCCGATCCGGATCCAATCGGGGAGCACCGCGGCGACGCTCATCGGGGACGTACTGCGGTTGCTCCTCCGGATCCGGCTCGCGTCGGCCCGGACGTCGGACGCCGGTGGGTTCTGGTCGCGGACGGCGCGGCTGCTGGAAGGCGGGGAGTTGATGGGGGCGACGATCGGGGCGTTCGGAGTGAGCGGAGGCGTGTCCCGCGGCTATGCGGCGCCACAGGTCGCGCAGGATTCGCTTTACGAGCATCTGGGTGAGGCGCTGGAGCGGATCCGCGGGGAGTCGGGGCGGGGGGTGGTCATTCACGTAAACAATCTGGAGAATTTGACGGAGGAAGATGCGGAGGAGGCGTCGGCGCTGCTGCGCGATCTGCGCGACCATCTGATGCTTCCTGGCGCGCATTGGATCTTCGGTGGCGCGGCGGGAGTGGACACCGTGTTCCGGCGGCACGCGCAGGTGGATGGAATCTTCCCCGCACCGGAGAGTCTTGCACCTCTCGCACCGGAGCACATCGAGGCGTTGCTGCGGCTGCGTTACGACCACCTCTCGATCCCCCGCAGGAGGCGGGTGTCTCCGATCGAGCCCGCGGTGGCGGCGCGGCTGTACTCGCTGTACCAGGGGGACCTGCGGAGCTTTCTCCGCCTGCTGGCCGATGCAGCGGAGCGCGGCTTGGGGTTAGCGGGTGTTCGGCCGATGGAGGCGGACGAGGTGCTACGGCACACGCGAGACGACTACGGACGGCACCTGCGGCAACGGACGGGCGAGGGAGATTTCGAGCATTTGCGGGGCCTCACGCTCGCCACCGGTTCAGCACACGAGTTCCGTGTGACGGATGCGGCGCGGATCCTTGAGATGAAGCAGTCGTCTGCCAGCCAGCTTATGGACCGGCTCCAGCGGGCGCGGGTGATACGACGGGTGCGGACGGAGGGGAAGAGCGTCTTCTACCGCCCGGTGGGGTCGGTGCTGGTCGCGTTCGGCGGGGCGGGCGACCTGTTCGGCGCTGCGGAGTGAGCGACGAGGGGCTGCGGTCGTCGATCGAACCAGGGGCGCGCCTCCTCCAACCGTGCGGCGAGCCTGAAGAGTACCGCCTCATTGCCGACGGCAGCCATGAAATGGACGCCGCAGGGAAGATCGTCGTCGGACCAGTGGAGCGGGACCGACATCGCCGGCTGGCCGGTGAGGTTGGCGAGTTGTGTGAACGGGACCGGGCCGAGATTCTCGAGCGCGATTCGCTCGGGCAGACCGCTCGCGCGGATCGTCCGACCGGCGCCGAGGCGATTGACGACGCGCAGGGCGTTTCGCTCGAGGGTCGACAGTGACAGGGAGCCGATCTCGAGCGGGAGCGAGGCCGTCGTAGGGGTCATGTACAGATCGTAGTCGAGGTGGAAAGCTCCCATCGTACGGCCGAATTCGTTCCACTTCCGGCGCGAGTCGACGAATTCGCCAGCGGGGACGTGTTCGCCGATCACGGCCGCGACTCGTGTGGTCTCCTCGACTCGGCGCGCGGCGCGTGCTCCCTGGACGCGCTCCACCCAGCGAAGGTCCGCCGCGACCTGCCCGAAGTAGTGCATCAGGTAGGCGCGAACGACCTCCATTCCGTCGATGGGTGGCTCGGCCTCGACCACCTCGTGCCCGAGGTCGCTCAGCAGGGTGGCCGCGCGTTCGACGGCGCGCCGACACTCGGGATCGACGGGCGACCCGATCGGAGATCGGGTGCAGTAGGCAATGCGCAGCGGGCCGAGCGCTGTCGCCAGCTCGCTCGCGAAAGGCCGGGCGGGAATCGCGAGCGGGTAGGGGTCACCGAGCGACGGTCCGGCGATCGCGTCGAGCATCGTGGCGCTGTCCCGTACGCTTCGAGTGAGCACGTGGTCGGAGACCGCACCGCCCCAGTATTCACCGGAATGTGGGCCGGCGGGCACCCGCCCGCGGGACGGCTTGAACCCGAAGAGCCCGCACCACGCGGCGGGGATGCGGAGCGAACCGCCGCCATCGTTGCCCGAAGCCATCGGGACGATCCCGGCCGCAACCGCCGCCGCCGACCCGCCGCTCGAACCGCCCGGAGAGCGGGCGAGGTTCCAGGGATTTCGCGTCGGCCCGAAGGCCTGCGGCTCGGTCGTCGCCACCAACCCGAACTCGGGCACGTTCGTCTTTCCGAATATCACGAGCCCGGCATTCCTGAAACGGGCGACGACCTCGCTGTCGCGATCCGGCACGTGATCGCGGAGCGCGGCCGAGCCGGATGTCAGCGGGACTCCCGCGTACGCCTGGATGAGGTCCTTCAGCAGGAAGGGGACGCCGGGGAAGGGTGTTCCATCGAGGCTACCGGCCGCGCTCCGACGGCCGAGCTCGTACATCCGGCGGATCACCGCGTTGAGCTGCGGGTTGAGCGCCTCCGTCCGCGCGATCGCCTGCTCCAGCAGCTCGGCCGGCGACACCTCCCGCCTCCGCACCAGCTCGGCCAGGCCGGTCGCGTCGTACCGGTCGTACTCCGCGACGCCCCTCATGAGGCAGGATCCGAGATTGTCATCCGGACTTCCATTTCGTCATCCGGGCCTCATGTCGTCATCCCGAGCGCAGCCGAGGGATCCGTACTGTCGGGCGGGGGAAGGTGCGGATCCCTCGGCT
>JBBDRL010000019.1:0-56913 GCA_040905505.1 Gemmatimonadota bacterium | reverse complement strand
GAATCCTGAATCCTACCGCTTCACTCGTCGGTCAGGTCGTATTCCTTGATCTTCCGGTAGAGCGTACGCTCCCCGATGCCGAGCATCTCAGCCGCGCGGCGGCGGTTGCCGTCGACCTCCTGAAGCGCGGCGGTGATGGCTTCGCGCTCCAGATCCTGCATGGTCATTCCGGGGCGGTAGACGACGGTCCCGGCGGGCGGTTGTGATGCATCCTCGTGAGTTGGACCGGCGCCATCGGGAAGGTCCGGTGGGATGGCGGCGAACTCACCGAAATAGGGGAGCTCTAGGTCGCTGCGTTTACGCATGCGGAAGCGATCCATCTCACGTCTCAGGTCCTCGACGTCCAGCTTCAGGTCGAAGATGGTGCGGAGGATGAATTCCAGCTCCGGGGGCGACCCGGAGGCGGGCTCGTCGGCGCGCTGCGGCTGTCGCACCAGCACGGGGAGGAGGTTCCCGCGGCGTCCACCGCCGCGGACCTCTGCAGGAATGTCCTCCGGCCGAATGGGACGACCGTGGGCGAGCACGACCATCGACTCGATCAGATTGCGCAGTTCACGCACGTTGCCGGGCCAGGCATATTCGATGAGGATCTCCAGGGCCGAGGGATCGATCCCCGGGAACGGCCGATCGTGCTGCCGGCTGAACTCCTGGACGAAGCGTTGGATCAGGCGCGGAATATCTTCACGGCGCTCGCGTAGCGCCGGAAGGGAGATCCGCAGCACGTTCAGCCGGTGGTAGAGATCACGCCGGAACTCGCCGAGCTCGACCTGCTCGCGAAGGTCCTGGTTCGTCGCCGTGATCACGCGCACATCGACGCGCTGCGTCTCCTCCCCTCCGACCCGCCGGAACTCGCGCTCCTCGAGAACCCGCAGGAGCTTGGTCTGCGTGGAGAGAGCCATCTCCCCGATCTCGTCGAGGAAGATGGTGCCGCCCTGGGCGAGCTCGAAGAGGCCCTTCCGCAGCGAAGCCGCGCCGGTGAAAGCGCCTTTCTCGTGACCGAATAGCTCGCTCTCCAGGAGCGTTTCGGGTAGGGCGGCCACGTTGACCGCGATGAAGGGTTTGTGGCGTCGCGGCGAGAGGGCGTGCAGGCCCCGGGCGACCAGTTCCTTCCCCGTCCCGCTCTCGCCCTGAATCAGGACGGTGGTGTCGACGGGCGCGATCTGAACGACGCGCTCGAGGACCTCCTCCATGACCTCGGTCTCACCGACGATCCCGGTGATCTCGCGAAGGCGCTCGCGCTCGATCGTCCGGCGGCCGACGAGCACCACTTCATCGACGTCGATCGGTTTGGCGAAGCATTCCCAGAGCCCGAGGGCGCGGCAGGCCTGACGGTTGCTCGACTCGGAAGGCTCGAGCAGCCCGATGACCGGGAGCCGTCCGCGCTCCGATGCCTCCGCGACGAGCCGCTTCGCTCGGTTGTCGCGCAGGCCACCGGTGAGGATGAGGAGCGTGGGCTCGCCGACGACGTCCTCGAGGGTTTCACCAGCCGTGAGTAGCTCGACGTCCAGGTTGGCATCGGCGAAACCGGCGCGCAGGCGCACTGCGGGCTCGAGTTCGTCGGTCGTGATGACGACGACGACGTCCTTCATGCGGTCCCCTCAGGTCGGCTCCTTCGCGCCCTGCTGGTCATCGCCGGATCGATCCCTCGGTATAGAACGGAGGGCGTACGACCTCGGCGGGGATCGTGGTCCCGCGGATCGTGATTCCGATGGTGGTCCCGGGCTTCGCCAGGTGGCGCGGGAGGTAGCCCATTCCGATTCCGATTCCCAGCGATGGGCTCAGGGTGCCGCTGGTGACGGTGCCGAAGACCTCGCCCTCGTGGGTGATCGGATAGCCGGGTCGGGGGAAGCCGCGCTGGAGGAGCTTGAACCCGACCAGGCGCACGGCCGGTCCTTCGTCCTTGATGCGGCGGAGTGCGTCGGCACCTACGAAGTCGCCCTTGTCGAGCTTGGTGACCCAGCCGAGGCCGGCCTCGTAAGGGGTGCGGGTGTCGTCCACATCGTTTCCGTACAGGGCGTAGCCGACCTCCAGCCGAAGCGAGTCGCGCGCGCCGAGCCCCGCCGGTACGACGCCGATATCGCCCCCCTCGGCGAGAATGGCTCGCCAGACGTGCACGGCGGCATCGGCATCGAGATAGATCTCGAAGCCGTCCTCGCCCGTGTAGCCGGTGCGGCTCACGATGGCCGAGCGGTCCGCGACGCTCCCCTGGGCGAAGCGATAGTAACCGATCGTCTCGAGGTTGACGTCGCAGAGGGGCTGGAGCACCTCCGCGGCGCGGGGGCCCTGGAGCGCGAGCAAGGCGATCTCGTCGGAGCGGTCTGAGAGCTCGGCGTCGAATCGATCGGCGGCTCGGGAGATCGCCGCCAGATCGCGCTGTCGATTGGCCGCATTGACTACGATCATGAAGCGATCGGCCAGGCGGTAGACGATGAGATCGTCGAGGAGCGTCCCATCCTCTCGCGGCAGCGTGGAATACTGCGCCTGACCGACGTCGAGCTTCGAAGCGTCGTTCGTCGTCACGTACTGCACCAGGTCGAGCGCCTCCGGCCCGCGGACCTCGAACTCGCCCATGTGCGACACATCGAAGATACCCGCCACGGTGCGCACGGCGTTGTGTTCGACCGTAATACCGGTTGGATACTGCACCGGCATCTCGAAACCGGCGAAAGGGACGAGCTTGGCATCGGCCGTGGCGTGCTCTCCGTGGAGTGGTGTCTTGCGAAGTGCCTCGGTCATCGAGCCTCCTCATTTCCCATCAGGTCTGCCAGGATCGCCTTCTGAACGTGGAGTCGGTTCTCCGCCTGGTCGAACACCCGCGAACGTGGCCCCTCGAAGACGGCTTCGGTGACTTCCTCCCCGCGGTGGGCGGGCAGGCAGTGCAGGAAGATGGCGCGCGGAGAGGCCAGGCTCATGAGCGCATCGTCGATGCAGTACCCGGCGAAGGCTCGCGCCCGCTCCGCCGCTTCCTCCTCCTGACCCATCGACGCCCAGACATCCGTATTCACCACATCCGCGTCCTGAACGGCATCCCGAGGATCATCCGTCAGATGGATGTTCGTCGTGGCGCGGGCTCGTTCGAGGATCTCCGGGTCCGGCTCATAGCCCCGCGGGACGGCGAGGCGCAGGTGAAACCCGAATCGATAGGCGGCATTCAGCCATGAATTCGCCATGTTGTTCCCGTCGCCGATCCAGGCGAAGGTGAGGGACGCGATATCCGCATCGAGGCTCTGCCGCGCGGTCAGGAGATCGGCGAGCACCTGGCAGGGATGCAGCAGATCGGTCAGGCCGTTGATGACGGGGATGCTGGCGTACCGGGCGAGCTCCTCGACGTCCGACTGGGCGAAGGTCCGGATCATGATCCCGTCGACGTACCGGGAGAGTACCCGAGCGGTGTCCCGGATCGGCTCACCGCGTCCGAGCTGAATATCGCGGGAGGAGAGGAAGAGCGCGTGACCGCCGAGCTGGACGGTTCCGATCTCGAAGGAGGCGCGCGTACGCGTCGAGCTCTTGGCGAAGATCATTGCGAGAGACCGGCCGACGAGAGGCCGATCTCGGTAAGTGCCGGACTTCATCGCCAGGGCGAGGTCGAGAATCGTCTCCAACTCCTCTCGCGACAAATCGGAGATCGCCAGAAAATCGCGCTTCGGTGGCCTATCCGTCATGGGAACTCGACTCAGGTGGAGCGGTACAAACTCTTTCGCTTGGAGCGGAAAGATAGCACTGGCCGGTGCTGCCGACCACCCGAAGTCGGACGCGGGCGAGGGAGCGACGACGGTCGCTTTTCAGTCGCGGAAGGAAGCCGACGACACTCGAGTACACGAGCGGGGTCCCCCCTTCGCGACGCGCTTGAACGCACATTCGCTCATGATCCGCCTCACCATAGCAATGACGAGCCTCCTGCTGGGCTGCGGACCGCAGGGCCAGCCGGCGGACTCGGTTCCGGCCGGCGGCGATTCCCGCGCCCCCGACGCGGTTTCCGGGGTGGTACGCGTCGTCGGATCGGCGCCCGTCAACGTCCAGGTCGTTCTTCAGCCGCAGGGCGGAAGCGCGATACGCTTGACCGGGCCGCTGTCGGCTGAGCTCGAGCAGCTCTCGGGTGCGACCGTCCGGGTGCAGGGGGAGGTCACCGCGGCGCCGGATCCGCTCGTGGATCGGCAGATCGAGGCGACCGGCTACGAGATCCTCGAGATCGACGGGGCCGTGGTGGTGATGGGTGAAGTCGTGGCGATCTCGGGCGGCGTGGCCCGGCTCCGGACGGCACGGGGACTGGAGGTCCGCCTCACGGGCGTTCCCGACGAGCTCGAGGTCGGCCAGAAGATCTGGGTCCAGGGTCCGCAGAGCCTGACAGTCCAGTCGTACGGAATCATCCACGAATGACACGCCTAGGGAGACGCGCACGATAATGACACGGATTCGATCCGCCACCTGGGCGTACCTGCTGTTGCTGTTCGGGGTAGCGGCCCTGAGCGCCTGTAGCGATTCGGTGAGCCCCGAGCTGCGGGGCGCCGTCGTGCGGATCTATCTCGGCGGCACCGCTTACGATGAGCAGACCGTCGCGGTCGATTCGGTCTTCAAGCTCGACGCTAGCATCCTGAACACCGCCGGAAAGGTTGTAGATGGCGAGACCGTCGAATGGTCGAGCGACCGGCCGGAGGTGGCGTCCGTCGACGCCGCGGGCGTGGTCACTGCCCGGGCGATCGGCACGGCCCACATCATCGCGCGACATGCCGTAGGCGAGGACACGGCCCTGATCAACGTGGCCGAGGGCTTCACCCGCAACGAGTTGCCGGCGTGTAGTCCGTCGGACGAGTTGCAGCTGGGTGTCGGCGAGATCCAATTGGTGGCGGGCGCCGAGGCGCTGCCGGTCTGCCTGCCGGGAGGCGAGGCCGGTGCGGAATACACGATGGTGGCCGTGAACACGGGGACAACTGCGGCGTCCGTGCTCGACCTGCTCGTTCGCGCAAACGGTCTGGCCCAGACTGACGCGGCCCAGCGCGTCCTGAGCGACGCGCGCGGGCCGGCCGGGCCGTCGACGACGGAACTGGACGCCGCCGGTCGGTTTCACCAGCGGCTGCGTCACGATGTGTCCCGGCGCCTCGAGCCGCGACTGCGCGCTGGCATCCCCGCCGTGGCTCTGGGTGGCCCTCGTGCGCAAGTCAGCCTCGGCGGGCTTAGGTCGTTCAACGTGGAGACGTCGAGCTCGGACGGCTGTTCGGATCCGCAGATGCGCACGGGTCGGATCAGAGCGATCGGCGAGCGGGCGATCGTGGTGGCCGACACGCTCAATCCCCAGGGCGGATTCACGGATGAGGACTACCGCGAGTTCGCGGAGTTCTTCGACGACGACGCCTGGCCGCTCGTCACGCAGAACTTCGGCGAGCCGTCGGACCTGGACGAATCCGGCAAGATCTACATCTTCTTCACCCGCGCCGTGAACGAACTTCCGGCGAACGCGGGTGGCGGCGGGTCCTACACGGGGGGGTTCTTCTTCAATCGGGATCTGTTCCCGACATCGTCATGCGCCGGCAGCAATGGGGCGGAAATGTTCTACATGCTCGTGCCGAACCCCTCACCGCCGGCCGGCGAGCGAGAATTCTCGCGGCAGTTCGTGTCCCGGAGCACGCGTACCGTTCTGGTGCACGAGTTCCAGCATCTGGTGAACGACTCACGGCGGCTGCACGTCAGCAAGTCGCCTGTCTGGGAAGAGACCTGGATGAACGAGGGGCTCAGCCACATCGCGGAAGAGCTCATGTTCTATCGGCGATCCGGACGCCAGCCGCGGGAGAATCTCGGCCCTGAGGATCTCGAGTCGGCCGGCGTGCGCGACGCGTTCCGACTCTTTCAGCAGGACAACGTCGAGCGACTCACCGCCTTTCTCCGCGGGCCCGAGTACGTGAGCCTGATGGGCCCGGACATCCTCGCGACCCGGGGGGCGACATGGTCGTTCCTGCGTTACGCCGCGGACCGGAAGGGGGGCGATGAAACGGTGCTGTGGCATACGCTCGTGCGCGACAGTCGCACGGCCGGCCTGGATGGCTTGCGCACCGCGCTCGCAGATGACCCTGCGACATGGATCCGGGACTGGGCTGCGGCTCTGTATCTGGACGATACCGGTCTGGATTCGGAGAATCGGCACCGCGTGCAGAGCTGGGACATGCGGGCGTTGTACCCCGTGCTGGGAACGCTCTTCTCAGGAGCGATCAACCAGCCGTATCCGCTTCGTGTGTCGCGGTTGTTCTCGTTCGGCGCGACTCCCCTTCCCCTCAAGGGCGGGAGCGCCGGGTACCTGAGGACCGTGGTGGATCCCGACGAGCTCGGCGCCGTCTACTTCCTCACAGGGGGCCAGCGCGGCCAGTCCTACCTGCCGGCGCCAGCGAGGATGAAGGTGGTGATTGTTCGAACCAGGTGATCGGTCCCTTCAGCGGACGTACTTGATTCCGCTACCCGTGTTGAACAGCAGGACCTCGTCGCCGGCTGAGATCGCGCCGGATCGCAGGAGGTGCGGGATGGCGGCCGCGGTGGCGGCCCCTTCCGGCGCACAGAAGACTCCGGTAGAGGCGCCCACCCGGCCTGTCCATTCTTCCATCTCGCCGTCGGTCACCGCGACCGCGGCGCCGCCCGACTCGCGAATCGCCCGCAGGATCAGGAAGTCGCCGACAGCTCGGGGGACGCGTATTCCGGCTGCGAAGGTGGACGCCCCCTCCCAGGGCTCGGCGAACTCGGTGCCGCGCTCCCAGGCGCGTACGATGGGTGCGCAGCCGGTCGCCTGGACCGAGACCATCCTGGGTCGTTCCGACCCGATCCAGCCGAGACTCTCCATCTCGTCGAAGGCCTTCCACATGCCTACCAGCCCCGTCCCCCCACCGGTCGGGTAGACGATCACGTCGGGGAGGCGCCACCCGAGCTGCTCGGCGAGCTCGTAGCCCATCGTCTTCTTCCCCTCGACGCGGTACGGCTCCTTCAGCGTCGAGAGATCGAACCAGCCGTGCTGACTGACGCCTTCGGCGACCCTGGCACCACAGTCAGTGATGAGGCCGTCGACCAGCTCGAGATCGGCGCCGAGCGCCCGGATCTCCGCGAGGATCGGCACGGGGGTGTCGCACGGTACGACGACGTGCGCCTCCATGCTCGCCGCTGCCGCATACGCCGCCGCCGCGCTGCCCGCATTCCCCGCCGACGGCAGCGCGACCGCCGACGCTCCGAGCTCCCGCGCCCGCGAAATGGCCAGGCAGAGGCCCCGAGCCTTGAACGACTGCGTCGGATTCTGACCTTCATCCTTCACCCATGCGCGGCGGATTCCCAGCTCGCCGGCCAGAGCGGGAGCGTCGATCATGGGCGTCCAGCCTTCACCGAGCCGAACGGCCGCCGCGGGATCGCGGACCGGCAGAAGTTCGGCGTAGCGCCAGAGGTCCGCGGAGCGGCCGGCGAGCGCCTCCCTCGAAAGCTTCTCCCGAATGGCCGCCAGGTCGTACCGCGCGTACAGCGGGCGTTTGCAGCATTGGGAGAGGGTTTGCAGTGCCTCGGAGGGGTACGAAGTACTACAGAGCGTACACTCGAGGTGGGACGCACCCCCGGGGCGGTTCGGCGCGGCGGCCAATGACTGAGAACGCCTCGTCATCGGGATTCCGTGGTGCGGGGTCGGGCGGCTATCACGGTCTCGACAGCGGCGCTGCCGCAGTCGTGACAGGCCGCGCCCGCACCGGTGCTCCAGCGTCCGCAGCCGCGACAGAGGGTGATCAAGGGACCCTCAGCCTCGGTCGCACCCGGCAGCAGGAAGGCTTCACCGTCCTCGGCCACGAGCCGGATGGCCGGACCCGTGTAGAAGTGCGCGAGAAGGTCCCGAACGTCCAGCTCACCGGGATTCTCCACGCTGTCTTCCCGCACCACCGCCGTTCTCTTCCGGAACCGCGAATGTTCGGCAGTCCAGGTCCGCTCGACGCCGTCCTCCGGATGGATCGTGACCGTAAGGCCCCGGCTCTCGAGCCGGTAGGGAACGGCCAGCCGCCGGAGCAGGCGGTCGGCGGCCTCCCGAACGGCGATCGAGGGGCTCAACTGACGTCGATTGGCGGAGTGGACGGACGGGTCGCAGAAGATGGTTGCACGAGCGTGCGACCAGAGGGGGGTCCGAAGGCGTCCGACATCGGTTTCGACGGCCGCCGTCAGGTCGTACTCGCATCCGATCGGCCCGAGCTCGACGGTGACCCCGATCACCGCACGGGAGCCGGCGAGCAGCACCGTCAGGGCCTCCACCAAAGCCTGCCGTCTCGCCGGCAAATCGAGCGGGCACCAGGAGTCGGGGTCCAGCGAGTCCAACTGGGACATCTATGATCGCGAGGGGTGAAATTCGAGAATCCATCGGGGCGGACAAGATGGA
Source organism: Gemmatimonadota bacterium (assembly GCA_040905505.1). Lineage (GTDB taxonomy): Bacteria > Gemmatimonadota > Gemmatimonadetes > Longimicrobiales > Longimicrobiaceae > WHSP01. The sequence goes on along the minus strand of JBBDRL010000019.1, from coordinate 48,539 downwards.
TCGCGGCGTTGCGGGGGTCAACTCACGCGTACCGGCGGAGGAGGCGATCGGCTGCGAGAGCACCGGAGTGAACGGCACCCTCGACCGAGGGTCCGTACAGGTAGTCGCCCGCCAGCGCGAACGGCGCGTCGCCGAGCAACTGGTCCCCGCGTACGGCGGCGAGATGACGGAGGTATCCGGGGACGAATACCGGGCTGCCCAGCGGCCATCGGTAGACGCGGGCGCGCGTCACCCGATCCTCCACACCGGGAAACGCACGCGCGATCTCCGGGAGCATTCGCTCGAGGACCTGGCGAGAGTCCGCATCGATCAGACCAGGCGTGGATTCGGGAGTCGGGAACGCCACCAGAAGCCCACGACCGGCCGGGACGAGGTCCGCCTGCTTTGCCTCCTGAACACAGATCGCCGCCGTGAAACGGGTCTCCCCCTGCGGGAAGGAGAGGCCGAAGTACCGGACGCCCAGCGGTTCGTCGAGCAGAAGCGCCAGTGACAGGGCGGGTCGGTAGCGGACGGCGCCCGCCCACTCACGCAGCGCATGGGGCAATTCAGCCGCGACGTCGAGAAGCGCAGGCGCAGGGACCGCCGAAACCGCCGCGTCGAACTGCTCCGCCCCCCCATCGGTCGCGATGCGGACCCGATCAGGTTCCAGGACGACCTCCCGGACCTGCGACGCGGTACGGACCTCGCCACCGGCCGCGGAGACGAGCGACGCCAGACGGTCGGAGACGACGCCGGCCCCGCCGCGGACCGCGTACAAGGAAACGTCCATCGCGTCGCGCGCCAGGATATGATAGAGCCCGGCGCTCGTCTCCTGCGGCAGACTGCCGTAGTAGGCGCCGAGCTGGGGATAAACCAGAGCGCTGACGAAGGCCTTTCCGATCTCTCGCTCTCCCCACTCGGCGATCGTCTCCTCGTCCAGACCGGCCGCAGCCGCCCGCTCCGGCGCATGGAGGTCCAGCGCCTCGGCATGCCGCGCAAGGAACGGAACGTACTTCGCCCCCAGCCGCATCTTGGTGCTCAGGGGTAGTCCGCCCGAGGCGATCATGCTCGTCACCGAGCCGTACACCACCTCGTGGGCGCGCCCGTTCCGCCACAGCGCGTCCCTGCCGGTCGCAGGCACCAGATGGTCCTCCAGCCCGATCTCGCGCGCGAGACCCAGGAACCCGCGATACATCGACCCGAATAGCTGCGCACCAGCATCGATGGAGCAGCCATCGAGCCGGTCGGTCACCATCCGACCACCTACCCCTTCACGACCCTCGAAGAGCACCACGGCCGCTCCGGATTCGACGAGCCGATAGGCAGCGGTAAGCCCGGCCAAGCCGCCGCCGATCACGGCGATTCGACGCTGCTGAAGGTCCCCCGTCATCGGATCGAGCTCTGAATCGGACAAGGACGATCTCTCCGCGAGCGCTGTGGGACTCTCAAATGCCAACGCGGCCGGCTGCCTCATTGGCTGCCGACCGCGTTCGCATGGCTTGTGAGCCGATGCTCACCATACGCGAGTCACGCCGCTGGGCGCACCTCCCGCTTCCAGCGCCCGTAGGGAAGTGACGGCTGCGGTCGAATCTTGCCGCCCCAAACAAAAGCGATCGTCTTCGGACGGGCAAGGTTGGGTCGTCCGTCATGGACCACGATACCCACCGCGTCCGTCGGTACTGGCGTACAATCGCTTGAAGAGTCGTTGTCGTTCATATGTCGTTTCGATCGAGCGCAATTATATGTGCAAACAGGGCGGCCTTACCGCCGCACTGAAAGTAGCAGAAGGCATGCCCTGCCGCCAACATAGCACATCGTGTTACGCAGCAATGACTTAGGGTACACCGCTCCGCATCGTCGCAATGTCGGACGTCGCAAATACAGGACGCCCTTCGTGTCATTTAGACACGATGCGGGTCGGTAAGGAAGTTACTTGGCGGGGCCGCTGGATGGGAGGGTCGGGCGATCTCCGCGGCGTCGGCCGCTGCTCCAGGCGCGGTAGCCGGGGAGTTTGAGGAGCTTGAAGATCTTGCGGTCGACGGCGTTGGCGAGAAGGATCTCGGTGAGCTGGTACTGGCCGCGGTGGTTCACGCGGAGTTCCTCGACGGCCTCGTCCGCGATGCGGAGGAGGTCGGTCCGTGAGACGCTATCCTTGTACTCCTCGATCTGCTCCTCGACCCAGTCGAGGTAGATCTGGCGAAGTGAAGGAGCTGAGTTTTGCGGCATGATCGCAAGGCTCGGGAGCGTGCTCGGCGGTATTTCGGAGGGGATGGCCGCTGGGCTAGGAAGCTAAGTTGGGAGCCGGCATGGATCAAGTCCGTGAGGCGGGGGGGAAGCGGCTATTGCAACGGTCGCAGAAGGCGGCCTGTTTGCGGTCGATTTCAAGGACGGAAGTGGACGGATGCATGACGCACTTGGGCCGCGGGCAGTGATCGAGGCCGGCGATGTGCCCGAGCTCGTGGACGGTCTCCTTCATGAGGCGATCGAGCGTGGCGTCCTCATCGTCGTCCTCCTGAAGGCGAGCTGTGCTCACGACCGCCCACGCTCCGCCGACGGTGGCCTCACCGAAGACGAAGTCGCGCTCGGGCGCGGCAAGGTCGGCGTTGGTGACGGCGACGACCCAGCGGCGGGGCGGATGGTCACGCGCTCCGTCGCGCGCGATCAGGTGGTCGATGATGCGATTGGAGGAGAGCTGTGGGCCGACTTCGGCTTCATCGGCCGCTGGCCCGACGTCGATCGGTCCGGTGACCGATACGGAGGTGGTGAGGGCTGTGGCGAGCCGCTTTGCGAGGGTGCGCAGCACGCGATCCGGCACGGGATGCTTGCGCGGCGTCACGATTTCGATGGGTGCGGTGCTCACTCCTGGATGCCGTACCTGACGAGCTTGCGGTACAGGGTGGAGGGGTCGATGCCGAGCACCTCGGCAGCTTTGGTCTTGTTTCCCCCCTCGGCCTGGAGCACCCAGAGGATGTATGCGCGCTCGATGATTTCGAGAGGCGGGTTCGGCGGCAGCTTGTCGGTCACCAGCGGCTGCGACTTCTCGCTGGTGAGGCGGGCGGGGAGGGCTTCTGCGGAGATTTCGCCATCGGTCGACAGGACGGCCGCACGTTCCAGGGCGTTCTCCAGCTCGCGGACGTTGCCGGGCCAATCGTAGGCCTGGAGGGTGGCGCTGGCCTCTGGCGAGAGCCGAGGTGGCTCCTTGCCCCTGGAAGCGGCGAAGCGCGCGAGAAGGTGCTCGGCGAGTATGGGGACGTCGTCGAGCCGCTCACGCAGAGGCGGCAGGTGCAGCATGATGACGTTGAGACGGTAGTACAAGTCGCTCCGGAATCTACCGCGTCGGATATCCTCCTCGAGATCGCGATTCGTCGCGGCGATGATCCGGACGTCGACCTTGATCGGCTCGGTGGCACCGACGGGCACGACCTCGCGCTCCTGGAGCACCCGGAGCAGCTTCACCTGGATCGCGGGGGTCATCTCGCCGACCTCATCGAGAAAGAACGTCCCCGCGCGAGCGGCGACGAACAACCCGTCCTTGTCGCGTACAGCGCCGGTGAAGGCGCCCTTGATGTGACCGAACAGCTCCGACTCGAGCAGGTTCTCGGGCAGGGCGCCGCAGTTGATCGAGACGAAGGGGCCGCCGGCGCGGTCCGAGAGGTTGTGAACGTAGCGGGCGACGACTTCCTTGCCGGTCCCGGACTCGCCCGAAATGAGGAGAGTGGAATCGGTGGGGGCGACGGTTTCTGCGAGATTGACGACGTCGTTGAAGCCGCGGCTCTTCCCTGCTGGCCGACTGGCGTCGCCGGCGTCGCGCCTACGAATCTCGCGCTTCAGCGCCTGGTTCTCACGCTTGAGCTGCCGGGACTCGGCCGCACGCCGGCAAATGACCAGCAGTTCATCATTCGCAAATGGCTTCTGGATGTAATGGTACGCCCCCTGGTTGACTGCCTGGATGGCGCTCTGTAGCGACGCCTGGGCCGTCATCAGAATCACCGGAATGGTCGGGTCGAGGTCGCGTGCGGCATTGAGGATCTCGATGCCAGTGACCCCCGGCATCCGGATATCGGTGAGGACGAAATCGGGGTCGACCTCGGCGAGCGCATCTAGACCTTGCTGCCCGCTCGCAGCAGTGAACACCTCGAAGCCGTCGCGCTTGAGGAGGATGCGCAGCGTGTCGAGGATGGCGGTCTCGTCGTCCACGATCAGGACCCTGGGATCAGTCACGACTGGATACTCTGGCTGGATGTGGTGACGGCGGAGCTTCCGACCATCTCGGCCGGCAGCGACGGCAGGTAGAGCGAAAATACCGCGCCGCTCTCGCCGGCGGGTGCGCCGTCGACGAAGATCGCACCGCCATGGGCTTCGACGGCGCGCTGCACGAGAGCGAGGCCCAATCCGGTGCCGCCCGTCCTGCGCGTGAAGAAGGGGTCGAAGATCTGCTCTCTTATTGCCTCCGGGACCCCCGGCCCGGAGTCTCGCACGGCGAGACGTACGAGGCGAAACGCGCCGAGGGCCGGCGAGAGGAGGTCCGACCGGACTTCGTCCAACCGGAGCTCGACGGTCCCGCCCTTGCCGCCCCACTGGACCGCGTTCAGGGCCAGGTTGAAGACGGCGCGATGAAGCAGGTCGCCCGCGCCGCGGATCTGTACCGCCTCGCGCGGGGCATCGAAGACGAGTGTGGAGCCAAGGTCGCGAGTGTCGGGGTGGGTGCGAACTACATCGACGACATCGGCGATGATCCCCGCGAAGTCCAGCGGTTCGGGCGCCGTCACCTTGACCCTGGCGAAGTCGATGAACTCGCCGAGGAGCCGACTCAGTCGATCCGACTCCCTGACGATGAGTGTGCCGAGTAGGCGCGCGTCGTCCGGGTCCACCTGGGCACTCGCGATCTGCTCGACGGCACTGCGGATGGAGGCGAGCGGATTCTTGATCTCGTGCGCGAGCGAGGCGCTGAGCTCGGCGACCGCCTCCAAGCGCTCGGCCCGCCTGCGCAGGCCCTCCACGCGCATTTTCTCCGTGATGTCCTGGAATATCGCGGTGACGGGCGGCCGTTCTCCGCTCGCGTGCTCGAGGAGCGTGGTGCTCACACCGAGCACGAACCCCTCATCGGCGAGCGCTTCCGTTTCGAAGCGCCCGATCGGCGTGCGGGCGGTGCCGGTCCTCTCGATGACCCCTCCGAGCCCGGGCGCGATGCGGTCGAGTTCAGCGAGGATGGGTTCGTGAAGCCAGTCCGCCGGCTCGATGGCCAGGATCTCGGCGGCCGCCGGGTTCAGGTAGGCGAGCCGGCCCTCGCCGTCCACCGTGAGGATTCCCGTCCCGATCGTCTCGAGTATGTCGTCGGTGTCGAGCCGCAGACGCCGCAGCTCGGTCTCGATCTCTCCGAGCTCGGCGCCCGTCTGCTTGAGCCGGTCTCCCAGGTAGCCAGTGACCAGCGCGACGACTGCGAAGAGCGCCGTCTGGAGGAAGACGCCGGAGTCGACGAAGCCGGAGCTGCCTACCGCGGCGGCGAAATAGAGGATGCTGGCGAGCAAGCCGATGAGTATCCCGCCGACCATTGGCAGGAGAAGCGCGCCCGCGCTGATGACCAGGATGTAGAGCGGCGCGAAGATGCTCTCGCGGCCGCCGGTGAGCGCCACCACCCCCGTGAGCAGGAGCGCGTCGAAGACCACCTGGGCATAGAGGAAACCGCGGCCGAGGGGGTCCATACGCCAGCGGCCGTATGCGAAGGAGCCTACCGTGAAGAGGACGGCGAGCAGGAGGAGAACGGCGGCATAGTTGATCTCGTCCGCAATGCTCCACGACAGGTCCGGGAAGCGGAGGAATAATGCCGCGGCGAGACTGATCCGCGCGATGTAGACCCAGTTGAGAATTCGGCCGGGGCTACCGAGGGGCCGGGAGGAGGCGCCGTCCGCAGCGTCGTTCTGAATGCTCATAGGTCAGGAATATCGGCCCGCATCCGCAGCGACGCCAGCGCACGTCATTCAGGTCCGGCGGTCTCCGGTCGAGGCGGCGCGAGGGGCCCATCTCCAACGCATGCGACCGCGCCAGCCGCATCGGGCGCATTCGGCGAGAAAAGTCTTGGCCAGGGCGGGTAGCAGGAGGGCGAGCGAGCAGGCCCCCTCCACCTGGCTTGCCACGGAGTTGCAACTGGGACAGGCGGGGGCGACCGGCAACTGACGCAGATAGCGGTCGAGCAGCAGTGGAGCTGCCATCACTATGGCCAGCAGAGCGAAGCTGAGAATTTCTTGCGACATCGGGTTCGTGAGTCGACAGTCTGGGGTCGATCGTCGACCGAGAGAAGAGGGAGACGAGCGTCGCGCGTTCCCTCGGTCCTGCCTCCTGCTCTCCGGTCCTCCAACAATCCGTACCGCTATCGCTTAGCGCAGGTTCCGGACCCGGTGCAACGCCTAGATACCCGCCCCGTCGCTGACCCGCCTGTATCCGAAGAGGAACACGAGTGCCATCAGGACGATGAGAAAGACGCCGTAGGCGGCCGCGGAGCCGAAATCAAAGGCTCGCAGCTCGGAGAGAATGGCCATCGAGATCGGCCGGGTGCGGTGGGTGTAGAGCAGGATGGAGGCGACGAACTCGCCCAGCGATGTAACGAACGCCAGCAAGGCGCCGGCGGCCAGCCCGGGGATGACGAGGGGCAGCGCGATGCGGCGCATCGTGGTCGCCCAGGAGGCGCCAAGGGAGGCCGAGGCTTCCTCGAGCGCCGGATCGAACTGCTGGAAGCTGGTCATCGCCGCCCTCGTGACCAGGGGGATGTTGCGGATGAAGTAGGCGAGGGGGAGAATCGCGAAAGTGCCGACCAGCAGGAACCGGCCGGCCAGCGGCTGATTGACGCTGAAGGTCGTGGCGAGCGCGATCGCGAGAACCGTCCCGGGGAGCGCCCAGGGAAGGATGACGAGCGCGCCGAGCACGGCACGGCCGCGGAACCTGCGCCGGACGAGCAGATAAGCCACGGCAAAGGCCAGCGCCACGTTCGCGACCGTCGCGATCGTCGCCATCTGAAGCGAATTGACGATCGGGGTCAGGGTCTCCGAGTCCGAGAACAGGCTGACGTAGTTTTCACCGGAGTAGGTCGGCGGAAAGAGCTGCGTCGTCCAGGTACCTTCGGGAACGAAGGAGACGAGCAGTACGGTGGCGTGGGGCAGCAGGAGGAAAGCGGTGAGCCCCCAGGCGGCGGTGGCCAGGATGATCGTGGAGAGGCGCCCCTGGATGAGCCTGACCGTCGCGCCGCCCGCCCCTTTCCCCGCACCGGTGTACTCGCGCCCGGCTTCGTAACGCTGGAGAAGGATCAGGAAGACAATCGAGACGGCGGCGAGGATCACGGTCTCGACGGCGGCGATCTCGAGGTCTCCGTTGAGCTTGCTGACGAAGATCTGCGTGCTGAGAACGCGAAACCCGCCGCCGAAGACGTAGGGTGCGCTGAAGGAGCCCATGGACGTCATGAAGACGAGGAGTGCGGCGCCTGCGAGCGCCGGGCCGAGCATGGGCAGTGTCACGCGCCGGAACGTGGTGAGCCGGGACGCGCCGAGGGCAGCGGCGGCTTCGGAGTAGCCTCGCTCGAGCCGAGCCAGCCCGGCAGTGGTGAACAGGAAGAAATAGACGTACATCGTATACGCGTGCACCAGCAGGATGGCCCATGGCCCCGTCAGCCTCCACGGGGGACGGTCGAGCCCGAGGGCGCCCTGGACGATTCGTGCGATGAAGCCGCTCTCCCCCCAGAGGAAGAGGAAAGCGATGACGCCCACCAGCGGGGGGAGTAGCACCGGAAGGGCGACGAGCCCACCCATGATCGAGCGGCCAGGGAATTCGTATCGGGAGAAGAGGAAGGCGAGCGGAATGCCGATCAGGCCCGAGAAGAACACGCTCGCGAGCGAAATCCAAACGCTGTTCCAGAGCGCCTCGCGTTCGGAACGGCTCGCCGCGAATCGCCGGTAGTTCTCGACGGTCCAGTCGGCCCCTTCGCGGAACGAGTCCGCCAGGACGAAGAGGTTGGGATACAGGACGAACCAGAAGAGTAGCAGGATGACGACGCCGGCCAGCGCAGCCGCGGGAGTCGGGCGGCGAATCATTCCGCAAACGCGTGCAGCGGCGGGTTCTGCTCTGCGGTCACGAGGACGTCCCCCTCATGGGCGTCCGTATGGCCGGGAATGGTGACCAGTAGCTCGCGCTCGTCGGCGATCTCGAGGCGGTAGACGGTCGTCGCACCGGCGAAGCGGCGGTCCAGAACACGACCGGGCAGGCCATCGTCACCGGCCAGGTCGGCACGGGCGGGGTGCAGGCGTAGGGCTTCGGGGCGGACCATGACGCGGACCGTATCACTCTCCTGCTCGTGGAGCCGCACCTGCCACCGGGCACCCGGGCCGACCTCGACGGTTCCGTGGTCGCCATCCCGAGCGACGATGCGCCCCTGCAGAAAGTTCGCGCGGCCGACGAAGGAGGCGACGAAGGCATTCACCGGGGTCCTGTAGAGAGTCTCCGGGGACCCGAGCTGCTGGAGTTCCCCGCCTTTCAGGACGGCGATGCGGTCGGAGAGGGCGAAGGCCTCCTCCTGGTCGTGGGTCACGAAGATGGCGGTGATGCCGATGCGCTTCAGCAGAATCCGAAGCTCGTCGCGGGTCCGCTCGCGGAGTGCCGCGTCCAGGTTCGAGAGGGGCTCGTCGAGGAGTAGCAGCGGGGGCTCAGGAGCAAGGGCGCGGGCGAGTGCGATCCGCTGCTGCTGACCACCGGACATCGCCTGTACAGCGCGCTTCTCATACCCTGCGAGATCGACCCGAGCGAGCGAATCAGCCACGCGCGACCGCAGCTCCTGGCCGCTGACCCCCTGCGCCTTGAGCCCGAAGGCAACATTCTCGAAGACGTCGAGATGGGGGAAAAGGGCGTAATTCTGGAAAACCATGCCCATCCCACGTCGCTGCGGCGATAGCCTGGTGACATCGCGATCGCCGAGCAGGATGCGGCCGGTGGTCGGGGTCTCGAACCCCGCGATCATGCGGAGCGTAGTCGTCTTGCCGCAACCGCTCGGCCCCAGCAGGCTCAGGAACTCTCCCTGGGGAACTTCGAGGGAGAGCCCGTCGACGGCGATAGTAGTACCGAAGCGCTTGCCGAGCGCCTCAAGCCGAAGCATCAACGGCGTCCCCGAATGTTCTCGTCCCAGTAGCGCATCCACTCGGACCCGCGCTCCTCGAGGATCTGCCAGTCGATCGGTTCGGGAACGATCACGTCTCTCGCGCGTTGCAGCTCGGCCGGCAGCGAATCGCCCGGGATGTCGCTCCGGGCGGGGAGTCGGAAGAATTCGCGGGCGGCGAGCACCACCTCGCTCTGCTCGCCGATGAAATCGACGAAGCGGCGGGCGAGCTCCGGGTTCGAACTTCCCTGGACCACGGCGATGGCGTCCTCGACCAGCGGGGTGCCGCTCGACGCATAGATGTAATCGAGCGGATAACCGGTCGACTCCTTCAGCGCTTCGATGTCCGGCATGTCCCAGAGGCTGATCAGACCCTCACGCCTGGCGAGCTTCTGATAGAGCAGAGTCGGGTTGAGGACGTACTCGCGCGTCTGGGCGTCGAGGCGCCCGAGCCAGTCGAAACCGGCTTCGCTCTCGCCGGTTTCCCGGATCGCCCGCTGAATGACCATGCCGAAGATGGTGCGCATGGTACCGCTGGCCAGCGGGTCACGGATCAGGACCTGATCCTCCCATTGCGGGTCGAGCACCTCGTCCCAATCCTGCGGCGCGTCGGCCGAGTCGACCACCTCGCTGTTGTAGGTGATGACGAGCGGGGTGAGATAGACGCCGTGGTAACGGGCGTCGGCATCGCTGAACTCGCTGACCTGGTCGGCCCACGGCGGCTCGTAGGACTCCAGCAAGCCCTCTTCGGCGGCGGAGTGGAACATCTGGCTCGGCCCGCCGAACCACACATCGGCCTGTGGGTTGGCACGCTCGGAACGCAGACGGTCGAGGACCTCCTGAGAACCCATGTCGAGCCACTGGACGTCCACCGTGGGATTGGCCTGTTCGAAGCGGTCCTCGAAGGTACCAAGAAGGTCCGGGCCATGGGGCGAGTAGACGATCAGCACCTCGCGGTCGTCCGAGTCACAACCCCCGAGCAGCGCGAGTGCCCCGACGAGGGCAAGGGCGCGGAAAGGCGAACGGCGCTCCGTGCATCGCAAGCTCATCGGTCTACCCCCAGGGCGAGCAGGTTCGCGAAGAGGCGGTATGCACCCGGAACACCGGCGGGGAACTGCCGGAAGAAGGCGAGCCCGGTGTAGACATAAGTGCCCTCTCCGACATCCGCGATGACCAGGCTTCCCCGGTTCGGTTCCTCACCCGGATCGGCCATCTCGATCAGCGGCGTGTAGCGGTCGTCCCAGGTGTCGAGGAAATAGAGCCCGCGTTCCTGAACCCAGCCCTCGAAATCGGCAGCGGTGATCTCGTTGGGCGTATTGAAGATCGGGTGGTCGGGCTCCAGCAGAGTGACGTCGGCCGTGGGGTCGGTGACGCGGTCGTGCGGCCGATCGATCGAGATTGGATAGGGAGCGAGCCCCGGGGCGGTGAACTGGTACTGATTGTACTGCACGATCATCGTTCCGCCGTCCTCGACATAGTCGAGCAGGCGCTGGTTGTGCGTCACGAGATCCGGACGCCCCTCGTACCCGCGGATACCGACGACGATGACGTCGAAGCCGTCGAGCGGTGCGGAGGCGAGGTCGTTCTCGTCGAGGAACTCGAGCGGCACGCCGAGCTCCAGCAGCGCGGGCGGCACATTGTCCCCTGCCGAGGTGATGTAGCCGACGCGGAGCCCCTCCGGCAGCACCACGTCGAGCACCTGTACGTCCAGCTCGGCCTCACTGTAGATGGGCCGCGGGCGAATGTGCTCGTAATCGACCAGAGTGTAGCCCCGGTCGAACCGACGGTCACTCTCGTCGGTGAAGACGGCGTCGACCGAGACCCGATCCTGATCGACGCCAGCGGGTGCAAAGAGGCTGAACTCCAGAACGCGCTCCGTTCCCGCCGTCGGGAAGGAGACCGGCACCTGGGCGGGATCGACGCGCCAACCTGCGGGCGCCACGAAGCTCAGGACACCGTCGATACCGTCCGGCTCCTCCGCGACCAGGCGAACCGACATCCGGATCGGCTCGTCGCCCCGGGCGATGGGAAGTACGGTGAGGCCGGGCTCCACTGTAAGCGAAACAGCGGGAACGACGCGAACGGGCCGTCTGAACTCACCGCGCCACTGGTCGACGTCCTGGAACGTTGCAGCAATGTCCGTATCCAGCGCGAAATCGTTGATTTCGAGACCTGCGACAGCACGACCGGCGTCCCGCTGGAAAGGAACGCCGACGAATCCGACCTCATCGGACCAGGTGTAGCGGGCGCCATCGCGGGGGAGCTGAAGGAAGTATGGCTCGGTCGGATTGGCGTTCGCCGGAACGGTGACCTGGAATGTCCGGGTCACCAGGACGCCCGGCGCGAGCGTACGCGAGAGATCCTCCGTCGTGACCGCCGTCCAGCCGTCGGGCAGACTGGGCTCGAGCGTCGTGAGGCCGACCACCGCGTCACCTCCATTCCAGGCCTGGACCTCCATGGAGAAGGTCTGCCCTGGCACGACGGCTTCATCCTCGGATATGGCGTCGACAGTGATTCCGGCGGCGAGGAGCAGGGCGTTCTCGACCTCCTGACGCTCCTGTTCGATATGGAACAGAAGGTCCAGCGCGCCCGCGCCCTCAACGCGAGCGAGCCTATGCGCTTCATCCACGTAGCGGGCCGCCTCGGCCAGGAATGGCACGATCTGCTGCGGTCGGAGCGGATTGAACGCACGCCGCGCGTCGTCGAGCGTGGCCTGGTACCGCGAGAGGGCGTTCGTGAGCGCACCCGGCGCAGAGGTACCGATTGCGCGAGCGCGCGCCACGAGCGTCGAATCGACCCCGGCGAAGACCGCATCGGGGGTCGTCTCGAGTCGGGTAGCCGCGAGCGTCAGCGGGCTGGTCTCCGGCCCGGGGCGCAGGATGGAGCCCATGTCCTGCGAGCGATGGCGGCTGCGGCTCGCCATCGCGATCTGGAAGTACGATAGGCCGACGAGCGGGTCGAACTCGCCGGTGGCGAGCTCAGCATTGGCGGCATCGTCGACGCGGCGGACGAGCCGGAAGAAGTGAATCGGCGCGTGCGGGCGCAGGCCGGCCGCGATCTGCTCGGGGTAGCGATCCGGGTCGGCGGCTGCATGGAACGCGTCCTCGGCGATGATGCCGGCGGCCTGATGGTGGCCGTGGCCATCGGCCGGGGTGCCGGACCAGACGGAGACGATGACGTCGGGCCGGAAGTCCCTGACGACGGCGACCGCGTCGGCGAGCAGCTCGTCGCGCGGCCACATCATGAAGGCCTCCTCCGGGTTCTTGGAGAAACCCCAATCGACCGCTCGGGTGAAGAACTGCTGCGCGCCATCGACGCGTCGTGCGGAAAGCAGCTCCTCGGTGCGAATCAGCCCCAGGGCCTCCTGCAGCTCGGGTCCGATGCCGTTCTGTCCACCCTCGCCACGGGTCAGCGAGAGATAGGCGACATCCGCTCCCTCCCCCAGCGCGAGCGTGCTCAGCACCTGCGTGCGCTCGTCGTCCGGGTGGGCACCGATCATGAGGACCCGCTTCGTCGTTCCAAGCTGCCGCAATTCCAGCCCCAGGGCGGCACTCCCCTCGTATTCCGTCTCCGCCACCTGTGCGGAGAGCGGTGAAGCGAAGAGCGACACTGCGAGCGCCGCGATCACCCACTGGCCGATCAGCCGAAATCTGATCATCTCGATTTTGTGCTCCGGCTCGAAGGAAAGGATTCAGCTCGCGGCCAAGACGCTATCGGTCTTCGCCGCCATGATGAAGTCGTTCCGGTGCAGCCCCCGGATCTTATGGGTCCACCATTGGACGGTCACCCGACCCCATTCGGTCAGGATCGCCGGATGATGCTGCTCCTGTTCGGCAATCTCGCCGACCCTGTTCGTAAACGCCAACGCGGCCGCGAAATCGGGGAACTCGAAGGTCCTCGAGAGGCGGGGGACGCCCTCCTGCTCCTGAACCTGCCAGTGCCGGACCTCGGGCAACAGCTCGCGCATCTCCTCTTCCGTCACCGTGGGCGCTCCGCGCCGGCACGCCTCACATCGCATCTCCTTCAGCGCATTCATCATCGACCTCCAGTCCGGGGACCGCTCGCGTTCTACGGGAAATGTAGGGTTACCGCCGCGTGCAGGCGAATTCTAGCGTCATGGAGCGGACCTGAAAACGGGAGCGCCGACCCCAGCGTGGCCGGCGCCCCGAATCCCGAACTGGACCGACCGCGGAATCACGCCGCGGCGACCACCCGCTCGAGGGCATCGACCGTGCGCTCGATATCGGCGCGTGTCGTATACACGTGTGGGCAGAGCCGAACACCGCCTGTCGACGCCCCCGCGATGCTGTGCTCGTTGTACAGCGTCTGGTAGATGTCGCGATTGTTCTTACCCGGGTAGCTGGAGATCACGACGCCGCCGCTGAGCGCGGGAGCGACTGGCGTCACGAGCTGTGCGCCCGGGATCCCGCCGATTCCTTCCTTGAGGAGTGAGGCGAGCTCGACGATGCGAGCGGCGATCACCGCGCTGCCGATCTCGTCGTACAGGTCCAGGATCGGGAGGAGCCCGGCGATCGTCGCATCGTTACGCTGGCCGAGGGTCTCGAACTTACCCGCGCCGTCGGCGTTCGGCTCCGGTCCGCTCCCGTACCCGACGCCGACGACGCCCGGCCAGAGGTCGTCGACCCGATCGGCCCGAACGTAGGGAACGCCGACCTCCTTCGGCCCCATCAGCCATTTGTGGGCGCTGGCGGCGTACGAGTCGCAGCCGAGATCGTGGAGGTCGCGCTGCACGGCACCAAGCGTCTGCGCTCCGTCTACGTGCACGTAGATGCCGCGCTCTCGGGCCGCGTGACAGATCTCGCGGGTGGGGAGCTGCAGACCGGTCGTGTTGGAGAGATCGGAAAAGCTGATCACGCGCGTCGCGGGACGGATTGCGCCTACGAAGAGCTCGACCAGCCCCTGTGAGGAACCAGGCTGACCCTCCACGCCGATCTCCCGCACGGTATAACCGTAGCGGTCGGCGCGGACCGCCCAGGAATCGCTGTTCGTCTGGTGGTTCTGGTCGAAGAGGAGCACCTCGTCACCGGGGCCGAGCGGGAGTCCGCCGACGACGATGTTGTTCGCCTCCGAGGCGTTACGCACGAGCGCGATCTCGCCGGGATCGGCCCCGAGCAGCGTCGCCATCCGCTCTCGCGCGGCCGTCTGAATCCCGGAGAACTTGGCGCGATTCTGCGCAGATACGTCCCCCTCCAGGTTCCGCATGGTGGTGATGACGGCTTCCATCACGGCGGAGGGGGCAGGGGCGAGGTTCGCCGCGTTCATCGGCAGGATGTCATCACGAAGCGGGAATCGAGCCTTAACAGCCTCCCAGAAGGGCTCGTCGACGGAGCGACCACGCAGCGGACGCCGAGGCGACGCTTCGAGGGCGGTGGCACCGTCGAGGGCGCTGAAGCCGGCAGCGGTGCCTGCGAGAGTACGAAGAAAGGCGCGTCTGGACGTGGGGGTGGCCATGGCGGGCATCCTATTGCGAGTGAGCGAGCGGCTAGCCGCTGGATAGCGGGAAGACGAGGAGAGACACTGAGTGGGGCAAGGGAATGGGGAACCCTTATCCTCTTTGAACGTAGTACGTTGCGCGAGTGCAGCAGCGGCGACGCCGGGCAGTCGCCGCGCCATTCGGGGCGGCGTGGACAGGAGGCGGCTCACAGCTGGCCTTCCGGACCGCCAGTGGCGGACCCGGCAAGCGCACAAAGCGCGTAGACAACCCATGATAGGCACCTACTTAGCGGCTTGTCAATGAACGGAGGAGCCGGTATGATTCGTGCCTCATCAGAACGCTCGCTCGACGGTCGGAGGCCGGGCCGAAGGCGGTTCTCAACTTGATCAATCCGAAGGAGTTACCGGTGATATTTCGATCGGTCTGCCGTACGCTTTCAGCCGTCCGGGGCACGGCCGCCGTCGCCGGTGCGATGGTCCTCGGCCTGGCGCTGGGGGGCTGCGTCGAAAACGAGATCCAGGAGCTCGGTGCGCAGAACGCGGCGGAGACGCCGGAGGAGCCGGCGGCGCCGGCGATAGCCGTGGAGGACACGCTGACGCTCACGGCGGCCGAAGCTGTTGCCCTGACGCTCGCCACCAACGCGGCGCTCCAGGCCGAAGCTTCCGCGCAGGTACGCGAGGACGCCGAGAATTTTCTCGACGAGATGGCTGCTGCCGAAGGCGACGACCCGGCGGATCAGGCCGCTCAGCAGGTCGCGGACGGCACACCGGCGATCCCGCCGGCGGAAGCGGCCGCTTCACCCGTGCGCTACAACTCAGGCGAGGACCCGAATTTCGCGGCGCGCTACGGCTGGCCGGTCACAGGACCGAAGGCGTTGCCGGGGTCCATCCTGCCCGAGAACCGGATCGTCTGCTACTACGGCAACCCGAACTCGACCCGCATGGGGGCGCTCGGCGAGTTTCCGAAGGACGAGATGCTGACGCGGCTGAGCACTCAGATCGCGGCTTGGGAGACAGCGGATCCAAACGTTCCGGTCAAACCGTGCCTGCACATGGTGGCGGTGGTGGCACAGGCGGAGGCAGGCACGTCGGGTCACTACCGGTCGATCATGCGTGACGAGACGGTCCAGATGGTATACGACTGGGCGCGGGAGGTCGACGGGATCTTCATCGTCGACATCCAACCGGGCACGGACGACATCCGGAACATACTTCCACGCTTCGAGTGGATTCTGAAGAACCCGGACGTTCACCTCGCAGTGGATCCGGAGTTCTACATGAAGGGCGGAACGCCCCCTGGCCGGCGGATCGGGACGATGGATGCAGCCGACATCAATTACGCATCGGAGTATCTAGCCGACCTCGTCCGCGAACACGACCTGCCGCCCAAGGTGTTCATCGTGCACCGGTTCACGCAGCCGATGGTGACGAACCACGAGGACATCCGGCTCAGGCCAGAGGTACAGGTGATCCTGCACATGGACGGATGGGGGGCGCCGTGGCTGAAGCGCGATTCGTACCGCGACTTCATCGTCAGGGAGCCCGTTCAGTTCACGGGATTGAAGATCTTCTACGGGAACGATACACGAAACGGCACTCCGTTGATGATGCCGGAAGACGTGTTGAGGCTCAGGCCGGTGCCGTTCTATATCCAGTACCAGTAGCACGGGATACCCGTAGCACCGGACGGTTCTGAACGGCCGAAGGTGACCGCAGTGGGGGAGAACGAGAGGAGTGCCCGGAGATCATGCGCGCTTACGACTACGATCTGGCCTATCGAAGAGGCGGCCGGCGGCGCCAGCCGGTTCCGCCGGAATCGCTCGCCGGGTGGTACCCCGGGGCCTACATGGCTGAAGCGCCGATGTACGGTTGGGGATGGTGGGGTGGCGCGCTGGGATGGCCGCCCTATTCGGTTGCCCGGTACGATTCCGACCACCGCCGGCGCCGACCCCGGCCGCCGCGGGAGAGCCCCATGTTCGGGCGAGCGGCGGACCGGCAGGTTCGTGAGTGGGCGGAACGCCACGGCTATGACCTGGAAATGTCGATCCGGCCGGAGGACCCGCCGGGGCGCACACGACGGGGGTGGCGGTAGGCGGCCTTCACGAGGACTTTCCCGGGGGGCGGCCCGGCCGCGGAAGGGACGGTATGTCTCCGAGCAGGCCGTAGAGGCTGCCGCCGAGCCGCCCCACCGGGCGAAGCACTAAAGGGTCGACGAGCTGCGTGCCGGGAGAAAATTCGATCTCCGGCCCCAACCGAACCCCAACGACTTCGGCGACCACGAAGGCGCTTCCCGCGGCGTCCAGTTCCATCTCCTTGTAGAACTCACACTCCAGGACGGCGGGGCAGTCTGCGACGTACGGCGCATCGACCAGCGTCGCCTGCGCGGCCTGGAGCCCAGCCACCTCGAACTCGTCGACGTCGGGCGGGTGCTCACCGGAGCTCTCGTTCATTGCGGTGATGTGCCGCTCGGTGACGACGTTGATGCAGAAGACGCCAGTCTCACGGATATTCCGCAGCGAGTCCTTCGTGAGTCCGCGGCGCATCCCGATCGACAGCCCCACGAGCATCGGGGCGGGCGAGATCGCCACGAAGTAGCTGAAGGGAGCGAGGTTGCTCACGCCCGCCGCGGATCGGCTCGAGACCCATGCAATGGGGCGCGGCACGACGAGCGAGGTGAGGAGCTGGTAGCGGTCCCGGTTCGTCAGCTCTCGCGTGGCGATCATGCCCGTGGGCGGGGGCACGGGCGCCCCATCATCCGTCAACGTGCGGCGCGACCGGCCGCATTGCCGAAGTCCGGCGACTGCCGCATCCACTCAGTCGCGGCGGCGAGCTCGGAAGGATCGATCCAGTGCCCGATCTCATAGTCGCGAGTTTCGAGATCCGCGCCCGCCGCGCGAAGCTTGAGCCGACCTACTTCGGCCATGGCGAACGGGATTGCCGGGTCCCGGGTGCCATGGCCCCAGAAGATTCGGGTTCCGGCCACCGTATCCGCAGCAACGGCGACGCTGGGATGGTTCGCCAGGAATCCGCTGAAGTTCAACACGTTCGGGACGATGCCTGGCCGGCGAAGCGCGTGCGCCAGGCTCATCGTGGCGCCCTGGGAAAAGCCACCCAGAGTCAGCGCCCCGGTTTCGACCGGGAGCTGCGAGGGGAGCTCCTCGAGAAAGGCCTCGAGCTGTCGTTGCGATTCCTCGAAGGTCTCCGGGTCGGGACGATCTTCCCCAAGATAGCGATACCACGCCCAGCCGGGCCCGTACCCCCATGGCGCAGCGGGGAACGGCGCCTGGGGCGTGACGATCATTGCCTCTGCCGGCAGCCCGCCGCGAAGACCCAGCAGATCGGACCGGTCGCTGCCGCGGCCGTGCAACAGAACGATCAGCGGCGCGCCGGCTTCGACGTCATCGGGGACGGCGAGCTCGAATTCGAGTGTCATGGCTACTCCGTTCTCGGGAATGTCCTAGCGCCAAGCTGGTCACTGGCGTGCCCGGCGTCAACACGGCCGCTGTCGGGTGCTCGGGACGACAGAGGGGGCGGGTGCTCGGAACGGGAGTGGCCTGGGCGGCGCGTGGTCATGATGGGGGCGCGAGGCTAGATTCAGGCAAGGCGGATCCCGCGCTGCAAAACCTTGGAAATGTCTGGAGTGACGATGCTGGGAAGGCTGCTGTTCATCTTCGTCCTAGTACCCCTGGTGGAGCTGGCGATCCTGATCCGACTCGGGAACCTGATGGGTTTCTGGCCGACGATTGGACTTGTCGTAACCACGGGGGCGCTCGGGGCCGTTCTGGCGCGGAGCCAGGGAGGCCAGGTCCTTCGTGCGATTCAGCGGGAGGTATCGGAGGGGCGTGTTCCGGCGGCGCGGTTGCTGGACGGGCTGCTGGTGCTCATCGGGGGGGTCATGCTGCTGACGCCGGGCCTGCTGACAGACGTGGCGGGGCTGTCGCTCCTGCTGCCCTTCACCCGCAATCGGCTGAAGGAGGCGTTGGGTAGGCGAATCGAGCGGATGGTCCGGTCGGGTCAGGTGAGCATGATCACGCTGATCCGTTAGTCGAGCACGGGTCAGGGCGTGGCGTTCCGGCGTCGCGTGTTACTGCATCGCGCCGAGGACGCGCTCGACCACACCATTGAGCCCCGACCCGGTGATCCACCGCACCACCACGACCAGATCGTTCTCCGGATCGACATAGATCAGGTTGCTTCCGGCCCCGACGTGCACGACCGCGCTGCGTGATCCGGTGGGAACGCGGCGCCCGTCGTGGTTGAGGTACCAGTTCATGAAGCCGTAGTTCGACTGCGCCTCGGTCGGTGTGAGCGCCATACCGACCCATTCCTCGGAGAGGAGTTGCCGACCGTCCCACCGGCCGCGGTGGAGGGCCAGCAGCCCGAAGCGGGCCTGATCGTAGGCATTGATGAACAGCCCGCCACCCCAATGAGTCCCGCCGCTGACGGACTGCATCGCGACACCGTCGATGAGCACCCACGAGTTGTCGTAACCGAACCAGCGCCAGGTATCGGAGGCGCCAATGCGGTCGAAGATGTATTCCTTGGCGACTTGTGGAAGTGGCCGTCGCCAGACGTTAAGGGCGGCGAGAGCGAGGAGGTTGACGCGCACGTCATTGTACTCGAAGACCGTACCCGGCTCATTGCGAGGGCGTGTGAGCCACTCGGATCGCTCATTGCCCGGGCGGTCGGCCCAGTCCGGTTTCCCCCAGAGCGTCCCCTCCCAGTCGCTGGTCTGCCGAAGAAGGTCGTCCCAGGTGATGCGGCTGTTGTGCGGCCCGGTGAACGGCTCGAAGACCTGATTTCGCGCGAGCATGTCGCGGCCGGCGGCCGCAGTCAGGTGGCCGTCGAGCGCCACGACCGGCGCCATGTACGGGGCGACGAGATCGTGGACATCGTCGATGAGGCCCTGGTCGTAGGCGACGCCGACGGTCGAGGAGAGGAAGCTCTTTGCGACGCTGAAGGTCGGATCGACCCGGGCGGGCTCGCCCCATTCGGCCACGATGTAGCCCCGATGAACGATGATGCCCGTTTGCGGGCCTCGCTCCTTGAGCGGCCCGATCGCATCGCCGAATGGCTCGCGGCCGAAGGTCATCGCGTGGTTCAGCTCGAGGTCTCGCGGGGAACTCGACTCGCTCGCCTGCGCGAACTCGACGGCCTCGTCAATGAGCGTCGCGTCGAGCCCGAGCTGCTCGGGTGTGCGTCGCTCCCAGTCGCCCTTCGGGGGGAAGTAGCTCTGCTGCGCCTCAGCCGCGCTGGACGAGGCGGCCGCGGCGAGCCCACCGAGAATGGTGAGAAAGAGCCAGACGCAGGCGCCGGGAAGTGGGCGTTTCGTGGTGCGCATCTCGAAGCGGGGGAAGGGGTCCTCGAACCAGTTTGAGACGAAGGTGCCTACCCGGTAGGCGCGGAGCAAGCTTTTCGACCTAGGCGTCGCCCTCCAGGTGCGACTCGAGGAGGCGCTTTACGATTTCGGGATTCGCTCGCCCTTCGGTTCGGCGCATCACCTGGCCCACGAAGAACCCGAGCAGTCCGGAGCGGCCATTCCGGTATTCGGCCGCCTTCGCCGGGTTCTGCTCGACGACCCCGGCCACCAGGTTCTCGAGCGTCGCGGTATCGCTGATCTGCCGCAGCCCCAGCCGTTCGACGATCTCGTCGGGATCCCCACCGCTCGCGATCATTTCCGTGAGCACTTCTCGGCCGGCGCTGCCGGAGATCACACCGCCGTCCACGAGACTCACCACGCGGGCGAAGCGGGGAGCGTCGAAAGGGAGGTCTTGGAGCTCGCGGTCGCCCATATCGCGCGGAAGTTCGTGGACGACCCAGTTCGCGACGGCGCGAGGCGGCGCCTCGCCAGTGAGTCCCGCCTCGAAGAAATCGGCGGAGTCCTGCTCACGGGTGATGATCTCTGCTTCCGTATCGCCCACCCCCAGATCGGCGACGTAACGCTGGCGGCGCGCCTGGAGCGCGGCGGAGCGTGGCGGTTCGACCGGCGCTGCGGCGTCGGGACCGCTCGTCTTCCGATCTTCGGCGCGCGCCTTCGGCTCGCCGCGCTTCCGCGACGTAGCGGTGGCAGGAGCGGCTGGAGCCCGATCGGCCGTGGCCTGCGCCGCTGCGCCGACCCGCGCATCGCGGAGCGTAACGATCCGGTTGAAGACGAGCGCATCTTCACGGGAATCCATGGGATCCCTCCAGAAGAACCCCAGCCGTTCGAACTGATAGCGGGTTTCCGCGGGGTCGCGGAGGACGCTCGGCTCGATCCGCGCGCCTTCGACCGAAACGAGTGACTCGGGGTTCAGGTAATCCTTGAAATCGCCCTCTGCGTCGTTCGGCTCCGAGACGGTGAAGAGGCGATCGTAGAGACGGACCTGGCAGGCGATGGACTGCGCCGCGTCGACCCAGTGGATGGTGCCGCGGATCTTCCGTCCGTCGGGCGTGGCGCCCCCGCGCGTCTCCTCGTCGTAGGTGCAGCGGAGCTCCACGATCTCACCGGCGTCGTCGCGCACGACTTCGTGACAGCGGATGACGTAGCCATAGCGAAGCCGGACCTCCCGGCCGGGCGCCAATCTGCGGAAGCTGGCGGGGGGGTCCTCCATGAAATCGTCCCGATCAATATACAGAATGCGGGAAAACGGAAGCTTACGGGAGCCCTCGATCGGGATGTCGTGGGGGAAGTAGGGCGCGTCGAGCGCCTCCACCTGACCTTCGGGGTAGTTCGTCAGCACAACCCGCAGGGGCCGAAGGACGCACAACACGCGCGGCGCGCGCTGGTTGAGGTCGTCGCGGACGGCGAACTCGAGCTTACCGATATCCGTACGGTTCTCCATCTTCCCCACCCCGACCAGCTCGGCATAGGCGCGGATGGATTCGGGGGTGACCCCCCGTCGCCGCAGCCCCGCGATCGTCGTCATCCTCGGGTCGTCCCACCCGCTGACGTAGCCCTGTTCGACGAGCTGGAGCAGCTTCCGCTTGCTCGTGACGGTGTGCTCGAGATTCCGGCGCGCGAACTCGTATTGCCGGGGCCGGGAGTCGGGGGGGATCGCGGGTGGCGAATCGCCGCGGGGCAGGTTCTCGACGATCCAGTCGTAGACCGGCCGATTATTCTCGAATTCGAGGGTGCAGATCGAATGTGTTACGGACTCGATCGCATCCTCGATCGGGTGGGCGAAGTCATAAAGAGGGTAGATGCACCAGGTGTCGCCGGTGCGGTAGTGCCGTGCATGACGGATCCGATACAGAACCGGATCGCGCATCCGCATGTTGGGAGAGGCGAGGTCGAGCTTCGCGCGCAGGACGTGAGCGCCATCCGGGAAGTCGCCGGCCCGCATGCGGCGGAAGAGGTCGAGGTTCTCTTCGATGGACCGATCTCGATACGGGCTGGGTCGACCGGGCTCCGTGACGGTGCCACGATACTGCCGGATCTCCTCGTCATCGAGGCTCTCCACATAGGCTTTCCCCTCGCTGATCAGGTGCTCCGCGAAGAGGTACATCCGCTCGAAGTAGTCCGACGCGAAGTACAGGTGGTCGCCCCAATCGAATCCGAGCCACTTCACGTCGTCGATGATGGCTTCGACGAAATGAATATCTTCGGTTTCAGGATTGGTATCGTCGAAGCGGAGGTGGCAGAGACCGCCCGTTTCCTGGGCGATGCCGAAGTTGAGGCATACGGAGCTGGCGTGGCCGATGTGCAGGTAGCCGTTCGGCTCCGGCGGGAATCGCGTCACAACGCGGCCGCCGTGGGTGCCGCGCTCCAGGTCGGCGGCGACGATCGCGCGGATGAAGTCGAGATCCTCTCGGGAGGAGAATGCGCGCGGTCGGGCTTCGGATTCGGACACTATCTGGCTCGTTGGGCTCGGAGGCTTGGTAACGGCGTTCCCGGGGCGCTACAGGATAGCGGGATCGGCGCGTTAGTTCAATTCACCGAGGTCGGTATCATGGCGGGGCGTAGCTTCGCATGACACGGTGAAGATCCCGTGTGCGAGAGATCGCGGTCGGTGGCGGTGTCAGGCGGCGTGGTGGATCAGGTCGGACAGCGTTTCGGGCGACGTGACCTCCGGCCGACCCTCGAGGAGACAGGCGATCACTCCGGTAGCATTCGCGACTGAGAAGCTGACGCCGTTGAGGTTCCGTTCCGGGGGCACGCCGGGAATGGGTCGGGCGAAACCGGAAGCTGCGACCCTGAGCGCGAGCGGCGCTTCGCTGACCCGAATTCGTTCGCGCGGGCACCCGGGATCGAGGAGTGCCCCAACCACGCCGGCGAGACTGCCCGGGTACCAGGTACGATCCGCATCCGTCGTCGCAGAGAGAAGAATCGATCCCCGGCAGCTGACACGCTCCACCGCCGCGGAGAGATCCGGCGCGTTCTCGATATTCGCAGTGCCGAGGCTGAGGTTCAGGAGACGGATCCCTTGCTCGGATGCCCAGTCGAGCGCGGCGACCAGGGCCTCCATGTTGGTGGCCAGCGCATCATGGAAGATCTTCACCACGTGGATCGCGGCGTCGGGTGCCTTCTCGTGAATTGCGGCGGCGACCGCGGTGCCATGGCCGAGCCGGTCTACGAGATCGTGATGGAAGCGGCCGTCGTCGGCGATCGCGACTCCTCCGGCCACGCCGCCGATGTGTGGATGCCCCGCGTGAATTCCGCTGTCGATCACGGCCACCGAGATGCCGCGACCGGTCCTCCCCCGGACGAGTGCGTCGTCCGGTCCGATCTCGACGAAGGGCGGCATAACAGTCTCAGGCATGGGCCGAAGCAGACAGCGCCGGCGCCTCAGTCGATCTCATGAGCTGGCGAAACGCGCCGGGATCGCGCAGCAGCACTTCGGGCGGCCCCTGCTGGACGATGCGGCCGCCCTGGAGGACGACGGCGCGATCCGCCTGGCGCGCGAGCTCGAGCCGATGCGAGATCATGACGAGGGTTCGCCCGGCGAACGCGCGGCGGCAGCCGGCGACCAGGGTCTCCTCCGCGCGGGGGTCGAGCGCCGCGGAGGGCTCGTCCAATACGACCACCGCAGGGTCCATGAGAAGGGCGCGGGCCAGCGCAACACGTTGCCGCTCGCCCACCGAGAGGGCCCTGCCTCTCTCGCCCACGAGCGTCTGAAGACCTGCGGGCAAGCGACCTAGCAGCTCGCCGAGCCCGGCAGCCAGCAGCGCGTCCTCGATCTGCGCGATCGTCGCTTGTGGACGGGCGTAGCGAACGTTGTCGGCCAGGGTGGCGTGGAAGAGGAAGGGCTCCTGCTCGACCGTCACGATTCGAGTCCGGAGCATCTGCAACGAAAGCTCACGTAGATCGATACCGTCCAGCACGATGCGCCCCCCGAGGGGGTCCAGATGGCGCACCAGAAGGTCTCCGATGGTGGACTTTCCGCTCCCGCTGGCGCCGACGAGCGCGATCCGCTCTCCCGCCAGGATGGTCAGATCGACGCCGTCGAGGACCGGCTCGCCCCGGCCGAACGAGAACTGGACCCCGTGGAATCGCACCTCGCCTCGCGCCGGCCCCGGAACCACGGGATGTTGGGGCTCGCTCACGTCGATCGGGGCATCGAGCACTTCATGGACGCGGCGCAGAGAGACCCGGACGGTGGCAACGCTCGCATACAGGCCCATGATCCCCTGAACGGGCCCGAGCAGGCGCATCTGGTAGGCCATGAAGGCCACGAAAGTCCCGAGCGTGAGGCTGCCGTCGATGACCCGCGCACCGCCGTAGAGAAAGACCAGACACGTACTCCCCGCCAGAATGATCCCGGGTAGCCCGCCCGACAGATACCGCAACCACTGCATCTTCAGCATCGATTCGACGAAGGCGTCGTTCCGCGTCCGGAAACGTGCCGCTTCGCGCTCCTGCGCGTTCGATGCGGCGACGAGCCGCCCGGCCTGGAGAGTCTCGATGAGGAAGCTGCCGATCTCGGCGCTCCGGACCCGCATCGTCGCGATGCTGCTTTCCAGCCGTCTGCGGTAGTAGATGAGAGCTACGACGCTGAGCGGCAGGAGGGCGACCGCGACGAGGAAGAGCCGCAGGTCGAGCCAGACCATGACGGAGACGGCCCCGACGAGGAAGGCGACGTGTCCGATCCATGCCAGGGCGCTGTCCGACACGACCCGCTGGATCTCGCCGATGTCGTTGTTTATCCGCGAGACGATGTCGCCGAGCGGGGTGCGGGCGAAGTAGGCGGGCGAAAGGCGCTGAAGGTGACGGTAGAGGGTCAGCCGCATGTCGAAAAGGACATCGGCCGACACGCGTGCGTACTGGATTCCACCGCCCACGTTCAGGACGAAGGTCAGCAGGGTGAACCCGAAGAAGGCGGCGACGATCTGCACCAGCGCCCGCATGCTCCCGCCGACGAGCGCATCATCCACCAGGAGCTTGCCGAGGTACGGCAGTGTGAGCGCGACCCCCGTGCCGAGCAAGCTGAACCCGAGGACGACGGCGAGCCGGAGCCGATACGGCGCGACGAACCCGAGCGCCCAGCTCAACTCGCGACCGAAGAACCGCTCGATCCGCCCTTTCCTCGCGAGTCGGGGCATCGCCTATGGAGACGCCGCCGCGCGCATCCCCGATGGCGGGAGGATGAACAGCCCGGTCGAGGAATCGACGTCGAGGTCGATGGTCAGCAGATGACGATATGTCGACGCGTCGTGAAGGTCTATGGTATTGCCCGCGTTGTAGACATAGAGGACGCGGCCGTTGGAGCTCGGCATGAGCGACATCCGAGGCCGGCCGCGAAACTGCTCGCGCTGCACCACCTGACCGTTATCGAGGTCGAACGTCCAGAACTGGTAATTCCCGACCTGCTGCTGAAGACCGTACGCCCTCTGGCCGCCGGGTGCGACGACGAAGGAGACGCTTTCACTCGGCCCCAGGGTGGAAAACTCCACATCGCGCTCGCTGAGATTGACGCGGGCGATACCCATCAACCTGCGGTTCTGAACGGGATCGGTTATGCGGAAGAGTCCGGTGTAGTACCCGGGCTCCTCGTAGGCCTGGTCCGGGAATCCGAACTCGAAGCGGCCGATCCCCTGCCCGAGCGCTTCCTCGTATGCCCAGCGGTCGACCTCGGTGAAGCCGTCTGTCTCGAAGACCAGGATCTCGTCGGCGAAGAAGTAGAGCAGCGCTCCATCGGGCGAGAAGATCATGCGGGCGCGCTCCTCCGGCTCGCCAGCCGGCCATGGAATGGTGTCGGTGACCGTCCGGGATTCCAGGTCGTAGCGCAGGAGGAGCGGATCGCTCACTTCGAAGCGGTCCGGAAGCCTGGTGTACGTTTTCGCGAGCAGAATCGCGTAGCGGTCCTGCGGGTCGATGTTGTAGCCCCAGATGCGCACCTTGCGGTTGCCGCTGGAGAGGCGGAACTCGTCGATGCTCTCACGCGAGGCGATATCGATCACCTCGATGTCCTCGTACATCGTATTGAGCACGTAGAACCGCTCCTGATCCGCGCTGAGGATCATCGATCGGGGGATCCCGTTGCGGAGGCGGATCTCGTCCTCCACCATCGAGGTCGCCTCGTCGATCACGAGGATGCTCGTGTACGTACCGATGTACATCTTCGCATCCCCGGGATGGACCTCGGATCGGGCGTCCTCCGGTACGCTCTGCGCCGCGGCAGCGCCGGCGAAGAGGAGCGCAAGCGCTGCGCTCGCCAGGATAGCCCCCGCACCCCCCGCGCCGACCGACCACCCGGTACCGGGGCCTTTCGCCTGCCTCCTCATGGGAACACCAGGTCGATGTTCCGCCAGTCCTTCTGCGCGGCCGCGCAACTGCCGATCCAATCTGGAGCGTGATTGAGCTGGTCGGGGACCTGGGCCGGCCAGAAGCACCCGAGGTGGCAATCGAAGAGGTCGCGCTCTACAGGCTGACAGAGGCCGGCCGTTCCGCCGCTGCTGTCTGTTTCCCAGCCAGGGGAGAAGATGAAGGTGCATCCCAAGGGTAGGCTCGGCCCGTCCGGACCGCTTTCCAACCCCACGACGTCATGGCCGTCCTGCGCTGCTGCCCGTGCAGCTTCGCCCGCGAGATGCACCTCGATCCGCTGGGCCTTGCCGTTGATCGCCTTGATGTGTTTCATGGCTTGAGTAGGTAGAGCCTGCCATCGACAGCTCGGCAGAGTGCCTAAAAAATACAAACTGTGGACGCCGTTCGCGCTTCGATCCGAAAGAGATTGCCGGACTAATTGAGCCGATCGAGCAGCGCCGGTGCGCGCTCCGCCAGCTCTCCATACACTTCGAGGCAGGTGTGCGTCCAAGTGCGGATCCAGTCGCAATAGTGGAGGTTTGCGTTCGTAGTCGATCCATAACGGGTATGCGCTTCGTGATAGCACCCCCCCGAGCAGAGCGGCCGCGCCCAACACGAGTGGCAGTCCGTCTTGTTCGCCAGATGGTTTCGGTCGAGAAAGTCGCTCTGACGCTCCTTGTCGATCCCCTCTTGAACACTTCCGAGCCGGTGCTCTTCCGAACCCGCGAAACGGTGGCAGAGCCCGACCTGCCCATCGGTCGCAACTCCGACCAGACCGACCCCGGCGCCGCACGGATAGGCCTTGCTGACCCCCTTATGAATCTCCTGCAACGTCTCCGTGATGTTAGAGAACCCGTGATACTTGCCAGCCAGGGTATGCTCGAGGAATTCCCAGGCCAGTGCCTGGAACTGCTGGAGCATGATGTCATAGCCGCCCTCTCCGTCAGAAATCGCGTAATCCCGCCCATCAGCCGTCGTCACGGGCGCGAATCCGACCTGCTGGAATCCGACCTCCTCGGTCAAATGCCGATAAATGCCGATGATGTCTAGGTTCTGACGGGTCAATGTAACGCGAGCCCCGATTGGCTTGGCGGTGTGCCTCTGAAGAAGCTCCTTGATCTTCGGAAGGGCGACGTCGTAACTGCCCTTGCCATTGTGGTACACACGAAAGCGGTCCTGCATCTCCTTCGGCCCGTCGATCGAAACGGTGACACCGACCTCGTTCTCGATCATCCACTCGATAATTTCCGGCTTCAGAAGCGTGGCGTTGGTCGTGAGGCTGAACTGCACCCGCTTCCCCAACTTCTCGGCCTTCGTGTTTGCATATGCGAGCGTCGATTGAAGGACGGGAAAGTTCAACAACGTCTCACCACCGAAGAACGTCAGGTTGACGATTGGATTCGCCCCTGCCTGATGGAACATGAAATCGACACTTGTGCGTGCGGTTTTCTCGTCCAGAAAGCGCGGCATGGCTTTCTCGGGGTCGTCGACCACCTTGTCCTCACCATACTCATAGCAGTAGGTGCAGGCGAGGTTGCATTTGCTTGTGACATTCAGGACCATCGTCTGCAAAGGCACCGAAGTCGGTAGCACCTTCAACATCGGCTTCTTCGGCTCATCGGCGACGCCCACAGCCTTCACCTGGAGTAGCTCGCTGATGGCGGCATGGACCTCGGAAGTCTCGAACAGATCGGCCAGACTCTCACTGATGTCACCGGCGGCCTTCGGCCCGCCTTCGAGGACGGACACGACGCCAGCGGAAGCCTCGTCGAGACGGATCACGGCCGCGCTCGGTACGAGATACAAGAACCGCTGATCACCCGCTTCGAAGGGGTGAAACTCGCCTAGCTGTATCATTGTGTCGGCCATTGTTCCCAGCGCAGGTGGATAGGAGCAGTTACGATGAGGTAGGCGCGGGCCTGTAGTACCCGCGCTTCGGAGTCGCTCGGGTCCGCATACGTCGCTACGGCCCAAACCTCCCCCATATTATTCCGATTGTTGGACCGTTCCGGATTTGGCCCGTCGACATTGGGCGTGAAGAGCCCCCGCTCGTCTATCTGGCCGACGAAACGGACATCATCATCTTCATAGGTTACGGGATATTCCTCGATGCTCCACTCGACCGGGACGGGTCCGAGCTCGAGGTCGTCATCCGTGCCCGACTCTCCGTCCGGACCGGCCTGATAACCGATTGCCTCGAACTGCTGGTACTGCCGGGGTACGACCTCACCCCCGATTCGGGCCATGCCGTTCGCCGGGGTGACGCGCAGCGCGTCGACGCGATCGTACAGGACGAGCGCGTCGGTGAGCGTAACGCCGTCGACGAAGGCGTCGCGAGCGCCGACGCGGGCGTCGGGCTCGAGCTCGACCGTGAGGAGGGCGGATTCCGGCGAGGCGCTCACCACGTCGGTTACGCGGATGCCCGGTCCCAGGTCGACCGACTCCGGCGCGAGGGTCGAAGGCAAGTTGGCGCCGAAGACGCGGACCTCCTGGGCCCTCTGGCCGGCGCGGAGTGCATAGGGTTCGATGCCGGTGAGCACCGGATCGCCGCTTACGCGTTCAAGCGTGACGTCCAGCCCGAACTCATCGTGGGCGCCGCGGAACCAGCGGCCGCGGATGGCCTCCCACCCCCGTTCGACGGACATCACCTCGCGCAGATCGCCGGCGCCAGTGGAGTCGGTGGACCGGCCGCGCCACTGGTAGCCGGTGTAGACCAGCCCCTCGCCCGTCCGCTGAACGGCGGTGCCGTCTTGTCCATACACGTATCGGGCGGTGGTCGTGAACTCGTCCCGCGCACCCTGCGCGGGCTGGATCTCGACGGTGCCGAAAACACGCCCGCGGCCGGGCTCGCGGCCACTCAGGGCCCAGACACCTTCTATCCGGGCGGGTCGCAGATTCGCCGACCAGGCGCTCCATTCGGGCGTCTCCAGCGGGTAGCGCTCGGACAGGTGAGCGACGGCCCGCTCCACCGGGTGGCGCGAATCGCCGTTCGACCCGCCGTCGAAGAAGATCTGTCGGTCGACGAGCGGAAACAGGGCCCGATGCGTGGCAATCAGGAGCTCCCATTCCTCACTCGCGCGGCGCTGAGTGATGATGCGGCCCATCGAATGGCACGCGGTGCACGTCTCCTCGGTGTCGCCATCCGCGAAGGAGAAGGGATCCATACGCCGCTCGACCTCGAAGAGGCCGGGGCTCAGCTCCTCCGGCGCGAGGCCCTGGGTGTTCGCCAGGTAGCGCAAGACCTCGCTGGCGGCGTCCGGTTGGAGATTCACACCATGGAGGCTGACCATCCGGCGAATGGAAGTCTGCCATCCCTCGGGTGTCTTGCGGAGGTACGAGATGCGCCCCATTCGGCCGGTGTCATCCCGGGCGTGGCAAGCGCCGCAGTTCCGCACCACCACATCGCTGCTGATGACGTAGCCGGTGTCGCTTACGACGGGGGCTACTCTGACAGTCGGGGAGGCCGCAGTGGCACCGTGCGCGAGCATGGGCGGATGCGTGGCCACGGCTGCGGCGGGTGCCAACGGGCGGTCGTTCAGAGCGGCCGCGGCGACGAGGGGAAGCAGGGCGCCGAAAAAGACAACGGCGCCCGCAGCGATGCTCAGTCGACTCAGCCCCGCGGTCCGGCGGGATTCGGAATTGTGCGGAGAGGCCATGCTGGCGAATGGCTCAGGTTGACGCGCTCGGCTCGAGCATGCCGAAGGCGAGGAGAGCGGAGAGCGCCCGGAGAAAGTCGGGTAGCGGAGCCGGGGACGATCCGCGCGAGTACGCCTCGTAGAGCTCGGGAATCTGACTGTATCGAGGAGCAAGTTCCAGCAAGCGTGGGAGCTCGATGGCTCCGAGGTACCGCACCGCGCCGGGCGCCGCCCGACTCGTCAAATGCTCCTCGAAGACGACACGGCGGCCGGCGACCGTCGGCTTCTTCACCCGCTCCACTGCGGGCCCTAACCGAAGCCTGAGCTGCGGTGCCTGGCGGATGAATTCGAACGCCGAAGCGAGGCGCGGGTCGCCGGCGGGCCAGGATACTCCATAATCGAGGCCCTCATTAGCGTTTTCCCCCGCAGGGACGAGGGGCGCGTCCGAGCCGCGGGAGGCGGAGGCTCGCCGCTGCCAGAAGGCCGTATCGTGATGCCTCGCCGCCTGCCCGTGGAAGTCCGACGATCGGGCGGTATAACTCTCGTAGGCGAGTCGCTCACGTTCCTCGAACAGATCGAGGGCGGGGCCCGCCATGGTCGGATCGTCGAGGGTCGTGTGGGCGACGACCGCGGCGAGCCATCCGGAGGCAAGCGACTTCTTCACCCCGAAGGAGGAGAGTGGGTCGATGAAGGAGGCTGCATCCCCCACGAGAAGGAAGCCGTCTCCGCCGTAGGCGCTCGATTCGTAGGGGGTGGCGGCGCATCCGTACGGGCGCCCCAGTCGTCGAGCGCCGTCGAGCAGGGACGCGGTGAACCGCGTACGGGCGATTTCTGCCAGGTAAGTGGCGAGAAGGGAGCGGCGCCGCATCGGGGTCACCGCGGGGTCGATCATCACCGCCACATGTCGCGTTCGGGAGTCGACCGGAACCGACCAGGCCCAGCCCGCGGCGTAGGATTCGACCAGTGTATGCGTTGGATCCTCGAGCGGACGGTGGTCGGTCATGCGCCAGGCCGCGACCACGGCCAACGTCGACGGACCGTTAGCCGGGCAGCGGTACTTGCGGGCGAGGATGCCCGCCCGACCGGTGCAGTCCAGGACCATGTTCGCCCGGCTGGTACGCGCCCGGCCCCGGCCATGCCACCGAACTTCGAACCCTCCGTCGGCGACGCGGGTCACGCTATCGGCGACGGCGTCCTCGTGAACCGATGCTCCCGCGGCGGCGGCCGACCGCATCATCAGCGCGTCGAACCGGCTGCGTTGGACCTGGAAACCCGTGCCCGAGGTAAAGGGGCTCGAGACGAGCGCCCCACCCGCCCACGCGGCCGAGTTTCCGTGGGTCTGCAGGAACCCGGCGGATTCGACGGCGGTGTTTAGTCCCAGGACGTTCAGCGGCTTGCGGCAACTCGGCGGGAGCGACTCGGCCAGGTTCTTCCGGTGTGCGCCGGCTCCCGGCAGCACCGCCACATCGTGGCCCCACATCGCCAGCAGCCGCGCGGCGGCAGAGCCAGCCGGACCGCCTCCGAGCACGATGATTTCGAACCGATCGAAAGGGGAGTTTCCCACGACGCGCAAAAACCTCCTGACGAGGATGGCGGCGGAACCTGATCAGAAGGAAACCTGCCCCGAAGCCGTGTAGCTCGTGGGGTACGGCTGGGGCTCGGGGCGGCCGGGCGGGCGCGGGTGTTCGGCTTGCCGCGCGCTCGGGCAGGCGTCCTGCACGCAGTGTACAGTCGACAGTCGCGTTTGAGCAAGAGTTTCGGGCCGCTGGACGGGATCAGCGCGGCCCGAGCACCTTCACGAGCTTGTTGTACATGCCCATCGTCAGAAGCGCGGGCGGCCACATTCCGACGAACCGGCTCATTCTCGGATGGCCGACGAGCTCCAGGGCCACGGCGGCACCCATGGCGGCGATGGCGGCGAACAAGAAGACGTCCGAGGGGAGCTTGGCGGCCTGCTGCTCCAGCAGTCGGGTGAGCTGGCTCTCCGCGTGCTCGTCGCGGACGACCGGGCTGGGGGTGTACGCGAAGGGGGACCTATCGCGGGCGGGGTTCACATCGATCCTGTCTTGCGTCATGACCGCTCCTGGGCTCGAGAATGGCAATGAAATTTGCAATCCAGGTGCCATCCGGTGCGCGGTTTGCGAAAGCGATTGTCCGGCAGGCGAGTGACTCGACCGAGGGTGAAGAAATGTCGGCAGATCGGAAGCTGCGGCGGCGATTGGATGAGCTCGTGGCGGGGTTGGCGGTGGCCGCCGAAGGCACCGGACCACTTCTCCAGCGAGACTACTGGGCCGTGATCGAGGATTGCCGGCACTCGCCGCAGGAGATGGCATCGATTCTGGTCCAGGACTTCCCGGAGTACGCGCCGGAGGAGCTCGTGTGTTTCGAGCGGCTCGGCGACGGCACCGAACCGCTGGAGGAGGGGGACGAGCTGGAGGTCACCATCCGCATGGCCGGCAAGTGCGGGGTACGGGTCGTCCATCGGAACGCGAACAGCGTGACGCTGGGGACGCTGGAGGGCCACCCGGAAGCAGGCCGCATCACCTTCGGCGCCTATCGCAGCGACGATGGGGGAGTCGTCTTCCACATCCGGAGCCGAGCGCGCGCGAGCACTGGAATCAAGTACATGGGCTTTCTGACGGCAGGAGAACCGATGCAGACGAACACCTGGACGGATTTCGTGGACCGGGTGGCGCACACCTTCGGGAGTGGCGTCGTCGGGGCGATCCGGGCGGAGACGCAGGAGATCGACGACGAGGACGCCGAACCGGAGACGATATGCTCGCCGACCTTCCACGCGGTCGGGGATTAGAATGGCTGAGTGGCGCGTGCAGCGCGGGTGGACCGAGGAGGAGTTGGCGGAGCGTCTCGAGCGGCTCCAGGACCGGCGGGTGAATTTCGACATCGACCCCGCCGAGATGACGCCCGCGCAGGGCTGGAACCGGTACACGTCCGAGGCGACGATCGCGCACGAGCCGCCCGGTTCGGCCATTCCCGACGGTCCCTTCAAACGGGCCGAGGTGGCTGTTGCAAACTATCAGTTCTCGGATCCGTCGATCGTGGTCGGCCACTTCGACGCGACGAGCCGTCTGCTTGGCAGGCGGATGCTGCTGGAGATGAAGGCGGTGCGGGTGCTGCACTATCTCGCCGGCGTCGTGATCGGGGCGGTCCGCTTCGAGGAGCAGGACGGCCGGGACACGTTCGGCTTCCGGTACGACACACTGGAGGGGCACATCGAGTGCGGCTCGGAGTGGTTCCTGCTGACGAAACATCAGGACACGGGTGAGATCCGCTTCCGGATCGAGGCCGCCTGGCGCCCGGGGCAGTTTCCGAACTGGTGGAGCCGTATCGGATTCCGCTGCCTGGGTCCGAGATACCAGAGGCGTTGGCACCACGAGGCGCACCATCGGCTGTTCCGCGTGGCACGCCACGGCACGTCCGGCTCTCCGGCCGTCGACCGCCTGGGGCTGGCGCACACGGGCCCCGAGGTCCACTTCGAACGAGCTCCCCGATACCCCAGCGTAGAGAAGCCAAGATGGGACGAAGAAGAGACGATCACATCCTCCTGACGTCGGCTGCCCTCGGCGCGGTCGCTGGGATGCGCAGCATGGCAGCGCCCGCACTTCTGAGCCATGAGATGGCGGAGCATCCGCTCCACGATGTGGAGAGCAGACTGGAGCACCTCCTCTCGTCCGAGCGGGTCGCGCAGCTTCTGTCGCTCTTCGCCGGCGGTGAGATGCTGGCTGACAAAGCACCATTCGTCCCGGACCGAACATCGTCCGTGCCGCTTCTCGGCCGCGCCTTGATGGGCTCGTTGACGGCGGCTGCGTTTGCCGTTCATCGCCGCCACCCGGTCTTCATGCCAGCCGTGGTCGGCGCCGCCTCCGCGATCGCGTCGACCTACGGCGCGTACCACCTCCGGCGTCTGTCCCACGAGCATCTCAACGTTCCGGACAGACTGCTCGGGCTGATCGAGGACGCGGTCGTCGTGGCCATGAGCAAGGCCATCATGGAGTCGATGGAATAAGCCGCTGATCCGCGGTGCGGCGCGATCGAGCGCTTTCCGCGGGCGCGCCCCTGATCGTCATCCTGCGTCGCCGCACTAACCGCCAGGGTGTCGAGGCTCCCGTCGATCGATGCTGCTGCCCCTCGCGCAGCGGCATCGCGCGGGAACCTTGTGTCAGCCCCCACCCGACGCGTTACCTTACCGCCGTCCGGAGATCGATTCCGGACGCTCGAGCATCCGCACCGATATCCATCGGGAGCGTACCCACCGCCGTTTCTGGAGACCAAACCATGACGTTCGGTTCCCGCGACCATCATCCGCGACCATCGTTGCTGCCGCGAGCCTGTGCAAGCCTGCTGCTGGGGGCGCTCCTGGCATCGTGCGCCTCGCAGCCGGCGGCGCTCGGCGCGCCCGCGCCGGCCCGACAGCCCAGCGCCGTAGCGGCCAGTGACGCCATGCTGCCGGCCGAATACGACCCGGAAACCGGCCGGGTCCTCCTGACGATCCCGCGCCTGGGCGAGGACCTCCTCTACCTGAACACGCTGGCGGTCGGCCTGGGAACGGCGGGTCTCGATCGGGGGCAGGTGGGTGACGACGGCGTCGTACGGTTCGAGCGTCGTGGCGAGCGAATCTTACTGATCCGGGACAACACCGTACACCGGGCGGTCGGCGGGGACGAAGCGGCGCAGGCGGCGGTGCGGGAGTCGTTCCCGACCTCGGTGATCGCGTCCTTCGAGATCGAGCGTGAAGGGGCGGGCGGGGTGGTGATCGATGCCACCGCCTTCTTCCTCTCCGACGTTTACGACGTGCTGGGCAACCTCAGGAGCTCGGGCGTCGGCGGAGCTCGGGTCGATGCGAGCCGCAGCTACATCGACCCCGAGCACACGGGGAGCTTTCCGCAGAACACGGAGGTCCGGGCCGTCATCACGTATGCGACGGACAGCCCGAACGCGGCACTTCGGCGCCACGCGCCGGACGGCCGATGGGTGACGCTGGAGCAGCATCACAGCTTCGTCCAGCTCCCGGAGACCGGCCTGGCCACGCGGGAGTTCGACCCACGCGCGGGCGTCAACACCAACTCGTTCTTCGACTTCTCACAGCCGTTCGATTCCGACTACCGGCAGCGGACGGCGGCACGCTGGCGCCTGGAGCCGTCCGATCCGGAGGCGTACCTGCGCGGCGAGCTGGTCGAGCCGGTGAAGCCCATCGTCTACTACCTCGACCGCGGGATTCCGGAGCCCTACCGGAGTGCGTTCCTGGAGGGGGGAAACTGGTGGAACGAGGTCTTCGAAGCGGCCGGATGGCGGAACGCGTTCCGGGTGGAACTGATGCCGGAGGGAGTGGACCCGATGGACGCGCGGTACCCGGTGCTGTACTGGGTGCACCGCCAGGATCGCGGGCCCTCCGTCGGCCCATCCTATCGCGATCCGCGGACCGGAGAGATCCTGACGACGGTCGTGCGGATGGATTCGTACCGCTCGTTGGTCGACCACGACATCTACATGGGGCTCCTCCCAGCGGCGGGTCCGGACGGGTTGGACATGACGGCAGAGGAGTTCGCGATGGCGCGCCGACGGCAGCATACGGCGCACGAGATCGGCCATACGCTCGGCCTGGCGCACAACTTCGCAGCCGCCTCGCAGGGCCGCTCGTCGGTGATGGACTACCCCTATCCGCTGATCGAGTTGGACGGCGAGGGAGAGATCGACATTTCCCGCGCCTTCCGCACCTCGGGCGGCGCCCACGACACGTTGGCCATACGGTACGCGTATCGATGGTTCCCCGATGCCGCGTCGGAGGCGGCCGGTCTGAAGGAGATCGTCCGCGAGGCCGAATCGCGGGGTCTGACGTTCGTCACCGGCGGCCATGCATCGGGTAGCGGATCGTATCCGGAAGCGACGCAGTGGATCGAGGGGGAGACGATGCTCGATGCGCTGGAGCGGACGATGGCCGTCCGGCGGCTGCTGATCGAGCGGTTCGGCGCGCGTGCGGCGCAGACCGGCGAGCCCCTGGCGGTGCTGAACCGCCGCTTCTCGCACGTCTATCTGCACCACCGATACGCGCTACATGGCGCGACCAAGGCGGTCGGCGGAATGCGCTTCGGGTACGCGCTCGCCGGAGAGGCGACGGTGCCGACCGAGATCGTCTCCCCGGCGGAGCAGCGCCAGGCGTTGGAGCTGGTGCTGGCCAATCTGGCGGCGGAATCGCTCCGGATCCCGTCGCGGGTGGCCGCGCTGATCCCGCCGGTCCCGTTCGGATACGACAGCGACCTGACGGCGATTCCGTCCCCCGCCGGCACCGCTTTCGACCCGATCTCTACGGCACACATGCTGGCCCAGGAGATCGTGGACAACCTGCTGCACCCGCAGCGGGCCGCGCGCCTGGTGACCTTTCACGCGCAGGACCGGCAGTACCCGTCGCTGGAGGAGGTGCTGGGGGCACTGGTACAGCGCACGTGGGGCGCGGCGGCCGCCCCCGTCTCAGATCCGCAGGATCCCGCACTTCGGCGCGTCGCGCAGCGTGCGGCGCTGGACGCACTGCTCGATCTCGCCGGGAGCGAGGACGCCACGAGCGACGTGCGGGCGGTCACTGAGCACGCCCTCCAGCAGCTCAGGTCTAGCCTCGACGACGCGCCGGCCGCGGCGGGTGCCGAAGCGGCCGGGCATCGCGCCGCTGCCCGCCGCGACATCGATCGGTACTTCGCGGGGGACGACGATCCGGAACTACGGCCCAGGCCGGAACCCGTGCCGCTGCCATGGCCTTGACCGCCGGCTAAGGCGGCGGGGTTGGCCGGGATTTGCGGCCTAAGCGGACCGGACCAACCCCTGACCCGGAGGACGCGCAGGGAGGCACCTGTTGCTTTCGTGCAACAGTTGTTGCACAAGGCTGGCGTGCCAGGGCGCCGATGCTTACCATATGCATTCGGGCCTGCCTGCTCGCACTCGACTCGATCTTCGCGAAGCTTCCTCTTCGCGCCATCAGACTAGTAATAGACTGGCCTGAGCATCGGCTGGTTGAGTAAAGTCGCCCTTGGTTACGGGTGCCGCGGCTCAAAGCGCGGCACCCCTCTGCTGTCCCTGGTCATGGATCCAAATGATGTCGCTGGGTAGGATCCTGAAGCTACAGTCCGGCGAAGGGAGGAAGGTTCTCCAGTTCTCCGCCTTGAACGCCCTGGTTCACGGTGGCGTCGCCATCGGCGTGGCGCTCACCGACGCGCTCTTCGTCGCGGAGATCGGGGTCGCGCAGCTTCCCTACATCTATCTGTTCACGCCGCTGATCATGCTGGCGTACGTGCCGCTCTTCAACCGACTGGTTCGGCGTTGGGGAGCGGAGCGCGGATTCATCGCGACGCTTCTGCTGCTGGGCGTCGCCGGCGCGTGGTTCTTCATCGCGACCACCACCGCGGCCGGGCCGCTCGTCTACTTCGCCGCGAAGTTCTTCGCCATCGTGGCCGGGATCGCCCTCTACACGCTGTTCTGGAATTTCACCGACAGCTTCTTCGACATCCAGGACGGCAAGCGGCTTTTCCCGCTGTTCAGTGCCGGCGCTGCTGCGGGTGCCGTGGCGGGAGGACTGCTCGTCGCGTTCGTCAGCACGGCGGGATACGTCGAGCCACTCTTCCTGGTCTGGACGGCCCTGGCAATCGCCACGCTGCCGCTGGTAGTGCTCATCAGTCGATCCAACGATCAGCTCGACGACGAGGACGACGCGGGGAGCGTCGGGCTGATGGAGAAGCGGAAGCGAAGGACCGGCTCCTACCTGCCGCTGTTCGCCGCGTCGGTCGTGATCACCCTCGTTCTGGCCGCGATCGCCGAGTTCCAGTACCTCTCTATCTTCGCCGAGAACGCGGACAAGGCCGAGTTGAGCGCGCTGCTGGGCAGACTCTACGCGGTCGCCGGGGGCCTGAACCTGGTCGTCAACCTGTTCCTGTTCAATCGGATGGTGTTGACGTTCGGCGTCCCGAGCGTCGCTCTGGTGACACCACTGGCCTTCCTGGCGGGGTTCACCTTCCTGCTGGTGGATCCGGGAATGGGCTCGGCGGTCGTCACCTTCCTGGTCGTGCAGAGTGTGTTCGAGTCGATCGACCTGAACAACCAGAACTTCCTGTACAACGCATTTCCAGCGGACCTGAAGAAACAGCTACGCACCATGTTCGAGGGCCTGGGTGAGCCGATCGCCACGGCCTTGGGTGGTGCGCTGCTACTGCTCACCGCGAGCCGTCTGAGCCCCGCACAGCTCTCGACGGTCGGCGCCGCCCTGGCCGCGGCCGCGCTGCTCGTCATCCTCCTGCTTCGCGGCGGGTATCTGCGCTCGATGGTCCGCAACCTCAAGGAGAGCTGGCTGGACCTGTCGCAGCCGTCGGAGAATCTCCTGATCGGGCTGTCCGAGCAGGAGATCGAGGCGCTGCGCCGCCGGACGTCGACCGAAACGAGGCTCGGGAACGTCCACGCGGCGATCCGCATCCTCTGGTTGAACGATCGACGGGCGGCGGTGGACGCGCTGCTGGAGTTTCTGGCCCGCGCGGACGCAGCGGAGCTCGTCGCATCGCGGTCGCTGCTGTCGATGATCCTGGAGGAGAAGGACAGTGAGGTCGTGCGCCGGATCCTCTACTGGGTGACGGAGCATCGGTACCGGCTGGACGCAGAGTTCCTCGAGGAGCTCGGATATCACGGACTGATGCAGAGCCGGGAGATCGCTCATCTGTTCAAGTCGGAGGAGCCGGCCGAGCTGGGAGCGGCGGTGGTCACGGCGTGGCATAGCTGGCGCCCTGAAGATCGGCTCCAGGCCATGCAGACGCTGGACAGGCTGGTCCAGGGCGAGGAGTCGTTCGTCGAGGTTGGTGTGCGGGCGACCGGACAGCTAGGGCAGGAGAGCCTGGCGCACTTCATCGTCCCGTATCTGAGGCACAACGACATCCGGATTCAGCGACAGGCCATTCAGGCTCTGCGGCGGACGGTGAACGAGAATTCGAACCGTCTGGTCCCGGAGATCCTGAGGTTCCTCGAGGTGGGGGAGGAGGAGGACCGGATGGCGGGACTCGAGGCGCTCGCGAAGATCGCGGATACGACCTGCGTCGCTCCCCTGCTCCGGGCGAGTGGGGACTTCACGCCGCAGGAGCGGCGCGAAGCCGAGCGCGTGCTCCTGCGGATCGGCCTGAAGAGCGTCCCCACGGTAGTCAGCGTCCTTCGAGATCCACGGTACCCATATCGGGGCCGCGCCCTGGCCGCCCGGGCGCTCGGCAAGCTGGCGCTCCCGCAGCTCACCGCGATCTCGGATACGCTGATTCAGACCGAGGTCGCCAGGGCGTTCCGATTTCAGCACTTCCACCAGATCCTCGCGGACGAAGCGGCGCCATCGACCGGGGTTGCGGTGTTGTCGGACTTCTACGCCGACCTCCAGAACCGGATCGTGGATTTCATCCTCGAGATCCTCACCATCGGTGGGCGCCTGCCGGACTTCGAGCTGATCAGCTCGAGCCTGCGCTCGCGCAATCCGAAGGAGCGGGGCAACGCGATCGAGACGATCGAGCAGGGTGCCCCACGCCCGCTGTTCCGGATCCTCCTCCCGCTGATCGACGGCCGGCCCGGGAGTGATGCGATTCGCTTCTACCGCGAGAACTTCGCGGTCGTGGAGAGCGACCCGGACGAGATCCTCGAGGAGGCCCTGGACAGTCCGTTCTCCATCGAAGCGGCCGCCGCGGCACAGGGGCTGTGGGAGAGCGGCGCGGCGACCGCCTCGACGCAGCTGCGTGACCGGCTGACTTCCAGCGCACCCGTGATCCTGCGCGAGACGATCGTTTCGCTGCTGGTCCGTGACGCGGAAGAGGAGGGGCTGAACCCGATCGAGCGGCTACACTGCCTCTCCTTGTCCCGCTTCTTCGAGCGCGTGGCCGTCAGCGAGCTCGAGCTGCTTTCGCGCGATGCCAGCCAGCGGCGCTATGCGGATGGCGAGCCGATCTTCCTGGCTGGCGCGGCGGCGGACGAGGTGTACGTGGTCAGCGAAGGCGCCGTCGAGGTCACCGGCGCATCCGGCCGCATGCGGTACGGGCCGGGCGAGGTGATCGGGGAGGAGGCGATCTTCGGACTCCCCGAACGGGTGAGCGATGCGACCTCACGCGGTGCGGCGGTGCTCGTCTTCACGGGCGAGCTCGTTCTGGAAGCGATCCGCACCTATCCGTCGATCGGGGTGGAGATCTACCGACATCAGGTGGTGAGCCAAGATGACGCCGCGGTTCAGGTTTAGTCTCAGGCTTCAGAGCCTCGTGCTGCTGGTCCTGATCACGGGCCTGCTGGTCTCCACCGTCCTGTTCGGATGGTCGATCTATCAGGGCCTGTACGGAATCATCATGCGTGGGTTCGACGAGAAGCTCTTCGCCGTCAGCACGGTCACCGGCGCCTTCGTGCGCGGCGAGGACCACGAGGAGCTCTACCGGGTGCGCGACATCACGGCGGCCACACCCGCCCCCGACGGAGACGGCCTGCTCGGCATCGACGGGCGGACGGACGAGCTCGTCCGAATCGACACCGAGCAGGGTGGCGCGCTGCGGATGTTCGCGGTTCCGGCGAATGGGCGCGCGCTGGCGGCCGACCCCGACCGTCCGCGCCTGTGGGTGGCCACGAGCGAGCCAGCGCTGTACCGGGTCGACCTCGACACCGGCGCCGCCGAGCGCGTCGGCCCGCTCGACAACATCCCGGCGGGCATGGTCTACGATCCGGCAGTCGGTCTCCTGTACGCCGGCGGACGCGGGCTGATGGCGATCGACCCGGCGGACGGCCGGATGCAGGAGATGGCGATCCAGGGGATCGAGGGCGCCGTGCTCGCTCCGGCTCTGGAGTCCAGCTCGAACACGCTGTACCTGCTGGACGGTTCGTCGCGCGAGCTGCTCGAAGTCGACCTGGCGAACGCCTCAGCCCGCCCGGTGTCCGTGCTATACGACGCGGAGCCGCAACCCGAGGACGAGCAGCTCTTTCGCGTGGGTCCGCCGCCGGAGATGATCGCGCTGGCGGCGACGCAGGGCGGTGCGCTTTTCGGCATCGCCGATCGCCTTGCCCGCGTCGATCCGGCGACCGCGGCGGTGGACTCCTCGGGGACCGCCCAGGGCTTCCGCAGCGCGCGGCATCCGCTGTATCAGCAGTACGTTCAGCCGATGCGGCGGATCAGCGCCAAGCGGGACATCACCTATCTCTACACGGAGACGGTGGAGCTCGGGGGGCGGTTGATCTACGGCATCGACGCGACGGAGGGTGAGGACCACTCGATCATCGGGACGGCGGAAGAGATCGCCGACGATGAGATTCCCGCGATGGAGCGGGCCATGACGCAGGGTGCGGTCAGGCTCTCCGACCTGGAGGATTGGGGCACATGGGGGCTGCTGAAGACCGCGGACGCGCCGATCTACCGAAACGACGGAAGCGTCGCGGCCCTCGCCTCCGCGGACGTGGACATCAGCGTGGTCCTGGAAAAGACGCGAGTCGCGCTCGTCCAGGTGGGCATGATCGCGGCGATCACGCTCCTCTTCGGCGTGCTGGTATCGCTGGTGATCTCACGAGGGTTGGTCGCGCCGCTCACGGAGGTGAAGGAGGGCGCGCTTCAACTCGCGGCCGGTCGCTACGGGCATCGGATCGCCGATCAGCATCTGGTGGAGCTCGCGGAGCTGAGTGAATCCTTCAACAGCATGAGCGACGCGCTGGGCAAGACCATCGGTGAGCTGACGAACACGAACCTGGCTCTGGAGAAGGTTCGGCGCAGGCGCGCACTCGAAGTAGCCCTGGCGGATCCCGGTTACCAGCCGGATCCCGGGCCGCCGTTCCTCGTCGCCCGCTCCGAGTCTCCGGAGGGTGGCGTGCACGACCCCTCCAGCTATGTTCACATCGCGAGCAGCCGGGGTGATCGGGTCCTGGTCTGGCTGGCGGACCCTACGCAGAACGCGCCGCTGGAGAACCTGCGTCTGCGGCGCGAGGTCGCCGCGGTCGCACGGCCGATGCTCGCGCAGCACCGGCGCGACTGGGACGCGGCCGTGAAGCTCCTGGCCGACCTCTTCCCCGCCGTCCATTGCTGGGTGCTGCTCGACGCCGACAGCCGTGCGGTACACGCCCACGCCCGCCGCGTGGTGGAGATGGCGATAGCCTCGGCCGATGGGCCGACGCGCACCATCGATTTCAGGACGACGCCGAGCTTCGTCGTAGGTGCGAGGGAGCTCGCGGTCGTGGCGGCGCACGACGCTGCTGGCGCGGCGAACATGATCCGCAGGGATCGGCTCGGACCCATGCTCGGCACGGAGTCGGAGGATGCGGCACCGGCACCGCAAGGATACGACCGGCGGCATGTTCCGCCGTTCGCGATCGCGATCTTCGGAGCGGAGTTGATCGTCGACGCCCCCGAAGAGTACGCGGCGCCCCTTTCGGCTCCGGTGGTGGAGGTAATGTCGCGATGAACATGATCGACCGCCTCTTCGCGCTGCGCACTACCCCGCCCTTCGATCAGCTTCACGAAGGCGAGCTGGTCCTGATCGCCGCTGCACTGCGGATGCGGCGCTACGCACCGGATGAAGTGCTCGCCGTCGCCGGGCGGTCCCTTCGCAACATGTATCTGACGGCCGACGGCGTGGTTACGACGGCGTCCGGCGCGCAGCTCCCGAGGGTCTTCGGCGCGGCCTCGCTGCTATTCGGCACCTCCGTGGACGAGACGCTTCGGGCCGGCCCGGAAGGCTGCACATGCCTGCTCGTCCGCCGAGCGCACTTCCACACCATCGTGAACGAGTGCCCGGGGCTGGTGGTGGGGCTGCTCCGCGGATCCCGGGAGCTGGAGCGGGAGCTGGTGGAGGTGGCATGAGGATCCGTACGCAGAACCTGATCGCCGTCGTGCCGCTCTTCCTCGGCATGGCCGTGGCCGCCGGCGCCATGACGTACTCGACGGCTCAGGAGGAGGCGCTCTGGGGGCTACAGGAGGAAGCGTCCTCGCTGAGCGTCTCGATCGCGGAGTTCATCATCGGCAGCGAGCTTCCGACCGGGCCGTCCGGCGCAGTCGCGACCACCCGGTTCGACGAGCTGAGCGTGCCTTTCGCGCGAGTTCTCGCCCATGGCCAGGCGAAGCACATCTTCGCGCTCGCGCCCTCTGGCGCGCCGCTGTGGAGCGTGTCCGGCGAAGACGAGGACCGGTCACGCTTCATTCCGGCCGACGAGCGGCTACGCCTGACCGCCGCCCAGCGGGATTCGCTGGCCACGGGCGCCGCTCTCGTCGGCGATATCATGGAGCTCGAGAGCGGCGAGTCGGTGATGACGTCGTATGCGCCGATCGCCGCAGCGGACGGCACCCTGGCTGGCGTACTCGGCGTCGTCATCGATGCATCGCGGCTCCCGGCGCTATCGCGCGAGCTGCTCGCCGGCCTCGCGCGTCTGACGCTGCTCGCGCTCCTGATCGGGGCGCTCGCCGCGCTCTTCATCTCGGCGCTGCTGACGCGCAACCTGCGGGCACTGAGCACGGCGGCCCTAGAGGTGGCCGGCGGCGATTACGACCGGCAGATCGACATCGGGACCATCCAGGAGCTGAGCGACCTCAGCAACACCTTCAACACGATGAGCAGCGTGTTGAAGGACCTCATCGAGCGCACGCGGCGGACGCTGATCGAGGGCGAGCAGTTCCGAACGCCGCTGGATCTGGCGCGAACGTACCGGCAGGAGATGTGGTCGGACCTCGGCCGTGAGTTCGGCGGCGTGCACGTCGCCTCCCGGTCGATCGGGGAGGGGCACCCCGGCGATCTATATGGACTGGTAGAGGAGCAGGGTGTGGTGACCGTCTTCGTCGGCCGGGTGACGGAGCGGCGGGAGTTGGACTCGGCAGTGGCGGCGGCGGCGGCTCGTCGGGCGATCGAGGAAGGCGCCCGCAAGTGGCCCCTGCCGCAGGTGCTCGACGAGGTCTGCCGCCTCATGCGCATTCGCATGGAGACGGTGAGTTGGAAGCCGGGAGCAGAGGAAGAAGGCCTGTTGACCAGCTACGACGGCAGCGGCCGCCCCCGTGCGCAGGCTGTCAGGCTCGATCAGGAGCAGACCGCCCTACTGCACACCTTCCCCGGCCGCACCGGCGACGTGCTGCACCGCTGGAAGCGCGTATTCCAGCAGATGTCCCCGGAGGCACTGGTCGAGAATCTCGGCCGGACACTGGAATCCGGCGCGATGGGGACGCTGGTCGCCGTCGGGCGGGAGCCCGTCGCCGTCGAACCCGTGGAAGTCTTCTAGATGAACTACTGCTGTCCCGACCGCATCTGCGATGAGGAGAAGAACGAATGAGGGTAGATCTGGCGAAGGGGATCGCGTACGTGCTCCTCCCGCTCGCGCTGGCTCTACCGGCGAGCGGGGAAGCGCAGGTGTTCGGTGCGGAGGAGGGCCTGGAGATCACCGTGGGCGGCGGTGTGGACCTGGTGAATCAGTACGTATGGCGTGGGTTCGTCTGGAACGGCACCCCGAACATCCAGCCGTACTTGTGGGTCGCCACGGAGCAGCTCGAGTTCGGCGGCTGGGCGTCGCACAGCTTCGACGAGGCCTTTCACGAACAGGACTTCTGGCTGACGTACTATTTCCCGGGGTCACGACTCGGGAATCTGTCGCTGACCATCAACGACTATTACGAGAATCCGGACTTCGGCGAGGACTTCTTCGACTTCGCGGGCATAGGGCCCTGCCCCGAGGATGAGAGCGGGTACGGGACGCCGGGACGATGCGCGCAGGGGGCGCACACGATGGAGGTAGTCGGGGAGTTCAGTGGGGCCGCACAGCCGATCGATCTGCTGTTCGCCTACAACTTCCACAACGACCCAGAGAACGCGATGTACGCCGAAGCCGCATTCCGGCCGCTCCTGGGCCCGCTCGAACTCCGGCTCACCGTCGGCGGCGTGCTGCGGGACAGCGAGTGGTGGTACGAGACGGAGGGGACGACGCTGACGAACGTCTCCGCGGGGGTTTCAGCGCTCCTGGAGCGCGGACGGTTCAGTGCGCCGCTCG
The DNA here is from genome assembly GCA_040905505.1 of Gemmatimonadota bacterium. Classification (GTDB taxonomy): domain Bacteria; phylum Gemmatimonadota; class Gemmatimonadetes; order Longimicrobiales; family Longimicrobiaceae; genus WHSP01. The sequence goes on along the minus strand of JBBDRL010000019.1, from coordinate 3,616 downwards.
CCGCCGAGGTGACCTACAACCCGTACTTCGAGGAGACGTATTTCGTCGCACGGGTGGGAATCGCCGGAGAGCTCTAGGCATCTCGTAGCCGAGCGCAGATCATGTCGTCTATGACCATGCTCGAACTAGCGGCGGCTCTGGTAGCGGTCATCATTCTGATCGCGCTGGCTGCCATGCTGGAGCGGCGGCGGGCCGCCGAGGTAGCAGAACGGCGGGAGTCGGCGCGGCGCCAGATCGCGTTGCTCGAGCAGCAGCAGGAGATCCTTGCGGGCGTGGCGCCGCGGATGGCGAGTGAGATCAGCCATGCGCTGGACGCATCGGTCGCGCCGATCCTCGCTGCGATGGTCGCGACGCTCGATCGAATCAGTCGGCAGGTCGAGGACCGCCAGCGCGATGCACTGGAGGCGATGGCGCGGAGCTTCAGGGAACAGCTCACACGCGACCTCCGGGAGGAGTTCGAATCACTTTCGACCTCGCTGACGAACGCCGCGGCGTGGCACGAGCGGGTGCAGCGCGATCTGGGGCAGCTCCTGGATGACACGGCGGCGCTCGGGGAGGGGCACGTCGCGATGCTGCGACGCACGCTTCAGGTCAGCGACGCGGTCCGGGGCAACGCCGACTCACTCTCTCGTGCGGAGCGTTCGCTGGCGTTGAGCGCCGATCGCGTTCAGGCGTCGGCAACGGCGCTGACGAACTCGCTGGAAGGCGCAACGCAGGGGATGACCGCGACGCTCCGAAAGTCCTGCGTGGACATGGCCGATCAGCTGACCCAGCTCACGACCACGCTGGATGATCAGATGGAGAAGAGCAGCGACCAGTTGACGCGTAGAGTTCAGAGCATGTCGCTGATGCTCCAGCGGGTCGCCTCGGACATCGACAGCATGGGCCGCGAACAGCGCTCCCGGCCGGGCGGGCCATTTCCGCGCGGGTACTGACATGGACGTGAGGGTGAAGGGGTAAGGATGAGCACAGAACTGAAATCACTGATCGGCCGGTTGAACCCGACGTGCCGCCGTCTGCTCGAGACGGCCGCCGAGCTCTGCGTGAAGCGGACCAATTACGACGTGGAGGTCGAACACCTTCTATATCGGATGCTGGAGACGGACGCGGGCGACGTCAGCGTGGTCATGCGTCACTTCGACCGGGACCCGGCTCGCACGCTGGCCGAGCTGACCCAGGCGCTGGACGGCATGAAGCGGGGAAACGCGAGAACTCCTGCATTCTCTCCCCACCTGCCCCGCCTGCTCGAGCGCGCCTGGATCGTCTCGTCTTTGCAGCTGGGAGAGGACGCAGTCCGCTCGGGGGCGCTTCTCCTGGCTGTGCTGGAGGACGAATCTCTCCGCGGCGTCATCCTGGAGTCGGCGCCCTCGCTCCTGCAGATCCCCCGGCAAGCTCTGCGCGACAACCTCGCCGAGCTGGTCGGCGCTTCCCCCGAGCAGGCCGGCGGCGGAAACGGGTCCAGGCCGCCGGGAGTCGGAGCCGAGCCTGCCTCGCCCGGATCGAGCGGGAGGACGGGCTCGACGGCGCTCGATCAGTTCACCATCGACCTCACCGAGCAGGCACGCGCCGGGAAGATCGATCCGGTTCGCGGTCGCGACGACGAGATCCGCCAGCTGATCGACATTCTCATGCGACGGCGTCAGAACAATCCGCTGCTGGCGGGCGAGGCCGGTGTCGGCAAGACGGCCGTGGTCGAGGGGCTCGCTCTGCGCATCAACGCCGGAGAGGTGCCCGCCGCCCTGCGCAACACGCGGCTGCGCACGCTCGATCTCGGGCTGCTCCAGGCGGGAGCCGGGGTGAAGGGCGAGTTCGAGCACCGGCTCAAGACGGTGATCGACGAGGTGAAGTCGTCGATTCAGCCGACCATCCTCTTCGTCGACGAGGCCCATACGCTGATCGGCGCCGGAGGCGCGGAGGGCCAGGGTGACGCGGCGAACCTGCTGAAGCCCGCACTGGCCCGCGGCGAGCTGCGCACGATCGCCGCGACGACATGGTCGGAGTACAAGAAGTACTTCGAGAAGGACGCCGCGCTGGCGCGCCGATTCCAGGTCATCAAGATCGAGGAGCCCGACGAGGCGCGCGCGACCGAGATGCTGCGGGTCGTCTCCGAGTACCTCCAGGAGCACCACAAGGTGAGGATCCTCGACGAGGCGGTCCACGAGGCCGTGCGCCTCTCGCATCGATACATTCCGGGTCGCCAACTGCCGGACAAGGCGGTGAGCGTGCTGGACACGGCCGCCGCGCGCGTCGCGGTGAGCCAGGACGGCCTGCCCCCCACGGTGGAGGCGGGACGGCGGCGGATCGAGCAGCTTGAGCTGGAGCTCGAGGTCCTGCAGCGCGAGCAGGCGTCCGGCGGCGACCACGCCGCACGCCTGGACGACCTGCGCAGCGCAATCGAAACCGCGCGGCACGATCAGGTCGAGATCGAGGATCGCTGGAGGAAGGAGATCTCGCTGGCGCAGGAGATCGACCGACTGCGGGGGAGCATCGAAGGGCTCGACGAGGGAAGCGAGCGCCAGCAGATCGTCACCCAGATGTCCTTCGTGCAGAGCGAGCTCCATACGCTGCAGGGCGACGATCCGCTCGTACACATGTGCGTCGACGGGCACGCGATCGCGACCGTCATCTCCGGCTGGACCGGCATCCCCGTCGGGAAGATGCTGAAGGACGAGATCCGTGCGGTTCTGGGGCTGCGGGCGCGCCTGGCGGACCGCATCATCGGCCAGCCGGCCGCGCTGGACAGCCTCGTCCGCCGCATCCAGACCTATCGCGCCAACCTGGAGGACCCGGACAAGCCCGTCGGCGTGTTCTTCCTCGTGGGCCCGAGCGGCGTCGGGAAGACGGAGACTGCGATCACGCTCGCCGAGAACCTCTACGGCGGCGAGCGGAACATGGTCGTGGTGAACATGTCGGAATATCAGGAAGCGCATTCGATCTCTTCGCTGCGAGGCGCGCCCCCGGGATACGTGGGGTACGGCCGCGGCGGCGTGCTCACCGAATCAGTGCGCCGCCGCCCCTACAGCGTCGTTCTGCTCGACGAAGTCGAGAAGGCCCACAGCGACGTGATGGAGCTGTTCTTCCAGGTCTTCGACAAGGGAAAGCTGGAGGACGGCGAGGGGCAGCTCGTCGACTTCAAGAACACCCTGATTCTGCTCACCTCCAACGTCGGATCCGACCGGATCGTAGAAGCGGTGCGGGACGCGAGGACGCCGAGTCAGGAAGAGCTCGTCGAAGCGATGCGGCCCGAGCTGCTCCGCCACTTCTCGCCCGCGTTCCTCGGCCGGCTCGTGATCGTTCCTTACCTGCCGCTCCGGGACACGGAGATCGCCGAAGTCGTAGGCCTCAAGCTCGCGCACGTGCAGCAGCGCTTCTGGCAGCAGCACGAGGCGGATCTCACCTACGCCGACGACGTCGTCAACGCCATCGCGCAGCGCTGTACCGAGGTCGACAGCGGCGCGCGGAACATCGACTACATCATCTCTCAGGCACTGCTTCCGGGACTCTCGACGGAGATCCTCGAGCGCATGGCAAGAGGTGATCGGTTCGATGCAGTCCACATCGAGACGAGCGACGAACGCGGGTTCGTGTACCGGTTCGCGGACGAGACGGTGGCGGC
>JBBDRL010000018.1:0-11582 GCA_040905505.1 Gemmatimonadota bacterium | reverse complement strand
GATGCGGCGAGGGGCCAAGGATGGCGGCGAGGGATCCGAGATGACGGCGAGCGAGCTGGGATCACGGCCACTCAACCCTACTCGAGCAGCGGGCGCAGGTAACGTCCGGTAACGCTCTCCTGCACCCCGGCGACCTCTTCCGGCGTGCCCATCGCGACGACCCGCCCGCCGTCGGGGCCCGCTCCGGGTCCGAGATCGATGATCCAGTCGGCCGTCTTGATGACTTCGAGGTTATGCTCGATGAGCACGACGGTATGGCCGGCGTCGACCAGGTCCCCCAGGACGCGCAGGAGCTTTCGCACGTCGTCCAGGTGCAGCCCGGTGGTCGGCTCGTCGAGGATGTAGAGCTTGCGGCCGCTACGCCGTGCGCCGAGGGCGAGCTCGCGCGCGATCTTGATCCGCTGGGCCTCGCCGCCCGAAAGCGTCGGCGCCGGCTGGCCTAGACGGAGATACCCGAGCCCCACCTGCTGAAGGTGCCAGAGTGCCTGGCCGAGTCGATCCTCGTGCAGGAAGAAGCGAATCGCCTCATCGACGGTCATCTCGAGGACATCGGCGATGTTCGCGCCCCTACCCCGATCGAGCGATGTGCCGCGCCCGCGGTAGGCGACCTCGAGGACTTCGGGGGTGAACCGGGAGCCGCCGCAAACGTCGCAAGGCACGAAGACGTCTGCCATGAAGACCATCTCGACCTTCACCTGACCGTCCCCCTTGCACGCTTCGCAACGGCCGCCGCTCACGTTGAAGGAGAAGTGGCGGGCGGAGAACCCACGCTTTCTGGCTTCCGGCAGAGCGGCGAAGACCTTCCGGACCTCGTCGTATGCCTTGATATAGGTGACCGGATTCGAGCGAGGTGTCCGTCCGATCGGTGATTGATCCACCAGCACCACCTCCTTCAGCCGCTCAAACCCGGTCACGCTCTCGACCTCGCCCACAGTCTCGCCGAGGTGGAGCTTCGCCGTGGTGTTGCCGCCACTCATACTGCGCTCCAGCGCCCGGTAGAGAACGTCGTGGACCAGCGTCGACTTCCCGGAGCCCGACACCCCGGTCACGACCGTCAGGGCGCGATGGGGGACCTCGACATCGACATTCTTCAGATTGTGCTCCCGCGCCCCCGTGACGCGGATCCTCGGGAGTGCGTCGACCCGGCGCCTCTCCGGGATGGAGATTTCCTCCTCCCCGGCGAGGAAGCGACCGGTGAGCGTATCGGCCTCCAGCATCGCGCTGAGGGTACCGGCGAATACGACCTCGCCGCCCCGATCCCCGCTACCGGGACCGAGCTCGACCAGGTAGTCGGCCGCGCGCATCGCTTCCGGATCGTGTTCGACGACCAGCACCGTGTTGCCGCCATCGCGTAGCTGGAGCAGGAGGCGGAGCAGGCGGTCGTTGTCGGCGGGATGGAGGCCGATGGTGGGCTCGTCGAGAACGTAGATGGTATCGACCAGGCTACTGCCGAGCGCGTTGGCCAGCGAGATCCGTTGGGCCTCCCCGCCGGACAGCGTTCGCATCTGCCGATCCAGAGTCAGATATGCCAGCCCGACGTCGTCGAGGAACCCGATGCGGGCGGTGAGCTCACGGAGGATGGATTCGGCGATCTCCCTTTCAGTTGCCGTCAGGCCCGTCTCCTGCTGCGCCAGGGAGGCTACCCAGGCGCGGAGCTGACCCAGAGGCCGGCGCGAGACATCGGCGATATTCACCCCGGCGATTCGAACGCGCAGCGCCTCCGCTCGAAGCTTGGTCCCGCGACAGGTAGGGCATGGGCTGGCGCTCTGGTACTGGCGCAGGAAAACGCGGATGTACTGCTTGTAGCGCTTCCGCTCGAGACTCTCCAGAAAGGGGAGGACGCCCTCGAAGCCGCTGGCCCCCTCGAGTATCGAATCTCGAAAAGGCTGCGGCAGGTCCTCCCAGGGGGCATCCATCGACTGGCCCTCCCGCGCGGCAAACTGCGCGAGTTTGCGGCGACGCGTCTCATAGCGCGGTTTACTCCACGGGTCCACCGCGCCATCGGCCAGCGAACGTGTGGAATTCGGCACGACGAGCGACGCGTCGTAACGCAACACGGCTCCGAAGCCGGTACACTCCGGACACGAGCCGTACGGATTGTTGAACGAGAAGAGCTGAGGCGAGGGTGCGGGGAAGGTTATCTCAGGATGGTCTGGACACCTGAACCGCTCCGTGAACGCGAGCCGCGCCGGCGGTTTCGCCCCATCGGCCGTGGACGAATCGGCATCCACGATCACGGCGATCGCTTCACCCTCGCCCTCCTGAAATGCGGTCTGCACGGAGTCGGCGATTCTCGGGCGGTCGTCGGGATCCACCCGTAGCCGGTCGACCACTACGAGGAGGTCCGCCTGCGTCAGGTCGACGTCCTCGGGGAACTCGTCCAGATGGATCTCGCGTCCGTCGGCCAGCACCCGCACATATCCAAGCGCCCGCAGGTTCTCGATCACCAGCGTGTGCGTCACACGCGCGGAGCGGGGAAGCGGAAAGGTGATGAGGATCCGGGCACGTTCGGGCAACGAGAGGATCCGGTCCGTGGCGCTCTCCACGGTATCCGGACGAACCTCCCGGCCGCATGGCTCGCCTCCGGCGCCCGGGCAGCACGTGCGGCCGACCCGGGCCCACAGGAGACGCAGGTAGTCATGGACTTCGGTCGCCGTCCCCACGGTGGACCGACTCGTCTTCGTCGGGTTCCGCTGTTCGATCGCCACGGCGGGGGAGATGCCTTCGACGCGATCCACGTCCGGCTTCTCCATCCGTTCTAGGAACTGCTTCGCGTAGGTGGACAGCGACTCGACATAACGGCGTTGCCCCTCGGCGTAGATCGTATCGAACGCGAGCGACGACTTCCCTGATCCGGACGGGCCGGTGATCACCACGAACGACCGCCGGGGCAGGTCGAGATCGATGTTCTTCAGATTGTGCTGCCGCGCGCCGCGAACGACGATCCTGTCTTTCATCATCCCGAAAATGTACCGAACGCCCGCGATCGTGGGAATCCCCACCTGCCTCCGATCCGTAGGGGATGCGATGCGGCGCCAGCCGCCCTACCTTGGCTGCAATGGCGAAGAGCGAGGCGGTCTACACGATGGGGCTCCGGCTCCTGCGGGGGGCACTACCGCTGGTTTCGCGGGGCGAGGGAAAGCTGGCGCGAGGCGTCCGCGGGCGGCGGGGGGCCGGGGCGCGCCTCGCGCGCTGGGCGTCGGCGGCGCGAGAGGCGCGCCGAGGTCTGGTCTGGTTCCATGCCCCGAGCGTGGGGGAGGGGCTGCAGGCCCAAGCCGTCATGGAAGCCCTACGGGTGGCCGCGCCGGATCTGCAGATCGCGTACACCTATTTCTCGCCTTCGGCCGAACGTCTCGCGGACCGCTTCGGCGCCGACGTGGCGGACTATCTCCCCATCGACCTTCCCGACGAAGTGGGCCCGGTGCTGGACGCCCTGCGCCCCTCGGCCCTCGTCTTCTCCAAGACGGAGGTGTGGCCGAACCTCACCCGGGAAGCGGTGCGGCGAGGGATCCCCGTGCTTCTACTCAGCGCCACCCTGCCGGAGGGATCGTCGCGTCTACGCTGGCCGACACGCACGCTCCTCACCTCTGCGCATTCCCGTCTCACCATCGTTGGCGCGATCTCCCCGGCCGACGCCGCCCGGTATCAGGCGCTCGGCGTACCCGCCGAGCGAATCGTAGTGATGGGTGACGCCCGGTTCGATCAGGTCGCCCGACGCGCAGCCACGGCAGGCGCCAGTGCCTCTCTCCTCGAGGAGATCCGCGATCCGCGGCGGCTCACGATCGTCGCCGGGTCCACCTGGTCGGAGGACGAGGATCTGCTGATCGCGGCGTTCGCCAGTCTCCCGGGCGCGGGCGAGCGCGAACGCCTGATCGTAGTCCCGCACGAACCATCGGAGCCGCACCTGCGCCAGCTCGAGCAGCGCGCGGCGCGGGCGGGGCTGGGGGCGGTGCGGTTGAGCCGTTTCGGCGAGCCCGGCGATCCCGGTGCGGTCCTGATCGTCGATCGACTCGGCGTGCTCGGGGACCTGTACGGACTCGCCGACATCGCGTACGTCGGCGGCGGCTTCGGTTCAGCAGGACTCCATTCGATCCTGGAGCCCGCGGCCTTCGGGATTCCGGTGCTGTACGGCCCGCAGAACTCGAACGCGCGGGAAGCTTCCGGGATGGTCGTCGCGGGCGGGGGATTCGTCGTGCGCGACCAGCTCGAGTTCGGTCGGCGGCTCGCCGTGCTGGCCGCCGACCGCCACAAGCGGGAAGCGGCGGGCGCGGCAGCCCGCGCCAACAACGCCCGGGGGACCGGCGCCGCCGCCTCGGGTGCCCGCCTGATCAATGAGGCGATGGATATCGCTTCGGGGTAGGGCCCGGGGACCCTCCACCCCGACATGCTTTCCTGCGCGCCCTATTCCCGATCGCCCTCCGCCTGTGGTGGATCGGAAAGATCCTCGAGGTCCTGCTCCTCGTCCTCGAGCGGCGTGGTGGGCCGCTCGCGCTGGGTCAATCCCCGGTCCGCGTCTCATCCTCAGCGCCCGGCAGTTCGGGCGATGGAACGCTGACGACACGGCCCTCGTCGGGCGCCTTCTTGCGCGGCGGGAGGCCCATGATCTCCCTGAGCTCCGTCTCGTCGACGACCTCCTTCTCGAGCAGCCGCTTCGCCAGCACCTCGAGGATGTCGCGATCTCCTTCGAGGAGCTTCCTCACGCGGGTGTGCGTGCCGTCGACGATTCCGTAAACCTCCTGATCGATCGCCCGGGCCGTTTCCTCCGAGTACTTCCTTCCCTGCGCGTGCAGACCGCCGTCGCCGTTCGTCAGGAACGGTGAGGAGGGCGCATCGCGATAGTTGATCGGCCCAAGCGCACGGGACATCCCGTATTCCATCACCATGCGTCGAGCCAAATCGGTGACGCGTTCGAGGTCGTTGCCGGCGCCTGTCGAGATCTCGTCGAAGACGATCTCTTCCGCCACGCGTCCGCCGAGGAGCACGGCGATGCGGTCCATCAGCTCCTGCTTCGTGAGCAGGTACCTGTCCTCTGTCGGGAGCTGCTGCGTATAACCCAGCGCCGCGAGCCCGCGCGGGATGATCGAGATCTTGTGAACGGGGTCCGCCGTTTCGACCCGCTCGGCGACGATCGCATGCCCCGCCTCGTGATAGGCGACGATCGTGCGCTCCTTCTCGTTGATCAGCCGGTTCTTCTTCTCCAGGCCTGCGATGATGCGGTCGACGGCATCGTCGATCTCGCGCATCCGGACCGCCGGCTGATCGCGGCGGGCCGCCAGCAGAGCCGCCTCGTTCAGCAGGTTGGCGAGGTCCGCCCCGACGAAGCCGGGAGTCCTGCGGGCCACCTTCTCCAGGTTCACCTCCTCGGCCAGCTTGATCCCCGCGCCGTGGATCCTCAAAATGTCGAGCCGACCGTTCACGTCGGGCCGGTCGACCAGGATCTGCCGGTCGAAGCGACCGGGCCTGAGAAGCGCCGTGTCGAGGATCTCCGGGCGGTTCGTCGCGGCCATGATGATGACCCCGAGCCGCGGGTCGAAGCCGTCCATCTCGACGAGAAGCTGATTCAGCGTCTGCTCGCGCTCGTCGTGCCCACCCATGGTCCCGCCAGCTCCGCGCGACTTCCCGAGGGCGTCCAGCTCGTCGATGAAGATGATGCAGGGAGCCTGGGCTTTTGCCTGCGCGAACAGGTCCCGGACCCTCGCCGCGCCGACGCCCACGAACATCTCGACGAACTCGGCGCCCGAGATCGAGAAGAAGGTCACCCCAGCTTCGCCGGCCACGGCCCGGGCCAGGAGCGTCTTGCCGGTCCCCGGGGGACCGACCAGAAGCACGCCCTTGGGGATCTTGGCGCCGAGGTCGGCGAACTTCTCGGGCCGTTGGAGGAACTCGACCACCTCCGCCGTCTCCTGCTTCGCCTCGTCGACGCCCGCCACGTCCTCGAAGGTCACGCCCGTCCCCTCCTCGCCGACGATGCGGGCCCGGCTCTTCCCCACCGTGAGCACGCCCTGAGTGGGGTTCATACGCCGCAGCATCCAGAACCAGAAGAGCAGGATCACCCCTAACGGGATGAGCCAGATGAGCGCCTGAGACAGCCATCCCTGTAGAACACCCTCGTACGCGACGCCCTGCTCGTCGAGCAGCGGCATGAGCTCCTCGTCCTCGAAGGGCGGCTGCGTGGCGCGCCAAATTCGGGTCTCGGTGGCCTGCTGGATCGAATCTACGGGGGTGGCCTCGATGACCTGCTCCCCGATCCGCACCTCCGTCACCTCGCCGGCCGCGATCCGATCCTTGAGCTCGCTGTAGCGCAGCTCCTCCGTACCCTGGTTGCTCAAGAGGGTCTGGATCGCGATCAGAATGAGAAAGGCGAGGAAGAAGTAGCCGAGCGAGAAGCGGGTGCGGCGGTCGTTCATCGGGCTTCCCGGCGTGGGGCTCGATCTCCGATCGCCCGTGCCGGATCGACGTTCTTTCGGGAACTTGCTGGGATTGGCCATATCGCTGCCGGCGGGCGCAAGAGTCGGACCGACCGCGGCCGCAGGCGGAGGGGGTGGCGCTCAGCGTTGGGCGTCCACCATCTGTACGGCCCGAAGCAGGGCCCGGGCCTTGTTGAGGGTCTCCTCGTACTCGGACGCCGGCACCGAGTCCGCGACGATTCCCGCCCCCGCCTGCACGTGAGCCCGGCCGCCCCCGGCCACCACGGTGCGAATCGCGATCGCGAGATCCATTGCACCACCCCCGTTGGCGATGTATCCGACCGCTCCCGCATACGGGCCGCGCCTGACGGGCTCGAGCTCGTCGATGATCTCCATCGCCCGCACCTTGGGCGCGCCGGAGACCGTACCGGCGGGAAAGGAAGCGCGCAGGACGTCGATCGCGGTCCGTCCTTCGGCAATGTCCCCCTCGACGGTGGAGACCATGTGGAGGACGTGGGAGTACTTCTCGATGATCATCCGCTCAGAAACGCGGACCGACCCGAAGCGGGCGACGCGGCCGACATCGTTGCGGCCGAGATCGAGGAGCATCAGGTGCTCGGCACACTCCTTCGGGTCGTCGAGCAGGTCACGCGAGAGCTCCGCGTCCTCCACCGGGGTGGCCCCCCGGCGCCTCGTGCCGGCGATCGGCCTGACCAGGACCTTGGCATCCTCCACGCGCACCAGCACCTCCGGCGACGAGCCGACGAGCTGGAAGCCGTCGAGATCCAGATAATAGAGGTACGGCGAGGGATTGAGCGTGCGAAGGACCCGGTACAGATCGAAGGCGGACGATGCCAGCGGAACGCTCAGCCGCTGCGATAGGACGACCTGGAAGGCGTCCCCCGCAGCGATGTACTCCTGGATCCGACGGACGCCGTCCTCGTACTCCTGGCGTGTGGACGTGCTCTCGAACGGCGGGTCGTCGGTCGGCGTGGGGGGCAGGTCGATCGGCTCCAGGGGAGAATCCGCGCGGAGGCGCGTGATGAGAGCGTCGATCTCCTCACCAGCCGCATCATACCGCCGCCGCAGCTCCTCGGAGTCCACCCCCTCGGTCTGGACGCCGACGATCACCTTCGCCCGCCCGTAGAGATTGTCGATGGCGACGACGGCTCCAGTCAGCATGAAGAGGGCGTCGGGCAGCTCGAGCTCATCCGGCGGCGCGTCGGGCAGGTGCTCGACATGGCGCACGATGTCATAGCCGAAGAAGCCGACGGCGCCGCCCCAGAAGCGGGGCAGCCCGGGCACCGTGGCCGGCGTGTGGGCGCTGACGACGCGGTCGAGATCGCCCAACGGATCGGGGACGGATTCGCCGCGGGTCCACCCCGACGCCTGCGTCCAGCGATCGATTCGGCTGCCGACGAGGCGCCACGCGGCGCGAGGTTCGCTACCGAGGAAGGTATACCGGGCCCAGGTCTCGCCACCGACGACGGATTCGAGCAGGAACCCGAACGGCGGGCGGGCGAGTTTGCGATACGCGGAGACCGCGGTCTCCGTGTCGAAGAGGAGCTCCCGGTAAACCGGCACGAGCGTAGCCCCTCGAGTCAGCCGCTCGAATTCGTCGAAGTCTGGCGAGAGTGGCATAGCGGGCCGCGATTGTGGAGGCGCGTGATCAGGAGCCGGCGACGCGGGCCAATCTCCCGATACGGCGAATGGATGTCAACGACGCGTCCCCTCGGGAGTGCCGACCCTGACCGCTGTAGAGGACGCAGCCGTCACTGACGCGCGCTGGTCCGTCCGGTACACGGCCTCTCGATCGACTGGCAGAGAACCGGCCGGATCCCTGTCGCCGCGGGGATCGGCGCCCCCCCAGCGCGCGTTGGAGGCCCACCTGGCCATCCTCTTGCTGAGGATGGCCCCGGAGAACGCCTTGATCTCACTGCTAAACCGATACAGGAGCATTCGAGTGTATAGAAAGCTGATCGCCATCACGATCGCGTTGATGCCGGCAATCTGGACTGCGCCCGCGGAGGCGCAACTGGGGGGCCGGCTGAGCGCCGAGCCCTACGTGGCGTATGGCTTCTACGGCGCCCTCCCCGAGACCACTGCGTCGCTGGAGGCGGGAATCGCTTACGGCGGGCGAATCGCCTTCAGGCTCGTCGACCAGTGGGCGGTTTTTGGTAATTTTCAGCGCTCGACCCCGCAGGTGGTGGGCAATCTCCCCGGCGTGCAGGTGGAAGGCGGCGAGCTGGAGGTGGACCACTGGAGCGGGGGCATCGAGTTCTCGTACGTCCCCAGGGGCGGTGCATCGGGGATGCTGCCGATCCAACTGGAGGCGGGGCTCGGGCAGGCGCGTTACGAAGGGGGCAGTGCCGATCTCGCCGTCAACCTGGGGATCGCCAGCGCCCTTCAGCTATCCCCCAACCTGGCGATTCGGTACGGCGCGAACGACTACGTCTCCAATTATCGAGACGGGAACGGAGTGGAGCATCAGGTCTTCGTGCGGATAGGGGCCGAGTTGTCCCTCTGATGCCGCGGCCCGGCGCCGTTCGGCGGCCCGGGGCCGCGTAATCGGCGCGAATCTGCCCAGACCGGCGGCCGGCGCTACAGCCGGCCGCCGGTCTGCGTCGGGCCGGGACGGCCGCTGGCGCTCGACAATGAGGCCGGAACCGGTTTAGGTTACGCAAGTCCGCCGGTGGGGGGACACGTCGCCACCGAGCACGTTAGCGATCAATGCGCTAGCGGCACCGGGTGAACCGGTATAACGGAGTACATGAGCAAAACGACGTCCAGGACCAGGATCGCGTCGGCTTCCGCGCGGGCGGAGGCAGGTGAGCCGCCGGATTTCCATCTGCCATACGGAACCGCCCTGGCGGCGGGCGCCGGGGTGTTCGCGCTGTACGCGGCGACTCTCGCGCCGACGACGGCGTTCTGGGATGCGAGCGAGTACATCGCCACGGCGCACATCGTCGGAATCCCGCATCCACCGGGAAACCCGCTCTTCGTGCTCATGGCGCGAGCGTGGGAGCTGCTCCTCGCCCCGACCGGCCTTGCCACCGCAGTCCGGGTCAATCTGTTCTCGGCCCTGATGACCGCGGGTGCGTCCGTCTTCTGGTACCTGGTGATCTACCGCGTTCTGTCGTTCTTCACCGAGACCGAGCTGGTGCGGCGGGTAGGGGCGGGGGCATCCGTGCTCCTCTCCGCGAGCGCTTTCACCGTCTGGAACCAGAGCAACGTCAACGAGAAGGTCTACACGGTCAGTCTCTTCACCATTGCGCTACTTTCGTGGCTGGCCTTTCTCTGGCGAGACCACATCGAAGAACACCGCGGGTTGGCGCCCAGGAAGAGCTGGCACGACGACAACGCGCTGGTGCTGGCGATCTTCATCCTGGCGCTCTCGGTCGGGAACCACCTGATGGCGTTCCTCGCCGCACCTGCGCTTCTCGTCTTCCTCCTGCTGGTCAAGCCGAAAGCACTCGGGAACTGGCGTCTGTACGCGTGGGCGCTGGTATTCGGCGTCATCGGGCTATCCGTGCACCTCTACCTGCCGATCCGGGCGGGGCTGGGCCCGGTCATCAATGAAGCGAACCCGACCTGCGCATCGCTCGGGCAGGCGATCGTCAGCGTCGTGACGTTCGGGGCGGCGGGTTGCGAGGATCTCTCGGCCGCGCTCGCCCGTGAACAGTACGCGAAGCCGCCCGTCACCGAGCGCCTGGCGCCCCTCTGGGCGCAGCTCCTGAACTACGTCCAGTACTTCGACTGGCAGTGGTCGCGCTCGCTCGGAGGCACTCAGGGCTGGTTTGCCCCGGTGCGGCTTCCGTTCACATTGCTCTTCGTCGGCCTCGGCAGCTACGGCGCGTGGCGGCATGCGCAGCGCGATCGAACCAGCTTCGTCTATCTCGCCACCCTCTTCGCCACACTGTCGCTCGGGCTCATCTTCTACCTGAACTTCAGGTACGGCTACAGTCAGAGCGCGGCGTACGGTCTCGGGTTCGACCAGGCCGAGGTGAGGGAGCGAGACTACTTCTTCATCGTCTCCTTCTCCCTCTGGGGACTCTGGTCCGGCATCGGCCTCACCGCCCTCTGGCTCGAGGCGAGCGGCAAGGCGGGTGCTTCCGGCAGGAAGGCTCTCGCGCGCGGGGCGCCGGTGATGGCGATCGCTCTGCTCCCGCTGATTCTGAACTGGACCTACGCGACGCGCTGGGGAGATTATGCGGCTAGAGACTGGGCCTACAACCTGCTCAATTCCGTGGAGCCGTACGGCGTCCTGTTCACGAACGGGGACAACGACACGTTCCCGCTCTGGTATATTCAGGAAGTGGAGGGGATCCGGCAGGACGTCACCGTCATCGTCTGGTCGTACCTGAATACTTCGTGGTATCCCAAGCAGATCCGGAAACTCACCCAGCCGTGTGAGGAGCCTGGAGAGGCCGCCGAAAGCCCGACGCTGATCGTCTGCCAGCGGGTCTTCCAGCCGGAGACGGCGGCTTCGACGTATGAGCCCGGCGACTACCCCACCCGCCCCGCACTGCCGCTCTCCGACGAGGAGATCGATCGTGTCACCGGGTTCGGATATACCCAGCTTCCGCAGGACGTGATCTTCGAGGCCCGCGGCATCCAGGTGCCGCTCGCTGCCGGCACGGTACTCCCTGCCGCGGATCAGTTCATCCTTTCGATCGTGCGGAACGCCTGGGGAGACCGGCCTGTTTATTTCGCCATGACAACCAACGTCCACCGGGATCTCGGGCTGGCGCCGCACCTGGTCCGGCAGGGTCTCGCGTACAAGCTCGTAACGCCGGAGGAGATCGAGGCCGCTGGCTATGTCGCGATGCCGCAGGAGAGCGCCTACGCCGAAATCCTGGGCGCGTACCTCGACGCGCCGCGAACTCGGGCGCTCCTCTGGGAGGAATTCGTCTATCGTGATCTGATCGACCGATCCCGCTGGCCCGACGATTCCACCCGCGGAATCCCCTCGTACTACGCCTACTCACACATGGCGCTGGCACAGGGCGAGCAGTTGTTGGGAAATCCCGAAGTGGCGGAGGCGAACCTGGAGCGGGTGGATGCGTGGCTGGAGCTGGCACAGAGGTAGGGGTCAGGGGTCAGGATTCAGGATTCAGGATTCAGGATTCAGGATTCAGGATTCAGGGGTTCGAGTTCAGGGTTTCAGTCAGGTGG
>JBBDRL010000017.1:48431-57509 GCA_040905505.1 Gemmatimonadota bacterium | reverse complement strand
ATAGCTGATAGCTGATAGCTGCTCTTCTCAATGCGTCATCGACCATATCACGGCGTTGATGCCCAGGGCGTAGCCGTAAGGTGAAAAGGAGTGGAAGAAATCCCAATCCTCGCCTTCGCGCTCCCAGCCGTCGGCGATGTCGGTGTTATGGCTCATGAGCACGACGAGCTGATCGTTCTCGTCGAATATGCCGTGGACGCGTGGCACGGCGCTGTCGGAGCCTCGCTCGGACGTCTCCCCTCCACTCCGCCGCCAGTGCTGGATCGACGGGATCTGCGGGATATCTTCGACGAAGTAGAAGGTCGAGAACAGCGGGTGCTCTGGGGGTAGCTCGAGAATCGCATACTCCGGCAGCACTCGCTGGATCTCACGAGTCCATTCACGCCACGCCCGCGAGCCCCAGAAGTCGTCCACCCACAGGAATCCCCCCTTGAGCAGATACTGACGCAGCCCTTCGATCTCCTCGGGACTGAAGCCGACGGTTCCCACGTCCGATGCAAAGAGGAAGGGGCATGTGAAGATGTTCGGGTCGGTCGCCCGCAGAACGGCATGTTGGGGCGCGCCGTCATCGAAGCGGGTGATGTCGGCCTTCGTGAGCTCGGCGAGACGGAACATCAGGTTCTCGTCGGCCATCGGGAAATCGGTGTTCCATCCGGAGCCGCCGCTCTCGCTTCGGACCTGCGTATACTCGAGGCGGCAGAAGGTGAAACCGGTGCGCTCTTCGGGAACTTCGCCCGGCGTGACTCGACTCGCCTGCCCCCAGTAGTATCGTTGAGCTGGCAGAACGGCCGCCGCAGCTGCGAAGACGACGGCCAGGAGGATGTATTGGACGATGCGTCTGGACATGGGGAAAAGCGATCAGCTATCGGCTATCAGCTATCAGCCATCGGCTGAGGCGTCAGCAGGGTGACGAAAAGTGTAACCTGAAGGCTATGAAAGATATGGGCCAGGAGGGAAGCTACCAGCTATCGGCTATCAGCTGGGACGACCGATTGTTGTCTTTTCGAGCCTCAGGGAGCGTCCCTGATAAGGTGCAGATCCCTCGCCGAGGCTCGGGATGACAGCGCTGATAGCTGATAGCCGATAGCTGATAGCTGATCGCCGATCGCCGATCGCCGATCGCTGTCCCCCTCAATGCGTCATCGACCAGATGGCGACGTTGACGCCGACGGCGTAGCCGTGAGGGGAGAAAGCGTGGAAGAAGGCGAAGTCCTCGCCCTCGCGTTCCCAGCCGTCGGCGATGTCCGTGTTGTGGCTCATGATGACCAGGAGCCGTCCGTGCTCGTCGAAGATACCGCTGACGGTGGGCTCAGCGCTCTGGTAGCCGCGTTCGGAGGTCTGTCCCCCATTGCCGCGCCAGAACTGGATGGAGGGGATCTGCGGGACGCGTTCGACGAAGTAGAAGGTGGAGAAGAGGGGGTGATCCATCTCGAGCTGGACGATCGGCTGGTCGGGTAGGATCTGCCTGACCTGATCGACCCAGTGGCTCCAGGCGCGCGGCCCCCAGAAGTCATCGACCCAGAGGAGCCCGCCTTTGAGGAGGTACTCGCGGAGGTAACGGGCCTCCTCGGCGGTGAAGCCGACGGTTCCGACGTCGGAAGCGAAGAGGAAGGGGCAGAGGAAGAGCTCAGGGTCGGTGGGTCGAACGATCGCGTGGGCCGGTCCGGAGCGACGGTTCCAGGTCACCTCGGTCTTGGTGAGCTCTGAGAGTCTGACCATGAGGTTCTGGTCGGCCATCGGGAAATCCGTCTCCCATCCCTGGCCGAGAGACTCGCGACGCACCTCGGTGTACTGGAGCCGGCAGAAGGTGAAGCCGGTCCGTTCCTCCGGAAGCTGCCCGGGGGCCAATCCGCGGTAATTGCGGAACTGCGCGGTCGCCGCGATGGAGACGAGCGTGAGGGCGAACGCGGTGAGGAGGAGGACGGTGCGGCGCATCGCGACATGGGTTCACGTTGGCGAGCGGCAGTGGACGGGCTACGTTTCAATATACTGCCCCGGCGTGGCGGGGAAAGCGCTTGCCGGCCGGGGATCGAGCGGCCGCCGCCAGGGATCGAGCAAGCACCGTCATCCGCGAATGCGCAACATGCGTTTCAGTATCTTCCGTCTCGGCGGTACCCTCCTGCTGGCGCTGCTACTGCTGATCGGCACCTGGCGGCTCGCCCGGTCCCGGACCCTCCAGCTCTTCGGCGGCATCGTCCCACGGGTCGAGACGTCCGCGCCAGTCGTTGCGCTCACGTTCGATGACGGGCCTACGGCAGCGCTGACGGACAGCATCGTCGCGATTCTGGACGAGCGCGGGGCGCGGGCCACGTTCTTCGTGATCGGCCAGGACCTCGCCGGCAGCCCTGAAAGCGGCCGCACGCTGGTCGAGGCGGGTCACGAGTTGGGTAATCACACTTATACGCACGAGCGAATGGTGCTCCGTTCGCAGGACTTCATCCGCGAGGAAATCGAAGGCACGGACGCGGCCATTCGCCGGGCGGGCCAGACGGGAGCGATCCATTTCAGACCGCCCTACAGTTACAAGCTCGCCGGCCTGCCGTACTTTCTGCGGCGAAGCGGCCGCACGACCGTCACCTGGGACATCGAACCGGACTCATACGAGGACTTCGCCGCCAGCCCCGAGTCGATCGTCCAGCACGTGCTCGACCGAGTGGCCCCCGGATCGATCATTCTGCTGCACCCGTGGTACGCGAGCCGGCGGACGTCGTACGAAGCGATTCCGATGCTGGTGGATAGCCTGCAGGCGCGCGGCTACCGGGTCACGACGGTGAGCGATCTCCTGACCTACGGACCCCGGGAAGACCGATGACGACCCCGATCCACCTGGCCGAATTCGAAGAGATCGCCGAGGAATTGCTGCCTCGGATGGTCTACGACTACTACGCGGGCGGCGCGCACGACGAGATCACGCTGCGGGAGAACCGGGCGGCGTTCGGTCGTCTGACGCTGCGGTACCGGGTGCTCCGGGACGTGACGAGTCGGACGGTCGAGACCGAGGTGCTTGGTTCGAGGCTGTCGATGCCGGTGATCATCGCCCCGACGGCGTTCCATCAGCTCGCGTGCGAGGCGGGCGAGATCGCCACAGCGCAGGCGGCCGCGCGCGCCGGCACCGTGATGACCCTGAGCACGTTATCGACGTGCGGGATCGAGGAGGTCAGCGCCGCCGCCAGTGGAGGGCTCTGGTTCCAGCTCTACGTGTATCGCGATCGGGAAGCCACACGGGATCTGGTCTCCCGAGCCGAGGCCGCCGGGGCGCGTGCTCTCGTCCTGACGGTCGACGCCCAGTTGTGGGGCGTTCGCGAGCGAGACGTTCGAAACAGCTTCCAGCTTCCGCCCGGGCTGCGGATGGCCAACCTCGCCACCAGCGGGAAGAGCGAGTTTCCGGAGGTGGAGGGTTCCGGTCTGGCCGCCTACGTGAATACGATGTTCGATGCGTCGCTGAGCTGGGCGGATCTGGAGTGGTTGTGCTCGTTGACGAGCTTGCCTGTCCTGGTGAAAGGCGTCGTGCGGGGCGACGACGCGGCGTTGGCGATGGACCACGGCGCCGCGGGGGTCATCGTGTCGAACCACGGGGGCCGGCAGCTCGACACCTCGCCGGCTCCGATCACCGTACTGCCGGAGATCGTCGAGGGGGTCGCGGCTCGCGGTGTGGTGTTGCTCGACGGGGGCGTGCGCCGGGGGACCGACGTCGTGAAAGCGGTCGCGCTCGGGGCCGACGCCGTGCTGATCGGCCGGCCGGTGCTCTGGGGTCTGGCCACCGCCGGCGAGGAGGGTGTGGTCCGGGTGCTCGAGATGCTGCGCGCGGAGATCGACCTCGCGATGGCGCTGTGTGGCGCCCGCGGAGTCGCTGAACTGACGCCCGACCTGGTCGGTGGGGTCGGATCCGCGTAGGACGGAAGCTGCCGATCAGTGCGCTTGCGCGGCTTCGAGGGCCGCGGCCCCGTCTACAGGGGCGCCTTCCGAGGCGAGGGCGTCCGCGAGCGCGGTGATGCACGACTCCACGTTCGCCGTGCGGCTACTGTAGCCCATCAGGCCGATCCGCCAGACCTTGCCCGCCAGGGCGCCAAGGCCGGAGCCGATCTCGAGGTCATGCTCCCGGAGCAGTCGTGATCGGACGCCAGCGTCGTCCACGCCGTCCGGAATGCTGACGGCGTTGAGCTGCGGGATCCGCTCGGATTCGGGTACCGGGAAGCTCAGCCCGAGCACTTCGAGGCCGGACCGGAGCGCTTCATGGTTCCGACGATGCCGCTCCCATGCCGCCTCGATTCCCTCTTCTCTGAGCAGGAGCAGCGACTCGTGCAGGCCGTAGAGGGCATTCACCGGCGCCGTGTGATGGTAGGCGCGCTTCCCTCCCTCGGCCCAGTACCCGAGCACGAGGTTGAGGTCCATGAACCAGCTCTGGACTGGGGTACTGCGGCTGCGGACCTTCTCGAGAGCTCGGTCGTTGAGCGTGATCGGGCCCAGGCCCGGCGCACAGGAGAGGCACTTCTGCGTCCCGGAGTAGACGGCGTCGAGCTGCCATTCGTCGGTCTCCAGCGGCGAGCCGGCGAGCGAGGTCACCGCATCGACGAGCGTCAGCATTCCGGCCTCCCTGGCGATCGCCGCGAGGGCCCGGGCGTCGGAGAGCGCTCCGGTCGAGGTCTCCGCATGGACGAATGCGACGATCCGGGCATCGGGGTTGGCGCGCACCGCGGCTCGCAGCTTCTCCGGGTCGACCGCGCGGCCCCACGGGTCATCGACCGGGACCACCTCGCCGCCGCAGCGGCTCACCATCTCCTTGAGGCGGCCGCCGAAGACGCCGTTCTGGCAGACGATGACCTTGTCGCCCGGCTCGACGAGGTTGACGACGCAGGCCTCCATGCCGGCGGTGCCGGGGCCGGAGATCGGCATTGCCAGGTCGTTCGAGGTGCGGAAAGCGTACCGCAGCAGGGCCTTGATCTCGTCCATCAGCGAGATGAACTCCGGATCGAGATGGCCGATGGTCGGCCGGGCCATGGCCTCGAGGACGCGCTCGTGGACGTCTGACGGGCCGGGGCCCATGAGCGTGCGCCGCGGCGGTGCGAATGGCTGGAACTCGGTCATGATCTCGATCGTCAGTGGTTGCGGGAGTCACGTGGACGGACAAGATGCGACGACCGACGGCC
Source organism: Gemmatimonadota bacterium (assembly GCA_040905505.1). GTDB lineage: Bacteria > Gemmatimonadota > Gemmatimonadetes > Longimicrobiales > Longimicrobiaceae > WHSP01. Next base: position 52,362 of record JBBDRL010000017.1, on the reverse strand, counting down.
GGTGCCAAGTTGTCGGGCGGATGGGGGACCCTTGGTCCGCCCAGCGGGAGCCCGGGAACTCCCAGAGCGCGCGTCCCGCAATCTCGAAGAGTACTTCCTTTGCCTCGGCCGGGCTGATCATCTCGCCGCCAGGCACCTCGACGATCGTCAGCGTGGTGCTGGCGCTTGCCGGGTGCGCTCTCGTCCCGCTCTGGTGGCACGGCGTCAGACGAGAGAGCTTCGCGATCCACCGGGAGGCGCCGGCCGCGGCGGACTGAGGCGGCGCGAGACGCCGTGCCGGAGGCGGCGTGCGACCACGGCCTGCTCTCGCCCCGTAGCGACGTGCAACCGCACTGCCATTCCGGCCCGGGGAAGCTGGCAGGTTTCTAGACATCCAGCGGGCGCGGGCGTAGAGTACGCCTGTTCCCAGCCCGGGGCGATACGCGTCCGCGGGCTCCAGTCGATCCAAGTTCCCACTACCGATGAGTGATCCGGTAGCCGCCTTCGCGGTCCTCTGCTTCACATCGCTGCTCGCGATCATCAACCCGCTCAGCGCGGCGCCGATGTATCTGGCGCTCACGGACGGCTACAGCGCAGAGCATCGAAGCCGAACACTGCGAAGCGCGATCCTTACGGCGTTCACCGTCCTCGTCCTCTTCGCGCTCCTGGGGGGCGCGATCTTCCAGTTCTTCGGCATCACGATCCATGCATTTCGCATCGCGGGCGGAATCATCTTCTTCGGCATCGGCATGGACATGCTCCAGGCCAAGCGCTCCAGGGTGAAGGCGACCGTGGAGGAGGAGCTCGAGGCGACGACGAAGGAGGAAGTGGGGATCACGCCGCTCGGCATCCCGATGATCACGGGGCCCGGGGCGATCACGACCGTGATGGTCCTGATGACCCAGGCAACCTCCGCGGTACGAATGGCGGTCGTGTTCGGCGCGGTGGTGCTGGTTCTCGTAATCGCCTGGGCCGCTCTCGCTGCGGCGCCGCGGCTGCTTCGTCATTTCGGACAGACCGGGCTGAACGTGATGACCCGCATCATGGGACTTCTGGTGACGGTGATCGCCGTTCAGTTCATCATCGACGGAGTGCGTCCGCTGCTCATCGACGTGCTCACCCGCTGACCTGCCATGCCCAGCGGATCACCAGGCGCCTGAGCTTCTGCGCGAGCGCTTCATTCTCGGCCGCGCACACTTCCGGCCGCTCGTCACCGCGCTCATCATGGGCGCCGTGTCACTGATTGGCGAGCTTCTCGTCTATGCGGCTGCCAGGGCCCTTGCCTCCACCTCGGCAGTCCCCTATTCTGCGCGTCATGTTATCATACGATAAACTTCCGACGAGGCAGCGGTCGGTGCTGGCGGCGCTCGACGTGGTGCGCGAGGAGGGGATCGAGCGACTGACGACGCGTGCGATCGCGCGCCGATCGGGGCTGACGCAGCCGGCCATCTACCGGCATTTCGCGGGCAAGGACGACCTGGTGCGGACGGCGCTTGGGGAGATCAGGTCGCTTTTCTTCGAGAGGCTGGAGCGTGCCGGCGAGCGGGGGCCGCCGGAGGCTCGGCTACTCGGCGCGATGGAGGCGTTTCGCGATTTCGCCATCGACGAGCCGCGCCTGTACGATGCGCTGTTCTTCCAGACCGGGGAAGAGGCGCCTGCGCCGCCACCGGTGGGCCGCGGCGGAGAAGGCAACATCTTCGGCTTCCTGGTGGAGCGGGTCACGGAGTGTGGGGGGGCCGGAATCCTCCGGAAGGAGGGGCCGGTGGGGATCGCTCTTTCGCTGGCGGCGCACGCACAGGGGCTGGTGCTCCTCTATCGGCAGGGCCGGTTCGGTTCGCCGGAACGCTTCGCGGACTTTTACCGGCGCTCTGTCGGAGACCTCGTGCGGGGTCTGGGCTGATACGTTCGGAGCTACCCTCGTGCCGGCGACGAGATGCGTGTCACAAGCGCCTGGGGCGAGTCGTTCTATGGTCGTGATCGAATCAGCCCACAAGGAGAGGACCATGGCACGACGTCTATTGATCATCGCGGCAGCGCTGCTTCCGCTCGGCTGCTCGGACTTGGCGGCGCCGGAGAGCTCGGTTCGGCAGCACAGCGGCGGCGGTTCCGCGGCGGAGGTCACGCTGGCGGTCGACGGGACGCGGTTTCAGCACGGGGATACGCTCGAGGCGGTGCTGACGAACGTTGGTAACGAGCCGATCGGCTACAATCTCTGCCTTTCGGCGCGGGAACGTCAGGAGAGTGGCGGCGAGTGGACACGGATCGAGTCGCTACGCTACTGCACGGGCGCCATCTACAATCTGGAGGCGGGTGAATCCGAAAGGTGGCGGGAGCCTGTGGATCCGGGTTGGGGAGTCGGGACGTTCCGGTTGCTGACGCCCGTCTACGAAGGTGAAGGTCTGGAGCGGCGGATCGTGGTGAGCGGGTCGTTCGAGGTAGAGGGCTGAGGGCTGAAGTTCCATGTTATCGGTCATCCGTCATCCGTCATCCGTTTAGGAGGTCAGGATCACAGGATCGAGGAGCCCCGGCGTCGTTGCCGGGGCTCCTCTCGTTATTCGCTGTAGAGGCCCTCCGCCTTGGAGGCGGACAGCAGGATTCCTTTGATGAGGGCGGAGCTGAAGCCCTGGTGCTCCATCTCGTTGAGCCCGGCGATGGTGCAGCCGCGCGGGGTCGTGACCTGATCGATCTCCGACTCGGGATGACGCCCCTGGTTGAGGATGAGCATCGAGGATCCCTTGGCGGTCTGTGCGGCGAGCAGAAGCGCCTCTTCCGGATGGAATCCGATCTCGATCCCGCCCTGCGACGCCGCGCGGATGGCGCGAAGGAAGAAGGCGACTCCGCAGGCGCAGAGAGCGGTGGCCGGGATCATCATCGCCTCGGCGATGACCAGGGTTCGGCCGACCATGTCGAACATCTCGACGGCTTCGGGTAGCGCGGGATCGTCCGTCTCGGAGCTGGCGATGCAGGTCATCGACTGCCCGATGGAGACGGCGGTGTTGGGCATCGCTCTGACGATCGAGGCCCGAGTGTCCAGGAGCTCGCGGAGCTGGCGGATCGAAACGCCGGAGGCGACCGAGATGATGCTGTGGCGCTCCGGGTCGATGGCGCCACGGATGTCCTCGGCGAGGGCCTCGATCTGCTGTGGCTGCACCGCGATGATGATTACGTCCGAATCGCGTACCGCCGCGACGTTGTCCGAGCCGACCTTGAAGCCGGCATCGGCGAAGAACGTCAGCTTGTCCGGATTACGCCGGGTGATGGTGATCCGCTCCGCGTCGCAGTATCCCGATTCGACCCACCCCATGGCGAGGGCGCGGCCGAGATTACCGCCGCCGAGGATGGCGACGGACCGCTTTGTCGTACCTGACTCGCTCATATTCAGCCTCTTCGTCTGTAGGTTTTCCAGCCTTCGCATCACCCAACGGTTGTCTTCGGAGACTTCGATCGGTCCGCCGCCGCGCTCGGCGGGCATCGGCAGGCGAGCGGCCGCGGCAGCATCGCGCCTGGATTCGAGGTCGAGTACGACGGCGGATTTGCGACCCGCCGCCAGGGCGAGCCCGCCGTAGTCGCTGACGAGCTTCTGTGGAAACTCGGTGACCGGCACGACACGGAATCCGAGCTGCACGAACAGCCCTTCACGCATGGTGAAGGCGAAAACGCGCCGGACCCCCCGTGCATGTGCGCGCAGCACCGCGGCATGCACGAGTCCACGGCCGATGCCGAGTCCATGGTACCCTTCACGGACTGCGAGGGAAGCCACCTCGGCGAGCGCCGGCGAGTAGACCCGAAACGAGACGCACCCGACCACGGAGCCATCGACTTCCGCGACGATGAAGTTGCCGAGCTCGCGCTGCAGCTCTGCCGTCGGCCGATCACGAACGAGCTTCAGGCGCACGAAGACGGCGAGCAGCTCGCGGATCCGAGGGATGTCGGCGGCCGCGGCGGGACGGGT
>JBBDRL010000017.1:0-48331 GCA_040905505.1 Gemmatimonadota bacterium | reverse complement strand
GCGGTACGCGGGGCGAGCCGGCGACCACCCAGCGGCCCGCCGACGGCCGACCAGACGGAGTCGAACTCGTCATCCACCCCGTCGGGCGGCTGCGTGACGAGGCTGACGATGATGGCGGCGAGGAAGCCAGCGGCGACACCGGGGATCATCTCGTAGAGCTCGTAGAACTGGGCCTTGAAGTAGATCACCCAGACGATCGTCACGATGAATCCGGTCGCCATACCGGCGACCGCGCCCGCGAGGGTCGTCCGCTTCCAGTAGAGTGCGCAGAGGATGGCGGGGACGAAGGCCGACGCGAGCCCCGACCAGGCGAAGAGCACGAACCAGAAGATGACCCGCGCCTCCATCAAAGCCACCGCCAGAGCGGCGAGTCCGATGACGACGGTCGTGATCTTCCCGTAGAGCGACAGGCGCCGCTCCGTCTCCAGCGGGCGATAGATCTTCTGGATGACGTCGCGGACGACAGCGGAGGACGCGAGGATGAGGAGCGAATCGGCGGTCGACATGATCGCCGCGAGCACGATCACGAGAAAGATGCCGGTGAACACCGCGGGGAAGAGCTGATCGGCCATCACCGGCAGGATCGTCTCGGAGTCGGCGAGGCCGGGGAAGACCGCGCGTCCGGCCATACCGGCGAGCACGGCGCCGACGTCGAAGCCGATGACACAGAGCACCGCAATCAGCCCGGCCGGGGCCATCTCGCTCGTGCCGCGCGCCGAGATGAAGCGGACCATGAGCTGCGGAACTCCGAGGAAGGCGAGCCCGACCGCGGCGAAGCTGAGCGCGCTGATCACGCCCGCGGTGCTCACACCGAATGTTCCCATGGGCCTGAGCAGCGCGGGGTCGGCCGCCTGCAGGGTCTCGATCATCGGCGTCCACCCGCCGGCGGCGAGGATGCCGACGATCGGCAGCGTCACCAGCCCCACGAACATCATTATTCCCTGGATGAAATCGCTGTAGGCCACGGCCTTGAAGCCACCGATGACGGTGTAGAAGAGGACGATCGCCGTCCCCAGGATCACGCCGGTCGAGTAGTCGAAGCCGAGGAAGCTGCTGAAGGCCGTACCGGACGCGGTGAGCTGCGCCGCCAGGTACACGGCGACCATGCTGAAGATGATCACCGTGCTCAGCTTCCGGATCAGATGCGTACCGTCGCGGAACCGGTCTTCCAGAAAATCACTGACGGTGATGCTGTCGAAGCGGTCGGTGTACTCCTTGAACGGCCGCGAGATCAGGACCCAGGCGAGGCAGATACCCATCACCTCGCCGAGCACGACCCAGAAGGCGTGAATTCCGACCAGGTAGCCCATGCCGGTGAGACCGAGGAGCAGCCACGCGCTCTCGCCCGTCGCATTCGAGCTGAAAGCCACCACCCACGAGGGAAGCTTCTTGCCGGCGACGTAGTACCCGGCGACGTTGCCGGACTCCTTGCTCGCCCACACCCCGATGGCGACCAGGCCAATGAGGAAAAAGACCAGAACACCCAGGATGATTGGTGAAGACACGATTCGAGCCTTTCAGCGGCTGGTTCCGTTGCGACGAGTATGTGCGCGGTAAAAGGCGGCCGCGAGTGTGAGGCCGGGGACGAACGAGGCCAGGATGAGAAGCCAGGCTGTCCATGGCAAGCTGAGAATCATCTGTGGCTCCCCGCTGCGTTGAAAGTTCTAGGGCGATCAGACGGAGGGACTCCAATGCGAATCGAAAACAGCGAAACCGGCGTCCTCAAGAGGCATCCACGCGACGGCAGGCGCGCCCGAGCCGCTGGAGGGCATCCTCGACGAGATCCTCGCTAATCAACATCGAGGGACCGAATCGGACGACCTGGGCCTGCGAGCCACCAAGCCCGACGAGGAGACCTTCGTATTTCGTCGCTTCCAGAAGGGCCATCGCGCGGCGGGGGCTGGGCTCCTTGCTGGTCCGATCTTCGACAATCTCCAGTGCTTGCATCAGGCCCATCCCTCTGACTTCGCCGATCCACGAATGCCGCTGGTAGAGTTCCTCCAAGCCAGCCCGGAGCTGGGCGCCGCGCAAGGCACTTCGGGAAGGAACATCCTCTCGAATCATCACGTCGAGCGTGGCGTTCATCGCGGCCATCGAGACCGGATTGCCGCCGTATGTGCAAATCGTCTTGGCCGTCCAAGCGTCGGCAATTTCGGCGCGGGCGATCGTCGCGCCCACGGGGAAGCCGTTGGCGATGCCCTTCGCCGTGACGAGGATGTCCGGCTCGACGTCCCAGTGTTCGATCCCGAACCATTTACCTCCGGTTCTGCCGAAACCAGCCTGCACCTCGTCGATGATAAGAACCCCGCCGTATCGTCGGATGATTTCGGCCGCCCGCTGGAAGTATCCGCGAGGCGGAACGATGTAGCCGCCTACCCCCTGGATGGTCTCCGCTAGGAGCGCCGCCGGCCGACCGTTCGTCGTGGTTACGATCACCTCCTCAATATCCTGAGCGAAACGCTCCGCCGCTTCCTCCTCCGACAGATCGCCAAAGGGAGAACGGTACGGATTCGGTGAAATCGCGTGTGTCACCCCCGCGACGTTCGCCGGCACCGGACGCCAGGCAGCCTGCGCCGTGATGTTGGTCGCCAGGGTGCTACGGCCGGCATAGGCATGCCTGAGCGCGACGATTTCGCTACGGCCCGTAAAGATCCGGGCCAGCATCACCGCAGTTTCTATGGCTTCGGTGCCGCTGTTCGTGAAAAAGGTCTTCCCCAGTCGGCCCGGAGTCAGCTCTGCGAGCTTCCGAGCCGACTGCACCTGCTGATCGTTCAGGTACAGGGTAGACGTATGCCCAAGACGCGCGATCTGGTCCTGCACCCGCGCGACGACCTCCGGGTGGCAATGGCCGATGGAGGTCGTGAGAATCCCGGCGAAGAAATCTAGATACTCGCGGCCGTCGACGTCCACCACGATCTCCCCGCGGCCCTCCTGAAGGGCAATCGGCTCCTCATAATAGGGTTGAACGGCGGGGAACAGGTACTCGCGGTGCCCGTGGAGGACATCGGCTGCGGTGGCACTTTGAATCGTGGCCATGAGTGTCGGGGGAACGCTATGAAAGGGCGCAGTCGCCCCGGTCTGGGCGACTTCTCAAATATTCGGCACGGCCGCCGCGCGGAGCCGGCTCCACACTACCATCTCGAGATGACGACCCGCTTGTCGGTGAAGAACTGAACAGCATCGGAGCCCTGCGCCCGCAGATCCCCGTAGAACGAAGTCTTCGATCCGCCGAACGGAAAGAAAGCCATCGGCGCGGCGACGCCGATATTGATGCCGATCATGCTGATGCCGGCCTGGTACCGGAACTCGCGTGCGGCCCGGCCGCTGGTGGTGAAGAGAGATGTCGCGTTGCCATAATCGCTCCGATGCACGAGCTCAATGGCTTCCTCCACCGTATTCACCTGCGTCAGCGCGGCGACCGGGCCGAAGATCTCGTCGCGCGCAAGTCGTGAATCGGAAGGCAGGTTCTCGAAGACGGTCGGACCGACCCAGTTACCTTCCGGGTAGCCCGAAACCGGCTCACGGCTGCGATCGAGCGAGAGCTTGGCACCCGCCTTCTTCCCCTCATCGACGTAACCTAGGACCCGGTCCCGGTGCTCCGCCGATATGACCGGGCCCATGTCGACGCCGTCCTCGAACCCGTAGCCCACCCGCAGCGACGACGCGCCGTCGAGAAAGCGCTCCCGGAGCGGTGCGTAAGCATCGCCGACTCCGACAATCACGCTGCCGGCGAGGCAACGCTGCCCCGCGGAGCCGAAGAGGGAGCCGAGAACGGCCTTGGTAGAATAGTCCATATCGGCGTCAGGAAGGACGATCATATGGTTCTTCGCGCCGCCCAATGCCTGCACGCGCTTCCCCGTAGCCGCACCGCGGGAGTAGATGATCCGCGCTACCTGGCTGGAACCTACGAAGGAGATCCCGACGATGTCTGGATGCTCGAGGATGGCCTCGACGGCCTCCCTGCCGCCATGAACGACGTTGAGAACGCCCGGCGGCACCCCGGCTTCCATCGCGAGCTCTACGATCCGCTGATGCGTGATCGGATCCTTCTCGCTCGGCTTCAAGACGAACGTGTTTCCGGTGGCCAGCGCGTACGGCCAGAACCAGCACGGAATCATCACCGGGAAGTTGTACGGCGTGATCCCAGCGAAAACGCCGAGCGGCTGGCGAATCGTCTCGCAATCGATCCCACTGGCCACGTCCTCGAGGGTCTCCCCCATCATGAGCGTCGGCATACCGCAGGCATGCTCGATGTTCTCGATTCCCCTGCGCACCTCGCCGCGAGACTCCGCCAGGTTCTTCCCATGTTCGCGAGTGAGCGATCGCGCAAGATTCTCGAGCTCCTCCTCCAGCATTCCCTTCAGGCGGAAGAGAATTCGGACGCGTTCGATGACCGGCGTGGCCCGCCAGGATGGAAATGCCTCCTTCGCTGCTTGCACCGCCTCATCGACCTCCGTAGCTCCGTGCATGCCGACCCGGCCGATCTCGTTGCCAGTGGCGGGGTCGCGGAGGGACACCTCGGGGGCGGTTGGCCGTCGCCATTCACCCCGGATTAAATTCCTCACCATGACGATATCTTCGGCGCCGATTGGGGCGGCACTACTTGGTGCTGCTTGCATGATCGCTCCTCGCGAAATTGATTCAGATGTGCTGCTACGCTGGTCAAACGGACAGGGCGGACTGCTCTCGAGCCCCTGAGGCTCGCGACCCAGGAGCTTCATCGACCGGGGTCAGATCGATTTCGAAGGCACTCGCCACCCCCGGATACACGACCGCGCCACGGACGATGTTGAGCCCCTTACGGATCGCCGGATCACGCCGAGCAGCCTCCTCCCACCCAAGCCGCGCCAGGTCGGCTGCGTAAGGGAAGGTCGCGTTGGTCAGCGCGAGCGTCGATGTCCGTGGAACAGCCCCCGGCATATTCGAGACGCCGTAGTGGATGACGCCGTCCACCTCGTAAATCGGATCCTGATGCGTCGTCGGCCGACTGGTCTCGATACATCCCCCCTGATCGACCGCTACGTCTACGATCACCGCGCCGTCCTTCATCAGCTTCAGATCTTCCCGTCTGACCAACTTCGGCGCCTTTGCACCCGTCACGAGAATGGCGCCAATCAAGAGATCCGCCTTCGAGATCGCCTCCAGCACATTATGGCGGTTGGAGTAGATCAGGTCCACGTTGGCCGGCATCGTATCAGACAGGTACCTGAGCCGCGAAAGCGACACATCCAGGATCTGCACCCGTGCACCCATGCCCGCGGCGATCTTCGCGGCGTTCGTTCCGACCACCCCGCCGCCCAGGATCACGACGTCAGCCGGCGATACCCCCGGCACACCGCCGAGCAGGAGCCCCCGACCTCCATAAAAGTTCTCCAGATACTTCGCGCCTGCCTGCACTGCCATCCGTCCCGCCACTTCGCTCATCGGCGTGAGCAGCGGCAATTCACCCGATGCCAGCTGCACCGTCTCGTAGGCCACCGCTATCGCCCCGGACCGCATGACCGCCCGCGTCAATTCTTCATCGGCCGCGAAGTGAAAGTACGTGAATACCAGCTGGTCCTCGCGAAGGCGCTCGTACTCCAGCGAAATCGGCTCCTTCACCTTCATGATCATCTCCGCGCGATTCCATACGTCTTCCGCCCGATCCACGATCGTTGCCCCGGCCGCGTCATACGCCTCATCGCTGAAGCCGCTCCCAATTCCGGCGCCCGCTTCGACGATGACTTCATGCCCACCTCGCTGAATCAACGACTCCGCACCGGAAGGCACGAGCGCGACCCGGTTCTCGTTCGTCTTGATCTCCTTAGGAACTCCAATGCGCATACGACCGGCTCCAGTGATTAGCGATCCGTAGGAAGGGACACCGCCACGCCTTCAGATTGTATACAATACACTCCGACCCGGCAAGGCTTGTGCACCGAAATCGACTTCCGCCGGAGCCCCTGGCCCGGTCAGCCGGAGCAGGACTGAAGTTGAAATGGGAGGAGCAATCCGGGAGGCGTCGAGGGAAGTCTACTCGCCGAGCTGCCGCGTCCGATCGATTTCCGCCTCGAGCGCCTCGCGTCCTCGCGAATAGTTCCGCTCCAGCATCTGAAGCGCCCCCTCGAAGTCCTTCGCCTCGATGGCATCAACGATCTGTTCATGCTCGTCGATCGAGGTCTCGAGATGCTCCGGGATGGAGAAGTACCAAACATCCAAGAGAGCGACCTGCTCGCGGAGTTGATCGAGCAACTCGCTCAGTCGCTGATTGCCACTTGCGTCCGACAGCGCCTTGTGGAACGCGTTGTTGAGCCGCATCGGCTCCTTCGCATCTCCCGATTGAGCCACGCGACGCAATTCGCTATTCAGTTTCCTCAGTCGGCGTACGGCGGGTGTGCCGAGTCGCTCGAACGAGAGCGAGCCGGCGAGGACCTCCAGAGCGGTGACGATCGGATAGACGTCGAGGAGCGACTCCCAGGGCTTATCCGGCACACGGAATCCACGATGGGGAACGCGCTCGAGAAAATCCTCGCTGGCGAGACGGTGAAGCGCCTCGCGAACAGGTGTCCGACTCACCCCCGTGGCACGGCTCACTTCCTGCTCTCGAATGAACTCGCCCGGAGCAAGCTCACGGTTCAAGATTCGATTTCGAATGATCTGATAAACCCGATCGGCCAAGGTCGAGACCTCTACCTGCGGCCACGACTGGATGTTTTCGCTCTCGCGAGGCATGTGCGATTATGAAGGAGTGACTTGGGACCGCCAACGATTTCAGCGCAGAAGCGAGTCTCCATTATACAACACACAACACGCAAAGTGCAGAGGAGGCCGACGCGGAGGCAAGACGGCTTCTCTCGTCTGGGCGACCGGCGGCCGCGGCATGGCCCGAAGCCGACACGCAAATCGTCCTTATCGAAGTGGCCCTCGCAAAAAATTTCTCTTGACACATTGGAACTCAGTACCAAACCTACCTCCATTGGGCGGCGTACTTCTGGAGAGTGGCGCCTGAGTAGGAGCGGGGACCACAAGGGTCGCAGGAAATCCGCGGTTCATTGCCCTCGGCACGTCCGATCGTATACATAACACCAGCCAGGACCCACCTCTGAGCGATGGAGCTCTTCGGTCCGCGGCTGCAGAACCCGTCACCGGATCGCTGGTGGCAGAGCCAACCCCAATCCCACTGAGCCGGTCAAAGATCCGGCCATGCTGGAACGGAGAGTTCCAGGATATCCCGATTCGAGCCCACCGTAGTTTGGCGCGGATCGGGGCCGTACGCGAGTTCAGCAGTTCCAGGGCGTGGCTGGTCGGCGACGGAATACCGTCGAGAACAGCACCGCCGCAGGCCGAGATCCTCAGCGAAAGGGGATCGTTGGCAGCGGAGGGAACCCTGACGGTGGCGCGGTGGCGCGCGCACGACTCATTGTGCTCGTGCCGGGTCCGCGGCATTCGACGCGACTGACGGACTCTCCATCCCTCCAGTTTTTTCGCGTGAGTGCGCGCAGGAGGTCGACTCCGGCGGGAACACCCTGAAGATGACGGAGACAGAGGATCCTCCCCCCCAAAGACTCAAGGGGTCTGGAATGCCGAAGAAGTATACGCGCGGGGAATTTTTGGGCAGGAGTGCATCCATGGCTGCCGCTCTCGGACTGGGCAGTGTGCCGGCAGCGTGTAGTGCGGGCGAAGGATCGGACACCGTGCCGATGGAGGCTGGGGGAAGTGCTCCCGACCTGGTCGTCGTCAATGGGCGCATCTACACGGTCGAGGACAGCCAGCCACGGGCAGAGGCGTTTGCGGTAAAGAATGGTCGCTTCATCGCCGTCGGCAGTAGCGATGACGTGCGGAATCTCGTGCAGAGCGGAACCGAGGTGATCGACGCGGAGGGGATGACGATCACCCCGGGCTTCATCGACTGCCACATCCATCCCTTCTCCGGTGGCGTCCGCGCGCTCACATCGGTCGACCTGGATGTTCGCAGCATCGGTGCGATCCAGGAGGCCCTGCGAGGGAAGGCATCCGAGACCCCGCCGGGCGAGTGGGTAATCGGGTTCAAATACGACGACACCAAGGTTCAGGATGGCCGGCAGATCAATATCGACGATCTGGACGAGGCGGTTCCGAACCACCCGGTCGCGATCTCGCACCGCGGGGGCCACATCTCCTGGTACAACAGCCGGGCATTCGAGCGAGCGGGAGTGACGGCCGATACGCCGGCGCCTCCCGGCGGCGAGTTCTACAAGGAGGAGGGCAGGCTGACGGGGAAGGTCGCCGAGAATGCGAACGATCTGTTCCGAGACGTGGTTCCTTCCGGCAGCACCCGTGAGCAGCGCCAGGCGGGCGTGAAGCTCATCTCGGAGCAGATGACCGCCGCCGGGCTGACCACGGTGCACGAAGGCGGAACCGGAACCGATGCGATCGTGGCTTTTCAGGACGCCTACCGCGCGGGGGAAATGCGGTTCCGGTGTCACATGATGGTCTCGGGAGATGAAGCCCTCGCGGGGCTCAAGGCAGCTGGCGTCTACAGCGGCCTCGGTGATGAGTGGCTCGAGATTCGGGGAGCGAAGTTTTCGGCGGACGGATCGGCATCCGGTAGGACGATGGCGATGAGTACCCCGTACGTAGGTCGGCCCGACGACTACGGCATTCTGACGATGACGCAGCAGGAAATCCATGACGCGGTCGAGGACGCCCATCGCAACGACTTCCAGGTGGTGATCCACGCGAACGGCGACCGGGCCATCGATATGGTGCTGAACGCCTACGAGCGGGTACAGCGCCTATGGCCGCGTACCGACCCGCGACACCGAATTGAGCATGCGACGCTGATCAATCCTGACATCCTGCGCCGCATCAAGGAACTCGGTGTGATTCCCGAGCTGTTCACCACGTACGTGCACTATCACGGCAACAAATGGGCGGAGTACGGCGAGGAAAAGATGCAGCAGATGTTCGCCTTCCGCTCCATGCTGGACCACGACATCCCGGTGGCGTTCGGGTCCGACTACGTGCCCGGTCCCTTCGAGCCGCTGATGGGGATCCAGAGCATGGTGACGCGGAAGGACCTGAACGGGAGGGTTTGGGGGGCGAACCAGCGAGTCACGGTGGAGGAGGCGATCCGCATCGGCACCATCAACGGCGCCCGGGCGTCGTTCGACGAGGACAAGAAGGGCTCCATCGCGGCGGGGAAGCTCGCCGACTTCGTCATCTTCGCCGAGGACCCGCACGACGTGGATCCGGATGCCATCAAGCACATTCCGGTGGTTCGGACAGTGGTTGGCGGGAAGACGATGCACTCACTGGAGACCACATGAGAACGATCCTGAAGCGACTGGAGTCATAGATGAGAGGGAACGGGAGATCCGCAGCCGCTGGGATGTTACTCACGGCGATGTTCGTGGCGAGCCCCGCAGCCCATGGTCAGCAGGTTCCGGCCGCGTCGCAGGCGTCCGAAGCGTTCGCGCCGGACGTGATCTACCATGAAGGAAAGGTGGTCACCGTAAACGAGAGCTTCGATATCGCCGAGGCGCTGGCGATCCGCGACGGCAGGATCGTGGCTGTAGGAACCTCGGGGGACGTGCGAGCGCTGGCTTCAGAGTCGACGCGGCTGGTGAACCTCGAGGGCAGGACCGTCCTGCCCGGCTTCGGCGACAACCATATCCACCTGGGCGCCGAGCTCCAGGAATGGGAAGGAACATTGATCAGCGCCGTGGACGATTGGATCCGCGGAGCGGACGACATGCAGGAGCTCGGAGAAGCCTTGCGGCGACGGGCGGCACAGGTCCCGGAGGGGGAGTGGATCCAGGGTGGGCTGACCCGAGTCCATTGGCCGAATCAGCGCGTCCCCACCCGCTGGACGCTGGACGAATTCGTGCCCAATCACCCGGTCGCCCTCACACGAGGTCCACATACCGCTGTGCTCAATTCGCGGGCACTGGAGATTGTCGGCATCACGAGGGACACGCCGAACCCGCCCGGTGGCTGGATCATCAGGGATGAGCGTGGCGAACCGTCGGGCCGTGTGCTCGAGGCGGCGCGTCGCCTGGTGGATCCGCACCTACCCGCCGCGCCTCAGCGGAGTGACGAGGAGATCCTCGCGAGATACCGAGACCAACTACGGCAGTTGCGGCGGCTGGGGCTGACGCACGTGGATGTTGCAGGTGTTCGGCCAGCGCAGCTCAGGCTCGTCCAGGAGCTGTACGAGCGCTGGGGCGAGGAGCTGCCGCGGATGACCGCCGAAATCCGGATGCGTCCGGGATGGGACGAATACGACGATCCGGCCGAGGGTGCCAGGCATTCGATCCAGGAGCTGGAGGCGCTCGGGTTTCACACCGGCTTCGGCGACGAGCGGTTGAAGATCGGCGCCATCAAAATGGGCGCGGACGGCGGACTCAGCGCGCCGGTATACTGGAGCACGGAGCCGTACGCCGGTCGCCCGGATTTCCATGGGGAGCAGCTCATCCATGAGGATGCCCTGTACCAGGTCGGCAAGAGAGCGCACGAGCTGGGCTGGCAGCTCGGCATCCACACCATCGGCGATGCCGCGACCGTCATGGCGACGGACGTGGTCGCTCGGATCCTCGAGGAATCGCCGCGCGCCGATCACCGCCATTTCCTCCACCACGTCTTCGTGAAACCTCCCGCCGAAACGATCCGGCGGATGAGTGAGCTGGGGATCGGGGTCGCGAGTCACCCGTCGTGGACGACCGCTCTGGGAGGCTACGCGGCCGAGTCACTGGACGGCGATCGCCTCGAAACGCAGAACCCGTCGCGGTCTCTGCTCGACGCGGGCGTCTGGGTTTCTTACGGCTCGGACCAGCTCCCCTACGGGCCGCTCTTCAACATCTGGAACGCCGTTACCCGGCGCGGGTGGGACGGCCAGATCTATGGCCCCGAGGAGGCGGTAACCGTGGAAGAGGCCATCCGACTCCACACGATGGGGACCGCCTACCAGAACTTCGACGAAGATGTCAGAGGCTCTCTGGAAATCGGCAAAGTGGCGGACTTCGTGGTACTGGGCGAGGACATCCTGAGCGTAGACTCCGAACGCATCAGGGAGATTCCTATCGACAAAACCATCATCGGGGGAAGGGAGGTCTACGCCAAGGCGGTGAACACAGTTCGTTGAACGTAGTGCCAGAGCGGCGTGGTGATCCGAGTTGACCAATTTCGGACGCGTCGCCGAAAGACTCCTCTATGAACACCTTCCTGGAGGCGCGATGAAAACCCGTCCTATTTTCTCAAGTGCGCTGAGCTCACGGCTCATTCCATCTGTGGTAGCGGTCCTGTTGTTTGCCGCGACCACTCCGAGCCTGGCACAGACCGGTAGTATCAGCGGCCAGGTCACGGCCAGTGGCGATCTGCGCCCGATCGTGGGCGCGCAGGTCTCGATCCCCGAAACCGGCCTCGGGACGCTCACCAACAGTCAGGGTGAGTTCCTCATTGTGAACGTGCCGGCCGGGCTACAGCGCGTAACTGCTCAGATGATCGGCTACTCGACCGAAACGAACGAGGTCGACGTGTCGAGCGGCGCGACTGTCAATCTCGATTTTGCACTGAACCAGACGGCGCTTGCGCTGGATGAAATCGTCGTCACAGGCACCGCCGGTGCCGCACGTCGTCGGGAGATCGGCAACAGCATCGGGAGTATCCGAAGTGAGACGCTGGAGAACGAGACGATTCTTTCGGCTCAGGATGCCATTACCGGCACCGTCCCCAGCCTCCAGGTG
The DNA here is from genome assembly GCA_040905505.1 of Gemmatimonadota bacterium. GTDB lineage: Bacteria > Gemmatimonadota > Gemmatimonadetes > Longimicrobiales > Longimicrobiaceae > WHSP01. The sequence goes on along the minus strand of JBBDRL010000017.1, from coordinate 36,629 downwards.
AACATGAACGGGGGCGACCCGGGGGCCGGAGGATCGATCCGGATCCGCGGCGCCAACAGCATGACGCAGGGTAACCGGCCCCTTCTCTACGTGGACGGCGTTCGGATGGAGAACGACCTCTTCCCGGGAAGCATGTCCAACCAGGCGGCCTCTCCGCTGGACGATATCAATCCGAACGACATCGAGCGCATCGAGGTGATCAAAGGGGCCTCGGCCACCACGCTCTACGGCACCGAAGCGTCCGGTGGAGTGATACAGATCTTCACCAAGAGGGGGCAGGCCGGGCCGCCCCAGTGGACGGCCGAGATGTCCCAGGGCATCTCCCACGTCGGTTCAATCGGGCCAGGAGGAGAGTCCGCGGCCTATCTCGAGAAGTATCCCGGGGCCGAAGACCTGTTCATGCGCCAGTGGCTTCAGACCGGCCATGAGCAGGACTACGGACTCTCCGTGCGCGGTGGCGCCGAGGCGATGAACTATTTTCTCTCCGGGCATGTCTCGGATCAAACCGGCGTACTTCCGCAGCAGGCGTCGTCCGGCCTGAGCCTGCGCGGCAACCTCGGGTTCAACCCTGTCCCGAGTCTGACAGTCCAGTTCACCGGGTCGGCGTCACAGCGCAACATCGACTGGATTCCGCTCGGGAACCTCGCCAAGGGCTTCAGCCTGAACATCATGCGCGGGCCGCACGACTACGTGGCGGATGCGGATTCAGTGTTCCTGACGGAGTACGAGACGAAGGAGAACATCAATCACTTCATCACCGGTACGGAGTTCCGCTTCAATCCGTCGGCCAACTTCAACGCGAAGCTCAACCTCGGCCTGGACTACGCGGACAACGACTACAACCGCACCGAGGTCTTCGGCAGCCTGCTGGAACCCGAGGGGATCCGGGTAGCGCGACGCTGGACCTCGCAGACACGCACGGTCGATCTGCAGAGTACGTATGTACAGACGATCGGCGCTCTGTCCACGAACACCTCGATCGGCTTCCAGATCTTCCAGAACAAGCGGCTGCAGGTGCAAGGGACGTCGCGGAACTTCGCCGGACCGGGCAACCCGACGCTGAATACCGGCTCGAGCCAGACGACGGATGAGGACCGGCTGGAGGAGGTGAACGCGGGCCTCTTCGTGCAGGAGCTCCTCGGCCTGGCCGACAAATTCTTCCTCACGCTCGGCGCCCGAGTCGACGGCAACAGTGCCTTTGGGGAGGATTACGGGCTTCAGTTCTACCCGAAGGCGAGCTTGTCGTATGTCATTTCCGATGAGTCGTTCTGGCCGGCGGCCCTGGAGACGAGCCGGCTCCGGTTCGCCTACGGTGAGTCGGGCAAGGCGCCGGGATACTTCGACGCTGAGCGAACGTGGAACCCGATCTCCTCCCTGGGCGGATTGCCGGGGGTGACGCCATCGACGAGGGGCAACCCCGAACTGGGACCGGAGCGCTCCAAAGAGTTCGAGGGCGGCTTCGAGATCACCATGCTGCAGAATCGTCTCATAGTAGACGCGAGCTACTACCATCAGACGACGGACAACGCGCTGATCGAGCTACCGCAGGATCCGTCGACCGGCTTCGTGTCCTCACAGATCGACAACGCTGGTAGCTTCATCAACAAGGGGGCGGAGCTCGCCATCGATGCGACTCTCGTGTCGACCAACCGGCTCACTTGGGGGGTCGGTATAATCGGCTCGACCATGACGTCTGAGATCCTGGAGCTCGGCGCCACACCCTCAATCTTCCTCGGGGGATCGCTGACGCCGGGGATGTTCGCACGTGAGGGCTTCCCGCTGCCGGCCTACTGGGGCGCAAAACTACTGAATCCGAACGAGGTCGCGGCCCCGGAAGTCGAAGAGCAGTACATCGGCCCGATGTACCCGACGCGGACGATTTCGGTGAGCTCGTTCCTCAACATGGGGCGACTGCGGGCCAACGCACGCGTCGAGCACCAGGGCGGCCACTACCAGCTCAGCCATACCGCATGGCGGAATGCCCAGCGTGGTGTGTGGCCGCCGTGTTTCTCGGTGGCGGAGCAGATCGATGCCGGAAACCTGAGCCAGCTGACGGCGCAGGAGCGTTTCGAGTGTGGCAGCAGCTTCATAGCAGACTGGGGTGCCTACATCTCGCCGATGGACTTCATAAAGCTGCGTTCGGTATCGCTCGCGTATGACGTGCCGGCGAATCTGCTCGGTGGTCGAATGGGCGACCTGACGCTAAGTCTCGGCGGTCGGAATCTCTGGACGACGTCCGATTACGTGGGAGTCGACCCAGAGGCCGTGGACGACAACGATTCACTGACGCGGCACGAGTACTACAACATGCCCATTCCCCGCGTCTTCACGTTCACCGTCCGGAGCGCCTTCTAACTCGCAGCTGAGAATCGAGGAGATATAGCGATGATGAAATTCATCAAGAACAATATGAGGTGGCCTCGCACGGCCGTGCTGGTCGTGCTGGCCGGGATGGCGACCTCCGCCTGCGACGTCGTCAATCCGGGACGTATCCTGGACGCTGATCTGAGTCAGGAGGGCGCCCTGCGGGTGCTTGTGAACGGGATCGGCGGCGATGTGACCCTGGCCTATCGGGGCTTAGGGTGGAACCTCGAGGTGTTGACCGGCGGACTGACAGGTACGTCCGCTTACGATTCGCGAATCCGGCATTGGCGGGGCAATCCCAACGCGCTCGACGCCGAGGACTACAACTCAGCTTGGGCGGCTGGTTGGGTGGCGGATCAGGGAATCGCCCGGATGCAGGAAGTTCTGGGAGGCGAATTCAACAACTCGGCGCTCGCAGCGGAAGCTTACGTCTGGGGCGGGATCGCCTACCGGCTGCTCGGCGAGAGCATGTGCCAGGCGGTCTTCGACGGTGGGGCGCCGACGGACCGTTCCGAGTATCTGGAACGCGCGGAGGAGTACTTCACGAGCGCGGCGGAGATCGCCTCTGCCGTTGGCAATTCGAGCCTGCGGAACGCGGCGCTGGGTGGCCGCGCATCGGTCCGCATCAACCTGGGCGACTGGCAGGGCGCGGTCGCCGATGCGCAGCAGGTTCCCACGGCTTACGAGTGGGCCGTGATCATGCACGGGGGCGACACCCGGGAGCGGAACGAGATCTTCTATGAGAACCAGCGTCGCACGAACCTGAACGTCCGCTACAGCTTCTTCCATTCATACGGGGAGGAGTTCGACGATCCGCGGGCGGACATCGTCATCCCGACCGACGTAGGTGCGGCAGATGGCTCGTTCCCGCAGGTCTGGCACACGAAGTACACCGCTGCCGGAGATGACGTCCCCGCGGTCAAGGGTACAGAGATGCGCCTGATCGAGGCGGAGTACTACATCACGCAGACCGGTGAGTGGCAGAGGGGCTTGGACATCGTCAACCAGCTACGGGCCGATGCCGGGGTCGCCCCATGGACGGCGAGCAACCAGGCAGAGGCTTTCACTGCATTGAAGAAGGAGCGGGCGATCGTCCTGTGGCTCGAACACCGTCGCGGCGGCGACCTTTACCGCTGGGGCAACACGGCCGCAGGGGACCCGGTCCTCGCCAAGATGTACGAGAACGTGGCGCAGAGCGATGGGCACGAACTGGCGATCCCGCAGGGCGAGCGGGCGATCTGCCTGCCCTTCAGTCAAACCCTGGTAAGCACGAACCCGAATATTTCCTGAGCTTGTGATGGCCAGGCCGGCCACAGCAGGGGCGCACGAGCGTGCGCCCCTGTTGTTTCAGGGCCCCCCACCGTCAATGGAGGCACGCCAATGCTGTTCAAGAGACCGATCTTTGTGCCGCTCTTCGTTCTACCAGCGCTGCTCCTCCATACCCCCGCGGCTCGCGCGCAGGCCGACACCTTGCTCGTGGCGGGCATCCAGCAGCCAGTGGAGATCGTCATCGACCGCTGGGGGATCCCGCACATCTACGCGGACACGGAACAGGATCTCTTCTTCGGGCAGGGCTATAACGCGGCCCGTGACCGGCTCTTCCAACTCGAGATGTGGCGGCGGCAGGCTACCGGCACTCTGGCGGAGATCCTGGGCCCCCGTGCGCTGAGGAAGGACGAGGGTGCACGGCTACTGAAGTACCGCGGGGACATGGAGCGAGAGCTGAATCATTATAGCGATCGAGGGACCGTGATCTTCGATGCTTTCGTTCGCGGAATCAACGCATACATCGACGAGACGGAGCGAAACCCCGAACTCCTACCCATGGAGTTCTCTCTGCTCGGCATCAAGCCCGGCAGATGGACGGAAGAGGTCGTCGTCTCCCGGCTGAATGGGCTCTTCCGCAACGTCACGTCGGAGGTTCGGTACGCGCAGCTGCTCCAGCGGATCGATGCCGAGACGCTGAAGAGCATCTCCGACTTCACGCCGCCGGACCCCGAGCTGTCCGATCGCGGTGTCGACCTGTCCCTGATTACGGACGATATCGTGGAACTGTACCGTGCGGCGCGGGCACCGGTGGAGTTCGTTCGCGAGGACATTCTGGCGGCTTACCGAGGAGATGAAGCTCCTCGTCAACTGGCCGATGTCGGCCCGCAGGCTGACCCTGAGTGGCAGGACTGGATGGAGGCCGGTTACGGGAGCAACAACTGGGTCGTCAGTGGTGAGCTGACGCGCAGCGGGCTACCGCTGTTTGCAAACGATCCTCACCGCGGGATCTCCATACCTCCGCTTCGCTACGTGGTGCACCTGATCGGTCCGGGCTGGAATGTCATTGGTTCGGGCGAGCCCACGGTCCCCGGGGTCTCAATGGGGCACAACGAGTACGGCGGCTTCGGGCTGACTATCCACGGTCTGGACATGGAGGACCTGTACGTCTACGACACGAATCCGTCCAACCCCTCTCAGTACCGCTACCAGGGAAGCTGGGAAGACATGCGGATCATCCAGGAACCAATCCCGGTCAAGAACGAGGAGGCTGTTACAGTGGACCTGAAGTTCACTCGTCACGGCCCGGTGCTCTATGAGGACGAAGAGAACAACAAGGCGTATGCACTGCGCGCGGCGTGGCTGGAGACCGGCGCCGCCCCCTACCTGGCCGATCTTCGCTACGGTCAGGCGAGTAACTGGCAGGAGTTTCGGGAAGGGGCATTTCACCACCTTGGTCCCGCGCACAACATCGTCTGGGCGGACGTCCACGGGGACATCGGCTGGCAGGTTGCGGGAATCGCGCCGCTCAGGGATTGGAGCGGCCTCCTTCCGGTGCCGGGCGACGGGCGTTTCGAGTGGGACGGATATCTGCCGATTGAACAACTGCCTCACGAACTCAACCCGGAGAAGGGCTTCTTTGCCAGCGCCAACGAGCACAACGTCCCCGCTGACTACCCGCACACCTTCTCCTACAACTTCTCCGAGCCGTTCCGGTCTGCGCGGATTCACGAGCTCCTAGGCTCGAGCACAGGGGATCTCACCGTCCAGGATATGGACGAGATCCAACACGATCGGATTTCGATCCCCGCTCGCAGCCTGGTTCCGCTCCTCCAGTCGGTCGATCCGGAGGAAGCCGACGTACAGCAGGCTCGCGAGATGCTCCTCTCGTGGAACTACGCCCTCGCCGAGAACTCGGTTCCGGCCGCGATCTACATCAGCTGGGAGCGGCAGCTGCGGGACGAACTCCGCGAGATGTACGTTCCGGAGGCGGTGCGTGACATGATCGGCGGCATACCGACCGTGCGCCTCATCGAGTGGCTCACGACGCCTGACGAGCACTTCGGGGGTGAACCCGCCGAAGCACGCGGCGCGCTGCTCGAGCGGAGCCTGACCCAGGCACTGACCGATCTAAGGCAGCGCCTGGGCCCCGACATGAGCCAATGGCAGTATGGACAGGAAGCCTTCAAGCACATCACCATCCGCCATCTGCTCAGCGATCTGGTCCGCGATGATATCCGCGAGCGCTTGGATGTCGGGCCGCTTCCGCGTGGAGGGACGGGCTACACGGTCAACCCGACAGGCTCGGGCGATCTCCAGACGAGTGGGCCCTCGTACCGGATCGTCGCCGATGTTTCCGATTGGGACAACTCGGTGGGTATCACCATGCCAGGCCAGTCGGGAGACCCGGCCAGCCCTCACTACTCCGATCTGTTCGTCCCTTGGGCCACGGGAGAGCACATCCCGCTGCTCTTTTCCCGCCCTAGCGTGGAGTCCGTCGCGGAAAGGAGATTGCTGCTGACGCCTGGCCAGTGACCGGATCGCCCGATCGTACGGTATTATGCTGATCCGGTTAGGGACTCTGGATCGTCGAGCCAGGGAAGATCGAAGGCCGGCCCGCCTTCAGGCAGATTCTTGCTCGCTCGTAGCGCCTCCTCCGCCCGGGCCGCACCCATGCTGGCGTAGGCGAAGAGGTCGACGACTTTGCCGTCCAGGTCCTCGCTGGAGAGGGGAGCTTCGGGATCGCCCCGTGGCTCATTGCACTCGGCCGTCAGGGAGGGGTGGGCCTCGGTTGAAACGGTCAGGGCGGCCCCCCAGCGGTGCGGATAGGTGGCCGCGAGGTCCTGACGCACTCCGACCGTCGAATGTACGGCCACATCGCGGACACGGGGATCGGAGAGACGGTTCCCCTCGAACGCCGCCAGACCAGGCGCGCCGTGCACGAGAGCGGTGGCCACGCAGAATTGGATGCTGAACTTGGCGGCATAGGAAGAGGAAGGGGCGGGATTGTCGGTCAGACGCAGGGCAGCCGGATACGTCCAGATCCGCACACTCGTGATTCGCTCGACGGCATCCGCCGGCGATCGGATGCGACGGCGGATTTCGAGGGCTGCATCGATCGCAGGGTGTGTGTGCCGGCAGGAGGGATAGGGCTTGAAGGAGGTCTCCGCCAGCTTCCAGTTCGTGGCTGGCGCCAGCACTCTTCCAGGCGCTGGATCGGGGCAGAAGCCGCGAAAGAACCCCTTCTCACCCTCCAGTATGGCCGCGGGCCCGGTGAATCCGTGCCCGGCGAGCAGTGCTGCACGAAGGCCCGCCTGCGCCGCGTGACCGGCATGCAGGTGCTTGGACATCGTCGCGTCCTGATTGAACTGCCAGAGACCAGCCGCCTGGGTCCCCGCGTTGCCGAGCGCGGAGATCCAGCCGGACTCATCGAGCTCCAGCAGGTGGGCCGCGGCAGCCGCCGAGCCGAAGACGCCAGCGGTCGCGGTGTTGTGGAAGACCTCATAGTGGCCGGGCCCCAGCGCCTCCCCTACACGTAGCATCACCTCGTAGCCGACCAGAACGGCGTGTAGAATCCGCCGTCCATCCGCACCATTACGCCTGCCCAGCAACAACGCAGTGGGAACCACCACGCAGCCAGGGTGCGTAATGGATCCACGATGCAGATCATCGCTTTCCGTGATGTGAGACAGTGCAGCGGCGAGAAACACGCGGCCCTCGAGATCCGTGCGATCGCGGGCATAGTCCCGCAGTATTGCCCCGGCCGGAGTGGCGCCGCCCGCGGCCAACGAGCCGATCCAATCGCGCAGATAACGCTCGGCCTGCACGAGATCGTGCGCGGCCGCGGGCCGGTCACGAACGAGCTCCGTGAGTCGCGCGGTTAGCGTATCCGACTGCGCCATTGGAGCTTTCCCGCTTCTTGCCTACTCATGACCGCCACCCGGGGTGTGCAGCATGTTCTGATCGCGGCTGCCCCGGCCATCGTCCCTCCCGCGAATGCGCGGATGACGATTCTGTCTGGGGCGCGGCGATGATGATAGCGACCCGACTATCTGATCAGGCTAGCGAATGGACGGTCCTCCCCCCGACTACCGTTCGGACGACGGGGATCTCGAGGATTCGATCGGGGTCGACCGAGTGGGGATCGTCTCCCAGGATGACGAAATCCGCGAGTTTCCCAGCCGTGATCGAGCCCTTGATATTTTCCTCGTGTGAGGCGTAGGCACCGTTGATCGTCGTGATCCGTAGGGCCTCATCGACCGAAACCCTCTGGTTGGCACCCCAGACTTTGCCCTGCCAGTCTTTCCGGGTAACCATGCTCTGGATGGCCATGAGTGGCTCGAAGGGGCCCGGTACGAAGTCCGAGGAGCTCGGGACCGGGATACCGGCGTCCAGGAACCAGCGGTGGGCGAACATTCGCGTCAGCCTCTCCTCACCGTACTCGTGCCACTTGTCGCCGTGATAGTGGAGGTAGGTGGCGAACGGAACGGGGATGACGTTCAACTCCGCGATGCGACCCACGAGTTCCGGAGTCACCAGCGTGCAGTGTTCGATCCGGTGGCGGACATCGTTCCGCGGCCATTCCCGCTGCACCCGCTCGTAGGCGTTTAGAACCCGTTCGATCGGGATGTCGCCGTTGGCATGGATCCCGATTCGGAAGCCGCTCCGGTGCGCGTCTTCCACGACCTCATGGATCTCCTCCTGCGTCAGATACTCGACTCCATGGTAGTCGGGCTGTCCCACGTAAGGCTCGCTCATGAACATCGTCCGGGTCTGAACCGCTCCGTCCGAACTGTATTTCACGCCGCCGAGCCGGAACCACTCGTCGCCGAAACCGGTTCGGATCCCGGCGGCCTTCAGGCCGTCGTAGGGTCCCCGGAACATTGCGTAGATGCGAACGTTGAGCTCACCAGCCAGATAAGCATCCTGATACGCCATCAGGGCGTCGGAACCCGCGCCGGCGTCATGGGCAGAGGTGAGCCCCGTCGCAGCTTTTCGGTCGCAGATCAACTTGACCCCGGACTGACGCTCTTCACGTGTACTGGTGTCGGGGGGGCTGACCTCGTCGAAGGCGTCGTTGGCGCTGGCAGCGACCATCCCGGTCAGTTCACCATTCTCATCTCGGAAGAACCTACCGCCGAAGGGATCTTGAACATCCCGGGTGATCCCCGCCAGCTCCAGGGCTCTGGTATTGTAGAAGGAAGCATGGCCACCGCGCGGCGATACGCGCACCGGATGGTTGGGGACGGCCTCATCCAAATCGAAGCGGTTGATTCGCCGCCCATCGCTGACTTTGTTGTCGTCGTACTTGTAGCCGAGCACCCATTCCCCCGGCGGCGTTTCGGCCGCCCGCTGGCGGAGTGCGTCCTTGATTTCCGCGATGCTGCGAAGGTCGGTATCCACCTGCTGAATCGCGCGAATGCCGCCGGAGGCCGGGTGGGTATGCGAATCGATGAAGCCGGGCGTGACGATCATCCCCTCCGCATCGATCACCTGCGTGCCGGGCCCGATCAAGTTGCGCACATCGTCGGAACTTCCGACCGCGATGAAGCGGCCATTCTTGACGGCGAACGCCTCCGCCTGGGGCAAAGCGTCGTCGACGGTATAGACGGTCGCATTGGTGACGACGAGATCCGGCGCGACCCCATTTCCTCGGCCGCTGCTGTCACCGCTGTCGGCGACCTGATCTTCGCGAGCGCACGCTGGCAGCGATCCCAGACCCAGCGCGGCGGCCAGGGTCGCGCCACGGCTGAGGAATTCGCCTCTCGTCATCTTCGCCATGTCTTCGGCTCCTTATCGAGAATGGTTGGAAATATCCGGGTCGCCAGGGGAGGCGGAGAGCGTGGTGGTGTCGCCGCCTATGCTTCGTGCACAGTCCGGCCGCCCAGGACGGTGCGAACAACCGGTATGTTGATGAGTTCACTCGGATCTGTGGTATGCGGATCCTGACCCAGGACGACGAAGTCCGCTAGCTTGCCTGCGGTGATCGAGCCCTTGATTTCCTCTTCGAAGGAGGCGTGCGCCCCGTTGAGGGTCCCGATCCGGATCGCCTCTTCAACGGTGACCCGTTGATTGGGCCCCCAGACCTTCCCCTGCCAGTCGGTACGGGTCACGAGGCTCTGCAGCGCCATCATCGGCTCGTAGGGGCCGGGGGTGTAGTCGGAGGCACCCGGCACGCGAATGCCGTGGTCGAGGAAGGAGCGATGGGCGAACATCGACCGCAGACGGTCTTCCCCGTACTCCGCCCACTTGTCACCATGATAATAGACATAGGTCCAGAACGGCGTCGGAATCGCGCCCACTGATGCGATCCGGTTCAGGAGCTGTGGATTGACCAGCGTGCAGTGCTCGATCCGGAACCGGTGATCCCGCTCGGGCGCCTGCTCCTTGATTCGCTCGTATGCATTGAGGACCAGATCGATCGTATAATCCCCGTTGGCGTGGATTCCGATCTGGAAGTCATGCGCATGGGCATCGTCCACCGCCTCGTAGATCTCCTCCTGCGTCATCGTGAGAATACCGTAGTCGTCGGGGCGGCCCACATAGGGTGTCGTCATCCGCATCGTCCGCCCCGAAGCGGACCCGTCGGCACCGTACTTCACACCTCCAATCCTGAGCATCTCGTCACCGAAGCCCGTACTTACACCGGCGGCTTTGAGTCCCTCGAACAAGGAGCTTCCGCCGGATGGGAACAAGTACATCCGGAAGCTGAGCTCGTCGGCATTATAAGCATCCTGGAGCGCCATGAGTGACGTGGTGCTGCCTCCTGTCTGGTGGACCGACGTCAGGCCGGCCGCAGCCATCTCCTTGGAGATGTAGGCGACGCCGGCTTGATGATCCTCGCGCGTGAGCTCTCGTCTGATCCCGACACCGTCGAAGGCGTCACGCGCCCGCTCCTCAACGAGCCCGGTCAACCGACCATCTGCGTCGCGCTCGAAGCGGCCGCCCGGGGGATCCTCGACATCTTCCGTGATGCCGGCGAGCTCAAAAGCTCTGCTGTTGTACCAGGCGATGTGCCCGCCGCGGTGGGAGACGGATACCGGATGATCAGGGACGGCTTCGTCGAGATCCCAGCGTGTAATTCGCCGGCCCTCGCGGACCTTCGTATCGTCATACTTTCGACCGATGACCCAATGACCCGGCGGAGTATCGGCTGCAGCACGCCGCAGAGCCGTCTTGATTTCGTCAATGCTGCGCAGGTCGAGGTTCACGCCGAAGAGGTCGCCAGTGCCACCTGCGTGCGTATGGCTGTCGATGAAGCCCGGTGTGACCGTCATCCCCTCCGCATCGATGACCGTCGTGCCCGGACCGATCAGATTGCTCACATCATCGGTGCTTCCGACCGCGGTGAAGCGCCCGTTCTTGACCGCGAAGGCCTGCGCCTGCGGCTGAGCATCGTCCACGGTATGGACGGTGCCATTGATGAGGACGAGATCCGGGGTCGCGTTCGTTGCGTCCCCAACAGCATCCGCATCCCCCCTCGCACAGCCGGGCAGCCCGCTCAGGCCGAGTGCGGCGGCCAGAGTTGCGCCGCTTCGCCCAAGGAATTCGCCTCGCGTAATCTTCGCCATGCTGCATCACCTCCCGTTCGGGACCAGATTTCATGGAATCGTCCGCGGACGCGGTCGAATGCACTATCGAAAGAATATCCCCAAAGAGCCGAGATATGCCCGCCCATCCGCACCGCCGACCGTCCTGCCGTTCGCTCCGGTAGTGGTCATCGGCGCGCCATCAATCGCCTCGAAGCACGGGGATAGCACTCAAGTTGTGCGTCTCTTCAGATCCCCTCGGAGACCGATGCCATCGTCGACATTGGCAATCAAGAACTCTTCGTGGTCGGATGAGTAGCGGCGGGATTGCCTTACGAAGCACGACCCGCGAAACGGGTCTGCCGCTCCACTTCAGGCTCCCCCGTCGCGTACCGAGCCGCCCCGAGGTGGGGCAGAGCCAGAGATCGACTAGGGAGAGCCTTTCGACGATGGCACCCCTATAGCCCTCCGGAACGCGATCTGGACAGGGGAAGGAGCGCGCGCTGTGTCATGTATACAATCCTCTCGCCCCGCGAGCAAGCACCATGCGGCACGACCCGCCGTCCCCACCCTGCGCCGCAGGCATCCACCAGTCGGGGCCCGTAGGGCGGTGTGGCCCTGCGGGAGATTGTATACTATATATCGTGTGGATGGATGGCGACCAGGCGACCTGGACGGCTCCGCTGAGGCTAGGGATGAGCCGGATTCAGCCTGTAGTAGTTGACCGTTCAGGGTCACAATCGTAACTAATCAGTGGCCTCTAATCGCGACTCCAGCACAAGCAAACATTCACGTCGCGGCTCCCGCGAGTGAATCGAGGCCCGACCGCGCATTCCAGCAGATCGAGCATCATCAGGAGATCGGTACGCGAGGGGTGGCGTCGCGGCGTATTGGCCTGCCCCTGATCGTCTTCCGTCGCCGCTGGTATCCGATGCGGGCGCCAGTCACCCCGCCGGCCGCGCTCTCACGAGCTGAAACGAGTCCGCGTTCGATTACGACCCGCCGTAAGTTTGTGACATTCTAGAATCCAAACGAGGAGCGATCATGGCGAAACTGACGAGAGCGGAGTTCCTGAGAGAAGGAGGCCTGGTGGCTGCGGCGCTCGGGCTCGGACACGTCCCGGCTCTGGCGGAGGAAGCAGCACGAGAGCAGCCGAAGGTCAAAGGGGTCGGATCGCAAGCGGACCAGGTCGTCCTGAACGCGAGGGTATATACGATAGACGAGCGGCAGCCGGAGGCGGAGGCGTTCGCAGTCAGTAATGGGCGGTTTCTCGCGGTCGGCAGCACGTCGGACATACGGAATCTCGTCGGGCCGAACACCACAGTGATCGACGCCGAGGGGATGACGGTGACGCCCGGTTTCATTGATACGCACTCGCACCCCAGCGGCGTCAGCGAGCTGGTCAACGTCAACGTAAACCTGCCGAGTATCGCGGAGATCAAGGAAGCGCTTCGGCGCAGGGCGCAGGACACGCCGCCGGGCTACTGGGTTATCGGGTCGATGTACGACGATACGAAGCTCAGTGAGGGGCGGCCGATCACACGGCGGGATCTCGACGAGGCCGTGCCGAACCACCCGGCCATGGTCGGCCATCGGGGAGGGCATACGGGCGTGTACAACAGCAGGGCGTTCGAGCTCGCCGGCGTGACTTCCGAGACGCCGCAGCCCGAGGGCGGACACATCTACGTTGAAGATGGAGAGCTGACGGGCCTGGTCGCCGAACGAGCGCGATCGGTCTTCAACGGGGTAGGCGAGCGTCAGGAGGTCACTCGTGAGGTTCGCCAGGCCGGCGTAAAGAAGATCTCCGAAGAGATGACTGCCGCGGGGCTCACGTCCGTCCATCGTACAGGAACCAACAGCGAGTCGATGGTCGCGTTTCAGGATGCCTATCGAGCGGGTGAGATGCTCTTTCGCATGTATGCATTCCCATCGGGCAGTAGCACACTGTTCGAATCGTGCAAAGCGGCCGGGATCCGCACGGGCTTCGGCGATGACATGCTGAGGATCGGCGCGGTGAAGTACGGGGCGGACGGCTCCGCTTCAGAACGCACGATGTACATGAGCAGCCCGTACGTCGGCAGACCCGACGATTACGGGATCCTGACGATGTCTCAGGAGGAGATCCATGAGGCGGTCGAAGACGCTCACGCGCATGGTTTTCAGATCGGAATCCATGCGAACGGCGACCGTACGATCGACATGGTACTCAACGCATATGAACGGGTGCAGGAGCGGAACCCGCGGCCGGATCCGCGATTCCGCATCGAGCACTGTACTCTCGTCAATCCCGATCTCCTTCGCCGCATCGCGGCCATTGGCGCGATACCGACCCCCTTCTATACCTACGTCTATTACCACGGCGAGAAGTGGGAGCATTATGGCGATGAGCGGCTGCAGTGGATGTTCGCCCACCGCTCCTTCCTGGATCATGGAATCCCGGTGCCCGGCGCGTCGGACTACGGACCGGGGCCGTACGAGCCGATGATGGCCCTCCAGAGCATGGTCACGCGCCGGGATTATCGGGGACGGGTATGGGGCGCCAATCAGCGGGTCACGGTAGACGAGGCGCTTCGCATCTGCACCATCAATGGAGCACACGCGTCGTTCGAAGAGAACATCAAGGGCTCCATCACCCCGGGTAAGCTCGCCGATTTCGTGGTGCTCGGCGCCGATCCGCACGAGGTGAACCCCCAGGAACTGAAGGATATTCAGATCGTGCGTACGGTAGTAGGCGGCCGAACGGTTCACAGTGCTTGAGACGGAGCGGTCGCGGTTCAGGCAAAAGCCCACTGATCGGGAGGGTACGCCATGGCGTCGGGCAAGCTCGCGACGCGGCGGCCGAATGTGGAGAAGCGTCACTGAGCGGCGCGGCAAGAGCAACAAAGGAGCTATCCAGATGAGAGCGACACCGTTCCTCGCAGCGGGCCTTGCCTTGTTGGCCACGGCAACCGCTAGGGCGCAGGAGTTGAGCCCCGACGTCATTTATTACAACGCGAAAGTAGTGACGGTAAACGAGGCCTTCGACATCGCCGAGGCTGTCGCGATCGAGGGAGATCGCATCGCGGCGGTGGGTAACGATCAGGAGGTGCTGGCTCACGCAGGACGCGCCACCCGCCGAGTGGATCTGGCAGGTAAGACGATCCTACCCGGCTTTTACGACAATCATGTCCACGTGGGCGGCGAGCTGATGGAGTGGCGCGGGGGTCTGATCTCCCCCGCGTCAGAGTGGCTCCGAGGCGCGAACGAGGTCCCCGAGCTGCTGACGGCGTTGCGAAGCCACGCGGCCACCGTTCCCGAAGGCGACTGGATTCGTGGTGCGATTCCCAGAGAGGACTGGCCCAACCAGAAAATTCCCACCCGCTGGCAGCTCGACGAGGCGGCTCCGAATCACCCTGTGGCGCTGACCCGGGGGCCGCATACGGTGATTCTGAATTCGCGTGCTTTCGAGATCACCGGGATCGACCGGGACACCCCGGACCCTCCCGGGGGATGGATCATTCGAGACGAGGCGGGAGAGCCGTCGGGCCGTGTGCTGGAGGCAGCGAAGCGACTGGTGGACACGCATCTTCCGGAACGGAATTCGGAGGAGCGCAATGTCATCGAGGACTGGCGAACGTTCCTGGGGGAGCTCCGCTCGATCGGTGTGACCAGCGTCAACTGGACCGGGGTACGGCCGGCACAGCTCGGAGCGGTGCAGGAGTTGGTCGAACGCTACGGCGACGAACTCCCCCGGCTGACCGTACAGATCCGGCTCAGCCCCGGCTACGACAGCTATGACGACCCTGAGATCGGCGCGCGCGATGCCATTCAGGAGATCGAGGGTCTCGGGTTCCGCACGGGATTCGGCAATGATCGGCTGAAGATCGGCGCCATCAAGATGAGCATCGACGGTGGGCTGAGCGCACCCGTCCTCTGGACCACTCAGCCGTACGTCGGCCGGCCGGATTTCTTCGGCGTCCAGCGGATCCCGGACCATACGTTCTATGCGGTCGCGAAGCGGGCACACGACCTGGGCTGGCAGCTGGGGATCCATACGATCGGGGATGGAGCCGCAGTGATGGTCGTGGACCAGATAGAGCGGATCCTCAGGGAGAACCCACGCGAGGACCATCGGCACTACCTGCATCATGTCACCATTCCTCCGCCCGACGAAACGCTCCGGAAGATGGGTCGACTGGAAATGATGGTCGCCACGCATCCATCCTGGACGACGGCCCTGGGCGGGTTCGCCGACGAGGTGGCAGAGGGAGAGCGGTTGGAAAGGCAGAACCCGTCGCGGTCGCTACTGGACCATGGAATTCGTCTGGCATACGGCTCGGACGCGGCTCCCTACGGACCACTTTTCAGCATCTGGAACGCCGTAACTCGTCGTGGCTGGGATGGGCGGGTTTATGGCCCTGACGAAGCGGTGAGCGTCGAGGAGGCGATTCGGTTTCATACGATCGGAACGGCGGAACTCACCTTCGAGGAAGAGATCAAAGGCTCCATCGAAGTCGGCAAGCTTGCCGACATGGTGATCCTGGGGGCCGATCCACTGACCGTGGAGCCGGAGGAGCTTCGCACCATTCCGGTCGAACTGACCATCATCGGCGGCCGGGAGTTTCAGCCCTGAGCCGATCCGTGGGTTCGACATGTAAGTCCACCAGAGGAGACTCCGAATGGATTTTCGCTCGATGCGTTCGCTCATCCTGACGCTTCTGCTGACCTCGGCGGCTGTAGCCGAGGCAACGGAGAGCATCAGCCTCGATGAGGCAAGCCGGATCCAACGCGATCCGGCACCGCAACTGGATCCCATCGCTGAACGCACAGCCGGCATGGTGAGCCAGGATGGCTTCATTCCTGTTCACTACGACGAGGCAAGCGGTAGGCTATTTCTCGAAGTCACCCGTCTGGACGAAGACTTCCTCTATGCACATGCGCTGGCGACCGGGCTCGGCTCGATTCGGCCACGCCTGGACCGAGGGACGATCTACTACGAAGGGAGCGAGGCACTCGTGCGCTTCGAACGACACGGGCCGCGGATCATGCTCGTCAAACGGAACACTGGCTATCGGGCCCAAACGGATAACGAAGCCCTGCGCCGAACGGTGGAGGAGTCATTCCCCACATCAGTGCTGGCGGCTTTCACGATCGATACCCAGTCGGATGACGGCTTCCTGGTCGATGCGACCGAGCTGTTCCTGACCGATATCTTCGGCGTCCGCGGCGATCTCCGCGCCGCAGGGCTAGGTGAGACGCAGGTCGACCGGGAACGCAGCTACATCCTCGCGGAGAAGACAAAAGCCTTTCCGAAGAACACGGAGATTCGGGCGGTCCTGACGTTCGCCACCGACGAGCCGGCAGAGCTACTTCGCACCATGGCGCCCGACGGCAGAACCTTCGCGTTGCAGCAGCACCATTCATTCGTGGAACTCCCCGATCCCGGCTTCCAGACCCGCCAGCTCGACCCGCGGGTTGGCAGTCGGCACATCGACTTCTGGGACTTTGCGCAGGGGTTCGACGGTGAGTATAGGGACCGCCTGATCTGGCGATGGCGACTCGAGAAGGCAGAGCCGGCAGCGGAGATCTCCGACCCGGTCGAGCCGATCGTCTTCTATATGGAGCCGGGGATTCCGGAACCTTACCGAACGGCCTTTCGCGAAGGGGGCATGTGGTGGAACGAGGCATTCGAAGCGGCTGGATTCCGCAATGCCTTCGAGATCCGGGACCTACCGGAAGGCGTGGATCCGATGGATGCCCGGTACAACGTGATCCTTTGGGTTCATCTGGCAGGTCAGCAGCCATCTACCGCGCCGTCGTACAAGGACCCGCGCACCGGTGAGATCATCAAGGCGATCGTCCGTATGGAGTCTCACCGTTCGCTACACAGCTACAACTTCTACGCAGGGATGCGTCCCGCGATGCGCGGCGATCCGACGGATGTCGACGCCGAAGAATTCGCGATGTCGGCGAGGCGCTGGCACGCCGCTCACGAGCTTGGTCACGCCCTTGGCTTCGAGCACAATTTCATTGCTGGGGCTATGGACAACGCCTCGATAATGGACTATCGACCCGCCTGGATCGGACTCGACTCAGAGGGGCGCCTCGATCTTTCGCAGGCGCTCCGGGACGGGCTTGGCGCACACGACACGCTGCTGGTGCGTTACACCTATACGCAGTTCGATTCGCCGGAGGCGGAGTCGGCCGGACTGGAAGAGATTGTGAACGATGCGCTCGTCGGCGGTCATCGTCTGCTCACCGGACGCGATGCGGGCCCTGCCGGATCGGTACCTGGCGCACACCGCTGGGTTTCCGGCACCGACATGCTGGAGTCGCTGGAAAGGGGGATCGCGGTGCGGCGGCTCCTGCTCGAGAACTTCAATGAGGAAGCAGTAGAGATCGGCGAACCCATGTCCTTTCTGGCTGAGCGTCTCGCACACATTTACGTCCACCACCGCTTCCCGCTGGATGCCGCCACCAAGTTTCTCGGCGGTTTGGACTATACGTATACCGTGCGTGGGGACGGTCAAATTCCTACCACCTTCTTCTCCCCCGACGAACAGAAACGCGCGCTGGATCTCGTACTCTCTGCACTCGCGCCGGAGGCACTCGCAGTACCCGAGCGAGTCTCGGCGATGATCCCACCGCCGCCGTTCGGCTTCGACTCGCCGAACCGGTACGTCGAGTTCGCGACAGGCGTTTCCTTCGACCCGCTTTCGCTCGCCCGCGGGCTGGCTGCCGACATCGTCGACAACCTGCTCCACCGTGAACGAGCTGCCCGGATGATTTCGTTCCGCGCGCGGAATCCAGAAAACATCGGGCTCGGCGAGGTTCTCTCGGAGCTCGTGGCTGTTACCTGGGAGGCCCCCGGACGGTCGGGGTCGATGGAGGCAGCGCTGCTACGGATCAGCCAGCGCGCGGTCCTCGATGGTATTTTTCGTCTTGCAGCGGATGAGGCGGCCGCGGCCGAGGCGAGGGCTGCGGCGCGCTATCATCTCGCAGCGATCGATGAGCGGCTACGGAACATCGAAGACGGTAGCGCAGAGGATCGGGCCCATCGGGAACTCGCCAGGGGAGAGATCGAGCGATTCCTGACGACCGGTGCCGCACCACCGCTGCGGACGGGCGTGTTCAGCATCGACCCATATTATCACTGGCCGTGAGCTACCTTCGCGGGTCACCGGCTCCGTCTGAAGATCCCTCGGGATCGAACGCTCGTCCCAGCGGGGGCGAAATGGGCCCCCGTCTTCTCGAGCCGCGGACTCTCAGAGGACCGAACGTGGTGCTGGAACCTCTGGGTCTGCACCACCTCGCCGCTCTATGCGAGGCCGGACTCGACGAAGACCTCTGGCGCTGGACGGTCGCGAGCGTCCGAACGCGCGAAGATATGCGTGCCTACGTCGAGGCGGCCCTCGACTCATACGAACGGGGATCTGCGCTCCCTTTCGCGATCGTCGAGGCTCCATCGGGCAGGGTGGTGGGCAGCACCCGCTATGGGAACATCGACCTTTTCAATCGCCGCGTGGAGATCGGGTGGACCTGGGTGGCTCGGGCATGGCAACGGACGATTGTCAATACACAAGCGAAGTACCTGTTGTTGCGCCACGCGTTCGAGGTACTGGGATGTGTACGCGTCGAGCTGAAGACCGATGCGCGCAACGAACGGTCACGCCGGGCAATCTTGCGCCTGGGTGCGGTCGAAGAGGGGACCCTTCGAAGGCACACGCTGACGGCGAGCGGCCATATACGCGATACGGTCTACTACAGCATCCTGGACGACGAGTGGCGAGAGGTCAGCGCGCGCCTCTTAGAGCGCATGGACCCGGCGCCGCGAACGTAGAGCACGGCTTGATTCGTTCAGTTCGTCCGAGGGGATCGACCTAAGGGGCGGCAGCGGCTCTTGGCCAACCTCACCATCTGCCGCCGGGCGTGCTCTGACTACTGAACCAGCCCTTCGGTCCCTCCAGGACGAGGATCCGCCGCAGCAGTAATCCGGGCTCGTCCGTCACATCCTCCAGGATACGCGCCACCTCGTTGACCTGCCGATCGCCTCCGGCGACCTCCTCGGCGAGCGTTTCTCTCGCACCTCCTCCGCCGACGTTTCGCCGGTCGTCCGGTGAGATGATGCCCTCTCCTTCCCCGCCTCCGCTTTCCTCGGAGCCGCCGAGATCGGCCTGCCCGCCGGAATCGGAATTCGGGTCCTCCAAATCGGAGGCGAACTCGCGCGTTGGAACGCGGATGTCGCCCGCCACTTGCCGCATCATCACGGAATCCAGTGCGGCCATCGCGACCGCGAGACTCCAGCGAGCATCATCCGAACCGGGGTTCAGGCGGAGCGCCTCGCGATAAGCCAGGACGGACTCGCCGAGCAGCGGAGCCGCCATTTCTCTCTCGCTGAGCTGAGACGCCTCGTCGAAAAGGAGATAGCCCAGGTTGTAATAAGCTCGATAGCGGACGTCGGGCGTCGGAGCGCCGGCCGCCTCGTGCAACCGCGCCTCCGCCTCGCTCGTCGAGCCCAGAGCGAGCCAGGCAGTGCCCAGGTTGTAGCTGACGTCGGGTCGGGCTGCGTCGGGCTGGACGTTCTTCTGGTATACTCGGATCGCGGACACCAGCTCGCCGACCCTGAAGAGGCGATTGCCCCGCTCTACGCTCACGTAATCAGACCAGAGGACGAGCGGTGTCAGGAGCGCTATGATGGCTACGACGCCGACCAGAACGGACCTGAGCCGGAAAGGCAGCCGCTTCATGCCCGCCCCAGGCGCATGAGGTCCGTGACACTTGTGCTGCGGTCGCCCAGCGGCACCTTCTGCCGAGTTGCGACAGCGCTCTCGATCGCCAGGAGCAGTACGGCCATGAGGGAGAGCCAGAAGATGGAGTCCGTTCTCGCGAACCAACTCGTGGAAGTTCGAGTGCCGCTTTCGGAAAGAGCTGCAATCTCCTGGAGCTGCCGGTCGAGGTCACTCGGCGATGCCGCGCTGGCATAGCTCCCTCCCCCTCGCGATGCGATCTGGCGCAGCCTCGTCTCGTCGAGCCGTGTGTGAACGAGGGTTCCGTCATCGTGGAGTAGGGGTCCCCCCCACCTGCCGGGCCTGTGAGGAACATTCAGTCCGCTCCCCTGCACCGTCCCGATACCGACCGTGAAAACACGAATCCCTTGGTCCGACAGATCGCGTACGGCCTGTCTGGCCTCGTCGCCATCGGCGTGAAGATCACCATCGGTAAGGAGAACCAAGGCGCGCCCTCCCCGAGGTTGAACCTGCCGCTCGAAGAGCAGCTGGCTGCCGGCGAGGACCGCGCCCAGGAGCGTGCCCTCGTCCCTCTCACTCACAAGCTCAGGATCCAGACCATCAATGTAGAACCGGACGACTCCATGATCAGGCGTCGGAGGCGTGAGCATGTACGTCTGGCCGGCGAACATCAGCAGCCCGACGCGTTGGGAGGGGAGCGCCTCGACGATCTCCAGCGCGACCTCGCGGGCACGGCCCAGACGTGTCGGCACTACATCGTTCGCCTGCATGGAACGGGATATATCGACCGCGATGAGAATGTCCCATGGATCCTGCGGGCGGACGGTGCGGGAGCCGCCCAGGCGCGGCTCCGCCAGGGCCAGAATGATAGCCACGAGTGCGCCTGTCAGGAGCGCCAGTGCGCCCCACGGCGGTCGGTACAGGTCAACGCCGGTAAGACGCCGGCCCGCCTCCCGGCCGCCAAACATATCGGCCAACCGGCGGCGACGGCGAAGATATGCCCTTGCACCGATCCCCACGATCCCGAGCACAATCGGTAGCAGCCATAGCAATTCCGGTCTGCCCAGCGTCATGGCACAACCCCATAGCGCGATCCCTTCACAGACGCTTCTGCGCAGATCAGGAGAACGGCAAGGAAGAGAAACCAGCCATGCACAGGAACCGTTTCGGTCTGCTCCAACAGGGCTACGGAGGTGGTAGCCAGCTCGTCGATCTCGCCGTAGATGCTGTCGAGCGCAACCTGATTCGCCGCATGAAAGTACCGGCCTTCGGAAATGCGAGCCACCTGTGTCAGCACGGTCTCGATCTCCTGCTCGAGGCGCGCCCTCTGAGCTCTGGCCACCTCGCTCGCGGCCGCGCCGCTGTCCGGGGCGATGGGGGCGCCCAGGATGCTGATCGCATAAATCTTCACGCCATTTGCAGTAGCCGCCTCGGCAGCCTGACGCGGCGTGATGCCTTGGGCGTTGTGAGCCCCGTCTGTGAGCAAGATGATGAGCTTCGATTCGTGCGGCTCCGTGAGCAATCGCCTGGTGGAGGTCACGATCGCGCCGGCGATATCGGTCCCGTCCTGAAGCAGGCCCGTGTCGAGTGATTCGATGCCGGCTACGATCACCTCCGAGTCATCGGTGGGAGGGACTCGGGTGAGCGCCTCGCCCGCAAATGCCACGAGCCCGACACGATCGGTGGCCCTTCCGCGAATGAAACGGACGGCCGTCTCCCGTGCTACCTCCATTCGGGTCTTACCTTCTTCCATGTCCTGCGCAAGCATGGAGCTCGAGAGATCGACCGCCAGGACCATCGCAAGCTCCTCTCGTTCCACAGCGTCGATCTGGTAGACCAGAATGGGCCCGGCGAGTACGAATATCAGACTGGCTTGTGCCGCCCCGCGAAGGAGCCGCGGAACGGCCGCCAGTACGATGGTCTTCCCTCGCCGCGACCGAAGCATCGGGGCCGGTGCGGATCGCGGAAAGAGAACTCCGGACCGCCAGTTGGGGCGGGTAGCGAACCACCAGATCGGCAGGAGCGCCACCATCAGCAGAAGCTCACCACGAAGGAACTCGAAGTTCATGCGGAAGCATCTCCGGGAGGATAGCCACTCACCCAATCACGGAGCACTGCGAGATCGGCGACGGCGGTCGCCGGGTCCGGTCGACGAGTTCCGAACCTTACGCCTTCGGCCCGCCGGAGGACGCGCCCCAATGGCTCAGCAGCGCCGTTCGCGCCTGCCGCCGATAGACGACCCACCAGCTCACGGTCCGTGAGCCACGGACCGCACGCGCGATCGAGAGTCTCGATATAGCGTCTCGCAGCCAACGTACTCCGAGCGTAAAAAACGTCCATCTTGCCCGACGTATGGAGCCCCGAGTCGAGGATGCCGTCGAGCTCGGAGAGCGCTCGATGTCGCGGCGAGAGTGACGAGACCACCGGCTCACTGCGCCGCGGCGCCCGATCGCGGACGCGACGAACCATCCTGCCGACGGCGAGAGAAACACCGATTACAAGGCCGAAGCCGCTCAGGGAGATCAACGCGAGCACCGATCTACCCCAGTTCGGCCCCATCACGTCGGCCGGCGGTCGCGGTCGAAACCCTTCCTCAGGTCGACTAAGGGGCAAGACCATCTCGACCTCGATGGTGCCCGGGGAGATAGGCCGACGGGTGAACCCCCCTGAGGTTGGATCGGCACTACGCCAAGGTTCGATCCATACATCCGAGCCCGCGCTCTCCAGCTCGCCCTCCCCGGTCTGTCCACCCGTGTGGGGTCGGAGCAGGATCTCGGCATCCGGGAGGGTCAGCGTTCCTACGGCGAACGCGCGGAGGGGGTAGACGATCGTGAGCTCGACCGAGTCTTCCACTGCTGGCCGAGCCCGCCACTGAACAGGTGCCGCGCTCTCAATTCCGTTTTCGACGACAAGAGTGTCCGGAAATCTGACGATGTGCCCCGAAGGCACGTTCGCCATGATCGAGAGCTCGAAGGGCTGACCCAACTCGACCGACCGACTCGACAGCGTGGCACCCAGCAGGCGGACGCGGTCGCCGCTGGCATCGTCGAATGAAGGCGGCTCCTGCCCCGGCAGGAGGGCGAAAACCAGTAAGGCGATCGAGCGCGTCATCTACTCGTCCGCTCCCGCCGATGAAAGAAAGCGAGGAGCGGCTCGATGTAGCTCTCATGTGGATCGACTTCAATCTTGTCCACGCTCAGATCACGCAACAGGGTGGACACCTCCTTCCGGGCGTCCGCCTCGTCCGAGCGAAAATTCGCGCGGAGGGACGCGTCGCCGGCATCGACGAGCAGCCGCTGTCCCCGTTCAGGGTCGACGAGCGCAATCATGCCGACCTCCGGCAGCTCGCCGGTCGACGAGTCCGTGAGCCGTATAGCGACCAGGTCGTGCCGGTCGGAGACACCGCCCCCCACCGCTCTGAGCGCGCCAACCTCCTCGGAGTCGAGGAGAAAATCGCTGATCAGGAATACGATCGTGCGGTGTTTGCAGATGCGGCTGATGAAGTCGAGAGCCACACTGAGCTTCGTGCCACGACTTCTGGGGGTAAAGCCACGTAGCTCGAGTAACAGCCGCAAGGCGTGACGACGCCCCGAGCCCGGCGGAATGTACAGTTCGACTTCGTCCGTCACGATCACCAGACCCACCTGATCGTTGTTCCGGGCCGCGGAGAGCGCCAGCACGGCGGCGAGCTCAAGCGCGACGTCCCGGTTGGCACCTTGCCCGGTGCCGAACTCCTCCGAAGCGGACATGTCGACGACCAGCATCACTGCCAATTCCCGCTCCTCGACGAACTGCTTGACGTATGGCTCGCCTCGCCTGGCCGTCACGTTCCAGTCGATCGACCGGACGTCGTCTCCGTGCTGGTATTCGCGAATATGCGAGAATTCCAGACCCTGACCACGAAAGACGGATTGGTACTCGCCGCTGAACAGCGTGTCCACGAGGTGGCGGGTGTGCAGCTCCAGCTTTCGAACGTGGAGCGCGAACTCGTGCGGATCCGTGAGCTCCTGACCCGAAGCCGCCCCCCCGAAGGCGCTTCGAAAGGCCGCGACTGCGCGGGCCGTATCCGGCACCAGGCGTCCCAGACGCTGGCGGAGACTCGCGCTCTCTACTCCCATCCTGGAGTGGGGACCGTATCGAGGATCTGTTGAATGATCGCATCGGCATCCATTCGCTTGGCATCCGCTTCGTACGTCGTACGCAGGCGGTGACGCATCACGTGGGGTGTGACCTCCTTTACATCGTCGGGGATGACATAGTCGCGTCCATCTAGAAAGGCGCTCGCCCTGGCGGCGCGGCTCATGAATATGGTTGCACGCGGGGAGGTCCCGAACTCGATCAGATTCTCGAGATGCTGGAGTCCATAGCTTCCCGGCTGGCGCGTCGCGAACACGAGCTCCACAATGTAGTCCAGAACCTCCTCACTGAGAAAAACTTCCGCCGCCATTCCCCTCGCTCGAAAAATCTCCTCTACCGACGTGGTGGGCACCGGTTTAGCCATAGGCCGCATCCCACCATTGTCCCCTGCCGCCCTGCGGACGATCTCCTTCTCCTCCAGTTTGGACGGATAGCCGATCCGCAATTTCATCATGAAACGATCCAGTTGCGCCTCCGCCAACGGATAGGTTCCCTGATGTTCGACCGGGTTCTGCGTCGCCAATACCACGAATGGATCTGGCAATGAATACGATACT
This sequence comes from Gemmatimonadota bacterium, assembly GCA_040905505.1. Lineage (GTDB taxonomy): Bacteria > Gemmatimonadota > Gemmatimonadetes > Longimicrobiales > Longimicrobiaceae > WHSP01. Next base: position 12,050 of record JBBDRL010000017.1, on the reverse strand, counting down.
CCATCAATCGTCACCTGCTGCTCCTCCATCGCCTCCAGGAGCGCGGACTGCACCTTGGGCGGTGCACGGTTCACCTCATCGGCGAGTATGATGTTGGCGAAGATCGGACCTTTGTGCACCCGGAACTCGCCGCTGCCCTGGTGGTAGATCGGCGTTCCGACGATGTCGCCCGGAAGCAGATCCGGTGTAAACTGAATCCGCCGAAAACTCGCGTTCACGGCATCGGCCAACGATCGAACCATTAGCGTTTTCGCCAACCCCGGTAGCCCCTCGAGAAGGATGTGTCCCCCCGTCAGCAAGGCGATCAATAGCCCATGAACAGCGGCGTCCTGCCCCACTACACGCAGATGTACAGCCTCACCGAGTCTGCCGAAGAGCTGCCGTCCTTCAGTCGGAATTTCCGCTTCGCTTTGCACGATGATGATCCTCCAGTGGGTTGGGGGTCTCGCCTCATGATCATTGCCGAAACGGCCTCAGGCGAGCACCTTCGGAGCAACTAATCAGATCTGCCGACAGCCCTGTGAGCTCAGACGCGGTACCCTGCCTGTCCTGGAGTAGCGGCTACAATTCGAACGCCTCTAGAAAGGAGCCCGTCGGAGTCGTGGGACGGGCCGCGCGCGGGACATCACAGCGGGCGCCCTAGACACATGCGCCCGACGACGACACCGACGGGGCCCCAAACTGTATACAGAGTGCAATCTGGTTGGGGCGCTTGTCAAGCCGCCGGCGGGCCGGACGTAACGCGTCGGTATCGAACCCTCATTTGCGCGGGTTCGAATGGCCATTCCCCTTCAACTGGGCAGACCTGCTCCATGAAAATCTCTCCACTCGCCAACTCGCTCCTGACGCTGCTTTTGGCAATTCCGCTAATGGCGCAGGAAAAGCCGCGCGCACGCGACCTGGGAGTTCCGTTCGATGGCGCACCGGGGCCGAACAATGCGATCACTGACGTGGCGGGCGTGGCGGTCGGCCATACGACCGTGATACGGGGTGAAGGGCCCTTGGTGGTAGGTGAGGGACCCGTGCGCACCGGAGTAACCGCGATTCTCCCGCGCGGGTCCGACTCCTACGAACCCAGCTTCGCCGCTTGGTTCCCCCTGAACGGAAATGGGGAGATGACCGGCACCACGTGGGTGGAAGAATCGGGTCTTCTCACGAGCCCCATTCTCATAACGAACACGCACAGCGTGGGGATGGTTCATCACGCCACCCTTCAATGGATGGTGGAGAATCAACCCGGCTTTCGCTGGGCATTGCCGGTGGTGGCGGAAACATACGATGGTACACTCAACGATATCAACGGCTTCCACATCCAGCCTGAACACGTCTTCGCCGCGCTGAACGGCGCGTCTTCCGGACCTGTGGTGGAAGGCGCAGTAGGGGGCGGGACGGGAATGATCTGCAACGGCTTCAAGGGCGGGATCGGCACTTCTTCGCGCACCGTGTCGAGCGAATGGGGACAGTACACGGTAGGCGTACTGGTTCAGTGTAATTATGGAAGCCAGGCTGGACTACGCATCGCCGGCGTGCCGGTTGGCGAGCAGCTCATAGAGAGAGGTGTACTGGGTCGCTGCCTTGCGAGCGAAGCTGAGCCCTCGCGCAGCTTTCTGCGGGGAATGGCGCGCTGTAGCGAAGGCAGCGCCCGCGTGGGGGGACCAGGTGAGGAACATGGATCGATCATCATCGTCCTTGCAACCGATGCGCCGCTGCTGCCCCATCAGCTCGAACGGATAATCAAGCGGACGACGCTGGGGCTGGGCAGAGAAGGCAGCATCGCGAGCAACTTCTCAGGGGACATCTTCATCGCCTTTTCGACGGCCAACACAGGCCTCGAGGGTGAAGCGGGCAATGCGAGAGTCGAGATGATCCCGAACAGCCGCCTGGATCCGCTCTTCCTCGCTACGATTCAGGCGACGGAGGAGGCGGTGACGAATGCCATGGTCGCCGCTGAAACCATGACGGGCGCGGACTACATTCGGGTGAACGCGCTCCCCGATGATCAACTTCGCGAGATTCTCCAGGAGTACGGCCGGCTTGAACCGAGCCCCAACAACTGACCTGCCATTCGCAATCGGCTCTCGCTGCTGCTCATCCTGCCGGGCGATGCGCGGCCCAGCTCGGAGACGACAACGCGTCATCATCTGACGCACACTTTGCGGGCTCCTAGCGATGAGCCCAGGGGCGGGGTGGAAGGTGGAGGGAGACTCGGAGAACCGGCGCATCTGTGGTAAATGCGCAAAGTCACGCGCCAATCATTGTCCCGGTGATGGACGAAAATCACTGAATGAGGAATACCGATGGTTCGTCCGGGGCATACCTCCTGCGGGTCCCGTCGCAGAGAACCATGCAAGGGGATTACCATGATCGGTAGACTTCTCACGGGTGCGGTCGCGGGGATCGCCGGCACGGCGGCAATGACGGTCGTAATGAACCCCGGGTCCGCCGGAAAGCTGCCGCTCCGCTGGCGGCCGGACGAGTTCGTTCCGCGCCAGGTCGTGCAGTGGCTCGAGGCCATCAGCGGCAGACCCTACTCGCTCGACGAGGCGCAGGAACAGTACGCCGCCGCCCTCGCGCACGTCGGCTACGGCGCCGGGATGGGCGCGATCTACGCACTCCTCAGCCCAGGTCATCGCTACGCTCCGCCCGCCGCCGCGGGGGCGGCATGGGGCCTCCTCGTCTGGGCGATCGGATACCAGGGCTGGATGCCCGCCGCCGGCGTCCGACCGCCCACCACCCACCAGCCCCCGTCCAAATGGCCCGTCCCGATCGGTAGCCATCTCGTCTATGGGGTCGTCACGGCGCTCGCCTATGCCGAGATGTCCGCACCACGAGTGCGGAAACGAGTGCTGCGGCTGAAGGTCTGAGGCAGATGGCGACACGTGGTCGGTCAGCGCCGGCCTCGGACCGCTCAATTGACCATCCGCCCGCCTGCCGTCGACCCCCGACGCCAGGACATCCGGCGGCCGCCGAAACGGTTCTGAGCTCGGCTGAACCGCGGCTTCGGCTCTCGCGCGGGACTCTACCCCGGTCGCGAGCTGGACGATGCCGCCCAGCGGGTCTGTTCCTTCCGGCGATTCCGGCGCATACTGGTAGGTAGCGACCGTAAAGGAACTGAACGGTCGGACTTCCCACCTCGTCTCCAGGCAAATCCATGTCCGAAACTCGAATTGCCCTGATCATGGGCGGCGGCGTCAGTCTCGGCAGTTTCTCGGCCGGCGCGCTGAACCACGTATTGAAGCTGCTGGCGCACGTCGAGCGGGGTCCGGCGAAGATCGACGTGGTGACGGGCGCGTCGGCGGGGAGCATGACACTGGGCGTGATGATGTACCACATGTTCCGGGGATCGAGTCTGGATGAGATCGAGGAATCTCTGCGGCGGGCGTGGGTGGAGCGGATCACGTTCGACGCCCTCTGTCCCGACCCGAGCGACCACCGGACGCCGAGCCTGTTCTCGGACGGGGTCGTAAAGGCGATCGCGAACGAGGAGCTGAACTTCGACCGCTGGGAGGGTGCCGGGCCGCACCCTTATTTCGCGGAAGGCGCGGTCGTATCGATCGCACTGACGAACATGAACGGCATCGCGGTTCGGGCGGAGGGTCAGATGATTCGACAGCCGACCGATGCAGGGGCGCCGGACGGCTCGAGCGTGTTCGCCGATGCCGTTCAGACGACGTTTCACGATGACGCGGCCCGATTCGTATTGCGGCGCGAAGGTCCACGGCCGGAGGAAGACGGTCCGCTGCGCGCGCGCACGCTGGGACCATGGAGCACGGAGGAGAGCACAGCGGAATGGCGAGTGTTCCGTGACGCGGCGATCGCGTCGGGGGCGTTCCCGGCGGCCTTTCCCCCGGTTCGCCTGCGGAGGCGGCGCGCGGAGTTCTCGCTCTGGCCGGACGAGCTGGAGGCGGACGAATTCACCTTCGACTACGTCGACGGGGGCGTGCTGCGAAACGAGCCGCTGCGCGAGGCGATCCACCTGGCTGGCCAGCGGGACGAGGGCGCGGAGGACGTGGAGCGGGTCTTCATCTTCATCGATCCGAACGTGAGCGGCACACGCGAGCTGTATCCGCTCGGCTTCAATCAGAGCCTCACCGTGCGGCAGGAGGTGGACGAGTGGGGCGAGGTGGTCTCCAGCAGGCTGGAAGAGCCGGGATACATGGGGCGTCTGATGGGTGTACTGGGGCGCCTCGTGGGCGTCCTGGCGAGCCAGGCGGCGTTCCGGGACTGGCTTCGCGCCGCACGGGTGAACAGTCAGATCGAATGGCGGGACGACCTGCTGGCTATCGTGGGATCGCTGGAGCCGCAAGCGGGATCGGACGCCGAGGATCGCGTCGATACGCTCTTGGCGAGGATCTACCGGGAGAAGCTCGCGCGGGGCGCGGGTGACGGTGCCGAACGGCCGCCGGACGATGCCGTTCGGGCGCGGATCCAAGCGGACCTTCGCCGCCGCGCGGGCGATGTGGCGGCGCCGGGATTCTCGACGAAGCTTTCGCTCCTCATCGACCTGGTCGCGAACCTCCGGGAGAAGCGGAAAGTCAACATGGTGGCGATCACGCCTGCTTCGGGGACCGACGAGACACCCATTCCCATCGCGGGGAATTTTCTGCAGAATTTCGGCGGGTTCTTCAACGAAGTGTATCGCACGTACGACTTCGCCGTGGGCGAGCATCTCGCGTCTGAGGTGCTGTCCACGCCGATCTCAAACGCTCGCCCGTTCCTCCGGCCGGATGCACCGCGAGCCGAACGGCCCGCCCATCCGGATCCGGATCCCAGCTACCGGGGTCTGTCGCTCACGATTCAGCGTCGGTTCGAAAATCTCGTGGGCGAGCACGCGCGGGCCTTCGCACCGATCATCGGGTTGCCCGGCGCACTCCACGGCGTCTTCGCCGGCAGGGTGCGGGACAGGGTCCGCTCGGCTCTCGTCGCGGAGCACACAGGCGCTCGTGGATCGTTCGTCCTACAGATCACCGGCGCACCCGACCTCTTCCTCGGCCAGGCTGCCGTTGGCGAGGACGTGGCCGCGGACGATGGCGGGCGGATCCGGACTGTCGTGGCGGTCACGACGGGCGTCGACGGAAGCCGGAGCACGCAGCTCAGCGGGCCCAACGTCCTGTACGACGGAGGCCGACCGCCCTCGCTGGAAGTGCGTCGACGCCGCTTCCTCCGCTCGTCGGAGCTGGTCACGCGAGTCACGCTGGCCGGAGACCCGGACGAGTGGCTACGCCGCGCGAGGTTCAGCGCCGTACCGGTGCTGACGATCGCGCTCGACGGAGATGCGGAGGTAGCGGTAACCCCGGAGGCGTTGCAGGGTGACGGGTGAAGAGTGACAGACACGGGGTAACGGGCGACCGGGCGGACGAACCGCAGCCGAAGCGCACGGATCGGCGAATCGTGTCTTCACGCTTCACGCTTCTCACCGTCCCGGTCGGGGAATCGGTTCCGATTCCAGGAATTCGATCAGCACCGGCCGGAACAGCTCGGGCGCCTCGAGGTGCGGGTTGTGTCCAACTTCGGGTATCAGGTGGAGCTCGGCGTTGGGGATCGACTCGGCCACCCGTGTGGCCAGCTCGGGGAAATCGGGACCATCCTCCGCCCCGCCGATCACGAGCGTCTTCGACTGGATGTGCGGCCAGTCGTAGACGATCGGCTCGGTATAGATCATCTGGCTCAGGAGCGAGCGCACCATCGCCAGGCGTGGCCATTCGCTGCTCTGCGTCCAGCCGTAGTGGATCCACACGAATTTCTCCGCCGCGGGGTCCCACTCGTAGTAGTAGCGCTCGATGTTTCGGCGCACGGCGTCGTAGTCGCGCTCGAGATTCGACTGATAGCTGTCATCGAGGCGACGCGGTGTCCGCGACAGCCTGGAGTCCGTCATCCCGATCTGGTTGACGAGCGCGAGGTGCGTCGTGACCTCGGGGTAGAAGAAGGCGAACCGCGTCGCGAGCATACCGCCCATCGAGTGCCCCACGATGGCCGCTTCCTCGATCTCCAGGTGCTCCAGCAGCGTTCGGACGTTGAGGGCCATGTCCCCTAGCGTATAGGGGATGATCGGCTTGGAGGAGCGTCCGAAGCCGATCTGGTCCACGGCGATCACCCGAAAGCCCTCGCCTCGCAGCGCCTCCATCGTATCGCCCCAGTACTCACCGAAGAAGTTCAGGCCATGGAAGAAGACGACCGCTCGGCCGTTCGGTTGCGCGGTCGGCTGCTCGTCCATGTAAGCCAGCCGAACGTCGTGCCCGTACATCGTCAACGGCAGATACTCGACCGTGTACGGATATTCGACGTCCTCCATGTTGATGCTGACGGGCCCGTAGTGCGCCGGGGGTGTCGCCGGTAGCTGCGCCACCGCGTCCTTCGGAGCGACGGCGATCAGTGCGATCAGCCCGGCCGCCGTCATAATCCCTACGCGGACCGTATCGAGCGCTCGGATGTGCATGGCCGGTGTCCCTCCTGAGAGCGGGTGTCGAGGAGCCAGGGCGAGCGGGAGCGTGTGCCCGGCACAGCGGGCCAGTGGCGCATTTTAGGTAAAGTCGACGGCCGAGACAACGGGCGAACGTGGTGATGATCTGCCGATTCGGCGGGCGAGCGGGCATTGCCGGCCGCTCGGTGCGGCGACGGGAGCAAGGTGAATTACGGGGGTTCGGTGGCAGCCCCGAGGGTGGCATTCTCCACCGGGTTGGCCGGTGGACATTCGTGTGAGATTCCGGGCGATCCGGCTATGCGGATGAGCGGCGGCCCCGGACCGACCGGCGGGTCCGAGGCCGGCTTCCAGAAGTCGGCCCAGTACGCAGCGCCTCAGACGTCGCGAGGCGTATCGGGATTCTCCTGCGAGTAGCCGAATCCGACGAATCCTCTGACTTCAGGCCATTCCCCGTGCGACTCGCGGCTCGCATCACCCCAAGCCCGGTGCAGGTCGGGCTCGACTTCGTCGAAGTCGCGGCCGCTGAAGTCTGGATTCTGGCTCGCCATGTGACCGAACTGGTAGAGCGGACGGACGTCGTCGTATCCTCGTTCGGCCGTCTCCGAGCCCTGGCCGTCGAAGTGCTGCCGGCAGCTTCGGTCCTGGGCATCACCGAACGAGCGGGCGGCGCGATCCGCATCGGCGCTGGTCCACCACTCGCCGAGTGAATCGATGGCCGTGCCGATCATGGAACCGATCATACCGGTCGCCATGTCCCCGCCGCGGCCCATCGCCCGCCCGGCAGCGCCACCGAGGTTCTCACCCATTCGTTCAAAACTCCCCTTCTCGCGGTCTCTCCGTTCCTGGTCCATCAGGTCCTCCTGTCCTCGGGCATAGCAGGGTACAAGCCGTTATCACAGCGCAAGTTAGGGGCAAGGTTCGAGCCGCGGCGATGGAACTGGAGCTACATGGCACCCACCTGGTCGGCCGCTGGGAGGCCGGGGGGATGTCGGGGCAGCTCGAAGGGCAGAAACTGTCAGCGTGAGGACCGTTCGAGTCAGGTGGACGCCGGCGTCACAGGCGTACCCTCGCTGAGCTGGTCGGACGGGAAGAGGATCACCCTCTCTCCAGGCGCCAGGCCGTCGAGCACCTCCGCCTCGGCAGCCGCCTGCCGCCCGATTTCCACCCTGCGCTCGAGGGCCTGTCCACCCTCGACCACGAAAACGGCCCACTGCTCTGATCCGCTCCGGAAGAGCGCGCTCGTCGGGACCTTCACCACGTCGTCAGCTTCCCACACGACGATTCGGGCTTCGACGCGGTAGCCGTCGCCGAGCTCCGGCGGGGGATCGGTCAGGTCGCCGATCACGTTGACCCGCTGCTCCTCCACGCCAAGCGTGGAGATCCGCGTGAAGGCGGACGGCTCAACCCGGCGGACCCGGCCGGTCAGCGGCCGGTCACCGCCCCAGTCCTCGATCCGCATGGGCGCGCCGGGCTCGATCTGTACAGCGTCCGTCGACAGGACGTCCACCACCACCTCCAACCCCGCCGCATCACCGATGTCGACGAGCGGCGTGCCCGCCTGCACGACGCGCTCGCTCTGCTGATGGACCCGCAGGACGCGGCCAGCGGCAGGCGAGGTCACATCCAGCACGGACGCCGAGCTCGCAGGACCCATATCGAGCAACACCGCCCTCGCTGCGCTCAGCTCGCTCCGCGCGGCACTCACTCGCGCCTGCGCAGCCGCGTACTCCTGCTCTGCGCTCGTCACCTCCAGCTCGGCCCGGTCCAGCGCATCCACGCTCATCCCCCCTTCGGCGACGACCGCCCGCACCCGCTCTGCGTAACGCCGGGCCTGTTCCATCGCCTCCTGAGTCTGGGTCGACCGCGCGTTCGCCTCCGTCAGACGGGCCTCGGCCGCAGCAACCGCTGCCTCGGCGCGGGACGTAGCCTGCGGATCCATCGGCAGTGGTGCCAGTCGCGCCACGACCTCGCCCGTCTCCACCGCGTCGCCCTCCTCCACCACCAGCCGCTGCAAGCGTCCCGCTACCGGCGCACCGATCTGATAACGGTCGACCACTCGGGTCACGCCATCCGTGTCGATGGTGACCTCCAGCGCGCCCCGCGTCACCTCCCCCACCTCCACCGGCACCGGCTGGGGACGGAACGCCACAATCAGAAGGAGCAGGAGAACGACGGCCCCGCCTGCCCAGAACGCCCGCTTGCGAAGGCGGCGCTCACCCCACCAGCGGCGCCAGAATGGACCCTCGGCTTCGCGTTCCGCAACGTCTCCCCTGGCGTAACGCCCTGAGCCGGATTCGCCGCCACGATACGCGACCTCCTCCCGCCCCTCTTCGTCCTGTTCCCCGCGCCTCGCCATGGCTATTCCCGTGTCTTGAGTACCTCGATGAGATCCAATCGATTCAATCGTCGACGAACCAGCAACCCCGCGAACACCGCCGCCAGCACCGCCACCATCGCGGCGAATACGTACGTCGACCCGCTGATCACCAGTGGAAAGCGGTACGTCTCGCTCGCGAAACCCTCGACCGCCAACCGCGCGAGTACCAGACCCACCACAAAGCCCAGGGGAATCCCCAGCAGCGTCACGACCGCCTGCTCCCCGAACAGGATCACCGCGATCTCATGACGCGTGAAACCCAGCACGCGCAGACTCGCCAACTCGCGCCCACGCTCCGAGAGCGCGATGCGAGCGCCGTTATAGATCACCCCAACAGCGATGACGCCGGCGAAGAAGATCAGCATGGACATGGAGACGAGGAGGCTCTGTTCGAGCTGGCTCTCGAAGTTTTCCAGCACCGTGCTGCGCGCGGCGACGCCAGCGATGGCGGGCATGCTCTTCAGTCGGTCGTAGAGCTCGGCACGGCTGTTCTCGTCGACGCGCAGGTACGCGCCCGAGGCGCTGGGCCCTTCGCGCATGAGCCGGTTGAGGGCGTCGAGCTCCATGTAGGCGTTCAGGCCGATCATTTCGTCGACGAGTCCGGCGACGGGGGCAGAGCGGACCGGCTGGCGCGCTTCGAGGATCTCGAGTCTGAGCGTATCGCCCACGCCGATCCGGAGGAGGTCGGCGAGCATGGTGCTGAGCAGGATGCCGTCGGTCGGCACCGGATAGCGGTGCAGGTTGGTGCCGATGACGCGGCGGAGCTGTGCGTCGGACTGGAGGCCGGTGAGGGCGATCTGCCGTTCTCGGTGTCCCGCTCGAAGCCGGACGGGGACGGTGCGGAAGGTTTCGACTCTGGAGACGCCCTCGAGGTTGGCGAGATCGAAGCGAACGGCGGCCGGCCGCGGGCCGCTGAAGATCAGCGTGAGGTCTTCGCGCTGGATGGTGCGGAACTGGAGGTCCGCCATGTAGCGGACGGCGTCGAACATGAAGGAGCCGACGAGCAGGATGGAGATGGAGAGGGCGACCGCGAGCGTCGAGAGAGCGGCACGGACGGGCTGGCGTTCGAGGTTCCTGATGACCATCCGCCCGACGGGCGAGAAGAGCCTTCCGAGGCCAATCCGCTCGAGGACGCCGGGCCTGAAGCGGGCGGGGGCCTCCGCGCGCATGGCTTCGGCGGGGGGCAGGCGCACGGCGGATCGGACTGCGGAGGTCGCGCCCATCGCCGCCGCCGCGGTGCTGACGAGGACTGCAATCGTCAGCAGCGGCCAGCTCACCTGAAATAGGAGCGCCGGAAACTGGTAGTAGAGGGCGTAGACGCCGAGCAGCATCTGCCCCAGCCAGATGCCGACGGACGTTCCGACGACCACGCCGAGGACGACCGCGATCAGGGCGAACTGGAGGAAGTGCCGGCCGACCTCGAGGTTGCTGTAGCCGAACGCCTTGAGAATCGCGATCTGCTCGCGCTGCGTGCGGACCATCCGGGACAGGACGATGTGCAGCAGGAACGCCGCGACCGCCAGAAAAATGGCGGGAATGAAGGTGCCGCTGACCCGGGTGGACTCGATCTCGTCATCGAGAAGCCGGTGTGAGAACTGCCTTTCGCGGTCGTATGCGCCGAGCGTGCCGAACGGGTCCAGGATCCGATCCAGCTCTGCCTTCACCGCCTCCGCATTCGCGCCGCGTGCGAGCCGGACGGAGACGTCGTTGAAAGCGCCTTCCATCCCGGCCGCGGCGGCCAGCGCGTCGCGACCCATCCAAAGAACGCCGAAACGGCGGTTGTCCGGGAAGATCTGCTCCGGGCTGATCTCGTAGATGTATTCGGGGGACATTCCCGTGCCGACGATCCGAAGCCGTTCCCATCGTCCGTTGACGACCGCGCCGAGCGTGTCGCCGAGGCTGAGCTCGTTCGCGGCGGCAAAGGCGTTGCTGACGACGACTTCTCCACTCTGACCCGCTTGGGGCAGCCGCCCGGCGGTGAGGTGGATCCGGTTGAGACGGGGCCCGTCGGGCGGGGTGGAGAGGAGTCTGCCGCGCGCTGGCTCACCGAGGCCTGGGACGTCGAGGTTCACGTCCAGCACGACTCGCGTTTCGACGGCCGCGACTCCTGCGATCTCCGAAAGTCGCTCACCCACCGAGTGGGGCGCCCGGACCAGGGAGGCGAAGAGGTCGGCGAAGCGGTAGTCGCGGTAGAACGCGGTGCGCGAGGCGTCGAGCGACTCGTAGGCGCTGCGCATGGTGACGACCGTCATGACCCCACAAGCGACGACGAGCGCGATGGAGATGACCTGCCCCCGTACACGCCAGGCGTCTCGCAGGAGCTTGCGGTTCAGCGCGTTCACGGGGGTCACTTCACCATTCGATCTGCTCGGGTGAGGCGGGAGTCTCGTTGCGGTACTCCTCGGTGACCCTTCCATCGTGGAGCCGAACCACGCGGTCAGCCATCGCCGCGATCGGCGCGTTGTGGGTGATGAGCGCCGTCGCAGTCCCGATCTCCCGGTTCACCTGCTCGAGGACCTGCAGCACGATCCGCCCGGTCTTCGAATCCAGCGCGCCGGTGGGCTCGTCACAGAGCAGCACGTCCGGCCGTTTGGCGATCGCCCGCGCGATGGCGACCCGCTGCTGCTCACCGCCCGAGAGCTGCGCCGGAAAGTGATCCAGCCTGGGCGTCAGACCGACCAGATCGAGCGCCTCCTCCGGCCGCATCGGCGCACGCGCGATGTCCGTCACGAGCGCGACGTTCTCGCGCGCCGTGAGACTCGGAATCAGGTTGTAGAATTGAAAGACGAACCCTACGTGGTCGCGCCGATAGCGCGTCAGCTCCGCGTCTTCGGCGTGCGTCAGATCGCGGCCGCGAAAGTGGACGCTGCCGGATGTCGCCACGTCGAGGCCGCCGAGAATGTTGAGCAGCGTCGACTTCCCGCTCCCCGAGGCGCCGAGCAGCACCAGAAGCTCTCCGCCGAGCAGGTCGAAGTCCACCGCTCGCAGCGCGTGCACCTCGACCTCGCCCATGCGGTAGACCTTGGAGAGCCCGCGAGCTTGGAAGAGTGGGGGGAGGGGAGTCAGGATTCAGGATTCAGGATTCAGGGAAGGCGACTCCGGCACATCGCCGCTGGTCCGCAGCGCCCGCCGCGGCGTCTTCACGATCATCGCCGATCACGCGCCGGGCCAATCTTACGGCAACCCTTCATCTTCCGCTCCCCCTGAATCCTGAATCCTGAATCCTGAATCCTGAATCCTGAATCCTGAATC
>JBBDRL010000016.1:0-12183 GCA_040905505.1 Gemmatimonadota bacterium | reverse complement strand
CAGTAGGTTCTCGACTTTCGCTCTCGAGCCCCACGGTACTGGATCCCCGCCTGCGCGGGGATGACGATCGATCCCCCCAACGCGGGGATGACGATCTGCCCACGAGATCAGCTGCGTCACGTCTCCGCGCGGCCTCCCTGCTCCTCAGCCTTCGATCAACATCGTCTCGGGATCTTCGATCATCTCCTTGATCGCAACGAGGAATTGCACGGCCTCGCTACCGTCGACGATGCGGTGGTCGTAGGTGAGTGCCAGATACATGATCGGCCGCACCTGCACTTCACCGTCCATGACGACAGGCCGCTGCACGATGTTGTGCATCCCGAGGATTCCTACCTGGGGTGGGTTGAGGATCGGCGTCGACAGCATGGATCCGTAGATTCCGCCGTTCGTGATCGTGAAGCTCCCGCCCTGGATCTCGTCCAGCGTGAGCTTCCCATCGCGGGCGCGGGTCGCCAGTTCCGTGATGGTCTGCTCGATCTCCGCGAAGCTCTTCCGGTCCGCGTCGCGGACGACGGGGACGACGAGACCCTCGTCCGTCCCTACGGCGATGCCGATGTCGTAGTAGTGCTTCTCGACGATCTCGTCGCCCTGGATCTCGGCATTCAGCAGCGGAAACTGCTTCAGCGCACCGACCGTCGCCTTGGCGAAGAAGGACATGAAGCCGAGCTTCAGCCCGTGCTTCTTCACGAACTCCTCCTGGCGCCGCTTACGGATCTCGAAGACCTTCGAGACATCCACCTCGTTGAAAGTCGTCAGGCTCGCGGTGGTCTGCTGCGCTTCGATGAGCCTCCGCGCGATGGTCTTGCGTCGCCGGCTCATGCGCCGGCGCGACTCCCGGTCCGACCGCTCACCGACGGGTGCCGGGCTCGCGGGGGCAGGCGGCGGGGCAGGTGCGGGTTCGGGTGCCTTCTGCGTCGGCTGCTGGTCGGTCTTCGCTTCCGCCGCCTTCAATACGTCCTGCTTCGTGATCCGGTCGTTCGGCCCGGTGCCCCGAACGCTCGCCAAATCGACGCCACGTTCCGCCGCGATCGCGCGAGCGGCCGGCGAGGTCTGCGGCGCCCCGTCCCGTGAGGGCGCTTCGGTCTGGGGGGCCTCCGTCTCAGCGGCGCCGGGCTTCGCCGACGCCTGCGGCTTCTCCACAGCTTCCGTCTTCTCCGCCTCGCCGCCAGTGGGCGCAGCGGCTCCTTCGTTCAAGGTGCCCAGAAGCTCCTCGACGCCGACCGTCTCGCCCTCCTGCTTCTCGATCTTGCCAAGCACCCCGTCGTCCGGGGCGGCGACCTCAACGGTGATCTTGTCCGTCTCCAACTCCACCAGAATCTCGTCCTTCTGAACCGCTTCGCCCTCCCGTTTGGTCCACTGCCCAACAGTGGCTTCGACGACGGACTCCCCCAGTGGCGGCACCCGGATCTCAACGGACATGAATTAAAATTGGAATTTTGAATTTTGAATGCTGAACTATGAATTCTGATCTCCGGCGACATTCGCGGCCGGGAAGCTCAAAAGTCATAATTCACAACTCATAATTCGAGCGTGATCCGCCATGCGGATCACGCTCGCTTGGCCTGCCGCTGCCTGCGTTTCTGCGGCGCGCCCTCCCAGGCCGAGGCGACGATCCGTGCCTGTTCCGCGGCATGCTTGTATGAATACCCCTCCGCCGGACTGGCGCGACTTGGCCGGCCCACGTACCGCAGCGTGAGCTTCCCGTCGATCAGCTTGCGGAGTCGCGGCTCCATGAACGTCCATCCGCCCATGTTCTGCGGCTCCTCCTGGACCCAGACGACCTCCTGAAGGTTCGGGTACTGGTCCAGCACGGCCGTGATCTCTTCCTTCGGGAACGGATAGAGTTCCTCCACCCGCGCCGCGGCGACGTTAGGCGCATGGCTCCGATGCTCGCCTGACACCAGGTCCACGTAGACCTTGCCGCTGCAGAAGAGCAATCTGGTGATGTCCTGTGCGCGGTCGGCTGCCTCCTCATCACCGATCACCGGCTGGAACTGGCCCTCGGAAAGGTCCTCTAGGCGTGACGCGGCCATCGGATGCCGGAGAAGGCTCTTGGGGCTCATCAAGACGAGCGGCCGCGCCTCACCACCGAGCAGCAGCGCCTGACGGCGGAGCAGGTGGAAGTACTGCGCGGAGGTGGTGCAGTTGGCGACTCTCAGATTCCCCTGCGCACACAGTTGAAGAAAGCGCTCCAGTCTAGCGCTCGAATGCTCGGGGCCCTGACCCTCGTAGCCGTGGGGAAGGAGCAGCACGAGTCCCGAAGTCTGCTGCCACTTCACCTCGGCCGCGGCGATGAACTGATCGATCACCACCTGGGCCCCGTTCGAGAAGTCCCCGAACTGCGCCTCCCAGACCACCAGAACCTGCGGGTCACTGACGCTGTAGCCGTACTCGAAGCCGACGACCGCCATCTCGGAGAGCGGTGAATTCTGGATCTCGAACGACGCCCGCGAGGCGGGGAGCTTGGCCAGCGGGACGTACTTCTCGTCCGTCTCCGCGTCAACCAGCACCTGGTGCCGATGGCTGAACGTGCCCCGCTCGACGTCCTGTCCCGTCAGACGAACCGGTATGCCGTCGGCGAGCAGCGATCCGAACGCAAGCGTCTCCGCATGGCCCCAGTCGACGCCGCCGTCCGGACCGAGTGCGTCCCGGCGTCGGTCCAGGAGCTTGGCCAGTTTGTTGTTGGCCGCGAAGGTCTCCGGCCAGCGGAGCAGCTCCTCGTTGATCTCGACGAGCCGCTCCGCCGGAACGGCCGTCTGCGTGATGGGGAGATCCAGCCCACGGGGTGGCGTGGCGTTCGATGGATCGATGTCGGTGGGGACGCCCTTCTCCAGGCCTGATTTCACCTGCTCGAGCGCGTCGAAGACCCGCTGCAGGGCCGCTTCCGATTCCTCCTCCGAGAGCACTCCCTCGGTAGCCAGCCGCATCGCCCATTGCTCCCTCACCGTCGGGTGTGAGCGAATGATCTCGTACATCCGAGGCTGCGTGAAGAGCGGCTCGTCTCCCTCGTTATGCCCCCATCGCCGATAGCCGACCAGGTCGATGAGGAAGTCCTTGCCGTAGCGCTCCCGATAGGCGACCGCCAGGCGGGCCGTCACGATGCAGGCCTCGACATCGTCGGCGTTCACGTGAACGACGGGGATCTCGAAGCCCTTGGCGAGGTCGCTCGCATACCGAGTGGACCGGCCGCCGGATGGGTTCGTGGTGAACCCGACCTGGTTGTTGGCGATCAGGTGGATCGTGCCGCCGACGCTGTAGCCCTCGAGGCCCGAGAGGTTGAGCGTCTCGGCCACGACTCCCTGGCCAGGAAACGCTGCGTCCCCGTGGACGAGGATCGGCAGGGCGGCGTTCACATCCCGTGGGGGAATCCCGGGGCGGCTGGTGTCGTCCTGAACCGCCCGGGCCATGCCGATGACGACCGGGTCCACGAACTCCAGGTGACTCGGGTTCGGTGCGAGGGTGACACGTACCTTTGGGCTGGTGCCCTCATGGTAGCCTTCCCAGCCCATGTGATACTTCACATCGCCCGTGAAGTCGTCCGGGGCGAGAGAGCCGTCGGCGGTCCGCGGCCCGCCGTGGAAGCCGGCCAGGATCATCGAATACGGCTTGCCGAGCACGTGGGTCAGGACGTTCAGCCGCCCGCGATGTGCCATGCCGATCAGAACGTGTCGCGTGCCGGCCGACCCGGAGGTGCGGATGATCTCGTCGAGCACCGGCACGAGCGTATCCGTCCCCTCGATGGAGAACCGCTTCTGGCCGAAGTAGGCCTTGTGGAGGAACTTCTCGAAGCCCTCCACCTGCGACAGACGCTCGAGCGCGCCTCGCTTCTCGTCGGCCGTCAGCGGCTTGCTGAGCTCGCCCGACTCGATCTTCTCCCGGAGCCAGCGCCGCTCTTCGGGGTTCGGGATGTGCCCGAACTCGTACCCGATCGTACCGGAGTAGATGCTCCGCAACACTCGAATCGCCTCGCCGGCGCTTTGCGTCCGCGAGGCGATGTGCCCCGTCACCCGAACGACCGACGAGGGGAGCCGCTCGAGATCCGTTTCGGAGATCCCGTAGGCCTCCGGCTTCAGCGCCGGATCCTCTTCCGGCTCGACGCCCAGAGGGTCGATTCGCGATCCAGTGTGGCCCCGCGCCCGGATCGCCTGCGCGAGCCGATGCGTGCTGAGGATCGTGTCGATCGCCGTCCCCGTGAGGGCGGGTGGCGCCGCGCCGTTCGCCGCCGCGTCGGTGGGCGTGAACGAGTGAAAGAACGAGCGCCAGCCTTCATCGACCGCTTGAGGGTCCCGTTGGAACCGCTCGTACAGCTCGAGTACGTAACCCGCGTTCGGACCGTGAAACGACCTGAGGTCTGACATGGTGTATCGATCGACCTTGCGTGGCGACGCCGGAGGTATCCCGGCCAGACGCATTATAGTAACCAGAGCGTAGCGTTGACGCTACCGCGAATCCGCCACCTTTTTCGTGCGAAAAACGCCCGGCTACGGGGGCGGCGAAGTCTCCCGCACCGAACCTGCCGTGCAACCTGCAGGCCGCCGTGCTTCGGGCGGCGGCGGGTGGAATAAAGGATGCAACAGCAACGGTGTACAGTCGCGCCGAGCATCTGTCGGCGCTTACATTGCCCGATCCCGTCCGCGTGGGACGGGCACACGTGAACGCAGCGGGAGGCGGAGAACATCCGTTCTCGCGCGCCGCCTGTTTATCGATCTCCATGCGGACGAGAAACCGCTCCGGTGCCGCCTGCCGGTCCGGAGCGATGTACGGGGCGCTGCTAGTCGGCGCTCTCCTGCTTCTGGGCGCTTGTGCGGCCCAGCAACAGGCCACCGGCCCATTCCCCCGCTTCGCCGAGCACCAGGGCGAGGAGGTGAGCGATGTCGCCTTTTCAGGCGATATCCGCTTCTCGCAGGATTCGCTGCGGGCCGTCGTTCGCACGCGCCCGAGTCGTTGTCGCTTCCTGTTCCTTCCCATCTGCATCCCCTTCACGGACCTCGGTCGAGAAGAGTATCGGCTGGATCTGAACGAGCTTGCGCGTGACGTCTCGCGGATCCAGCTCTACCACCGCGACCACGGGTACTACGGTGCGCGCGTCGAGCCGAACGTCCAGTCCTCGGGCGAGGACGAGGTCACGGTGGATTTCGTGATCGCGCCGGGGCGCCAGGTCATGCTGCGGGAGCTGGCGGTAGAGGGGGCGGATACGATCGTGGCCGCGGAGGAGCTGGCCGATGCGATGCCGCTCTCGGTGGGTGAGCCGTTCGGGCGCGTCGATTTCCTGGCTTCGGCTGACACGATCCGCCGCCGCCTCTATCAGCAGGGCTACGCGTACGCGGACGTTCTGCGGAACTACGCGATCGACACGATCGCCGGGGTGGCCGAGGCCGAGTTCGTGGCCATTCCCGGTCCGGTCGTTTTTGTGGACACCATCCTGTTCGAAGGTGGCGACCGTCTGGGGCAGGGTACGCTTCGCCGGCAGCTCACGTTCAGCGAGGGGGAGGTCCTGCGTGCCGACGAGCTGAACGAGAGCCAGCGGAATCTCTACAACCTGAACATGGTGAACTTCGCGGCGGTGGGCCTCGCGCCGGACACGCTTCAGGTGGAGAGCGAGCAGGAGCAGGCGACTGTTCTGGTTCAGCTCGTGGAGGCGGCGCAATTCGCGGTGGAGACCGCCGTCGGCTTCGGAACCGTGGACTGCGTGCGGACCTCCGGCCGCTGGATCAACCGCAACTTCCTGGGCGGAGGTCGACAGCTGGAGGTGTTGGGGTCGCTCTCGCGGCTGGGTGTCGGTGATCCCACTGATTTCGGGTTCGATCGGGTCTGCGCGCCACTGGGGCAGGACCAGGTGCTGCAATTCTCGGGGGCCGACTTCCGTGACAAGATCGACTACAACCTGGCCGCCAACTTCCAGCAGCCGCGGCTGCTGGGTACGCAGAACCAGCTCGCGGTCAGTCTGCATACCGAGCGCCGATCCGAGGCCGCCGCATTCATCCGCGAATCGGTCGGCGGGCGGGTGTCGGCGGTTCGCGAGATCGATGCGGGTAATACGGTACTGAATACGAGCGTCGAGATCCGGCGGGGCCGCACGCTCGCGAGCCCGGCCATCCTCTGCGTGGGTTTCGACACCTGTACGCAGCGCGATCTCGAATTCTTACAGGATCCGCGCTGGTCCAACGCAATTTCCCTGGCCGCCGTTCGCGACGCGCAGCGCCCCGCCGGTTCGGTCACGAGGGGATACCTTCTCCGCGGGGGGCTCGATTGGTCCTCACCCGTCATCGGGTCCCAGGACCGATACCTGAGAGTGCTGACCGAAGGCTCGTACTATCATCCGCTCGGCGCGGCGACCGTCCTCGCGACAAACCTGCGGCTCGGGCGGTTCGTGCGCGGAGTGCTCGGGCAGGACGGCGGCTACATTCCACCCGAGCGCCGATTCTACGCCGGCGGGCCGAACAGCGTTCGTGGGTTCGCGCGGAATGCTCTCGGCCCCACCTCGTACATCATCGTCCCTGAATCTTCCGACACCGTCGGGTCGACGACCGGCGGGACGCAGACGCTGGTGACTGCCATCGAACTGCGGACCCCGTCACCCTGGCTCGGCCAAATCATGCGGCTCGCGCTCTTCGTCGATGCCGGCCACGTCTCGGCCCCGAGTGCCGATCTTCTCGAGTCCGGCGGCTTTCGGGTGACGCCGGGGGCCGGTGTACGGTTCGTGACACCGGTCGGGCCTTTCCGCCTGGATGTCGCCTACAACGCGTACGATCCCGAGCCAGGGCCGCTCTACCGCGTCGATCCCAACGTCGGGATGATCCTGGAACGGCCCTCCTATCAACCGGATCCACCGTCCGCGTGGGGACGGTTCCGCATCCAGTTCGGCCTGGGGCAGGCGTTCTGATGTCGCGGACCGGCCTGCGCAAAGCGGGCCTCGTGCTCGCCGGTGTCGTAATGGGATTGCTGGGCCTCTCCATCGGCTTGTGGTTCTATCTGCAGGCCGCCCGGGTCGATGAGGTGCGTAGCGCGATCGGGGAGCGATTGCAGATCGCGAGGGACGCCATCGAAGATGTGGAGGTCATCGAGGAGACCGAGATACGGGTCTCCCTTCGGGACGTGACTCTCTTTGACGAAGCCGGCGGGACGATCCTCTCCGCTCCCCGGGTCGCTCTGACTCTCGACACGACGACGCTCGAGGGGGACGGCGCGATCGAGTTCTCGAATGTGGATGTCGACGAACCCTACGCTCGGCTCGTCCAGTCGCCGGCGGGCGACTGGAATTTCGCGCAGGCCATGGGTATGACCGCCGCGGGAGAACCGGTCGAGTCCGAGTCGGGCAGACCGATTTTGCTGCGCGACATCTCTCTTTCGAACGGGCGCATGATCCTGGCGATCCCTGCCGAGGACGATTCCCAGGAGCAGGATGAGGTCGAATTTGCGCTGAACCTTCCTCGCGAGGTCGTCGGCGGCGTTCCGTACCAGGTCTATGAGGTCAGCGACGTCGACGCTCGTCTTCCGCTCGTCCGATTGGACGATGAGTTGGGCTGGCGCGTTCAGGTGGCGTCGCTCTCGGGCGCCGTCGCGGAGCCCGACCTGCGCATCGATCAGCTAGAGCTCGTCGCCGAGCAATCCGGTGCCGATGGCGTCGAATTCGACCTGGCGGCACTCCGCTTCGGGGATTCCGCCGTCAGCGGGGGCGGTCTCATTCGCTTCGCGGAGGACGGCCCCGTGTACGACCTCAGCCTGGATGTCGAGGAGCTACGGTTCGCCGACCTTCAGCCGATCCTGCCGACGCTTCCGACCGACGGCACGGCGCGTCTCGCCCTCGACTTAGAGACCATCTCGCCCGGGCGCGTTGCCCTGACGGTCTCGGGGGCGGATCTGAACCTCCGGGATTCTCGCGTGCTCGGTGCGATCTCCCTCGCCCTTGGAGGCGAGGCGCCGCTGGCCCTCTTGGACGCCGATCTCGAGCTCGCCCCGCTGCACCTGTCGATCCTGGCGGACCTCGGCCTGGTCGAAAGCCTCCCATTCCTCGGCGATGTGACCGGCTTCGTCAGCACCGAGAACGCACCCGACGGCTTCGCCGCCGTCGACCTGACGGCCTCTCTGGTCCCCGCCGACGAGCCGGGGACGGCGCCCTCCATCATCTTCGCATCCGGTGACATCGCGGTAGGCGACGCTGCTCAGGAGATCCGCCTGGACGGGCTTACGGTGAGTGCGCAGCCGCTCTATCTCGCGAGCCTCGCCGCGCTTGCCCCCGAGCAGGCCGATCAACTCCGCGGCGAGATCCGCGGCTCGGTCACGCTGGGGGGGACGATGAACGACGTCCGCCTCGCGGACGGCGATCTCTCATACACCGCGGGGGACGCTCCGACCAGTCGGCTGCTCGGGCTCAACGGCCAGATCTCGCTGCAGCCGGAGCTGCGCTATGACGTGAGCGCTACGGCAGATCCGCTCGCGCTCGCCACACTCACAGAGCTCTTCCCGGCCCTGCCGTTCCGGTCCGCGACGCTCTCGGGGCCGATCGAGGTCGCGGGGGACGCCGCCTCCCTTGCCCTGAGCGCCGATCTCACAGGGCCGGCTGGCGGTTTCCAGGTCGGCGGCTCCGTCGCATTCTCCGCTCCGCTCCGCTTCGATCTCGACGGCTCCCTGCGCGCCTTCTCGGCTGGAATGGTGCTGCGCCCCGACGTGCCGGTGGAAGGCCCGCTCACGGGGACGTTCGACGTCCAGGGCACAACGGAACAGTTCACTTTCGACGTGGACCTGGCGCAGGTAGACGGCCGATTCACGTTGGCGGGAACGGTTGGCCTGTCGACTGACCCGCCGACGTTCATCGTGGCAGGTGACGTGGTCGACTTTCGCCTCGGCGCACTGCTCGGAGCACCTGAGTTGTTCGCTGACCCACTGACCGGGGCGCTGGCCGTCGAGGGCGGCGGGGCTGAGCCGTACGTGTTCGACGTCGACTTGACGGGCGAGACGGGTGGCCTGGACCTCGCCGGCTTCTACAGTGCCGGTGCAGTGCCGTCATATGAGGTCCGAGGCACGGTCGACGGGCTCGATCTGAGCCGCTTACCCATGGCCGTCGACCTACCGCCCTCCGCGCTGACGGGTTCGCTCGACATCCAGGGTACCGGTATTGAACCGGAGACGATCGAGGGGATGTTCGCGTTCGACTTTACCGAGTCGATGATCTCCGGAATGCCGCTGAGCACGGCTCTCGGCAGAATCGAGATTCAGGCGGGGATGATGCAGATCGATACGCTACACGTCCAGCTCGAAGAGACCGAACTGCACGCGGCGGGGAGCTGGGGGCTCACCGCCCCGGCTTCCGAGCCGCTGCGATACACCTTCGATTCGCCGGATCTGACCGTCGTCAGCCGTATCCTCGCCGGGAGCGACCTGGTCCCACCGCAGATCGGCGGAAGCCTTCACGCCGAAGGACAGGTTGGGGGGAGCTTCGAGTACCCGGAGATCACGACGAACGCCACCGGTAGCGACCTGCGCTACGACGATTGGACCATGGAAGGCCTTACGGCGACGGCGTCGGCGGTGCGCGATCCCGCCACCGGCTGGGCCGGCCGGCTGTCGCTCGTCAGCGATAATCTGGTTCTTCCGCAGATCGAGACCTTCGAGAACATCCGACTCGAGGCGAGTGGCGACGAGAGCGCCGTCGCCGTCGGACTCTTCGCGCGACGGGACGCCGAGAGCGACATTGCGCTCTCTGGTCTGCTCGAGTTGGAGGGGCTCTTCCCACAGGGAGTCGGCCTGGAGACGATGCAGCTACGGATCGATGGCGTCGGCTGGACGTTGTTGAACCCCGCGCGCGTCCATTACACCAACGCTCAGGGTCTGACGGTCGAAAACCTAACGCTCGAGCGGACCGGTGAGGAGGAAGGTCTTATTGCTGCCGACGGCCGCATTCCGTCCCAGGGACCCGTCGACTTCACGCTGCAGGTGACCAACTTCGACCTTGCGGACCTGCAGCGGATCAGCGCGGCGGCGCCGATGCTGGAGGGCAGAGTCGATTTCGACGCCCAGTTCGGAGGCAGCACGGCCGACCCGCAGCTTTCCATCGAAGCGGAGGTGGAGCAGCTCGGCTACGAGGGAGTCAGCGCGGAGCGTATCGTGGTCGACGGAGTCTATTCGGATCAGCGATTCACTGGCGGCAGCGAAGCCTTCTCCGAGGAGCAGCGGCTCTTCCAGGCGGATCTGAGCGTGCCGATGAACCTGCAGCTCGACCGCATGATCCCTGCTTTCGAGCTCCTGCGTACCGCGCCTCTGTCGATGTCCTTCAGCGCCGACTCACTCCCGCTGCATCTGGTGACCGCCGCGGTGCCCGGTCTCCAGGATGGCGCTGGCGTGGCTCGCGCGCAGATCGAGATCGGCGGTACCATCGATGTGCCGGCACTCGATGGCTGGGCGCGCATCGACGACGGCGCGATCACGGCCGAAGCGACCGGAACGAGATACACTGGCATCAGCGCCGATCTCGACCTTAGCGGAAACCAGGTGACCGTCGGCAGCCTGTCGGTGCGTAGCGGAGGAACGGCCGTCGCCACCGGAAGTATCGCCTTCCCGCCAGGCTCTCCGCCCCGGCTGAACCTCACCGCCACACTCAACGACTTCCTGGCTATGGATGACCCGGAAGTCGCGACGGTGACCGCTTCGGGCAGGCTCATGGTTACAGGGGAGCTCACCCGGCCCGTTCTCACAGGCGACGTCCAGCTGAGCCAATCGACCTTTCAGGTGCCGGAGCTCGGCGCGGACCAGCCCGGTCTCGAGCTCGGATATCTCGACGTCGCGCAGCTCGCACCGCTTCCGGAGGAAGGGGCCACCTTCGTGCCCCCGGTACTCGGCGATCTACAGGTCGACGGCGTGGAGGTGGAGCTCGCCGAGAGCGTCTGGCTGGAATCGCCGGAGCTGCGCATTCAGATCACCGGCGACGTGGTGCTCTACCGGACCGGCGCGGAGCTGCGGGTCTTCGGCTCACTTCAGGCCGTGCGCGGGACCTACGCCCTCGAGATCAGCGGCATCACTCGCGAGTTCGACGTGATGATCGGCCGGGTGCAGTTCTTCGGCACGGGCGACCTCAACCCCTCGATCGACGTTCAGGCGGGGTACCGCGTGCGCTCATCCACCATCGGAGCCGGCGGTGATCTCACGATCCTCGTCCAGCTCACCGGAACCCTCCTCGCGCCACGACTGCAGCTCTCCGCCGACGCACCAGTCCCCATCTCCGAGGCGGACCTCATCAGCTATCTCCTGTTCGGGCAGCCGAGCTTCGAGCTTGGTGGTGTCACCCGTGGGTTCGCCGAGCAGCTCATCGTACAGGAGGTGGTCGGAGGGCTCATCGCGAGCGAGCTGGAGCGCCCCATCATGCGCGCGGGCCTCTGCGACTGGGTTCGCGTCCGGCCCGGCGCCACGGCTTCGTTCCGCAGCCTCGTCGAGCTGAGCGCGCTGGAGGGGGCCGTGATCGAATGTGGTTGGGAGCTCGCCCCCGACTTCTTCCTGACGGGACAGACCGGAATCGGGGGGCTGTTCGGGGGAAGCCTCAGCGATTGGCGGCTGGGCGTCGAATGGCAGATCGACAACCAGTGGATGTGGGAGGCCTCCTATGGCTCCATCCTGAGAAATCCCGCCTTCGAGTTCCTCGACACCGACCTCCAGACCCAGTTCTCGACCGAGCTGCGACGCCAGTGGGAGTATGGCAGGCCGAGGCAGGACACGGAGATCGATATCACCCCGGACGAGGATCCGCTTCCGGGAGCGGCCGGACCGCCGCTCCCGTAGGGGCTGACGAGCTTATACCGTTCCCCCGAAAGCCGGGCTGAGGCCTTATGCGGTCAGATGCCTGCGCAGGCGGGGCCAGAGACCTGACGCAGTCATCCCCGCGCCGGCGGGGCCAGAGGCCTGATGCAGTCATCCCCGCGCCGGCGGGGATCCAGAGACCTGATGCAGTCATCCCCGCGCCGGCGGGGATCCAGTGGAACGGCGACCTCGAGTGCGGCGTCGAGATCCAACTGGATCCCCGCCTGCGCGGGGATGACATTTAGTGCGTGCGGCGACGTGCAGTGCTTCTCCCGACGTGCAGTGCTTCTCCCGACGTGCAGTGCTTCTCCCGACGTGCAGCGTCGCGTGAGACGACGTGCAGTGCCGCGTGAGACGAGGTGCGGGCGCGTCGCTACAGAACGGGCCGGATCT
>JBBDRL010000015.1:36284-59364 GCA_040905505.1 Gemmatimonadota bacterium | reverse complement strand
GCGCTCGCGGAACTGTTACGGTAATCCGCCACCCCGTATGCGACTCCGGTCGTCTCGTCGACCCAGATGGAGTGCGCCTGTCCGCCTCCGCCGCTCCTCACCTCGTGTCCCATGGCCGTCAAGGCGTCGATCGTCGCCTGCGGGATGACGGGCGTCGCGTCTGTCTCGACGCTACCCCGGTCGGGCATCCACTGGTGGTTGATCCGGGGACCGTCGACCGCCTCTCGTCCGTTTCGCTCGAACTCCATGAATCCGAGAACGACGCTGAGAACGGTGCTGGGGATCGAGCGGCCGCCGGGGGAGCCCGTGATCAGCACCACCTGCCCGTCGCGGCTCACGATTGCCGGCGTCATCGAGCTGAGCATGCGCTTCTCGGGCGCGATCCGGTTGGGTGGGGTTCCCACACTCCCGCTGGCGTTGGTCAGTCCCGGGACCCGGTTGAAGTCTCCCATCTCGTTGTTCAGCAGGAAACCCGTGCCCGAAGCCACGACCGCCGACCCGTAGCCGCCCTCGAGGGTGTAGGTGACGGACACGGCCATCCCGTCGCCGTCGATGACCGAGTAGTGCGTCGTCTCGTCGCTCTCCGCGAGCATCGCCAGGGTGAGGATGTCCGCCCCGAGGTCCGCGCTCACCGAAGCCCGGTTCGGGTCGATCTCCGCGGCGAGCTGGCTCGCGTACTCCTTCGAGGTGAGCCGCGCGAGCGGCATGTCCGGATTGAAGTCGATGTCGCCCAGGTGCCTCGCTCGGTCGAGGAACGCTCTCCGCATGGACTCGAGCACGAGGTGGACCGCCTCCGGGGAGGTCTCGCCCATGCTCCGGAGATCGAAGTTCTCCAGGATGTTGAGCGCCTGGGCGACGATCACCCCGCCTCCGCTCGGCGGCCCCATCATCGCGAGATCGTAATCGCGGTAGGTCGTGGTGATGGGCTCCCGCACCTCGGCCTCGTAGCGGGCCAGGTCCTCCCTGGTGATGAGCCCGCCGTTGCGGCTCATGTCGACGGCGATGCTGTCGGCGATCCACCCTCGGTAGAACGCGTCCGGCCCGTCCTGGGCAATCGCCGTCAAGCTCCGGGAGAGGTCGGGGAAGCGGAGCCTGTCTTCGGCCTCCCAGGGGGAGCCGTCGGGCTTGGCGAAGACCCGCATGGACGAGGGGAACGCCATCATCCGGCCGTCGTCCTGGGTCAACCTGTTGAGCGCGTTCCCGAGCGCGGGGAGCACGACGCCCTCGGCAGCGAGCTCGGCAGCCGGCATCACCACCTCCGCCCAGGGGAGGCTTCCGTGTCGCTGGTGGGCGAGGTACATGCCCGCCACCGTCCCGGGCACGCCGGGGGCGCGGTACCCCGACGACTGCCACGCCGAACCTCCCGTCGCGGGATCCACGTACATGTCCTCAGTGGCTGCGAGCGGCGCCTTCTCCCGGAAGTCGAGCGATTCGGTCTGGCCGTCGGGCAGTTGGACGATCATGAAGCCGCCCCCGCCGAGGTTGGCGTTCGAGGGGTTCGTGATGACCATCGCGAACCCGGTGGCGATCGCGGCGTCCACGGCGTTACCGCCCCGGGCCAGAATGTCGGCTCCGATCCGTGATCCGATCTCCGACTGGGAGACGACGAGCCCGTTGGTCGAAGGGAGCCCGAGCGGGCCCTCGTCCCCGAGCATCTGCGCCTGCGGAGCCGGGGCGGCGGACTGTGACGTCGGGCTGCATGCGCTCCCGGCGAGAACGATGAAGGCGAGGGCGGCGAGCGAAAGGCGACGGATCATGGTCGTTTCCTGGAAGGGAGGTAGGGCGACGAAACCACGCGCAGAGAACCAATCTGCTGCGGCGCCCATTGGGTTGCAAGGACGCCAGGAGCTCAGGTTCGTACGCCACCCCCCGTGGCACTTGTTGTACTACTCGAGCCGTCGCGGCCGCTCGGTGACCGCTGCCTCCTGTTGCGCTACCAGCCGGCCGTCGTTGCGGCGGCCGCGGCTGATCGGACGGCCAGCAGCCGACTCCTCGATGTCTCGGAACATGAGCGACTCGTCGGGCGCGCCGAACCGCTCGGGGAGATCCGGACTGCCGAGGAGCAGATCGCTCGCGGGGAGGCACGCGCTTGACACTTTCCGATACAGGAAATAAAATGCGCCATGGCACGAGCGACGACGACTTCCGATGTGTTCAACGCCATCGCGGAACCACAGCGGCGGCGGATTCTGACCCTTCTTCGTACGGGGGAGCGGCCGGCCACCGAGATCGCCGAGGCGGTGGGACTCGGGACGTCCCCGACCTCCAAGCACCTGCGGGTGCTGCGAGAGGTGGGCCTGGTACGGGTGCGCGAGGAGGGGCGGCGGCGGCACTACGCGCTCGACGCGAGAGGGCTGAACGAGGTGCACGAGTGGACCGGAGGATTCGAGCGATTCTGGAGCGAGAGCTTCGACCGGCTCGACGAGTACGTGGGCGAACTTCAACGGATGGAGAGCGACGATGCAGACGGGCGAAAGTCTTGAGCGGGAGGAGGACCGGGAGATCGTCACTACTCGGGTAATCGATGGACCGAGGGATCTCGTCTTCCGGGCGTGGACGGAAGCGCGGCACCTGGCCCGCTGGTTCGGACCGCACGGGTTCACGATCATCACGAGCGCGTTCGAGTTCCGGCCGGGCGGCGTGTGGGAGTTCGAGATGCACGGGCCGGACGGAACCGTGTACCCGAACCGGATCGAGTGGCGGGAGATCGCGCCTCCGGAGCGGATCACCTATCGGCAGGGCGGGCATGAGAACGATCCGGAAGCGTTCGAAACGACCGTTACTTTCGCCGACCGTGCGGGACGGACCGAGATCACCCTCCGCGTCCTCCTCAACAGCAAGGCGCAGCGGGACCACCTGGCGGAGCACTACCGCGCCGTGGAAGGTGGACGGGAGACGCTCGAGCGGCTGGCGGAGTATGTCCACGAGCTCGGCTCGGTCGGATCCTGAGGAACGACGGCGGAACAGTCACATCGGGCTCGATCTACTCACCTCCATACCGAACGCGAGGAGCAGTCATGAGCAGGCTCATCATGTGGAACATCATCACCCTCGACGGCATGTTCGAGGGTCCGCAGCCGTGGAAGCTAGACTCTCACGAGTACGCCTGGGGCGATGAGCTCGAGCGGTTCTCGCTGGAGCAGGCGGCCGAGGTCGAGGGGCTCATCTTCGGCCGCCGCACGTACGAGGGCATGGCGGCGCACTGGTCCACCGCCGAGGGCGAGACCGCCGACTTCATGAACGCGGTGCCGAAGTACGTGTTCTCCCGCACGCTCGAGCGCGCCGACTGGGCCAACAGCACGCTGGTGAAGGAGGACGCCGGAACTGCGGTGGCTCGACTGAAGGAGCAGCCTGGGAAGGATCTCTTCGTCTTCGGCAGCGCCGACCTCTCCGCCACCCTGATCCGCCACGGGCTCTTCGACGAGTACCGCATCGGGCTCGTGCCGGTCACGCTGGGCGAGGGAAGCCCGCTGTTCAAGCCAGATTCCGAGCCTCTGAAGCTGGAACTCCTGCAGTCGCGGCCGCTCGGTGACCGCTGCCTGCTGCTGCGCTACCAGCCGGCCGGCGTCGCGGCGGCCGCGGGCTGATCGGACGGCCGGTTGGGCGACCTGACCGGTCGCCACGGACCGCCAGCGAGCCGACCATGCCGTGGCGGCCTTCCGATCCCCCTCACCTCGGCGGCAGCAAGCTTTGGTGCGGCCGGGGTTCCTCGCTGATGCGCGGCGTGTGGTGTTACCTTGGCACGTCTCGCGCGCCCGGTCACCCATGAGGAGACATTAACCTGATTGGCATCGCCTTCACGATCACCCGCTTGACCTCACCTCGCCGGTCGCGGGCCGAATGAGCACATCACCGAGACACGGTATGTCCACGGGCTCCCCGCTCCGGCCGGGGCGACCGCGCTTTCTCGAGCGGCTCTTCCGCCCCCATCGTCAGAACCCGGCCGAGATCCTCGCCGGTCCATTGCGCGGCGAGTTACTCGGTGCCGAGGACCTCGCGGCGCGGGCCACGGCGGTCGCGCGGGCGCAGCGTGTCGTCGCTCCCAGGTTTCGAGCGCGAAAACCGCTACTCCTGGCACGCCTCGCGAGCAGCAGTGAAATCCTCGACGATGCTCACGCGCGTCTGTCGGCTGCGGCCGACGCTGGAGTCGAGGTTGGCCCCGCGGGCGATTGGTTGCTGGACAACTTTCACGTCATCCGGGAGCAGATCCAGGAGGTGCGTCAGAGTCTTCCCGCCGGCTACTATCGCGAGCTACCGGAGCTGGCGGGCGGGCTGCTGGCGGGCTATCCGCGCATCTACGAGCTGGCGATCACCCTGATCTCGCACAGCGAGGGACGGGTGGATCTGGAGAACACCGACCTCTTCGTGGCCGCCTTCCAGAAGGTGGCCCCGCTCAAGCTGGGCGAGCTCTGGGCGCTTCCGGCGATGCTCCGGCTCGGCCTGATCGAGAGCGTGCGGCGAATGACGCTCCGTACCGTGCAGCGGCTCGACGAGACCGAGGCGGCGGAGCGATGCTGCGCGGAGATCGAGGCGGCCGGGGAGCTGGGGGAGGACGCGCTGACGATGGCGATGCACTCCTTCGTCGCCTCCCCCCGGCCACTCACCCCGATCTTCGTATCCCACTTCCTGCACCAGCTTCGGCTGCGGCATGGAGCTCTGCCTCCACTGGAGCGCTGGATCTCTGCCGAAGGAATGACGGCAGAACACGCCGCTGCCCAGGCGGCGCAACGGCTGGCGATCACGCAGGTCGTGATGGCGAACAGCATCATGAGTCTGCGGGCAGTCGACCGGGTGGACTGGAAGACCCTCGTGGAGCGACGGAGCGCCGTGGAATCGGTCCTTCGGGAGGACCCGGCGCACTTCTATGGCCGCATGACCTTCGCCACGCGCGACAAGTACCGCCACGTGATCGAAAGGGTCGCTCGAGGGAGCGGCGGTGACGAGGCGGACGTGGCGCGAGAGGCGGTCGGACTCGCACTGGAGGCGAGCCGGGAGGATGGTGGCGGCGATCCCCGTCGGGCCCATGTGGGATACTGGCTCGTCGACGAGGGAGTGGCTGAGCTGGAGCGGCGAGTACCCTATCGGGCTCCGTTGTCGGAGCGGGTGCACCGGTGGGTTCTACGCCACCCGAACGGCGTCTTCGTCGGAGGGATGGCGATCGGCACGGCAGCGGCCCTTGTGGCGGTATTCTGGCTCGCAGGTCCCGCGGCATGGTCGACCTGGCTGGCGGTAGGGCTGCTCGCGGTGATCCTGGCGAACGACATCTCGGTCGGCGTGGTGAATCAGCTCGTCTCCGCGTTCCTCCCGCCGCGCACCCTCCCGAAGCTCGATCTCCGCGACGGAGATGGCATCCCTCCCGAGCTGCGCACCGCCGTGGTCGTGCCCACTCTCTTCCCGAGCGAGGAGGCGGTGCGAGCAGCGCTCGAGCACCTCGAGGTGCAGTTCCTGGCGAACCGTGAGCGGAACCTCCACTTCGCGGTGCTGAGCGACTTCACGGACGCCGCCACGGAGGAATGCGATGGTGACGCGCAGATCGTTGCCGCCGCCGTGGAGGGTGTGCGTGCGCTCAACGCCCGGTACGCGGAGGGCGGCAGCGACCCCTTCTATCTCTTCCATCGCCCCAGACGTTGGAATCCCGCGGAAGGCGTGTGGATGGGCTGGGAGCGGAAGCGGGGGAAGCTGGCCGAGTTCAACCGGTTCGTGCGGAACGGCGACGACGGCGCCTTCTCCGTCATGGTCGGTGACGTCGCGCCGCTCCGCCAGCTTCGCTACGTCATCACCCTCGACGCGGATACCATCCTCCCGCCGAACACCGCGGTATTGATGGTCGGGGCGATCGCGCACCCGCTCAACCGCGCCGTCTACGACCGGGAGGCGGGGCGCGTAACGCGGGGCTACGGGATCCTACAGCCACGGGTGGGCGTTTCCCTCCCCAGCGCCCACGTCTCCCGCTTCGCCGCGCTCCACTCGGGACATCCCGGCGTCGACCCCTACACGACCGCCGTCTCCGACGTCTACCAGGATCTCTACGGCGAGGGGAGTTACACGGGGAAGGGGATCTACGACGTGGATGCCTTCGAGGAGGCGACGCAGGAGCGGTTCCCCGAAAACACCCTGCTCTCGCACGATCTGATCGAGGGCAGCTACGCCCGCGCCGGTCTGGCCACCGACCTCAGCCTCTACGACGACTACCCGGCCCGCTACCTGACCCACGCACGTCGGAAGCATCGCTGGATCCGCGGTGATTGGCAGCTACTGCGCTGGCTCGGCCGACGGGTCCCCGGGCGGGATGGCCCGGAGCCGAACCGGCTGTCGCTGCTGGCCAGGTGGAAGATCGTGGACAATCTGCGGCGGAGCACCCTGGAGGCGGCGCAGTTCGCCTTCATCGTGGCCGGATGGATCGTGTTTTCCGACGCCCCGGCTCGGTGGACCGTGCTCGGTCTGCTCGCGATCGCGGCGCCCTGGATCTTCTCCCTTCTCCTGGCGGCGCTCCGGCCGCCGCTGGACCGGTCCTGGCGGGCGTACTACCGGTCCGTGGGTCAAGACGCCGTGACGAGCGTGAAGCAGTTCGCGTTGGCGGTCGTCTTCCTTCCGCACCAGGCCTGGATCTCCCTCGACGCCATCGGTCGCACGCTCTGGCGACTCTTCGTCAGCAGGCGGCACATGTTGGAGTGGCAGAGTGCGTCGTTGACGGAATCGGCGGTCTCGTCGAGACTGGCGAGCACATGGCGAACGATCGGGCCCGCGGTCGGACTGGGAGTGTTCCTCGGGGGCGCGGCGATCGTCGCCGGTAGGGGGGAAGGCAACGACCTTCAGCTCCTCCTTTCGATCCTTCCGCTCATCTTGCTCTGGGCAGCGTCGCCATTCGTCGCCCACGTTCTGGGCGCCCCGCCGTCGCGCGACGAGCGCCGACTGCAGCCGGAAGGCACGCGGCAGAGCATGCGGTACGCGCTGCTGCATTGGAACTTCTTCGAGCGCTTCGTAACCGAAGATACCCACGGGTTGGCGCCGGACAACTTTCAGGAGGACCCGCTTCCCGTGGTGGCGATGCGGACCTCGCCGACCAACATCGGATTGCAGCTACTCGCCACGACGAGCGCCTACGACCTCGGCTTCATCACGGTAGCGGAGATGACCCGCCGGATCGAGCTCGCCTTCCGCGCCCTGGAGCGGATGCGGCGCTACCGGGGCCACTTCTACAACTGGTACGACCTCGAGGATCTGAGTGTTCTCGAACCGGCCTACGTCTCCACGGTGGACAGCGGGAACTTCGCGGGCCACCTGCTCGCCCTACGTCAGGCGTGCCTCACGATCCCCGACGACCCCGTGACCGATCGGCGCTTCGAGCGGGCGATGGACGCGGCCCGGACCCTCGAGTCGGACGCCGAGTGGGTCACCTGGAGTGAGCGGCGCCTCGAAGACCACCGAGCCTGGCTGGAAAGAGTGGGAGCGCCCGTCCGTACGGATGGCGGCGTCGCGGCGGAGTCCACCCCTACGCTACGTGAGCTCGCCCGCGGGTCGACCGAGGCGTCGGAGCTGGTGAAGCGGCTGGACGCTCTCGCTCGCCGAGCTGAGCGCTACACGATGGAAATGGACTTCCGCTTCCTCTTCGACGAGGAGAAGGATCTCTTCTCGATCGGGTACCAGCAGGGCAACCATTCGCTCGACCCGGCCACCTACGACCTCCTCGCCTCCGAGGCGCGGCTCGCGAGCTTCCTGGCGATCGCGAAGAACGACGTTCCCGCGGAGCACTGGTTCAACCTCGGCCGCACGCTGACCCGCGCAGCCGGGCAGACGGTGATGGTCTCCTGGAGCGGGAGCATGTTCGAGTACCTCATGCCCATCCTGGTGATGCGGTCGCTCCCCTCCACGCTGCTCGACCACGCGATGCGGGGCGCGCTGCGGAGACAGATGACCTACGGGGCGGAGCGGAGCGTGCCGTGGGGCGCGAGCGAGAGCGCGTACAACTTCCGGGATCGACACTTCACCTATCAGTACCGCGCCTTCGGCGTACCCGACCTGGCGCTCAAGCGGGGCATGGGGCGCGACCTGGTGGTGGCCCCCTACGCCTCCGCCCTGGCGGCGATGATCGAGCCGCGCAGGGCGCTCGCCAATCTGGCGAGGCTGGAAGACGAGGGCGCCCTCGGATCCTACGGGTTCCGCGACGCGATCGACTATACGCGACCTCTCCCCGGAGAGAGTGCGGCGGTCGTCGGCGCCTATATGGCACACCACATCGGGATGACGCTCGTCGCGCTCACGAACGTCCTGGAAGGATCGATCTGGCAGGGGCGCTTCCATGCCGACCCGCTCGTCCGCTCGGCGGAGCTCCTGCTGCACGAGCGTATCCCCCGCAGGCTCGTGTTCCAGAGGCCGCACGCCGTGCGCTCGGACCAATCGCTGCCGAAGCCTGAGCTGGAGCGGCCCGCCGTACGCGAGTTCCACACGGCGGACACGCCGCAACCCCACATCGCTCTGCTGGGTCGCCTTCCGTACACGGTCATGGTGAGCCACTGCGGCAGCGGATACAGCCGGTACCGGGAGCTGGCGGTCACCCGCTGGCGAGCCGACGGAACGCTGGACAATACCGGCCAGTTCTGCTACCTGCGGGACACCTCCAGCGGCCGCGTCTGGTCGGCGGCCCATCAGCCCGTCTGCCGTCGCGCGGACGCCTACCACGCGCTGCTCGCGACGGATCGCGTCACCTTCCATCGCGTGGACGGCGACTTGGAGACCCGCACCGAGATCGCGGCGGTGCCGGAGGACGCGGCCGAAGTCCGGCGCGTGACCGTCACCAACAATGGGGCCGAGCCGAGGGAGATCGAGCTGACCAGCTATGGAGAGGTCGTGCTGGCGCCGCCGGACGACGACCGCGCCCACCCCGCCTTCTCCAACCTCTTCGTGGAGACGGAATGGCACGAGTGGTGTACGGCGATCACCGCCACCCGCCGCCCGCGATCCGCAGACGACACGCCCCTCTGGTGCGTGCACGTGGTGGATTCGGGAAAGGAGCGGGTGGGGCCGGTAACGTGCGAGACCGACCGGAGCCGATTCCTGGGACGGGGGCGCTCCACCCGCGACCCCATCGCCCTCGAGACCGATGGGGTCCTGTCCGGGACCGTAGGTGCCGTTCTCGACCCGATACTGGCCATCCGGACCCGCCTGGAGTTGGCGCCGGGCCAATCGGCGTCGGTGACGTTCACCACCCTGGTCGCGGAAAGCCGGGCGAGAGCCTTCGAGCTGGCCGGCCGCTACCATGACCCGTTCTCGGCGCACCGCGCGCTCGAGCTGGCGTGGACCTCTGCGCAGGTGGAGCTGCGCGAGATGGACATCGACCCGGCCGATGCCGCAGTCTTCCAGGAGATCGCCGGGCACCTCTTCTACTCCGACCCCGCGTTCAGGGCGGAAGAGGAAGAGATGCTCCGGAACCGCGGATCGCGCCAGCTCCTCTGGGCGAACGGCATCTCCGGCGATCGCCCGATCGTGCTGGCGACGGTTGGCTCCACGGACGGCCTTCCGACGCTCCGGCAGCTCTTCGCGGCTCAGCGCTACTGGCATCGGCGTGGGATGGCGGTCGACGTGGTCGTCGTGGACACCGAGTCGTCGAGCTACCTCCGTGAGCTGTCCGATCGGATCGCGGAGGCGATCGTCACGTCGGGTAACGCGGGGATGGAGGATCGCCCCGGCGGCATCTTCGTTCGGAAAGCGGACCTTCTCGCCCCCGACGACCTCCTCATGCTGCGGGCCACCGCCCGTATGCACATCCAGTGCGACGGACGCTCGCTGAGTCGGATCATCCAGGGGCCGCTGGCTCCCGACGAGGCGGAGGTCGACGATCGGGCGCCGCTCGCGCTTCCGCGGGCACCCGAACGCCGTAGCGCGCCGGAAAGCGGCCACCTCGCGGACTCCGCACGCACCGTCGCCGCGGACGCGGGATCGACCGCCGGTGACCCGCTCGAGATTCGAGCCGGGGCTACGCATGAGGGCGATTCGCACCGAACGGCCGATCACTCGTCGCTGCGATTCGACAACGGGTTCGGCGGCCTGACACGAGGGGACGATTACCAGATTCGCGTTTTCGGCGACCGGGTGCCTCCCGCGCCGTGGTCGAACGTCGTCGCGACTCCCCACGGCGGTTTCGTGGTCACCGAGCGCGGCGGCGGCTTCACCTGGGCCGAGAACAGCTACTTCTATCGGCTCACGCCGTGGCACAACGACCCGGTGAGCGACGCGGTGGGCGAGGCGCTCTACCTGCGCGACGAGGAGACCGGTGAGACGTGGAGCGCCACACCGGCCCCTGTACCGCGCGACATCGCCTATACCGTCTGCCACGGCGCCGGCTGGTCGTCGTTCGCGCACGAGCACGCCGGTCTCGCCACGCACCTGACGCTGGCGATGGCCCCCGACGAGCCCGTGAAGATCTCGCTGTTGCGTGTCACCAACCGCGGGCCGAGCCCGCGCCGGATTTCGTTGACGGCGTACGTTGAATGGACGCTTGGGGTGCTCCGCGAGCACACGCAGCACCAGGTGCGCACCGAGTTCGACCCGAACCACGAGGCGATCCTGGCACGCAACTTCTTCGATCCGGAGTTCGCCGAAAGTGTCGCGTTCTACTCGCTCAGCGAGCCACTGGTTGAGCACACCGGCGACCGCCGCGAGTTCCTGGGACGCAACGGAACTCTGGCCGCGCCCGCCGGTCTCGGTGCCGCGCCGCTGTCCGGAACCCATGGCGCCGGTGCCGACCCCTGCGCGGCGCTCCGGTGCGTGCTGGAGCTCGCCCCCGGCGAGACGCGAGAGATCGTCGTGGTGCTCGGCGCGCTGAAGGGCGAAGCCGAGGCTCTGCGAGCCGTGGCCGAGTACCGTGACCTGAATCGAGCCCACGCCGCGGTCAGGGCCAGTACGGAGGGATGGGCGGAGCGCCTGTCGGTCGTCACCGTGCGCACGCCCGAGCCCTCGTTCGACGTCATGGTCAACCGCTGGATGCTGTACCAGGCCCTCGCCTGCCGGATGTGGGCCCGCTCGGCCCTCTACCAGAGCAGCGGGGCCTACGGTTTCAGGGATCAGCTTCAGGATGTAATGGCCTTCGTGTACGCCGAGCCCGCGCTGGCGCGGGAGCACATCCAGCGCGCGGCGGCGCGGCAATTCCTCGAGGGGGACGTGCAGCACTGGTGGCACCCGCAGAGCGGGCGAGGCGTCCGAACGCGGTTCTCCGATGATCTCGCCTGGCTCCCTCACGTGGTCGATCATTACGTGAACGTGACCGGCGATGCCACGGTCCTGGACGAGTACGTCCCTTTCCTCATCATGCGCGACCTGGAGCCGCACGAGCACGAGGTCTACGATCTGCCCTCGATCTCCGACGAGCACGGGAGCGTCTACGAGCACTGCCTGCGCGCGCTTCGAAGAGCATGCACGACGGGCGAACACGGCCTGCCGCTCATCGGCAGCGGCGACTGGAACGACGGGATGAACCGCGTAGGCGTGGAGGGCCGCGGTGAGAGCGTCTGGCTGGCCTGGTTCCTCACCGCGACACTGCGAGCCTTCGCCGTTCACGCGGAGCAGCGTCGGGACCACGAAGTGGCCGCGGACTTCCGCGCCCGAGCGGATGCCTACGCGGCCGCGATCGAGGCGCACGGCTGGGACGGGGAGTGGTACCGCCGCGCCTACTTCGACGATGGCGCGCCACTCGGATCGGCGCTGAGCGACGAGTGCCGCATCGACTCCATCGCGCAGAGCTGGAGCGTGATCTCGGGCGCCGGACGGCCGGATCGCCGGGCGCAGGCGATGCGCTCCCTGGAGACCCACCTGGTGGACGACGAGGCCAGGATCCTGAAGCTGCTCACCCCCCCGTTCGACCGGACTCCTCACGACCCGGGCTACATCAAAGGCTACCTGCCCGGGGTTCGGGAGAATGGCGCCCAGTACACTCACGCCGCCCTCTGGGCTGTGCTCGCCACGGCTCGGTCGGGCCACGGTGACCGTGCCTTCGAGCTCTACCAGATGATCAACCCGCTGACCCGCACGCGTACGCCCGACGACGTCGCGATCTATCAGGCGGAGCCGTACGTGGTAGCGGCCGACGTCTACACGGCGGCAGGCCACGTCGGACGTGCCGGGTGGACGTGGTACACCGGCTCGGCGAGCTGGATGTACCGGGTCGGGCTGGAAGGGATCCTCGGCTTCAGGAAGCGGGGCGATACGCTCTACGTGGATCCCTCGACTCCCGACGGGTGGGAGGAGTACTCGATCGAGTACCGGTTCGGGAGGAGCCTCTACACCATTTCCGTGCAGGATCCTGCCGCCGTGGGCCGGCTCGGCGCTTCGGTGAGCGTGGATGGACGCCGACTGGAAGAGGCGGGAATCCCGCTGGTCGACGACGGCGCTACCCGCGCGGTCGTCGTGCGCCCGCGTCAGGCAACGGGTGACCGTGCGAACGATGGGTGAAAGCTCGTGTGCGCAGTGAACCGCAGACCGTCTCCCCACGCATATCATGCCATGTCGGATCCGAACCCCACCCCCTACGACCTCATCGGCGGCGAAGCCGGCGTCCGACGCCTTGTCGGCCGTTTCTACGACCTGATGGACTCGGCGCCCGAGGCGGCGACCATCCGGGCGCTGCACGCGAAGAGCCTGAAGTCGTCGCGCGAGAAGCTCTTCCTATTCCTCACCGGCTGGTTGGGCGGACCGCAGGCCTACGTAGAGCGCTTCGGTCACCCGCGGCTCCGCATGCGGCACTTCCCCTTCGCCATCGGCGAGCGGGAGCGCGACGAGTGGCTCTGGTGCATGGATCGCGCGGTCGCCGACGACGAAATACCGAAGGAGCTCCAGGCGTTCCTGCGCTCGAGGCTGCATGGGCTCGCCGACCACATGCGCAATCAGCCGAGCTGAGCGAGACAGGCGGCTGCCGCGACCGGGTCGTAGCATCGGAAAGGTCGCGCTGGTGGCAAGCATCATGTCGCCGATAGTTTGTTCGACGGGCTCGCCTCCCCGGAAGCGAGCCCGTTCGCTCGATGTGTGCCTCCCGTGCCCCACGCAGCCAGAGACTCGATGAAGTTCCTCAGCTCGCAGCTCGCTTTCTTCTTCCAGAGCGGAACCGCCCGGCGGAACCTGCGAGTGCTCAGGCACTACTTCACCTTCCTCCTGCTTCTGATCGTCGCCTACAGCGTCCTCTTCCAGGTCATCATGAGCGGGGAGGGGCAGGCGCATTCCTGGATCACGGGTCTGTACTGGACGCTGGTGACGATGACCACCCTGGGGTACGGGGACATCCTCTTCGTCTCCGACCTCGGCCGGGCGTTCTCGGCGGTCGTCCTCCTCTCCGGCGTCCTCTTCCTCCTGGTCGTCCTGCCGTTCACCTTCATCCAGTTCTTCTATGCGCCGTGGCTGGAGGCGCAGTCGCACGCTCGGGCGCCGAGAAAGCTGCCGACCGGAACGCATGGCCACGTGATCATCTCGCACCTCGACCCGGTCGCGATGTCGCTCATCGAGCGGCTCCGGTACAACGGCTACTCCTACGTCGTCCTCGAGCCGGATCTCACACGGGCGCTCACGCTGCATGACGAAGGGATCAAGGTCCTCGTCGGGGAGCGGGACGACATGGAGACCTACCGGCGGGCGCGGGCGGCCGACGCCGCGCTGCTGGCCGCCACGGGCGACGACTTCGAGAACACCAACATCGTCTACACCACGCGGGAGCTGACGCGATCGCTGCCGATCGCCGCGATCGCGCGCTCGGTCGAGTCGGTGGACGTCATCGAGCTCGCGGGCGCGAATCGGGTCGTGCAGCTTCCGCGGATGCTCGGCCGTGCCCTCGCGCGGCGGAGCATGGGCGGCGATGTTCGGGCGAACGTCATCGGCCGCTTCGGGGAGCTGCTGGTCGCCGAATCGCCGATGATCGGCACGCCGTGGATCGGGAAGACCGTCGGAGAGAGCCGCCTGCGGGATACGACGGGTCTGACGATCGTCGGCGTATGGCAGCGCGGCGAGTTCGCCCTGCCGACCGCCGAGACGCGGATCCTCCCGACCACCGTCCTGGTGCTCGCGGGCTCGGACGATCAGTTCGCCCGGTTCACCGAGCTGACGGTGATCTACAGCTTCTCCGAGACCCCCGTTCTGCTCCTGGGCGGCGGTCGGGTCGGGCGCGCGGCGGCCGCGGCACTGCGCGAGCGCGACATCCCGTACCGGATCGTCGAGAAGGATCCCACGCGGATCCGCGACGACGAAACCTATGTGCTCGGCTCCGCCGCCGACCTCGAGGTCCTCCAGCGCGCGGGCATCGAGAAGGCGCCGACGGTGATCGTCACGACGAACGACGACGCGACGAACATCTACCTGACCATCTACTGTCGCAGCCTGCGCCCGGACGTTCAGCTCATCAGCCGCGCCACGCTGGAGCGGAACGTCTCGACGCTGCACCGCGCGGGGGCCGACTTCGTGATGTCGTACGCCTCGATGGGCGCGAACGCTGTCTACAACCTGCTGGAGAAGGACGACGTGGTGATGCTCGCGGAAGGACTGGACATCTTCAGGCACCCCGTGCCGCCCGAGCTGCAGGGCGTCTCGCTCCTCGAGAGCGGCATCCGCGAATCCACCAAGTGCAGTGTCGTCGCGATCGAGCAAGCCTCCGAGATGGTCATCAACCCACCCGCTTCGTTCGTGCTGCCTTCCGATGCCGAGATGATTCTCATCGGCTCCACCGAAGGCGAGCACCGCTTCCTCGAGAAGTACGGCCGCACTCCGGGGCACGTCACATCCGGGAAAGCATGACGGAACGCCGGCGACTCGCCCGGTAAGGATCTTTCGGAATACACTTTGCCCTCAGATGGTCGGCGCTCTCGCGACCGCGAAGCGTCGTCTATCGCGCCCTGGATCGTCGATTGACGAACCGGGACGAGCGGGACTCATCCATGGAAGAAGAAGCCGTATGGCAGGAAAACACGTCTCCGTTGACTCGTCGACCGGATTTGCCGATCTCGGGCTCGATGCCCGCCTCGTGGAGGCGCTCGTCGGACTCGGCTACGAGGAACCGACACCGATACAGCGGGAGGCGATTCCACCGCTCCTGGATGGCCGCGATCTGCTCGGGCAGGCGGCGACCGGCACGGGGAAGACCGCGGCTTTCGCGCTTCCGCTTCTCCAGCGCCTCGATAATCGGGACGCCGCGCGGCCGCTCCCGACGGCGCTGATCCTGGTGCCGACCCGGGAGCTGGCGATGCAGGTGGCCGAGGCGGTCCACCGCTACGGCCGCGCGCTACAGGTCAGCGTGCTGCCGATCTACGGTGGCCAGTCCTTCTCGCAGCAGCTACGCGTGCTGAAGCGCGGCGTCGACGTCGTGGTCGCCACACCGGGCCGCGCGCTCGACCACATCAACCGGGGCACCCTCGACCTGGATGGGCTCGATCTGGTCGTCCTCGACGAAGCCGATGAGATGCTCGACATGGGGTTCGCCGAGGACCTGGAGGCGATTCTGGCCGCCACGCCTGCCAGCCGCCAGACCGTCCTCTTCTCGGCCACCATGCCGCCCCGGATCGCCGCCATCGGCCGGCGCAACCTGCGCGACCCGGTGCAGATCCGCATCGCGGGCGAGAAACTTCCCGCTGGCGCCGTGCCCCGCATCCGGCAGACGGCGTACGTCCTGCCGCGCGCCCACAAGCTTGCCGCGCTGGCGCGCGTTCTCGACATGGAGAACCCGGAGGCGGCGATCATCTTCTGCCGCACCCGAACCGAGGTCGACGAGCTGACGGAGAAGGTCAGCGCCTACGGCTACCGGGCCGAGGCGATCCACGGCGGGCTCTCGCAGGAGCAGCGCGACCGGGTCATGAACAAGCTCCGCAGCGGCACCACCGACCTCCTCATCGCCACCGACGTCGCCGCCCGCGGGCTCGACATCCCCCGCCTCACGCACGTGATCAACTACGACGTCCCGTCGGCGCCCGAGAGCTATGTCCATCGCATCGGGCGCGTCGGTCGGGCCGGCCGTGAAGGGGTCGCAATCACGCTCATTCAGCCGCGTGAGGACCGGCTGCTGCGCAACATCGAGCGCCTCACGAAGCAGAAGATCCACGTCGCCAAGGTCCCGACGGTCGCCGACCTCCGCACCCGGCGTCTCGAGCTCGTGCGGGCATCGCTGCGGGAAACGCTCGTCGAGGGCGACCTCGACGGCTTCCGCGTCGTGGTCGAGTCCCTCGCCGACGAGTTCGGACCGGTCGAGGTCGCCATGGCGGCGGTCAAGCTGCTGGACGCGGCCACCGCGACCGACGTCGACGAGCACACCGATATCCCCGACGTCCGGCTCCAGCATGATGTCCCGGCGCGCGGCCGGGACTCCCGCGAGAAGAAGGGGCGGGGCACGGACCGGCTGAGCAAGCGGGGTGCGGCCCGATCCCGCGCGCCGGCGGGTGACACCGTCCGCCTCTTCATCAGCGCCGGCCGCACGGCCGGAATTCGCCCCAAGGATCTCGTCGGCGCCATCACCGGCGAGGCCGGGGTTACCGGCCGGCAGATCGGCACCATCGAGATCGGCGACCGCTCCTCCACCGTCGAGGTCGAGGCCGACGCCGCCCCAGAGGTCCTCGACGCCCTTCGCCAGACCCGGATCAAAGGAAAGAAGGTCACCGTTCGCCCCGACCGCGGCGATGGCCCGCGCGGTCGCGGCAGATAGACTCCATCCGTTTGGCAGTCCGGCACACGGCATTGCGCTGCCCTCAAGGAAGATTTAGACTCTCCTAAAATGGAAGTTATTGCCGGCTAAATACCGGCGGGCTCGGAGAGTCGAACCATGAGGGGGGCCATGCTGGATCCACGGCGACAGATCTTCGCTATCGTCTGTGTCACCGTTGCGGTGAGCACGATCGCAAGCGTGCCGACGGTCGCGGGTCAGGGGAGCGGGGCCGGCTGGCTGGCGGGCCATGTAGTCGATCCGGAAGACCGGCCGCTGTCGCGCGCGCAGATAACGATCGTCGAGACGGGGCGAAGCACGCTCGCGAACGGCGACGGCGCCTTCGAGATGGGTGATCTTCGAAGCGGGGTCTATACAGTCGAGGCAACGCTGATGGGGTATGCGCCGGTCCATCGGAGCATCGAGGTGCGCGCCGGCTCGCGGACGGAAGCGGATTTCATTCTCCATGTCACGCCGCTGTCGCTGGCGGGGGTGCAGGTCACCGGGACCGCGCTCGGGTCGGACCCGCGGGCGGTGACACAGGCGACGACGCAGGTGAGCGGCCGGATGCTGGAGCGAGAGCTTTCCGCCACGGTGGCGCAGACACTTGCCAGGCAGCCGGGAATCCGCGCCAGGTACAACGGCCCGGCGGCATCGGTTCCGATCATGCGCGGGCTGACCGGCGACCGGATCCTCGTGCTGCAGGACGGTCAGCGTTCTTCCGACCTGGCTGGATCGGCGATCGACCACACGGTGACGATCGACCCGCTGGCGGCGCAGCGGATCGAGGTGGTGCGCGGGCCGGCGACGCTGCTGTACGGGAACAATGCGCTGGGCGGGGTGGTGAACGTGATCTCCGCCGATATCCCCACCAACGTCCCGGCGGGGGTCGAGGGGGTGGCGGCAATGCAGGGTGAATCCGCGTTTCCGGGAGCGGGCGGGTCGGTGCGGGTCGGGGTGCCCGTCGCCGAGCGGGTCGGGCTCACGTTACGTGCGGGCCTCAAGCGCTCGGACGACGTACGGATAGGTGACGATGGCGATTTGGGTGACCGACTGGCGAACACCGATTCCCGGAACTGGACGGCATCGGTGGGTGTGGGGCGCATCGGGAGTCGCTCGGCGGTCGGTGGCGCCGTGCGGGCCTACGGTTTCGTCTACGGTCTGCCGATTCCGCCGGGGACGGAGGCGGTACGGGTGAGGGGGGACCGCCAGGAGGTGCAGGTGAAGACGCGGTGGGATCTGGATTCGAGACTCTTGCCATCGCTCCGGCTCGCCGTGAGTGCCCAGCAGTACGATCATGACGAGCTCGATCCGTCGGACGCGGTGCAGATGTCGTTCGGATTGCGAACGCAGACGGCGGACGTGCTGCTGCGGCAGGGTGCGCTCGGCCCAGTCGCCGGAGGCACGTGGGGCTTCAGCGGTCTGTTCAAGCAGTACGAGAACACCGGTCCGGCGGCGCTGACACCCGGGGCCGATTCCCGCGGATTCGGGGTCTTCGCCGTGCAGGAGGTGACGCTACTCCCGGGTCTCGCGACCCTCCAGTTCGGGGCTCGCTACGACCATTATGGGATCTCCTCGAAAACCAGCGCGAAGTTCGGCCCCGCCGTCGACCGGATCTTCCGCAGCTTCTCGGGTTCCAGTAGCGTGCGATTCGCGCCGAGCGACGTGGTTTCGTTCAGTGCGAGCGTCTCCCGATCGTTTCGGGCGCCGACCGTCGAGGAGCTCTTCTCGGGCGCACTCCACGCGGGAACGGGTGCGGTCGAGTACGGGACGCCGACTTTGGCGGCCGAACGTGGCATCGGCGTGGAGGCGCTCGCCCGGGTGCAGAACACCCGCTGGAGCGGCCAGTTCGTGGCCTATCGGAACAGGATCTCGAACTACGTCCATCTCGTCGCCGAGCCCGATACGGTCGTCGGCGGCGAACCCATCGCCGTCTTCCGGTACGCGCAGAAGGATGCGACGATCGAGGGCGTGGAATCGCGCCTCGAGTACGCCATCAGGCAGGATCTGGCGGTGGGGTTCACGGGGGATGCGCTGCGAGGGATGCATCTGGATGGGACGCGACTCTCGTTCATGCCCGCCCCTCGCATCGGCGGCAGCCTCCGCTGGGACGACGGTACCTTCTCCTTCGGGGCGGACCTGCTGCGGGAGATGCGGCAGGACCGGGTCGGCGCGGCAGACGAAGCACCTACGCCGGCGCACGTGCTCCTTCGCATCCATTCCGGCCTGCGGATCCAGCGCGGCGCGACTACGCATTCACTGACCCTGCGGGTCGAAAACCTCGCGGACGAGGTCTACAGGGAAGCAACGAGTCGGATCAAGGACTTTGCACCGGGCCCCGGCAGGAACGTCGCCGCCGCTTATCGAGTGTGGTTCTGAACCGGGTCACGAGTGCCTCGGCCGCTCGATCGCGAAGCGCTCGACGAAGCCCCGGTCGATGCGGTCCTTGAGCCACCAGGCGGGCCGGTTGTGCAGGGCGATGCCGCGCCATCGGAGAAGCGCCCCGCCGTCCGCGGTATTGAGGAGGGAGAGGAACGCCCGCTGGGGCCGGTAGCGCTGCGGCTCTCCACCGGCGAGGGCGGCGCGAAGGTTCGCGGCGAGCACCGGGGCCTGGCGCACCGCGAAAACTCCGGCCTTCGGGAGGTCGTGACCGATTAGATCGATGCAGTCGCCCGCGCCCCACACCGGCGTTCCGTCGAGTGAACGCAGGGTCTCGTCGACATGGAAGAAGCCTGACCCGCTGAGAGGCAGGTCGGACCTGGCGAGAAGCGGCGGCGGGGCGGCGCCCGTGGTCCAGACGGCGACATCCAGCTTCACCAGCTCGCCGGTCGCCAGGCGGATGCCCCCGGGGTCGACGGCGACGACCTCCCGCTCGGGCAGCAGCGCGATGCCGCGCCGCTCGAAGACCCGCAGCAGGACCGATCGGGCGCGCCGCGGAAAGTCCGGCAGCGGTCGGTCTCCGCTCTCGAAGATGACGACACGCGGCACGGCACCGTGCTCGGCGATCCGGCGGTGGGCGGCAAGAGCGATCTCGACGCCGCCCGCGCCCGCGCCGACCACCCCGATGTGAACGCGTCCACCGCGCCCCGCGTCCTCCGCCAGCTCGTCGAGCCGGCCGCGCAGCGCCGTGGCCGCATGCAGGGGCCGCGGGCGGAGCGTAT
Source organism: Gemmatimonadota bacterium (assembly GCA_040905505.1). Classification (GTDB taxonomy): domain Bacteria; phylum Gemmatimonadota; class Gemmatimonadetes; order Longimicrobiales; family Longimicrobiaceae; genus WHSP01. The sequence continues at coordinate 39,546 of JBBDRL010000015.1, read as the reverse complement.
TCTCCCGCACCCCGGGAAGCCCGAGTCCCGCTGGAACCGAGCCCACGTCGAGGCCCGCGTAGGTGAAGGGGATCGGCCCGGCCGAGGTATGGACGACCCGCCGAGTGGCATCGACTCGCTCGGCCCGCGCCGCCCGGAACTCCGCCCCGGCGGCGGCGCACAGCGCGGGGAGGTCGATGGCGATCTCGTCTGCCGCGTAGGTCCCCTGGAGGTACCCGGGAATCATCCCGGAGTAGGCCTGCCGCGGCTCCGGGGAGACCAACATCGTGCGGACTCGCGGCCACGCGGATCTCGCCATCGACTCCAGCACCTGCACGTGCGCGTGGCCGCCACCGACCAGGACGAGCATGGGCGAATCACCGTCGCGGTCGCCACGAGTGACCGGCATCGGTCCATTCACTGGTGTGAACGATCAGGAGACGAACGGGTCGGGTTGCCAAACCCGCGCGAGTCCAGCAACATGCCGGTGACACCCGGCACTTGCCACCTGGCAACGGGCAACCGGCAACCGGTAGCCGGCGGCGCAAGCCGACCGATGCCGCACCTCACCCGACCATCATCGGGAGTCCGAGCGCCGCGCCCACGATGAAGGCACCGGCCGCGAACGCCGCCACTCCGAGCAGGAGGCTTGCCGTCACATACAGGATCACCCCGCGGCCACCCTGGCCGGCCGCAGCCAGAGCGAACGCTTCGTGGGCAAAGGTGCTGAAGGTCGTGAAGGCGCCGAACAGGCCGACCGTCAGAAACGCCTGGAGCGTGGCCGGAACGGCGGATGTGCCGAGTATCGGGAGGGCCGCCCCCAGGAGAAACGAGCCGAGTACGTTCACGGCGAGGGTACCGCAGGGAAACGAACCGGCGAACCGATCCTGAATCGATCGCGACACCGTGTAGCGCGCGGCCGACCCGACGGCCCCTCCGATGAAGACGGCAAACAGGATCATCCAGCAATGCGAAGCAGATGAGAGTGCCCCCGCCTCGATGCGCCTGATCCCCCTCTACGTCGGGCTCGGAGGCGGGATCGGGGCGCTGGTACGATTCGCGATCGAGGGCTGGGCGTTGACCTGGACAGGGGGAATAGTCCCCTGGGGAACGCTTGCCGTCAACCTGATCGGGTCCACCCTGTTGGGGATCCTGCTGGGGGTATTCGGCCGGGTCCAGTTCTCTCCGAGGCTTCGGGCGCTCCTCACCGCCGGTTTTTGCGGCGGCATGACCACCTTCAGCACCTTCTCATATCAGGTCGTGGCCCTCGTCTCCGGCGGGAGCTACACGACGGCCGCCGCTTACGCTGCGGGGAGCATAACCGTCTGCACGTTCGGGGTCGCCGTAGGCCATGCCGTTGCGGCGGCCCGCGGGTGACGACGAGGGAATTCAAGCGGCCCCCCGGATCCGCCGCGCAGGTACTCTGAACAACTCGCGCTGCATCACGTACGGTTCACGTCATCCGGCCGCCTCGGCGCCCTCCCATCCGTGGCGTTTCAGATAATCCGCGAACGAGGTCAACTGGGCGAACTCGGACCTGAGCCCCGGGACATCCACGTCGTAGCCCACGTCCTGGAACCAGCGGAACATGTCGTGATACTCATCGCCGGCAGCTTGCCGGTAGTCGTCCCATGGGACCTGATTGTAGGCGACCGGCCGGCCGATGACCCGGGCGAAGGTCTCGGCGATATCGGCGATGCTTCCCTCGTCTCCCGCCAGATCGACCTCTCGTCGGACCCAGCGATCCGGGTCTTCGAACGCCGAAGCCGCGATCGATCCGATATCGTCGACGGCGATCTGCTGGAAGTTCGTCGCGCGGTCGAGTGGCAGCGCGAGTGTTCCGGAGAGGATCGATGGGCGCAGGAAAGGCCCTTCCCAGTTCTCCATGAAGAAGACCGGTCGCAGGACGGTGTACGGGAGGCCGAGCCCTCGGATGTGGTTCTCGATCTTCCACTTGCTCTCGAAATGCGACAGACCCGTATCGCGATGGGCGCTGCCGACCGAGGCATAGACGAAGTGCCCGATTCCAGCCGCGCTCGCCGCATCGGCAAAGCGAATCCCCTGTTCGATCTCCCGTTCGTACCCTGTTTCCCAGAAGTTCTGCACAGAGAACGCACCGTCCGCTCCCTCCAGGGCCGCGTCCAGGGAGGTACGATCATCCAGATCGCCCTGGATCAGCGAGGCGCCCGCCTCCCCGAGTGACCGCGCCGCTGGACTCGCCGGGTCGCGAGTGACGCCGCGAACCTGAAAACCCTTCTGCAGCAGGTGCCGCGCGGTGGCGCCACCCTGCTTTCCCGTAGCACCCGTCACGACGATCAGACGATCTCCATTTCGTGTTCCCACCGATCACCTCCAGCGTAAGGGCATGGACGGACCCGGCACCCCACGCGGCGGGCCCGCCGATGCTTCCATTCTACATCGCCATCTGCGGCGCGTGGTAGTCGCACGTCACATCGGGGTTCATCGGCGCGAACACCCCGAGCGGGTTTTCGCGGTAGAGCCAGACATGCCGGTCGTAGTGGGCCTCGAAACCGTGTGCCTCGTCGACTTCCGTCGCGGGGTCGTCCTCCATTCGATCGTACGCAATGCCCTGGTACGAAGGGGGGTCCAGGTTGCCCGCTTCTTCCCAGGCCCGCACGAACACCAGATTCTCGACGCCCACCAGCTCCATCGACCCGTCGGCCTGCGGCTCGTAGACCAGGACCGCCGGAGCGCTGAAGTCCGTATACGTCCCCATCCCGTCGACCCGCGGATCCGGTGGCCCGGTGATGCCCAGCAGGTCCGGGCGGAAGTAGTGCACGCCCATCGCGCCCTCGTCAGGTGAGCGACCTTCCATCTCGGCGGTCACACACATGTCCGCCGGATCGCGGATATAGCCTTCTGCGAGTGCGACATTCACGTCCTGAAAGCGCTCGGTGGCGGCTCGTACGTCGTCGAGCGTCGGCTCTGACGCGGCGGCTTCCGGTACGCTGGGAGCGTCGGCCACGAGCTCGGAGGCCTCTGCCGCGGCCGTATCGGCGGCGGGCGCGCTCGCTTCGCACCCGGGCGCCACGGCGACGGCGATCAGCAACAGACTTGCGTATCGGCGCTGGTCAGGCATCATTGTCCTTTCGCTGGTCTCGGATGGACTGCAGGTGAAGTTCGATCATCCAGTGCGACACGATGGCCGCGCCGCGTGTGTCGCGGTATCCCACGTTTCAGGGGGAGTGATGACACGAGCCGTCAGGTTGACCACGCGGGGGGAACGCGATGCCCTGCGTGCCGTCAAGCGCGTCTGCCATGC
>JBBDRL010000015.1:30292-36184 GCA_040905505.1 Gemmatimonadota bacterium | reverse complement strand
TGACCACGCGGGGGGAACGCGATGCCCTGCGTGCCGTCAAGCGCGTCTGCCATGCGGGACTCGATACGATCAGCCTCCGCCAGGAGCTGGCGCGCCAGACTGCGTCGGTCGTGCCTACCGAGGCAACTTCCATCGTCGCCACCGATCCCGACACGGGCCTCTTCGTCCACGGCTGGATGACCGGGCTGTCCGACGGGCTGGTCCACGACTACATGACGCAGGTCTACCCGCTCGAGATCACCGAGTACTTCGACCTGGCACGCTCGGGACGGACGACCTCCACCATCAATTCCGCCCTGTTCCTCGATATGCTGCGCCGGGAGGGGCTCGAGCAGCGGGCGCGGACGGCACTCTGCTGGGACGGGGGGATCTGGGCCTCGTGGTGCATGTTCAGGGAGCCCGGCTCGCCCGCCTTCGGGGAGAAGGAGGCGCGGTTCCTGCGCGCCGCGGCGCCCCACATCGGCTACGGCATGCGGTCGGCTTCACTGCTCGAGGCCGCCCGCGCAGCGGACGGCGCGAGCACGACCGCCCCCAGCGTCCTGATCCTCGACGTCCACGACCGGGTCGTGTTAAGGAGCGGGCCGGCCGCCGCGCAGCTCGACGATCTGGCGAACGTCGGTACCGATCCGGACCTCCTGCCCTACGCCGTGCACAGCCTCCTGTCGCGGGTGCGGCTCGCGCATGAGGGCGTGACGAGGCCGGGTCACCCGGAGCTGCGGGCACACGGACGTTCCGGAAGGTGGTACACGCTGCGCGCGTCGCTCGCGGAGCCCGACGCTTCGGGCGAATCGGCCACGGTGATCGTCATCGAGCCCGCCCGGCCGCCCCGCGGATCGGTCGCGCTGATGCACCTCTACGGTCTCACGCCGCGGGAACGCGACGTGGTGCTGCTGGTGCTGAAGGGGGATTCGACCAAGCGCATCGGCGCCCGCCTGGGCGTCTCAGGCTACACCGTGCAGGATCACCTTTCGCGCGCCTGCGAGAAGGTCGGGGTTCGCGGCCGCAGGGCACTTCTGGCGAAGCTCTACCGCGACGGTTACACCCCCGCTCAACCTGCCTGACCCCGCCTCCGGCCCACCTGATCAGCACCCCCCGGCCCGACGGCGAGCGTCCGCTGCGGCGAGCCGGTCCGCTCCAGCGCGTCGCGCATCAGCCGCGAGTGGAAGGCCCGCTCGGGCTCCCCGGGTTCCGGCCGGCGCTGCACATAGCGGCCCTCAGCGTCCAGGTCGAACGCGAGGCGGTTGTCGGCGAGCGCCATCTCAAGGATCGCCGTCAGGCGGTCGCGCAGTGCCGCATCCTGGACGGGCGTGACCACCTCGACGCGCTCGTCGAGATTCCGCTGCCGCCAGTCCGCGCTCCCGATGAACACCTCGGCATCGCCGCCGTTGGCGAACCAATAGATCCGGTCGTGCTCCAGAAAGCGGCCGATGATGCTGATGATCCGGATGTTCTCGCTGTAGCCCGCTAGCCCCGGCCGCAGGCGGGTATGGCCACGCACGATGAGGTCGATCTGCACCCCGGCCTGTGAGGCCGCATAGAGCCGCTGAATGATCCCCGCGTCGTCGAGCGCGTTCATCTTGGCGACGATCCGCCCCTTGCCCCCCTCCCGCTGGTTCGCGACCTCGCGCTCGATCAACCGGTAGAACGCCTCCCGCATGTCCCGCGGTGCCACCACCAGCCGTTCGTATCGCTGATCCGGCGCGTGCCCGGTGAGCGAGTGGAAGAGCTGAATCGCGTCCCCTCCGATCACCTGGTCGGCGGTGAGCAGACCAAGATCCGTGTAGACGTGGGCCGTTTCCGCGTGGTAGTTCCCCGTCCCGATGTGGCAGTAGGTCCGCGGCCGCCCGCCCTCGTGACGGACGATCAGGAGCACCTTGGCGTGCGTCTTCAGCCCGACCAGTCCGTAGGTGACGTGAACGCCAGCGTTCTCCAGGATCTGGGCCCACTCGATGTTGTTCGCCTCGTCGAAGCGGGCCTTCACCTCGACCAGCACCGCGACCTGCTTCCCGAGCTCCGCGGCGCGCAGGAGCGACCGGACGATCGGCGAGTTCGCGGATGTACGGTAGAGGGTCTGCTTGATCGCCAGCACGTGCGGGTCGGCTGCCGCCTCGTCCAGGAGTTGCTGCACGCTGGCATTGAACGACTCGTACGGATGATGGACCAGCAGGTCGCCGCGCCGGAGGATCGAGAAGATGTCCTGATCCTCCTCCGTCTCGCCTTCGTGGGCCAGGCGTGGCGGCGTAACGGGCGACCACGGCTCATACCGCATGCCGGGGATGTTGAGGTTGGCGATCTCCTCCAGGTCGGCGAGATCGAGCAGCCCCTCAACCTCCACCACGTCGGCCGGCTCCAGCCCGAGCTCCCGGAGCAGGAGCTGACGCTCGTACGGCGGCATCCGCGAGTCGATCTCGAGGCCCACGACGGGTGCCGAGCGGCGCTCGCGCAGCTCCTCGGAGATCATCGCGACCAGGTCCTCCGCCTCTTCCTCGTACCGATCCACGTCGGCATTCCGGGTCACGCGGAACGGGTGGACACCCAGGACTTCCATGCCCCGGAACAGCGCGCTCGCGTTGCGTGCGATGACCTGCTCGACGGGCACATAGTGGTGCTCGGTCGCGGAGGGCGTCACGCGCAGCCAGCGGCCCTGAACGGTCGGGACCTTGATGCGCGCAAAGTAGAGCGACTCCCGCTCCGGGTGCCGCAGTCCGACGGCCAGCGACAGGCTGAGATTCGAGATGAAGGGGAACGGGTGCCCCGGGTCGACGGCGAGCGGCGTCAGCACCGGAAAGATGTGCTCGAAGAAATGCCGATCGAGCGACGCGCGCTGTTCGGCCGCGAGCTCGTCGTACTCCGAGATGACCACGCCCCCCTCGCGGAGAACGGGTCGCAGCTCGGCGTTCCACGTCTCGCTGATTGCCGCCTGGATCTCGTGGGCCGCTCGGGTCACCAACCTGAGCTGCTCGTCCGGCGTGCGGCCGTCATAGGAGAGTCGCATCACCCCGGCGGCCTTCTGCCGCTTCAGGCCACCCACCCGCTTCTGGTAGAATTCGTCCAGGTTGCTGCTGGTGATCGCGAGGAAGCGAACACGCTCGAGGGCAGGGAAGCGACCATCGCGGGCCTGATGCAGGACCCTCCAGTTGAAGTCGAGCCAACCGAGCTCGTGATTGAAGTAGAGGGCGGGGTGGTCGAGCCGGGCGCCTTTCGGCACCGGGCGCGGCTTCACCGCGCGCGGGATCTCAGGCGGCGGCATGCCGCGACCCGCGGCCGCCTGATCGTCGGAGTTGGGATCCGTCTCGGAATGAGCTAGGGCATCTCGTGCGGTCATCTTCGTATTCTACGGTGATGAGAGGCGGAGCTCGACCTTGAATACCTTCTCGAAGAGCCCCGCCTTCTTCTTCAGCGCCCACTCCTCCAGTACCGTCGAACCCGTGCCCTGAAGCTCCAGGACCACGGCGCCCTTTCCGCTACGTACGTCGATCCGCCGCACGCGCCCCTGGTGCTCGCGGTCCAGCGCGTCGGCCACCCGCAGGATCGCGGCGAGCTTTCGTACCTCCAGTTTCTCTCGCTCGTTCAGATCGGCGTAGCCCTCGTGATAGTCTTTCGGCTCGGATCGGCGGTGGTAACGCGTCAGGAGCGCCACCAGTCGGATGTCCTGCGGCGACAGACCGGCGAGCTCCGAGTGGCTGATCAGGTACCAGGAGTGCTTGTGATGTCGCCGATAGGACACGAACTGCCCCACGTCGTGCAGGAGTGCCGCGGCCGTCAATCTGCTTTTGCTGGCCTCCTCCAGGTCGTGCAGCGGCCGGAGCTGATCGAAGAGCGACAGCGCCAGATCCGCCACGTGCCGGGCGTGCGCTTCGTCGAACTGGTAGTGCCGGCCGAGTGCCAGCGCGCCCGCCAGGGTCACGCGCTCGAGCTCCGTGGCGTGCGCCCGGTGCCCGGCGACATCGGCGGCGATGTCGTAGAGCACCCCTTCCTTCACGCCGACCCGTGGGACCACGATCCGCTCGCTGGCCGCCAGCTCCGCCACGCGATCGAAGATGATGGCCGCCGGGACGATCACGTCCGCCCGATCCGGCCTCAGGCCGAGGCGGTCGACCCGCTCCTGGAAGCTCATCCCGGCCAGGCGCTGTAGCACGGCCTGCAGCTCCGCACGTGTCATCTCGCTCGCCCCGACCGCGTTGGGCGGAGCAGGAACGAGGTCGGCCAGCGCATCAGCATTGCCGCCCGTGATGATGATGCCTTCCAGACTATCGGCGGCATCGGCCGGGAGCTCGAGGCGGGAGGTGTAGTGCTCGACCAGCTCCTGGAAGTCGGGCGCGGCTTCCGCACCGCCACCGAGGTCCTCCAGCAGGCGGACCGTTCCCATCGGGTGTGACTCGCTCCAGCGGATCCCGGACTCGTCGATCACCGACATCTCGATGCTGCCACCGCCCAGATCGGCCAGGAGCCACGCACGATCGTTCAGTGAAAAGCGCTGCCGGACGGCGAGCCAGACCAGCCGTGCCTCCTCCGTGCCCGTGATCGTCTCCAGCAGAACGCCACTCTCACGGCGAACTCGATCGACCAGCGCGCTACCATTCTTGCTCTCGCGGACTGCGCTGGTCGCCACCGCCCGGTAGTGTTCCACCCCCAGCGCGTCCAGGCGCTGTCTGAACTCGACCGCGACCGCAGCCGCGGCGGCGAGCGTCTCCTTCCTCAGCCTGCCGCTCGTGAACGCGTCGTGGCCGAGGCGCACCGGCAGCCGCTGACTGTCGAGCTCGACGAAGTGTTCCGGATCGCTGAACTCGACCAACTGATAACGGATCGCGTTCGAGCCCACGTCGAGCGCCGCCGCCCGCAGGGGGAAGCCCATTCGCTTCGTCAGCCGGCGCTCTCGCGGTCCTCCAGCCGGTTGATCACGTCGTGGACACCGGGCACGCCCTCTACGCCCTCCACCAGCGCGCGCATCTCGTCCAATGGTGCGCTCCCCAGCAGCGTGATCCGCCCATGCTCCGCACGCACGTCGATCTGCGACGGATTGGCGCTGAGCCGCCCGAGCCGCGAGCGGACCCGCGCCTCGAGAATGCTGTCGTCGACCAGATCGCCGTTGTCTCGCCGGCGCGTCTCCAACACGGCGCCGCGAAAGCGATTACGAAGGTGCCGCCCGCGCGCCGTGACCCCGGCGCTCAGATCCTCGAGCTCGTGTCCCCCGTGAACGATCTGGTCGCGGAGCAGGCTGCGCCGCCGCCGTCCGCGATCGGGATCGAGGAGATACATGAATCCCGCCCCGAGCGCCATTCCGATTAGTAGACTCTCACGATTGTTCATCTCACGCCTGCCTGGGTATAAATGAAAGGCCCGATAGCTGACCACCAGCCCGTGCGCCCACTCGTTACGCTGTTGTGATCCTCACGTGATCACCCACTGGATCACCGTCCACAGAACGCCCGCCACCACCAGTACGGCGAGAATGATCAGCAGGAAAGGGAGCCAAACAGGTCTCGCTCGTGATCGGTCGGACGGCATGTTCTTCGGATCTCCTGCCGGGGGTACACAGTGTGAGGTGCTCACGTGGAGCGCCCCTGGAGGTGCAAAAAGTGCTCCTGTAACCACTTATGAAACGCTGCCGCTCGGATTGAGGAGGCCTGCGCCGGCACTGAGTAGTCTCCAGCCCTCCCGATCTCATCCCCGCCCTCCCAATGTCATCCCCGCCCCCCCCAATGTCATCCCCGCTTGGGCGGGGATCCAGTCGGATGGTGACCTCACCTCGCCCGCGCCATTCTACTGGATCCCCGCAGTCGCGGGGATGACGTCGAGCCCAACCGGGCGCCCGCCACCTCCGACACTGGATCCAGGCAGTCGCGGGGATGACGTCGAGCCCAACCGGGCGCCCGCCACCTCCGACACTGG
>JBBDRL010000015.1:12290-30192 GCA_040905505.1 Gemmatimonadota bacterium | reverse complement strand
ATCCCCGCAGTCGCGGGGATGACTCTCGAACGTGGATCCACACGCGTCCATGTGCCCCAGGGCGGCCTCGGCTATACTATTCTATCACTCCCTCCGGGTCGACGTGCATGAGCGCTCCCCCGGATACCCGCTACGCGCATACGGAGACTGGGGCCGTGGAGAGCCAGCATATCCTGGTGGTCGATGACGAGCCGGACATCTCCGCCCTGGTGGCCTATCACCTGGCCCGCGAGGGATACCGCGTCCGTACGGCCGCTACCGGGCCCGAAGCCCTGCGAGCGATCGAGGCGGAGGCGCCCGACCTGGTCCTGCTCGACCTGATGTTGCCGGGCCTGTCCGGCCTGGACGTCCTCCGCGAGATCCGCCGGCAGGAGTCCTGGCGTGACGTGCCGGTCATACTGCTCACGGCGAAGCGCGAGGAGGCGGATCGGGTCGAGGGCCTTAGCCTCGGGGCCGACGACTACGTGTCCAAGCCGTTCTCGCCGCAGGAGGTTGTGCTGCGCGTCGGGGCGGTGCTGCGCAGAGTGCAGCAGCATCCGCCGGCGCGCAGTGGTGGGAAGGTCCTGCGCATCGGCCCCTTCGTCCTCGACATCGAAGGTAAGCGGGCAGTGGCCGACGGGCGGGAGCTGGATCTGACGCCGACCGAGTTCCGACTGCTCGAGGTCCTGATGGAACGCCGTGGCCGCGTTCAGACCCGGCGACAGCTTCTCGAAGCGGTCTGGGAGGTCACCGCCAGAATCACGACACGGACGGTGGATATGCACGTGCAGCGTCTTCGCACCAAGGCCGGCGACGCGGGCGTCTGGATCGAGACCGTGCGGGGCTTCGGCTACCGCTTCCGCACCGATGCCCCGCGGGCGGGCTGATCGCCGTGCGATTGCGAGCCGACCAGCAGCTCTTTCTCTCCTACGTCGTCCTGGTCTCGGTCCTCTCGGTGGCGACGAGCGTCGGCGTCGACTCGCTCTTCCGCCGCCACTACCTCCAGACGATCGAGATGGACCTGGGACGCGAGCTGATGCTCGGGAGGGCGATCTACGACAGCACCCCCGACGTCCACGCCGACTCCATCGCCGAGCGTATCAGCGAACTGAGCGGCCGCCGGGTCACGATCGTCACGACGGAGGGGCAGGTCATCGGCGAATCGAGCGACTCGGCGCCCGAGCTGCCACGGGTCGAGGATTACCGGGTCCGGCCGGAGATCCGCGCGGCGATCGAGACTGGGGCGGGCCGGGCCATTCGCTTCAGTAACACCCTGGGAGCCGACCACCTCTATCGGGCCATGCTTACGGAGCGCGGCGATCTGATCCGCTTCGGCGTCCCCCTTTCCGAGATCGATGAGGCTCGCTCGGACGTGCAGCGTGGCGTCGTGGGGCTGGGAATCGCCGCCGTCATCCTTGCCGCCTTCTTCTCCTTGGGCTTCAGCCTCGCCGTCACCCGTCCGCTGCGCCGGATCGGCGACGTAGCCCGGGCACTCGCGGCGGGTGACCTGTCGCGGCGTGTGCAGGTGCGGCGGCCGGAGGAGCTTCGGGATCTCGGGCACGCCCTCAACACGCTTGCCGACGAGCTCCAGCGGCGGTTGGCGCAGCTCGAGGGCGAGCGGGCCGAGATGCAGGCGCTCATCGACTCGATGTCAGAGGCCGTGCTCGCCGTAGGGCCAGACGGGACGCTGCGGCGCGCCAATCCGGCGGCGCGCAGGATCTTTTCGCTGGCGCCACATGCACAGCGGGTTCAGCCGGAGATGGTATCCCGCAGGCCGGAATTCCTCAGACTCGTCGACCTCGCGCTGAAGGGCGAGACGGTTCGACCGCACGAGCTCACCGCGGGCGAGACGTCGCTGCTCGCTACGGCCCACCCGCTTCCCGATGGCGGCGCGGTCCTGGTCTTTCTCGACATCTCGGAGCTGCGCCGCCTGGAGGGTGTCCGGCGTGATTTCGTGGCCAACGCTTCGCACGAGCTGAAGACCCCCCTCACCGTGATCCGCGGCTACAGCGAAACACTGCTCGATCCGCAGCTCCCGCCCGACCTCCGGACCCGCTTCACCGAGATCGTCGGCCAGAACGCCGACCGGCTCCAACGAATCGTGGACGACCTGCTCGACCTGTCGCGCCTCGAGAGCGGTAGCTGGACGGTGAACCCGTCGCAGGTCCCCCTGGCACCGCTGGCGGAGGAGGTCTGGCGGTCGCAGCGCGGTGTGGCGAAAGGCGTCGAGTTGCGGATGGAGTTGACGCCGGCGCATGAGGTCGTCTGGGCGGATTGGGACGCCCTCCGGCAGGTGCTCTCGAATCTCTTCAGCAACGCCGTCCGCTACACTCCGGCGGGGGGGACCGTCACACTGCGGACGTCCGGCCGGACCGATGGCGAGACGGTCATCGAAGTGGAGGATGCTGGCAGCGGCATCCCCGCCGCCCACCTGTCGCGAATCTTCGAGCGCTTCTACCGCGCCGATCCCGCCCGCTCGCGCGAGGAGGGCGGCACCGGGCTGGGGCTCGCCATCGTCAAGCACCTGGTCGAGTCGCATGGTGGCACCGTCGAGGCGGAGAGTCAGGTCGGGAAGGGGACCTTGATCCGCCTGATTCTGCCGTCGAAAACCGAGGGGTAGCCGCCATCCCCGCTCAACCTGCAGATCCCTCGGGTCCCCCCTCGGGATAGTGCGTGCGCCGTCGGCCCTCGGAGCACGTGATACCCAGCAACTCCAGCTGACGCGGCTTGTTACCACTCACATGATCGTCACCGGTCCGTGACGGGATCGAGACATAGCCGAGCGTTGCCGGTGACGTAGACCCACGATGTTCCTCCCAGGTGCCCGACTCGTCAGGGCGCCCGAACCATTCAGGAGGAGAATCTTGAGACTACTTGCCACGCACTTCATTCAGAAACCGCTCGGACGCGCTCTGCTGGGCGCTTCGGCTCGGGTAGCGCGCACCCTCGTTCTGACCGGCGCGGCAGTCATGGCGATATCCATCGTGCCCTCGGAGGCGATCGCTCAGGCGGACGGCGGGCGCGTCGTCGGCCGGGTGGTCGACGGCGAGACGGGACGCGCGCTGATCGGTGCGCGCGTGATGGTTCAGGGCGAGGATGTCGGCACCCTCGCCGGAATCGACGGCCGCTACATCCTCACGGGGGTTCCCCGGACGCCCTTCGCGGTGACGGTCTCCTATCTCGGCTACGGCGACCGGACAGTGGGTGAGCTCGAGGTGCCCACCGGCGGCGCGTTGAACCTCGATCTGACGATGATGCCACAGGCCGTCGCGATCGAAGGGATCACCGTGTCGGCCGGCGGAGAGCGCGGAACGGTGAGCCGGGCGCTCTCGTCGCAGCGGCTCGCGATCGGCGTGGTCAACGCGGTCACATCGGAGCAGATCGCACGCAGTCCCGATGGCGACGCGGCGGCCGCGGTGCGGCGGGTGAGCGGCGTGAGCGTGCAGGATGGCAAGTACGTCCTCGTCCGCGGCCTGGGCGAGCGCTACACCACCACCTCGCTGAACGGCAGTCGCATCCCGAGTCCGGAGCCCGAAAAGAAGATGGTGCCACTGGATCTGTTCCCCTCCGGCCTGATCCAGAGCATCACGACGGTGAAGACCTTCACCCCCGACCAGCCGGGCGACTTCAGCGGGGCGCAGGTCGATATCCAGACCCGTGAGTTTCCCGCCCGCCGCGAGGCGAGCTACTCCTACTCCGTCGGTTTCAATCCGTCGGTGACGGGAAGGACGCTCACCGCGGCACCTGCGGCTGGCGGAGAGTGGCTCGCTCTGGCGACCCAGCCCAGGCGGATCCCCGCCGCGCTACAGAACCGAACCTCGTTCGAAGACGTTCGGCAGCAGGACTTCAACTCGATGGTACGTGGGTTCCGCAATACCTGGGCGGTGGAGCAACAGACCGCCCTGCCGTCCACCTCGATGGCCGCCTCGGTAGGCGGCTCCAGCGACCTGTTCGGCCGGCGAGTCGGCTACCTCGCCTCGGCGACCTACTCGCTCGACCAGGCTGCACGCCTCGACGAGGTCCGCGCCGTTGCGCTTCCAGGCGCGGACGGCACGACGACCGAGGCGAGTCGCTACGAGGGCGCGACCGGCCGCACGAGCGTCCTCTGGGGTGGGCTCGTCAACGTGAGCGCGCTGCTGGGTACGGCCCACCGCCTCATCTTCGACGGCTCGTTCAATCGGTCCGCCGACAACGACGGGCGACGGGAGCGAGGCGTGGACGAGAACACCGGTGCGGATCTGCGGATCGACCGCCTTCAGTACGTGGAACGCGGCGTCCTCTCCGGTCGGTTGAAGGGCGAGCACCAGGTCGGCCAGCGGCATCGCCTGGACTGGGGGGTCGGCGCGTCGTCCGTCACCCGTAGCGAACCCGACCGTTCGGAGATCGTCTACCTGATCGAACACGGCGCTTCGGGCGAGGAACTGCCAGCCGCCTGGGCGCTGAGCGGGAGCGAGGTCGCGGTGCGAACCTTCGCCGATCTGCGTGAGGAGGCGCTTGAGGCCTCCGTCAATTACCGTCTCTCGCTCGGATCTCCGAACCGCCCGCTGGACCTCGTCCTCGGTGGGCTCGCGCGATCGACTGAGCGCGATGCCGACAACCAGGCCTGGAGCGTCCAGAGCCTTGGGCGAAACGCCCTGACGATGGACCGCTCGCTGCGAGAACAGGCGCCCGAGGAGATCTTCGGCGAGAGCTTCACGAACCCGGACGACAGCGTCTTCTCCGTCGCCCCCATGGCGAACGGCGGATCCTATCGGGCGAGCGACCGGGTGTTCGCGGCGTACTCGATGATCGAATGGATGCTCACGCAGCGGCTCCAGCTCGTGACCGGCGCCCGGCTGGAGCATTCCGAGCTGGAGCTGGACGCGATGTCTACGCTGCGAAAGGAATACTCGGCGTCGCCGACCTATACGGACGTCCTTCCCGCCCTCACGCTGAACCTGGGGCTCAGCGACACCCAGAACCTCCGCTTCTCCGTCTCACAGACGCTCGCGCGTCCCGAGTACCGCGAGATCGCGCCGGTCCAGTACCGCGAAGTGATCGGCGGGGAGAACACCCGTGGCAACGACGAGCTGCGGCGCACGCTCATCCGCAACGTCGACCTTCGCTGGGAGCTCTACCCGTCGCGCGACGAGACCATGAGCGTGGCGCTATTCGCTAAGCGCTTCCACGACCCCATCGAGCGGATCTATCTCGCGACGTCCGGCACCGCGATCAACACGTTCGTCAATGCCGCCGGCGCCGACAACTACGGCGTGGAGCTGGAGGCGCGTACCGGTCTCGGTCGCTTCGGCCGCGCGCTGGAGCGCTTTGGCCTCTTCGCGAACGCGACGCTGATGCGCAGTGAGATCCGGATCGGCAACGAGGGGCTGGCGAGCACCACCAACCCCAACCGACCGATGCTCGGACAGTCGCCGTACGTCCTCAATGCGGGGCTGTCGTACGCGGACCCCGCGGCCAGCACGAGCGCGACGCTGCTCTACAACGTCGCTGGCAAACGCATCGTCGCCGCGGCGGGCGCACCGCTGCCCGACGTCTACGAGATGGCGAGGCCCACTCTCGATCTCTCCCTCCGCTTCCCACTCCTCGGAGGACTCGCCGGGAAGCTCGACCTCCAGAACCTGCTGGACGCCCCCCACCGGGTCGAGCAGGGGACCGTGCTGCGCGAACACTACCGCTCCGGTCGATCGATCTCACTGGGCGTCACCGTTCGTCGATAGAACGGTGACCGGATCGTGACCGGATCGGCACGACAACACTGTCCGTCATCCCCGATCATGTCCGTGGCGAACGCCCACGGATCACATAGCAACCCGATGCAAAGGACCATGAGACTACCGCAGATCTGGAAGCGAGCCTTCCTCGCAATCACGCTCCCGCTCGCCTTCGCGGCGTGCGACGACGACCCTGTCGCTCCGGCCGAGCTGGTACCACCCGCTGGCCTGACCGTTACGGCGAATGGCGCGACCGCCGCGACCATCACCTTCTCGTCCGTCCAGGGCGCGACGGAATACGTGCTGCAGCGCGCGGCGGGCACGGCGGGCAACTTCGCGGAGATCGCGACGTTGTCGGCGACGACATATGAGGACTCCGGCCTCGAGGCGGGCACCGCGTACCGTTACCGCGTCGCGGCGGTGCGATCCGGCCAGCAGAGCAGCTTCAGCTCGGCCGTCAGCCTCACGACGGCCGTCGAAGGGCCCATGGAGGCCACCATCTCGAGCAACATCACGAGCAACCGCACGCTGTACGCCGATACCCTCTACACGCTCAGCGGCTACGTCAGGGTGGGGAACGGCGCGACGCTCACGATCGAGCCGGGAACGAAGATCGTCGGCGACTACGACGTGATCGCGTCTTCGCTCTTCATCGAGCGGGGCGCCCGCATCATGGCCGAGGGTACGGCCGCGGAGCCCATCGTCTTCACATCCTCGCGGCCCGAAGGGGAGCGCCGGCCCGGCGACTGGGGCGGTCTCGTCCTGCTGGGCAACGGCGTCATCAACCGCTCGAGCCCGGTGATCCTCGAGGGCACCGAGAATCTCGACAGCCCGGTCGAATACAGCGGCGGAAGCGACAACAGCGACAGCAGCGGATCGCTGAAGTACGTGAGGATCGAGTTCGCCGGCCACGAGGTCGCGCCCAACGCGGAGCTCAACAGCCTCACCCTCGCCGCGGTCGGTAGCGGAACGGTGATCGAGCACGTTCAGGTGCTCGCCGGCCTCGACGACTCGTTCGAGTGGTTCGGTGGTGCCGTAGACGCCAGGTACCTCGTCTCCTACGAGGCCGGCGACGACCACCTGGACATCTCCGAGGGTTACCAGGGTCGCATTCAGCACGCGATCGCGTTCCAGAGCCGGCAGCTCCTGCCGCGCCCGGGCGCCGGCAGTGTCGCCAGCGACCCGCAGGGTATCGAGAACGACGGATGCTCCGGGCAGAACTGCCTCGACGGGCAGGACTCCGAACCGCTCAACCTGCCGGTCATCGCCAACTTCACCCTCATCGGCGCCGGCTCCGCGTACACCACGTCGGGCGGCGACATGGGGATGAACATCCGCCGCGGCACGGGCGGATACTACGTCAACGGAGTGGTGGCGCGTTACGACCGCGCGGCGATCTCGCTCCGTGACGCCACGACGCAGGCGAGACTGGCCGACGACGACCTCCTCGTGAGCAATCTCGTTCTCGCGGAGAACGGCCAGGCGTTCCTGCCGCAGACGGGCGAAACCGTCCAGTTCTCGGTGGACGAGGAGGACAACGACATCGACCTCGTCGCCGGCTCGGCCGCGAGCCTGTTCAACGCGCTGCCGACGGACCCCAGCAGCGCCACGCAGTTCGACTGGACGCCGGCAGCGGGCTCCCCGGCGGCAACCGGCGGGCTGACCGAGTTCAACGGCAAGCTCGCCGAGCGAGCCGGATCCTTCGTCACCGCCACCAGCTACCGGGGCGCCGCAGACCCGAACGGCGACAAGTGGTGGGAAGGCTGGACGACCTACGCGGACAACTAGACCTTCGCTTCGCCGGGCGACGGCCGGCACCCCGCGGGGTGTCGGCCGTTCGCCTGTGACAGCTTCTCTGATCTATCGATTCTGATGATGTACCTGCCTATTCACCGGACGCTCGTCACGGCGGTCGCGGCCGCGGCGCTGGCCCTTGCGGGGTGCAGCGAAGGCGCCGCATTCGGCGACGCCGACGCGAGGGCGAGCGAAGGCATGGCTGATGCCGAGGGCGCGCCGACGGGAGTCGTGGACAGCATCTTCCCCATCCAGGAAGAGATCCGGCGTTTCAAGCTCACGGTGGACGGCGACGCCGAACGCCTCACCGGTGGTGCCGAATCCCGCGAAGCGCTCGTGTCCGGCTTCGTCTCGGCTCTGGAGCGGTTGGACACCGCCGCTCTGGCGCGCGGGGTCATCGATCGCGCCGAGTTCATCGACCTCTACTTCCCGGGGACGGTCTACGTCGAGCCCCCGTATGAGATGGACCCGGCGATCATCTGGTTCCAGATGACCAACAACAGCAGCCGCGGTATCACCCGGGCCTTTCGGCGGCTGGGGGGAAGGTCGCTGGCGTACGGAGGACATAGCTGCGCTTCGTCACCGCGCGTGGAGGGACACAACCGCATCTGGGAGCGGTGTGTGGTCCGGATCGCTCCTGATGGCGGAGAGGAAATCGAGCTCAGGCTGTTCGGGTTGATCCTCGAGCGCGACGGCCGGTTCAAGTTCGTGACGTACGGGAACGAGCTGTAGAGCGTCCGGTCATCGGGCCAATGCATGAAGATCAGGCCCTGGTGCTGTTCGAGCAGTTGCCGCCGCGCGTAGCTGGTTATCTCCGCGGCCGTTTGCCCGGCGAATTGGGTTCGGGTCACGCCCGCCAATGCGGCGAGACGATGAGACAGCCAGAGGAATCTGAGGGGGATCTTCCGGGTAATGACGGAGCAGGGGAGCGAAGCACGGGAGAGGAGGTGAGGGAGTGGTCGCAGGCCATGTAGTCCATCCGGCACCCCGAACCGATCCCCGGAGATTCCGTGTCGCTCCGGGGGGACCCCTGTGAAGATCGAGTTCATGGCAGCCGCTGTCACGCTTGGCCGCACTGTTTGGGCTGTGAACGTCGAGGCGCCGTAGCGGGCAAGATGAGAGAGCGTGCGAAGCGGAAGTCGGGATACGGCTTCGGCCCGCAGACCGTCCATCACGACCAGAACCACTCTGTCGATTCTCGGACTCGGTTGCATCTCAATGCTCCGGTTCGCGGTTCACTTCGGAATCACCGCGTCATCTTACCCGGGCATTGCCGCAGGCCGGACGGCTTTCGGCTTTCGTTCTGTAACGTTCCCGCTTCGCTCAGGATGCGAGGCTCAGGTCCTCGATGTCGATGCGTTCCCGGATCAACTCGGCGACGCGGTCCGCGGCGTCCGGGCGACCGATGCGCCGGGCGGCGGCCGCCAGACCGCTCAGCAGACCATCGCCGGCAAAGAGGCGGGTCATCGCTTCGGCCATGTCGCGGCCGCTCGGCGCGGCCACTGCCGCTCCCGCCGACACGAGTACCCTGGTGTTGCCGGTCTCCTGGCCCGGGATGGGCCGGGTCAGGAGCAGTGGACGGCCGAGCGCGAGCGCTTCACTGCACGTCAGTCCCCCAGGCTTGGTAACCACCAGGTCTGCAGCCGCGATCAAGTCCTGAATCCCTGTGACGTACCCGAAAATCCGCAGGCGTCCTTCCGGAGCGTCGAGGGCCCGTAGCTGCGCCGGGGCGGCAGAGTTTCGGCCGCAGACGGCGACGACCTGTACTTCTTCAGGCGCGCCTGCGACACAACCGCCTACCATCTCAGTGATCCCGCCGCCCAGGCCGCCGCCCATCACCAGCGCGACGGGCTTCCGCGGGTCCAGGCCGAGCCGTTCCTTCGCGTCCGGACGCGATGGCGCTGCTGCGAATGCCGACGCGATCGGAATGCCCGTGGCCTCCACCGCCGCCCGCCGCACCCGCTCGCGCAACTCCGACGCGAGCGTCTCGGTCGCCACGAAGTACTGGCGTACCGCGCGCTGGACCCAGAACCGGTGCAGGGTGAAGTCGGTGATGGCCAGGGCAAACGGCGGCAGACCCGGCTGGCCGGCGGCGAGCTGGCAGGGGAGGAAGTGTGTGCAGAGGCATAGCTGCCACGGCGCGCTGCGCAGAAGCTCGCGAAAACGGCCGAAGAGAAATCGGCGCGCAAGAGGGCTCCACGCGGCGTGATCCGCGCCGTTTCCGTCTGTGCGGTGGTAGACGTGCTGCCACAGCCACGGCGCCCGCGTCGCCATCAACTCGTAGCCGCCCCCGTAAGTGGTCCGAACCCAGCCGGGCGCCAGATCGAGGAGGTCGATGGATTCGACCCGTGTATCCGGCGCGGATGTGGCGAGAGCGTCGCGCAGGGCCTCGGCTGCGCGTGCGTGCCCTGTACCGGTGGACGCCGAAACGATCAGGATGCCGCCTCGTTGCATACTGCACCTCCGCAAAGAGTCGCTGGGACCGGGCGCAGGCCCGGCTACTTTCCTTATCGATAACGGCTGATCGTCACGACGATGTGAGCGCGCTGTAAAGCTTTCGCTCCAGAGCCGTCACCCGCGCGCAGCGGCGTTGACCGGCAGGGGTCAGCGGGTTCAGTTCGTCGCATTCTCGTTCGGGCGCTTTTGCCTAACCCTTTTCGGTCGGGGCACGCCGTGATTCATGCAGCTTTCATCGTCGCCCTCCTCAGTGCCGCGGCCATTTTCGCTCTGCTGGAGATCCAGGTCGAGGGGTCCGCAGGTTGGGCCAGCGCCCTGCCGACCTGGCGCTTCGAGAACAGATGGACGCGGCGGCTCCTGGGTGCGCGGGCAGTCACGGGATATCACCTGTACGCGCACCTCTTCGTCCTGATCGCGCTTCACCTGCCCTACGCCTTCGGCTTCGCTGTACCCGGCCTCCGCGCCGAAGCCAGAATCCTTTCTTTCCTGACCCTCTTCTGGATTCTCGAGGACTTCCTCTGGTTCGTATTCAATCCGTCCTTCGGGATACGCAGGTTCACTGCGGAACATGCCTCGTGGCACGCGCCGGCCTGGTGGTGGATCATGCCACGGGAATACTGGATCTTCGGGCCGATCGGCGTATGGCTCTACGTGTGGAGCTGGAGTTGACCGCGGGCTCCTGCGCTGGAGCGCCCGCATCACCTCTTCGTGACGTTCGCGCCGCCGGACTCGTTACATCAACCATGCAGATATCTTCACCGGGCCTTCAGATCTTTCCGCATCACCTGCTTCACGGGAGGATTGAATGGCGACCTGGCTGCTGTTGCTCCGCGCTCATGACGAACGGCTCCTTCACGCGCTGATCCTGCGCCGGGGCAGATTGACTGACCGCCTCATGCGGGGCGTCAGTCACCTCGGGGACGCGGTGACGACGATAGGCACGGTCGCGATCCTCTGCCTGGGGGTCGTGCCGAAACTCCAGGCGAGCGGCGCGTTCGCCGCCATCACCCTGGTCTCGTCGCACCTCGGGGTTCAGCTTCTGAAGCGGACCATCGATCGGCCCCGGCCCAGAATGCCCGTCGGCTATGCCTCGCTCGTGCACGCGCCCGACCGCTTCAGTTTCCCGTCGGGCCACGCGGCAGCCTCTCTCTCCGTCGCCATCGGGATCGCCATCGCCCTGCCCATGCCCGCCGGAGGGGCGATCATCGCGCTCGCCACCCTTGTAGGCGTTTCCCGTTGCTATCTCGGCATGCATTACCCGGGTGATGTATTGGCCGGCTGGCTCCTCGCCATCTCTGGCGCCTGGCTCGCCGCTCTGGCGCTCTGATCGCGGGCCGGGCGCGGTGCTTCCGCCAGTTAGAGCGCACCGGCTTCCCACGGCCCCCAAACGGCGAAGGTCATGCCGAGGTCGCCGGGGCCACCTGCCGCAGTGTCGCCCTGGATATTGAAGAAGAGGACCCGACCGTCGGGCGAGAAGCACGCGCCGGCGAACTCCCTGTCGTTGAGGAGGTTCCTGGCGAAGTCGAAGATTTTTCCGGTCGGCGTCAGGCCCCGCACGAACGCTCCGTCCGTATCCTCGCAGATGACCAGCCCGCCTCTCGGGCTGACCGTCAGGTTGTCGGGGCTGTTCAGGATGTCGACGGAGGGGGACTCGAACAGGAGTGTCAGCTCACCGTCGCCTCCCGCGGATGGTCGGTACTGCCAGATCTGCCCCGCCTCGGCGTTGCCACCATTGGTCGCGTCGAAGTAGATGGAACCGTCGCCGTACCAGCACCCTTCCAGACGGGAGAAGAGAGCGCCGCCCCTCCCGTAGCCCTGGGCGAAGACTGCCAACGGGTTTTCCTCGGCCTGGGGCGGATCCGGCTCGGCGATGTCGATCCACGCCACCGGCAGTGTTCTGCCTATCCGTTGCCCGTTGCTCGTGATGTAGTGAGGGCTGTCCCGGATCCCCAGCATCTGCAGCCTGCCCCCCTCCACGAGCCGACCGGAGGTCTCAGGGACGAATCGGTAGAAGCCGGCCGTCAGGCGGTCCTCCGTCAAATAGAGAATTCCCGAATCGGGATCGACCGCCACCGCCTCGTGCGTGAACCTGCCCATCGCGCGCAGCGGCTCGCATGCCACCGGCCCCTCTGCGTCGGCGGCAACCTCGAATACATAACCATGCGGCCGGTTCCACCCGCGTTCCACACCTTCAGTGATCTCCTCGCAGGAGAGCCACGTCCCCCAGGGCGTCGGCCCACCGGCGCAGTTGAAGATCGTACCATTGAGTGAGACGAAGTCGCGAATCAGCTCTGGCGGGCCGGATTCCGGAACGGCTATCTCGAGAGACGTAGTTCCGCCGCCGCCGCGAAGATCGTAGGCCGTGGTGGCAGGACCCCTGAGCCGAGCGTTCGCTGGCGCATCCCGATCTTCGTGGTTGCGAATGAGTCGAACATTTCCGTTGGGGAGACGGAAAGCGGCCATTCCGTCGTGGGCCCGCGGCGTCGGCACTCCGTCGGACATGACCGTCCCCTCGACGCCCAGCCTCACATACTGAAAGCCCTCCGGAAGGGCCAGCTCGGGACCGGCTCGATACAACGGCCCGTAGCCTCCTTCTCCAGCCATCACCCACGGCCGCTCCGCCTTCTCGGGTTGCGCGGTCGCCCCATAGGCCATCAATCCACGCAGGGAAGGCGCGACGGCTCCACCCAATGCGGCAGCGCTAAGCAGGAACCCTCTCCGGCTCACCTCTCTCATCCAACTCTCCTTGTGCGGGTCGCGATGCGCCGGCCTTGACCGACCCCGGCCGACCGAAGCGCGGGCGGCAGGCAGACTCGGCAATATCGGCCGACGAGGCAGCGGTCCGCTCACGGTAGCGTCACACGTTCGTAACGCGGCTCGACCGGCCCGTTTAGGGCCTTTAGGGCCGTCAGCGGTCGTCGAATCGCGAACGACCTGTTTCGCGAAGGTTACCGCCCAGTGCTCACAAGGTCACTCTCCGGGTCGATGATTCACCTGCCGGAAACTGGAACAGTGAACGCCCACAATTCAGAGGAGAGTATGAACCTGCTCACGAAAAGCCATGTCGTCCGCCTGACGAGAAGCATCATTCCGGCTCTGTCGCTGGTGTTGTTCTCGGCTACCGGGCTCATCTCGCAGGCCACCAATGCGACCATCGGGGGGAACGTCCGGAGCGCCACGGGTGAACCTCTTCGAAACACCAACATCCAGCTCCGCAACGAGTCGACCGGCTTCGAGGCAGGAGCGCTGACGAACGGAGAGGGAAACTTCACCCTCCGCCAGCTTCCGCTCGGCGGACCATACGCGGTTACGGCGACGCAGTTGGGCTATCGATCCGAAGTCCGCACGGACCTTCAGCTCAGCCTGGGCGATCAGGTTCGAATCGACTTTCGGCTCGAGCCTTCCGCGGTCGATCTCGAGCCGATCGTGGTCACCGCAAGCGCGGCGGGGACTCATGCGGATCGCGCGGGGGCGAGCACCCTGATCCGGGCGGAGGAGGTCAACACGCTTCCGGTCGCGGACCGGGATTTTACCAACCTCGCATCGCTGTCGCCGCTCAATGGGCCAGGGATCACTCTGGGTGGGGCACAGGGTACCTCGACGGCCGTCCGACTCGATGGTGTATCGGTGCGCCAGAACCGGCTCGGTCGGGCGAACGGCGCCGGACCGGCCGTGATGTCGCTCGAGGCGGTACGGGAGTTCGAGGTCTCTACTAACGACTATGACGTGACCCAGGGCCGGCAGGGGGGAGGGGCGATCAACGTCGCCAGCAAGTTCGGCACGAACGAGTGGGAAGGCTCCGTTTTCAGCAACTACCGCAACGAGGATCTGACTACGGTGAACTACGCCGGTCGAACACCGGACGAGTTCGACCTCACGCAGTGGGGGGGAAGCTTCTCCGGGCCGATCTTACGAGATCGACTCCACTTCTTCATAGCCGGCGAGCGGCGGCAGGAGAGTGCGCCGACCTATGTTTTCGACATTCAGAGCCCTGACGACGAGGTGATCGTCGGGATCGCGCAGGATTCGCTTGCACGCTTCCTCGACATCGTCCAGCGGCAGTACGGCGTCAGCAGCGAGCCGCAGGTCGGTGCCTTTACCCGGCGCACCGTCAATAACATGCTCTTCGGGCGCCTCGACTGGCAGATCGCGCCGGGCCACCGGCTCACGCTGCGCAACAATTATGTCGACTTCGATGGCGGTGAGTTCGGCGGGCTGGGCCCAACCATCTTCGAGGCGAAAGGTCGCGAAGCGCAGCGGACGAACGCCGCCGTTCTCAGCCTGCGCTCTACGCCCACTTCGGCCCTCCTGAACGAGCTCAGCCTGCACTTCGTCGACGTGAGCTCGACCCGGGTCGCGCACAATGGTTATCTCCCGCAGGCCCTCGTTCGGATCCGTTCCGACCTGCCGGACGGGACGACGGGCAACAGGCTGGTTCAGTTCGGAGGAAACCGCCAGATGCCCGCTGATCTGCCCGAGCGTCAGTTCCAGCTCGCCAACACGAGCTACCTCGATCTCGGCAATCAGACGATCACGTTCGGCACCGACAATCTCCTGACTCTTTACCAGGACGAATACGTCGCGCAGGAGCAGATCGGGCGGTTCGAGTTCAACAGCCTCGCGGATCTCGAGGCGATGCAGCCCTTCCGCTACAGCCGCCAGGCACCGCTCGGTGACCCGTATCCGAGTGCAACGCAGAACATCCTGGATCTGGCCCTCTTCGGCCAGACGGAGTTCCAACCCACAGAACGGATCAGCGCGACGCTCGGACTCCGCTACGACGTCTCCATGTTCCTCCGCAACGCGGCCTACAACCCGGAAGTGGAGCAGGAACTGGGGATCCGGACAGACCGGGAGATGGCAGTCGACTGGGACAACCTTCAGCCACGGGCTCAGCTCACCTGGGACGTCCGCGGCGACGGGACGGAGACATTCAAGGCGGGCTTCGGCTCTTTCGTCGCTCAGCCGCACCACGCTCCGTTCTACAACAGCATCCTCTTCACCGGGTTATCGCTGGGCGACGTGACGCTGACCGGAAATTCCGTCCCTGCGCCGGAGTTCACCCGCTTCCGCGAGGATCCGCTCTCGATACCCGGCGTCCCAGCCGGGGTAGCGACCGCGCCGGCCCACGTTGAGCTGATCGCCAGCGACTTTAAGGTCCCGGCGATCTGGAAGGCGAACGCCTCGTACTCGCGCCGCTTCCTCGACCGCCTGACGCTGGGGGCCAACGTTCTTGTAAGCCGGACGTCGGACAACTACCGGATCGTGAACCAGAACCTCGTGGAGGAGCCGTACTTCACGATCGAGGGCGACCGCGGCGTATTCGTTCCGGCAAACACGATTGGAAGCAACGGGATCGTGAATACCGTGAACGCCCGGAAGAGCCAGGCGGTCGCGAACGTTTTCGAGCTTGGTTCCGGCGCGTCGGCGCGGCAGTGGGGCTTCATCCTGGACGGCGCCCTGGAGCTGCCCGGAAACAGCTCGATCAGCGGGTCCTATACGTATAACGACGCCGAGAACAACAACTTCTGGAACTGCTGCTTGACGGGAACGGGCATCAACAACCCCGTGAAGGGGGATCCGCGGGACCTCTCGGGCTCCTGGGGGCCATCGGACTGGGACGTCCGCCACAAGGTGGTCGGTTACGGCGTGTTACCCGCCCTCTGGGGCTTTCGGCTGAGCGGCCGGTACGTAGGCAGCTCCGGCGCGCCGTTCTCCCTCGTCGTAAACAGTGATATCAACGCCGATGGCTCCAGCAATAACGACCTTGCTTACGTCTTCGACCCCGACGATCCGTCGACCCCGTCCGACGTCGCGGAGGGGATCCGGAACGTGATCGACAACTCGGACAGCTTCGCGGCGGCGTGTGTCGAAGCGAATCTCGGACGGATCGCGGACCGTGCGAGCTGCCGGGCCCCCTGGTCCAGCCGGATCGATGTACGGATCGCGCGGACGTTGCCGTCCTGGCGCGGACAGCGCGCCGAGCTGGTGATCGACGTTTTCAACTTCGCGCATTTGCTCAGCTCCGAGTGGGGCGGGCGGTACGCATTCGGAAACCGGCAGCAGCTTCTCCGTGTCGATGGGTTCGACCCCCTGACCGAGCGATTCCAGTACTCGGTGAACGAGAACGTCGGTGTGACGCGCAGATCGGGAGATCCGTACCAGATCCAGCTCGGAGTTCGCTACAGCTTCTGATTTGAATAAGCCTTCTCTCGCCCGGGCCCTCAGCAGATGCATGCGGGGGCCTCGGGCGAGATGCTCATTCGACCACTTTTATCCAACTGATCCCGGAGCGAAGGACCTATGCATCCATACGAACGGTGGTCTCACCTGCTGGAGGGATCCGGCAGTCGCCGCGACTTCCTGGCCCGGAGCGGGGGCGTCGCAGGGCTCATCCTGCTCGGTACCCTGCCGGCCCGTCGCGGTGACGCGAGCCCGCGGATCGCAGCTTATCCTTTCACCCTCGGCGTCGCCTCGGGCGACCCGACATCCGATGGCTTCGTCCTCTGGACCCGGCTCTTACCCCGCGGTGCGGCCGGCCCGACATTGCAAACGAGCCCGCTGGAGCGCGTACCGGTACGCTGGGAGGTCGCAACGGACGAACGGTTCGATCGTATCGTACGGAGCGGCTCCATGCTCGCCCTCCCCGAGCTCGGGCATTCCGTGCACGTCGAAGTCGAAGACCTCGAGTCCGACCGGGTCTATCACTACAGATTCCAGGCGGGGGGTGAGGTCAGCCCGGTGGGTCGTGCGAGGACGGCTCCCGCGGCGGGCGCCCGCGTCGACAGCTTCCTTTTCGCCTTCGCCTCGTGCCAGAACTTTCAGGCGGGCTACTACACCGCGCATCGGCATATGGCGGAGGAGGACCTCCGGCTCGTGGTGCATCTCGGGGACTACATCTATGAAGGCGGTGTCGGACAGAACATGCCGCGGGCGCACGATGGCCCCGAGATCGTGACGCTCCAGGACTATCGCGACCGCTACGCACTCTACAAGTCCGACCCGGACCTGCAGGCCGCCCATGCGGCGGCAGCATGGAGCGTGACATGGGACGATCACGAGGTCGACAACAACTATGCTGGCGATCTCGATCAGGATGGTACTGCACCGGAAGCCTTTCTTCAGCGAAGGGCCGCGGCGTACCAGGCCTTCTATGAAAACATGCCGCTCCGCCGCGCGTCGATGCCCATCGGCTCGGACCTGCGGCTCTACCGCAGGCTGACGTTCGGCGATCTCGCAGAGATCAACGTTCTCGATACCCGCCAGTACCGCACCGACCAGCCTTGTGGCGACGGCTTTCACTCCGACTGTAGCGGCGCGCTCGATCCGGACGCGACGATCCTCGGCCCCGCGCAGGAGAAATGGCTGCTCGATGGCCTCGGCCGCAGTCGCTCCAGGTGGAATGTCCTCGCCAATCAGGTGCCGATCGCCCAGATCGATCGTGGGGCGGGCCCGGAGGAGATCTACCAGATGGACAAGTGGGACGGATACATCGCGTCGCGCGATCGGGTGACGCACTTCATCCGTGATCGGAGCGTCTCGAACCCAGTCGTAATAACCGGGGACGTGCACGTGAGCTGGGTCGCGGACGTGAAGACCGATTATCAAGAGACGGCCTCACACCCGGTCGCCACGGAGTTTGTTGGAACTTCGATCTCTTCGGGCGGCGATGGGAGCGACATGACGGCCGCGGGCGAGGCCATGCTGGCCGAGAACCCGCACATGAAGTACTTCAACGGACAGCGCGGATACGTGCGCTGCGCCCTGACGCCCGAGCACTGGGTGAGTGATTACCGGGTGGTCGACTACGTCAGCCGGCGGGGCGCGCCGATCCGCGATCAGGCTCGCTTCGTCGTAGAGCATGGCCGGCCGGGCGCGCAGGAGGGCTGACCGCGCGACAGGCCCCAAACGAGCCCCGAGGCGCACGACCTCCCGGCGGGAACTCTGCCGGGAGGTCGTGC
>JBBDRL010000015.1:0-12280 GCA_040905505.1 Gemmatimonadota bacterium | reverse complement strand
TCTCGCCGAACACGTCACCCGCGGCGGGGATCCGGCGCCGGGCTCCCTGCGCAGGCGGGCACCGATGCTGGCTGCTCGCCGCTCACCGCGCGAGTACTTTCATCAGGTCATTGCGCAGGAACGCTCCTCGACCAAACTCTCCCATCCAGCTCCCGTTTTACGGGTCTCGAAGCGCCGCCCTTTGCCGACCACGGAAGGCCGATGCAGGCGGCAGGCAGAGCGGGAATATTGGCCTGGCGCCGCCGCCGTCCTCTCATGATCGCGTCACGCGCTCGTAACCCCGAGAGCAGATCAATCTCAGTCTCCGGCGGGTAGCGTGCGCGATTTCTCCCTCCAGCCGAACCCCATCGCCCTGGAAGGCGTCGAGGTCTTCGGTCGACTGACCCGCGGCCAGGCCGAGGCGCCCCTCTGGGGGATCGGTCGAAGTGCTGGCGAAGTCATCCGGGCGAGGTTGCGCTGATGGTACGCCCTTCTACGAAATCCATTCCTGCACCTGTCAGCAGTATGGCTTCGCCGCGGCCGTCGCCAGAGATGTACTGAAGGCGTATCAGCAGGCCGATGCAGACGGCGACCTGCTCCGCGTCCAGGCCGAGCTCACCACTCAGGTCGCATGAATGCACCGGCACCGACGGATTCGCGCGCGCCTGGTCGTAAACTTCGTGAAGCACCTGGAGAACGGGATGGGGGGTCGGGATCATGTCTCGTCGGGTCCGTGGGGTGAGCAGGTGACCGCACGGGACAATCTCGCCCCCTCAGATCACAGCCGAGCCCGCGGATTGTCACACTGCGGTAGAAGTTGTCACCCGGAGCCGGGAGGACGAGTCGTTACCGAATCGTGGCAGAACGGCCCTACCGTCAGGAAGTCGCTCATCGCCAGGTTGTTGAGTTCGCATCGTCAGCAACTCTTTCCTCGACCGCGATGTCGATCGTCTTTCGGTGCCCGGCCTGCGGAGGCGAGCATCGCTGCCGGCTGCTAGCCACTCGTCGCGACTACTTCCACCAGGTCATTCCGCGCCTCGGCGACGTGGCTGAGGTATGCCCCCAGACGGGAGAATGGGTGACCGTCGGCTATCGGCATATGAAGTGGAGAGACAGATCGAAAATCGGGGCAGGGTGGGGTTGATGCAGCGGGAGAAGGCCGCAGTGGATGGGGCATTCAGCCGACCGGACCTTCCGACCGGAACCGGTAGCCAAATCCCCGAACCGTCTCGACCCAATCCGCGTCGGCGCCGAGCTTTGTTCGCAACCGCTGCACGTGCATGTCGACCGTTCGGGTCGCGATGTTCGCGGTGACCTCCCAGACCGATTCCAGAAGCTTGCGGCGGCTCTGTACCCGCCCGCGTCGCTCCATCAGCACCTGAAGCAGCTTGAACTCGGTCGGGGTCAGATCCAGATCCCGTCCGTTCACCTCGGCCCGCACCGCGCCCGGATCGACCAGGAAGGGTCCCACCCGGAGCACCTTCCCGCCATCTTCGCGCACGGCTGTTTGGCTTGCCCTGCGCAGCACGGCGCTGACCCGCAGGACGAGCTCCTGGGGCGAGAACGGCTTCGCGACATAGTCGTCGGCCCCGAGCTGCAAGCCTTCGATCCGGTCTCGCTCCTCTTTACGCGCTGTGAGGAGGATGACCGGCACGGTCCTGGTTTCCGGTCTGCGGCGGATCTCCTTCAGAATCTCCAGGCCGGACACGCCGGGGAGCATCAGGTCGAGCAGGATCAGGTCGGGAACCTGGCTCTCGACGGCGCGGAGTGCGTCGGCGCCGTCGATGGCCGTGCGCACGCCGTACGAGGCACGTGCCAGGTGATAGGCGACGAGGGCGGCAATGTCCGGCTCGTCGTCCACCACGAGGATCTGAGCGCTCATGTCTGACCTTCAATTGGGGGTCCGCGTAGCGTGGGCGATCTGATGTCGCCCCTCTCTGTCGAATCCTATTCCCGCAATGGCGCTGTTTCGGTATCCGGATTGTAACGATCCTGCCTCGCCTCGCCTCGCCTCGCCTCGCCTCGCCTCGCCTGGCCTGGCCTCGTGTCGTGTCGTAGGAGCCCTGCGTCGCCCCTGTCGTCCCGAGCTCCGCGAGTGACCTGTACCTGTGTGCCGCCACACGCAAAGGTGCTGATCCCTCGCGCTGCTCGGGATGACAGATCTGTCGGCGAATGATCACGTTACCTTCGCCGCTGCGTTTCGTGACGAGTCCGTTACAGAAGGGGGCTAAGATTCCCGCGACGAATTCTCATCCCCCTGGAACGAGAGAATCCATTGAGCGGACGGATTGGGTGGAACGCGCTCGGGGTCGCTGTCGCGATCGGCCTGGGCGCATGCGGGCAGACGGGCGATGCCGGCGATGGACCCGCCGGATCGATCGAGATCGACGGGTCCAGCACGGTCTTTCCCATCACGGAGGCGGTCGCGGAGGAATACACGGCGGAGACACGCGGCGAGGTCCGGGTCACCGTCGCGCTCTCGGGCACCGGCGGCGGATTCCGCCGCTTCTGTTCCGGCGAGACGGATATCAGCAACGCTTCCCGCCCCATCGCGCAGGAGGAGGTGCAGGCGTGTGAAGCGGCGGGTGTCGAGTACATCGCGCTACCCGTCGCGTACGACGGGCTCGCGGTGATGGTCAACCCGGTGAACGACTTCGTCGAGTGTCTCACGGTGGAGGAGCTACGCCAGATCTGGGAGCCGGGAAGCACGGTCCAGAGTTGGTCGCAGGTGCGGCCGGAATGGCCCGATGGGCCGCTTCGCCTCTACGGCCCCGGCACCAACTCCGGAACCTTCGACTACTTTACCGAGGAGATCGCGGGCGAAACGGGCGCGAGCCGCTCCGATTACACCGCCAGCGAGGACGACAACGTGCTCGTGCAGGGGGTGAGCGGCGACATCAACGCCCTCGGCTACTTCGGCATCGCCTATTACATGGAGAATCAGGAGCGGCTGAAGCTCGTGGGCGTCGACTCCGGAGACGGCTGTGTCCTGCCGAACCCGGAGACTGTGGAGTCAGGCGAGTACGCCCCGCTCTCGCGCCCGCTCCTGCTGTACGTGAATATCGCATCGCTCGAGGATCCCGCCGTCCAGGCTTTCGTCGAATTCTACCTGGAGATGGCCCCGCAACTGGCGGCCGACGTCGGCTACGTCCCGCTCGAGGCGGAGCGCTATGAGGCGTCGCGGGCGGAGCTGAGCCGGGCCACGGATGGGTGATGATTTCGACCGGCGGCGTGCGGACGACCTGGTGTCGCCCGCCGGAGACCGGGCAGCCGGTCCAGCCTCCGAGACGCTGGACGAGCCGGGCCCCGGACCCGCGGGGCGCGAGCAATCCGGCGCGGGTCGGTCGCACCCGCAGGCACCGGTCGCGTCGGGAGCGCCTGCGGCGGGTCGCGGGACGGACGAGCCCCGGACCGTTCGTCCGCCGATCTCCCTGACCGCCCCCACCCGTCGCCGTGTCCAGGAGGCGCTGATCGGCGGGACGCTCTTCCTCGGCAGCGCCGTCTCGGTGCTCACGACGATCGGCATCATCGGTGTCCTGCTGGTCGAGGCCAGTAGCTTCTTCGCCGAGGTGTCGCCGTGGGAGTTTCTCACCGGGACACGCTGGGCGCCACTCTTCGTGCCCCAGTCGTTCGGCGTCCTGCCGCTGCTGGCTGGCTCGTTGCTCGTCGCGGCGGGCGCGGCCATCGTCGCGCTCCCGATCGGCCTGGCGAGCGCCATCTACCTGAGCGAGTACGCCGCGCCGCGTGTGCGCGCCATCATCAAACCGGCGCTCGAAGTGCTCGCGGGCATCCCCACGGTGGTCTACGGGTTCTTCGCGCTGACGTTCGTCACGCCGCTGCTCCAGGGGATCTGGCCGCAGACGCAGATCTTCAATGCGCTCAGCGCCAGCCTGGTGGTGGGGATCATGATCATCCCCCTCGTCGCATCCCTCTCTGAGGACGCGATGAACGCGGTGCCCGGGACGCTCCGCGAGGGCGCCTATGCACTGGGCGCGACCAAGCTCGAGGTCTCGGTTCGCACCGTTCTGCCGGCGGCGCTGTCCGGCATCGTCGCGTCGTTCATCCTCGCCATCTCCCGGGCGATCGGCGAGACGATGATCGTGGCCATCGCCGCGGGTGCGACGCCGAACCTGACGCTGAACCCGCTCGAGAGCGTTCAGACCATGACCGCCTACATCGTCCAGGTCAGCATGGGCGAGGTCTCGTTCGGAACCGTCGAGTACCAGACGATCTTCGCCGTCGGCCTCACACTCTTCGCGATCACTCTGTTGATGAACATCGTGAGCATTTTCGTTCTTCGGCGGTTCCGAGAGGTCTACGAGTGACCGCCCCCGAAGTCGGCAACGGCCGCTTCCAGCCACGACGCCGCATGCGGAACGTGCTCGGGCAGCTATTCCGGGCGCTGTTCCTGCTCGCGACCTGTGTGGGCCTCGCGGTGCTGCTCGTCCTGCTGGTCGACGTGTTGCGGACCGGCGCCGCGCATGTGTCCTGGGACTTCGTCACCGCCTACCCGTCGCGCTTCGCGGAGCGCGCCGGCATCTGGGCGGCGCTCATCGGGTCGCTCTGGATCCTCGGGTTCACCGCACTGTTCAGCTTCCCGCTCGGCATCGCGACGGCCATCTGGCTCGAGGAATACGCGCCGCGCGGCTGGCTCACGCGGACCATTCAGACGAACATCGCGAATCTGGCGGCCGTGCCATCGATCGTCTACGGCATCCTCGGGCTCGCCGTCTTCGTCCGCTGGCTCGAGATGGGCCGCAGTGTCCTCGCCGGCTCGCTCACCCTGACCCTCCTGATCCTGCCGGTGATGATCATCGCCGGGCAGGAGGCGATCCGCGCGGTCCCCAACTCGATCCGACTCGCCTCCTACGCGCTCGGCGCCACCCGCTGGCAGACCGTCAGCCGGCAGGTCCTGCCGATGGCGATGCCAGGCATCCTGACCGGGACGATCCTGGCCCTCTCCCGGGCCGTCGGCGAGACAGCCCCGCTCATCATCATCGGCGCCCTCGCCTTCGTCCCCTTCGTGCCGAACGGCCCCCTCGATTCGTTCACCGTGCTGCCGATCCAGATCTTCAACTGGGTCTCGCGCCCGCAGCCCGAGTTCCACGACATCGCGGCCGCCGCGATCCTCGTCCTGCTCGGCGTGCTGCTGACCTTCAACCTGATCGCGATCCTTCTCCGCAACCGCTACACGCAGAGATCCTGAATTGACCAATAGCCAGACGATCGCGCCCCCATCCGCCGCCGTCGTTCAGACGCGGGACCTGTCGGTCTTCTACGGCCAGACGGAGGCGGTGAAGTCCGTATCCGTCCAGATCGAACCGAATCAGGTGGTCGCCTTCATCGGGCCGTCCGGGTGCGGCAAGAGCACGCTCCTGCGATGCTTCAACCGAATGAACGACCTGGTCCCGGGCGCCCGCGTCGAGGGCACCGTCGAATTCCAGGGGATGGACCTCTACGCCCCGGACGTCGACCCGATCGAGGTCCGGCGCCGCATCGGCATGGTGTTCCAGAAGCCCAACCCGTTCCCGAAGTCCATCTACGAGAACGTCGCGTTCGGCGCGCGCATAAACGGGTACCGGGGCGACATGGACGAGCTCGTCGAACGGTCGCTGCGCCGGGCCGCACTCTGGGAAGAAGTGCACGATCGGCTCAACGTCAGCGCGCTATCGCTCTCGGGGGGCCAGCAGCAGCGGCTGTGCATCGCCCGCGCCCTCGCCATCGAGCCCGAGGTGCTGCTGATGGACGAGCCCACCAGTGCGCTCGACCCGATCGCCACGCAGAAGATCGAGGACCTCATCTGGGACCTGAAGCAGGAGTACACGATCCTCATCGTCACCCACAACATGCAGCAGGCGGCCCGCGTCTCGGACCAGACGGCGTTCCTCTACATGGGCAACCTCATCGAGTTCGGACCCACCGATAAGATCTTCACGAATCCCGTGGAAGAGCGGACGGAAGCCTACATCACCGGGAGGTTTGGATGAGCGCGCAAACCCGCGGCGCCCGACACTTCCAGACCGAGCTGGCGGACCTCAAGGCGCGGCTGCTCGAGATGTCGACGCTGGCCGAGCAGCTCGTCGGCATCTCGGTCCAGGCGCTGCTCGAGCGCGACGAGGCCAAAGCCGAATCGGTGATCCTCGGCGACCGCGAGCTGGATGCGCTGGAGACCGAGATCGACGACCAGTGCATCCATCTTCTCGCCCTCCAGCAGCCGATGGCCAGCGACCTTCGCCTGATCACGATGGCGATGAAGATCTGCAACGACCTCGAGCGGGTGGGCGACCACGCCGTGAACATCGCGCAGACGGTGAAGCCCCTCGTCGACGCCCCGCCGTTCGCGAATCCGCCGGAGATCGAGGAGATGGCCCGCCTCGCCAGCCTCATGCTCTCCGACTCGCTCGACCACTTCGTGCGCGGTGACGCGGTGGGCGCGCGAGAGGTCTGCGCGCGCGACGATCGCGTCGACGCGCTCCACGACTCCATGTTCCGCATCCTCCTCACCCACATGATGGAGGACCCGCGCAACATCAGTCCCGCCATGAACCTCTTCCTCGTCAGCCGCAACCTCGAGCGCATCGCCGACCTCGCGACCAACGTCGCCGAGGACGTCGTCTACCTCGTCGAGGGCCGGATGATCAAGCATCCGAGGCTGGACCAGAGGTCAGGGGTCGGGGATCAGGGGTCAGGCGGCACGGATCGTCGGTCGGGAACCGGTGATCGACGGAAGGACGACAGCAGGGAATAGGGAATAGGGAGTAGGGAATAGCCTGCAACTGCACCGGCGCTCGCCATCGGCTAGCGGGATGAGAGATGTCAGCGATGGTCGGTGCGCCGACCTCGGGTGCAGTCGTCGGCTATTCCCTATTCCCTATTCCCTGCCGTTCCTTGCCGCCCCACCACCGTTCCTCTTACAATGCGGCGTTGACGGGACGCTTGGGCGAACCCATTCCCACGCACGCATTTCCAGATGGCACCTTCGGAGGAAGCCGCCGGATCAAGGCCGGGGACGCCGCGACGTGAGCCGGAGCGTCGGGGGCCCTCGGTGCCCGACCCCGAGGAGGACGTCCACAACGCGGTGGAACTGCTGCTCGAGGAGGTCGTCGAGGACCCTGAAGTACTGCCGATCGTCGCGGGACGGTCGCTGCGGGGGCGGTGCGTCATCGTGACCGGTGGCGCGGGCGGGATCGGCCGCGCCATCGCGCTCGAGTTCGCCCGCCACGGGTCGCACGTCGCCTTCAACTTCCTCGAGGATGGGGATGACGGGGCGGAGCGCCTCGAGGCCGAGCAGACGGCCCGGGAGATCGCGCAGCTCGAGGTGCGCGTGCACTGGGAGGAATGCGACGTCCGCGACCCGCAGGCGGTGGCGGACTTCGTCTCCCGCGCCGAAACGGCGCTCGGGGCCGTCCACATCCTCGTCAACAACGCCGGCATCTCGCGCGATCGCGCCCTGTGGCGCCTGAGCGATGAGCAATGGTCGTCCGTCATCGAGACCAATCTCACCGGCGCGTTCAACATGATCAGGGCCGTCGTGCCGCGGCTGCGGGCACAGTCTGCGGGGAAGATCGTCAACGTGGCGTCGATTCACGCCATGCGCAGCGAATTCGGGCTCGCCAACTACAGCGCCTCCAAAGCCGGGCTCATCGCGCTCACCCGCTCGGCCGCCGTCGAGCTCGGGCCCAGCAACATCAACGTCAACGCCGTCGCCCCCGGCTACATCCGGACGACCCGAACGACCGCGAGCGTTTCACCCGAGATCCTCGACCGTGCGCGCGAACAGTCCGTCCTCGGCCGCCTCGGCGACCCGAAGGACGTCGCCCAGGTTGTCGTCTTCCTCTGCTCCGAGCTCGCGCGCCACGTGACCGGCGCCGTGATCCCGATCGATGGCGGGCATGGACTGTGACTAGTTAACAGTTGAGAGTTAACAGTTAACAGGTGTGCTGGGAGCGGGGTTTGCGGGTGAGGGTGAAGGATCGCACGGGCGGGCCGGATTACAGGGCCGCCGACAGGGGAGGACCGCCCCTGTTAACTCTTAACTGTTAACTATTAACTCTCCTTGCATACCGTCACACTGATACCCGGAGACGGCATCGGCCCCGCGATCTCGGAAGCCGTGGAGCGAATCGTGGACGCTTTGGGCGCACCGGTCCAGTGGGAGCGGCAGATCGCCGGAATGACGGCCCTGCACGAGAAAAATACGCCGCTCCCGGAGGAGACGCTCGCCTCCATCCGCGAGACGCGGATCGCGCTGAAAGGGCCGCTCACCACTCCCGTCGGCGCCGGCTTCCGCTCGATTAATGTCGCACTCCGCAAAGAGTTCGACCTCTACGCGAACGTACGGCCGGCGCGTACGATGCTCCCGGACTATCGCTACCAGGACATCGATCTGGTACTGGTGCGGGAGAACACGGAGGGGCTGTACAGCGGCATCGAGCACTACGTCGGGATCGGCGGCGATCCGCGGGCGGCGGCGGAGTCCGTTATGATCGTCACCCGCTTCGGCGTCGAGCGAATCGTGCGTTACGCGTTCGAGTACGCGGTCGCGAACGGACGGCGTAAGGTGACGCTCGCGCACAAGGCGAACATCCTCAAGTACACGCAGGGACTCTTCCTGGACGTCGGCAAGGAGATCGCCGAGGAGTACGCCGGCCAGATCGAGTTCGAGGACCGGATCGTCGATGCCACGGCCATGCTCCTGGTCATGGACCCCTATCGTTTCGACGTGATCGTCACCGAGAACATGTTCGGCGACATCCTCTCCGATCAGATCGCCGGTCTCGTCGGCGGCCTCGGGATGGCCCCGGGCGGAAACATCGGGAAGGACGTCTCGATCTTCGAAGCGGTCCATGGGTCGGCGCCGGACATCGTCGGGAAGAACATCGCCAATCCCTCCGCGCTCCTGCTCGCCGCGATCATGATGCTCGAGCACCTCGGTCACCCTGATCACGCCGAGCGGATCCGCGCCGCGCTCCAGGCCACCATCAACGAGCGGGACTCCCTCACGCCCGACCTGGGCGGTGACGGGAACACCGATTCGTTCACCGACGCCATCATCCGACGGCTGTGAAGATCTCCTTGCGCGACAGCGACTATCCCTGTGCCAACTGTGGTCGTGAATTCCCTACGACGGACCTCGACCGCCGGCTCTGGTGCCCTGATTGCCGCAAGGCGGTCATCCGTCGCGCGACCTGGGCGGGGCAGGCGGTCGGTCTCGTCACCGCGCTCGCGCTCAGCATCTGGATCTACACGCTGGTCGGCCCCGCGCCCCGCTTTCTGATCGTCTACGTCATCATGATCGTGGCGGCGTACTTCTTCCTCTACAAGCTCACCCAGCGCGTAGCGTTCGAGATCATCCGCAGCCGCGGCGTGCCCCCACCCGAGGGAAGCGCAGATGCCTGAACCACGCCCCTCCTGGATCAACTTCGTCGCCGGGTTCGCCGGCGGCTTCGTCGCCATGCTCGGAATCCTCGGCCTCATGCAGGGATTCGACCCATGGAGCACCTTCCTTGCGGCCCTCGGCTTCCTCATCGCCGGCTGGGCGGTGCTCGATTACCGGCGCTACAAGCCCGGGACGCCCGAGAGCGAGGTCGATGGGGGGCATACGATCGAGTGAGGGGAAAGGGTGCCAGGGGAGAGAGGTTGCCAGTTGCCGCCCACCAGTTGCCAGTTTGCTGGTGCTGATCGTCGACCAGGTGCGAGCGACCGGATTTGAAGTGACCAGCCGCGGGGGCCGCTACCGTGCAGCCGGGCGACCGCGCGGTGGATAAACTGGAAACTGAAAACTGGCAACTGGTAACCCGTCCAACATCCCCGCCCCGTGTAACAGGCTGACTCCATGTCCAAATATTCCGGCGTAGATTACTTCGATACCGAATCGCTCCTCTCCGACGAGGAACGCATGATCCGCGACACGGTGCGCGAGTGGGTCGACGACTCGCTGATGCCCGTGATCCAGGAGGCCTACATCGAGCGGCGATTTCCGCGTGACCTGATCCCGCAGATGGCCGAGCTCGGCATCTACGGCGCCAATTTGCCGGAGGAGTACGGGTGCGCGGGGCTCAACAACGTGGCCTATGGCATCATCATGCAGGAGCTGGAGCGCGGCGACTCGGGAGTACGCTCGTTCGCGTCGGTCCAGGGGGCGCTCTGCATGTACCCCATCTACGCGTTCGGCAGCGACGAGCACAAGCGCGAGTACCTGCCGCGGATGGCCGCCGGCGAAGTCATCGGCTGCTTCGGGCTCACCGAGCCGGACTTCGGCTCCAACCCGGCGGGGATGATCACCCGCGCGACTCGCGACGGTGACGACTGGGTCATCAACGGCGCCAAGATGTGGATCACCAACGGGTCCACCGCAGACATCGCCATCGTCTGGGCGAAGACCGGGGAGCTCGACGATGTCTCCTCCATCCGCGGCTTCATCGTCCCTACCGACGCGCCCGGTTTCACGGCCACCGACCAGAAGGGCAAGCTCTCGCTACTCGCTTCTGACACCTCCGAGCTCGTCCTCCAGGACGTCCGCGTCCCGGCCGACGCCGTCCTGCCCGAGTCTGGCGGCCTGAAGAGTCCGCTGATGTGCCTCACGCAGGCCCGCTACGGCATCGCCTGGGGGGCCGTCGGCGCCGCCATGGCCTGCTACGACGAGGCGCTCGCCTACGCGAAGGAGCGCGTCCAGTTCGGGGACAAGCCGATCGCCGCTACCCAGATCCAGCAGATCCGCCTCGCCGACATGCTCACCGAGATCACCAAGGGTCAGCTCCTCGCCCTTCAGCTCGGCCGCCTCAAGGACGCCGGCACCATGCGCCCCCAACAGGTCTCGCTCGCCAAGCGCAACAACGTCGACATGGCCACCAACGTCGCCCGCGAGGCGCGCCGCCTCATCGGGGCCAACGGCATCCTCGTCGAGTACGCCGCGATGCGTCACATGGCGAACCTCGAGTCGGTTTATACGTATGAAGGGACGCACGACGTGCACGGGCTGATTCTGGGGCAGGACGTGACGGGGTACGGGGCTTTTTAGTCGACAGTCAACAGTCGACAGTCGACAGCTTGCGGCGCGGCGTCGGCGGCCTCATCATCGCTCGCCGGACCGGGCTTGGAAAGGGCTGCACCATCGTGCGAATCCGCGCTCGAAAAGTCGGTACACTGTCGACTGTAGACTGCCGACTGTCGACTCATTCGCCGGTTGACATCCCCCGCAATTCCGGGTAACTTTACCGTCTTCGCCAGATTGCACCGCTAGCTCAACTGGCAGAGCAGGGGACTCTTAATCCCAAGGTTGAAGGTTCGATTCCTTCGCGGTGCACTCGTGCTCCGAGGGCGTCGCAGCCCCGGCGCGGTCGAAGTTTTTTCATGCCTGGCGGCGTTATTGTGCGCCCGTAGCTCAGCTGGATAGAGCGTCTGACTACGGATCAGAAGGCCGGGAGTTCGAATCTCTCCGGGCGCACCTCTTTGCACGGTCGGTTTGCTCCTGTGGCGGAATTGGTAGACGCGCTAGATTCAGGATCTAGTGGGCGCAAGCCCGTGGAGGTTCGAGTCCTCTCGGGAGCATTGGAGGAGAAGTTTTGAGTTTTGAGTTTTTAGTTTTGAGTTGATGGTTCGGAGCAGGAAGAACGGTGATGTCGAGTAACTAAAAACTCAAAACTAAGAACTAAAAACGTTGCACCATCGCCCAGGTGCTGAAACTGGTAGACAGGCCAGACTAAGGATCTGGTGCCGGAAACGGCGTGGAGGTTCGAGTCCTCTCCTGGGCACTGAGCGCGCACAAAGCGCGCGAATTTTGAATGTTGAATTCAACTACACCGGACGGCCATTTCGCGTCCTTCAATTCAAAATTCAAAACTGTAGTTAGTTGGGTGGCGAGTGAGGATCGCGGCACCTTCGGGTGTCGAGGAAAGTCCGAGCTCCGCAGGGCAGGGTGCCGGGTAACGCCCGGGCGCCGCGAGGCGACGGAAAGTGCCACAGAAAGTAAACCGCCGATGGCCCGAGGCATCGCCGAGGGCACAGGTAAGGGTGAAAGGGTGCGGTAAGAGCGCACCGCGCTTCCGGTGACGGGAGCGGCATGGCAAACCCCACCCGGAGCAAGGCCAAATAGGGGACGAGGAGCGGCCCGCTCCGTCAGCAGTCCCGGGTAGGCCGCTCGAGGGCACCGGCAACGGCGCTCCCAGAGAAATGATCCTCCCCGCTGCGGCGGGACAGAACTCGGCTTATTCCGCCTCCCATCGAAGCGCCCGTAGCTCAGCTGGATAGAGCGTTGGCCTCCGGAGCCAAAGGTCACAGGTTCGAATCCTGTCGGGCGCAT
>JBBDRL010000014.1:0-12405 GCA_040905505.1 Gemmatimonadota bacterium | reverse complement strand
GCGCCGGAATCCTGCGGTAGACCGGCCGGGTTCGGCGCAGGGACAAACGTGAGAATGGAGACGAGATCGTGAAGGCAATCCGCGTGAAGGAACCGGGCGGACCGGAGGTCATGGAATTCGAGGAGGTCCCGACGCCGACGCTGCCCGACGGCCACGTGCTGGTCCGGGTGGAGGCTGCGGGGCTCAACTACATCGACGTGTATCACCGCACGGGGCTCTATCCGCTTCCCGCTCCATTCACTCCCGGCTCGGAGGGAGCCGGAGTAGTGGCTGAAGTCGGTGAGGGCGTCGAGGGCGTGGCGAAAGGGGATCGTGTGGCATTCAGCCACATCGGGTCCTACGCCGATCACGTGGTGGTCCCGGCGGCGAAGCTGGTGCCGCTGCCCGAGGGGATCGACAGCCGGACCGCCGCCGCCGCACTGCTCCAGGGTGTCACCGCTCAGTACCTGACGACGAGCACGTTCCCGCTGGAGGGCGGCGAGAAGGTACTCGTGCAGGCGGCGGCGGGCGGCGTGGGCGGCATTCTCGTGCAGCTTTGCAAGAAGCACGAGGCCTATGTTTTCGGGACGGCTTCCACGCCCAAGCTCGACGTCGTCCGGGAGGCGGGCGCGGACGTCGTCATCGACTACACCAAGAACGATTTCGAAGCCGTGATCAACGAGAGCACGGCCGGCGAGGGCGTCGACGTGGTCTATGACTCCGTCGGAAAGACCACGTTCGAGCGCAGCCTGAACTGCGTCAAGCAGCGTGGGATGCTGGTCATGTTCGGGCAGTCGAGCGGCCCGGTCCCGCCGTTCGACGTGTTGAGGCTCTCGAAGCGGAGCACCTACCTGACCCGGCCTTCGCTCGGGCATTACATCAGCAAGCGTGATGAGCTACTCTGGCGTGTGGACGACCTGTTCGGCGCGATCCAGTCCGGCGCGGTCACGATCCGAATCGACCGGGAGCTGCCCCTGAAGGACGCCGCCGAGGCCCACCGCCTGCTGGAGAGTCGTCAGACCGCGGGGAAGGTGTTGCTGATCCCCTGAGGGGCGGTGCCGTGTCTCGATCCGCAGGATGACCCGCGTTGGACGGTTCGACAGCTTCGCCGGCCGATCCTGAGTTGACGTACCTACAGATGAGGAAAGCATAGCATGGACGAACGAATAGAGGTGCCGGGCGAGGAACGGCGAACGGTGGAGGACGACTACCCGCTCAAGGACACGGCGGCGGCGCTCAACGACAGGTTGGGCCTCTATCTCTCGACCGAGCAGCAGCGCGGTCTCGCCACGGGGCTTCTGGTCGGCGCCGCACTGGGAGCGGCGCTCCTGGCGTGGAATCTGACCGCCGCTCTCCGGCGCGACTGACGACGGGCGATAGCTCATGGGGCTCTTCGATTGGTTGCAGTCGAAGCGGAAGGAACCGGAGACGGCGGAGGGAATATCTCGTCGGGATTTCTTCGGCCGCTTCGCCGGCCGAGGTTCCCGGGAAGACGCCCGGGAAACCAGCGAGCCGGGGGTGCGGATCCTTCACAGATTTCATGTGAAGGGTTTCCCGTTCTATGACGGACCTGTGCTGGTCCCGAACCTCAGACCGGGTGTCGAGTTCAGTCTATCACCCGAGCACGCGCACCCCACCGATCCGCACGCCATCAGAATCGATTGGGGCAGGGATCGCCTCGGCTACGTGCCGCCGGACTACACGGAAACGCTGAGGAAGCGGCTGGCGGACGGTGAACGGGTACGATGCCGTGCCTTTCGGGTGAATCCGACGGCGGAGCTGGCGAGCGTGCTGGAGGTTGAGATCGCCGTATTGGAGCAGGCCGACGAAGAGTGATCCCGTGCATGGCCTGTGACCACGAGAGAGGCCCCCGAGCAGCGGATCCGCACGTGCGCGATTTCCTGTTTCAATCCGATCCCTCGCTCGCCGCGGTAAGCCCCGTCTGCACCCGCCAGAGGGCGTCGTAGATGCCCTGTCGCCCGATCAGCGCCTCGTGTGTGCCTGATTCCACGACGCGGCCGTCCTCGAGCACATAGACCACGTCCGCATTCCGGATCGTGGAGAGACGATGGGCGATCGCGATGGTCGTGCGATCGCGGGCGATTCGTTCGAGCGAACGCTGGATCGCCGCCTCGGTTTCGTTGTCGACCGCACTGGTCGCCTCGTCGAGCACGAGGATGGGCGGATCCTTGAGGATCGCCCGCGCGATGGCGACTCGCTGCCGCTGTCCGCCGGACAGCTTCTGTCCCCGCTCGCCCACGATCGTTTCATAGCCGCGCGGCAGGCGCTCGATGAACTCGTGCGCCTCGGCGAGGCGCGCGGCCCTGACGACCTCCTCGTCAGTCGCCCGCCAGCTGCCGTAGACGATGTTCTCGCGGACCGTACCGTGGAAGAGAAACACATCCTGACTCACGAGGCCGATCGCCCCCCGGAGGTCGTCGAGCCGGAGGGATTCGACCGGCACACCGTCGATGGCGATCGAGCCGTTCTCGACTTCGTAGAGCCGCAGCAGGAGCTTGACGAGCGTGCTCTTACCTGAGCCCGTCGAGCCGACGATGCCGACGGTCGAACCGGCGGCTATGGACATCGAGACGTTCCGGAGAACCGGCGGGCCGCTGCTGTAGGCGAAGGTAACGTTTCGGAGCTCGATCTCGCCGCGTACCGCGGCCCTCGGCAGAGGCCGCTCGCCCGGATGGATCTCGAAAGGCGTATCGAGAAGGCTCATGACGCGATTCGTCGAAGCCATCGCGCGCTGATACTGGTCCAGCGTCTCGCCGAGGCGGGTCAGCGGCCACAGCAGACGCTGCGTCAGGAATACGAGGACGCTGTAGCTCCCCACCGAGAGATTCCCGCGGACCGCCTCCATGCCGCCATAAAGGAGCGTAGCGGTGAAGCCAATGAGGATCACCATCCGGATCAGTGGGACGAACGCGGCACTGACACGGATCGCGCGCCGGTTGGCTTCGCGGTAAGCATCGCTGTCTGCCCGCACCTGTGCGGTCTCGTGCGACTCCGCGGTGAAGGCCTTGATCGTCGTGATCCCGCCGAGGTTGTTTGCGAGGCGGCCATTGAGCAGGCCGACGCGCTCACGGACCTCGGCGTAGAAGGGCGTCAGGAGTTTCTGGAAGCGGATCGAGCCCCACACGACGATCGGCATCGGCAGCACGGCCATCCATGCGACGCTCGGTGCGAGCAGCACGAACGCCGCCCCGATGACGATGACGGTGGTGGTGACCTGAAGCAGCTCGTTGGCGCCGATATCGAGAAAGCGCTCAAGCTGGTTGATGTCGTCGCTCAACACCGACATCAAGCCGCCCGTGCTCCGTTCCTCGTAATAGGCGAGCTCCAGCCCCTGGAGATGCTCATAGGCATCGATTCTGAGGTCGTGCTGGAGCGTCTGGGCGAGGTTGCGCCAGAGGAGTGCGTACGCGTATTGAAAGGCCGACTCGAGGACCCAGACGACGAAGGTGATGGCCGAAAGCAGTACCAGCTGATCCCACACGTCGGCTACGCCGAGTCGAGCCAGGAGTGAGTTCTCCTGCTGGACGATGACGTCCACCGCCGCTCCGATCAGCGCAGGCGGCCCGAGGTCGAAGATCTTGTTGAGAACGGAGCAGGCCGAGGCGAGCCAGAGCTTCTTCCTGTACGGCCGCGCGTAGCGAAGCAACCGCGACAGCGGGTGACTCGGCCGCGGAACTTCCTGCGTTGAAGGCATGCGGATGCGTCGTCTCGAGGTCGATGCGAGTCGCCAATCTCGTGCGGGCCGGTCGCCATCGCCAGATGGCGGCGGGTCGCGTGAGTCGTATTAAAAGACCGAGCCCCGGCTGGATACCGGGGCTCGGTCGGGCTGGCCAGCCGCTGAGAGCGGTCAGGGTCCGACCCGCGCCTGCTCCGGGCGGCCGACCTGAAAGTGCCCGTCGCCTGCGCGAACGTGCCTGGCGGCGTGACGTGCTCCAAGGGTCAGGAGACCCGGCACGAACAGAACCCAGAAGAGCCCCACGCCCACGGCGGTGAGCGAGAGAAGCGCGTATTCCGCCGTGGTGAAGAGCCGTACCCGAGGCCGCATGACGACGCCGAAGTAGAACACGTACGCCGAGATGAAGCTGGCGGTGATCGTATAGAGAACGAGGACGAGAGTGGTAGTCATAAAGGTCCCTCCTGTGAACGACGTTTCTGTCGCGGCCAATCCGGTACCGTGGCCGTCCTGCTACTTCCTGTCTACGAGAACGAGCGAGACCAGGATTCACTGACGCATGACGGCACCGTCCGTGCCGTGGAGCGGGCGCCCGCCGGAGGAGCCGCTGGACGGGCAATCCTATCACCGGAATACTCGGGAGGTCGCGCGGATGTCTCGGAACGAATGCATATAGAGATCATCGTTCACTCGGCCAACGCGGGGGCGCTGGAGCAGCTCCGGTCGGTCGTGGCGCTGCTGCGAGAGCGCTCCCACGAGGTCTACGGGCGGGTCACTTTCGAACGTGGAGACGCCGAGCGCTTCGCCAGCGAAGCGACCGAACGTGGCGCAGACCTGGTGATCGCGGCGGGTGGCGACGGCACACTGAACGAGGTCGCGAACGGACTCCTGGCCGCCGCAGGGGGTGCCGGGCCCGACGCCCTGCCGCGCCTGGGCGTCGCCCCGCTGGGTACCGCGAACGATCTGGCCGCCTGGCT
This sequence comes from Gemmatimonadota bacterium, assembly GCA_040905505.1. Taxonomy (GTDB): domain Bacteria; phylum Gemmatimonadota; class Gemmatimonadetes; order Longimicrobiales; family Longimicrobiaceae; genus WHSP01. The sequence goes on along the minus strand of JBBDRL010000014.1, from coordinate 7,755 downwards.
GGAAATGCCCCTCGATCCAGCCGCAGCCGTTCTGGCCGCGGTGGACGCGCCGACCAAGGTGATCGACGTCGCACGGATCAACGAGCGATATTTCGTGAACGTTTCCAGCGGCGGCTTCGGGGCCGAAGCGACGGAGGAGGCCCCGGACAGGGTGAAGCGGGCCCTGGGTACACTTGCGTACGTTGTGACTGGAGCGCGCAAGTTCGCGTCGCTCCAGCCCTCGCAAGCTCATTTCAGCTCGGCGGGACAGGTCGTGCACGATGGCGAGTTCCTCCTGTTCGCCGTCGGAAACGGCCGAAGGACGGGCGGTGGCAACTGGTTGACGCCGAGGGCGGACCTCAGCGACGGCCTGCTCGACTTCTGTCTGGTGCGTGCCATCTCCCACGCCGAGTTCCTCCGTCTGCTTCCCGACCTGCGATCCGGAGCCCATATCGATAGCGAACACGTACTCTATCGGCAGCTGCCGGAGCTCACCGTGCGACCCGCGGAAGAGATCAGCGTGAACGCGGACGGCGAGCCGATCGATGCGAGCGAGTTCGTCTACGCGGCCATTCCGTCAGCGCTCCGGCTGGCGGCCCCGGTTCGCCTGTCGACATAATCGTGCAGGAAATTCACTCTACCCTCGGGACATCGCCATGCAGCTGCCTATCGAGCCGGGAAGCAACCCGTTCGCAGTGCTCTCGTTCATCGTGGCACCGGCGATCCTCACGAACGCGTCGTCGGTGCTGGCGATGAGTACGAGCAATCGGCTCGCGCGGGCCGTGGACCGAGCGCGGGACCTGTCGAAGCAGCTCGAAGCGTCCGACGAGTCCGGTTCACCGGAAACCGAGCGGCGCCTGCGGGAGCTGTCTTCGGCGGAGCAGCGAACGCTCATGCTGATCCAGGCATTGCGTAGCTTCTACATCGCGCTGGGCGGTTTTGCGTCCGCTGCGTTGCTCGCGCTTCTGGGGGCCGTCCTGGTCTCCGTGGGGATCGGGGGACTCGTGCTGGTCTTCGAGCTGATCGCGGTCGCCGCGGGGCTGCTGGCTGTCGGCGCGCTCGTGCACGGCTCAGCCATGCTCATCCGGGAGACGCGCATCGCGGTGCAGGTCATCAGCGAGCGGGCGGCCAATGTGAGAAAGCGGCTCCGCGGTGGGCCCGGATGACGCTCAAAGGGGTCGAGCGGGCGGCGAAGGGCGTCGGCATACGGGCGGCCTGCGCCCTGATGGCGCGCACCGCCCGTCCCGCGGGGCTGCCCGATTGGAATGAGCCGACCCGTGTCCTGGTCTTGCGTCAGGATCGAATCGGCGACGCGATCGTCTCGACCGGACTCTTCCGGGCGATTCGGAGCGTTTCTCCCCGGATCCGAGTGGACGTGCTGGCCTCGCCCCGCAACGCAGCGCTCCTGCGGCGCGATGACGATGTTCAGGTGGTGCATGTGTTCGACAAGCGTCGGCCACGGACGTTCGGGAGTCTCGCGCGGCGGCTGCGTGCCACTCGCTATGATGCGGTCGTCGACTGCATGATGACCGCGCCGTCGATGACCGCGCTGATGTTGATGATGGCGACCGGCGCCCCGAATCGGATCGGGCTGGCGGGGCGCGGGGTAGATGCGGCGCTGACCGTCGCCGTACCACCGTTGACGGGTGCGGAGCACATCATCGACCGGATGGCCGCACTCGGTATGGCCTTTGGCCTCGACCCCTCGGCGACGGACTGGCGCCCGCGACTCGCGGTCCGGCCGGCCGAGCGCGCGCTGGCCGAGGATCGCTGGGACACCGCGACCCTGCGCGGCGCCCGGCGGGTGCTCGTGAACGTCTCCGCCGGACGGCCGAACCGTGCGTGGCCCGAGGCGCGGTTCGTCGAGACGATTCTCGCGATCCGGCGGCGACACCCGGATATCGGAGTCGCACTCGTGGGATCCCCCGCCGACGGGTCACGGGTTCAGGCCATTGCGCGCGAAGCCGCGGCCGCCGCGATCCCGACACCAGAGCTCGCCGACGTGATCGCCCTCGTCGCGACCGCCCACGTGGTCTTCACGCCTGACACCAGCATCGTTCACATGGCGTCGGCGTTCAGAACGCCGGCGCTCGTGATGTTCCCTACTCGCGAGGGCGCCGAGCAGTGGGGGCTCTACCGATCGCCGGGCATCGATCTCGTCGGCGACGTGGAGAGTCTGGAGGACCTGCCGACCGAGAGGGTCCTGGCGGAGCTGGATGTTCTGATCGCCGGTTCGTAGAGGCTTGATTGCGGGGGGTACGCCTACGCCGGGTCGATGCGCATGCTGGACAGCTGATGAGCGGAATAGGCGTTCCCCTGGACGTCGTCGGCGAGGATCCGGGCACCGGTAAGAACGATGCCATCCATTCGTGCGCTCGCCAGCCTCGCGCCCCGCAGATCCGCGTTCCGAAAATCGGCCATCTCGAGGTCGGCGTCGTTCACCACGGCACCTCGGAGATCGGCGCCTCGTGCCCGGGCGCAGCAGAGATAGGCGCCTGTAAGGTCGGCGTCGCGAAGGTCCGCGGACTCGAGACTACTCCCCGTCAGGTTCGCCGCCTGGAGCCGGGCACGTCGGAGATCGGCACGCGACATGTTGGCTCCGCCCAGGTCCAGGCCGGCGAGATTTCGCTCGACCAGGACGGGGGGATCCACCCGCCCAAGGTTCCTCCAGATCCGTAAGATCCTGCCGAAGATCAAGTTGGGTCTCCTATGTCGAGTCGCCGACCTGCCAGGTGCGGCGTCCGCATCAGGCGTGGCCCGGATGCGTCACGGTCCACCCAACAGGGTCGACAGCTTGCCGCCAAGGATAAATGCGCTGGGGGCGGCAGCGGCCGCAACCGCATTGCCGTCCGACCCCTGTCCATCGCTTGCCCTCACCCCGCGCACCGCCGATCTTCCTCCTCGCTGCGCAACGGCCGCCAGGGGAGCCAGAAGCGCCGGTCGACTTCGTCCAAGACCGTCGCGCCTGCAAATCTCCTCACGGCTTCGGCGCTGTACCCGAACGGAGGGGCTTCGAAATCGGCTGCGGGGTGAGTTGTTGATGGGTCGAATTCCACGATGGATCCCGATGATTGCCGTCCTCGGCTCGCTCGGTGGGTGCGAGCAGCCCGAGCCGCCGCAGACCGCAGCCCCCGCTCCGGACTCGCCCGGGGCTTTCATGAACGCACCCACCGAGCCGCCGGATATTCAGGGCATCGTCAGCTCGACGGATTCCGGCACCATCCTGATCGAGACGAACCCTCTCGACGAGAGCGGCTCACCGAAGGCCATGGTACGCCTGACACCCGAGACAGCAGTGATGTATCGCGGCGGCGATGCCGCCAGCCGGGGCGAGCTGACGATCGGACACAACGTCAGCGCCTGGTTCCAAGGGCCCGCCATGGAGTCGTACCCGCTTCAGGCGACCGGCGCCACGATTGTGATCGAGCCCGCCGGGCCCCCGTGATCGTGCGGCGCGGCCTTCCCTTCCCTATGCTCACGCACCCGGCACGATGACGGTCGAATCCCTGATGCTCGTCGCCATCGGAATCGTTCTGCTCTATTTCGGTGCCGAAGGCCTGGTCCGTGGAAGCGCCGCCGTTGCCGAGCGGCTAGGGCTCGCGCCGATCGTCATCGGACTCACCGTCGTGGCATTCGGGACGAGCATGCCGGAGATGGTCGTGAGCGTAAGCGCGGCCCTCGATGAGCGGGCCCCGATCGCCATCGGGAATGTCGTCGGCTCCAACATCGCCAACATCGCCCTTATTCTCGGGGTCTGTGCGCTGATCCGGCCACTCACCGTCAACGCCCGTATCGTTCGGCTCGATCTGCCCATCATGATCGTCCTTTCGTTGGCCCTCGTGCTCGCAGTGGCCGACGATCGCGTAGGACGTATCGAGGGTGCGATTCTCGTCGCGACTCTCGCCGTCTACACCATCGTCAGCCTCCGACTGGCTGAGCGGGAGCCGGCCGACGTCCAGCAGGAGTTCGCCAGCGGCACGCCGAAAGGTCCGCGCAAGATCTGGCTCGACTTCCTCCTCATCGCCGGAGGCCTCGGCTTCCTCGTTCTCGGAGCCCGCGCCCTCGTCACCGGAGGAACCACACTGGCTAGCTCCTTCGGCATCAGCGACGCCGTGATCGGCCTCACCGTCGTCGCTGTCGGGACCAGCCTCCCCGAGCTCGCTACCTCGGTTCTCGCCGCCAGCCGCGGCGAGGGGGATATCGCCGTCGGAAACGTCGTGGGCTCCAATATCTTCAACATTCTCGGCATCGTCGGCACAGCCTCCCTCGTTCGGCCGCTACTCGGCACGGCGATGACACCCCTCGATCTGGGAGTCATGTTCGGTGCCGCCGTCGTGCTTCTGCCACTCGCCCGCTCCGGGTTCCGACTCACGCGTCCCGAGGGGGGGCTGCTCCTGACCGGATACGTCATCTACACCGCCATCCTCGCTACCCGAGGCCTCGGGATCTGAGCTTCCCGCGACCTCCTGATTCCCTACACTCCCCTCCGGTCACCATGTTCATCGTCCTTCTCGTCGTCACGTTCCTGATCGCCTGCGGCGTCGCCGCCGCCGTCGGCCGCTTCTTCGCCACACCCATCCAGCGAATCCTCGGTCACATCGTCGCAGAGGACATCACCTTCGCCTGGTCCAAGTACATCTGGTTCGCCATCCTCGTCGTCGGTATCTCCAGCGGCGTCCGAATCTGGGAGCTCGAACGCTACATCACTCCCATGGGCCCCCGCGGCGAGGAAGCCCTCGTGCTCACAACCGACCGCTGGGTCCTCGAGGTCTACCGGACCATCATCGGGTCGCTCCAGGGAATCGCCTGGCTCCTCCTCGTCTTCTTCGCGTTCGCCCTCGTCGCCTACGTCATCGTCCGGGTCGGTGAATCGCGCGTCCGCCGAGACGATCCTTGACAAAGGCCGCGTTATGCTAAATACTTAGCACGGCGCTGAAATCTTAGCAAAGGCGGGGAGATGGAACGGAGGAGCGAGCTCAGCCGGCGGGAGCGGCAGATCATGGATGTGCTCTACGCGCGGGGCAACGCGACGGTGGCGGAAGTGATGGAGGATTTGCCGGATCCTCCGGGCTACTCGGCGGTGCGCGCGACGTTGCGGATCCTCGAGGAGAAGGGACACGTCTACCACGAGCAGGACGGGCCGCGCTACGTGTATGCGCCTTCGGTGGAGCCGGAGCGAGCGAGGACGGCGGCGCTGCGGCATCTGGTGACGACGTTTTTCGAGGGGTCGGAGGAGGAGGCGGTGATGACGCTGCTCCGGATGACGGACGCGTCGCTATCGGAGGACGAGGTCGGGAGAATCCGTGAGCGAATCCGCGAAGCGCGCAGAGGGGGGCGATGATGACGAAGGCGATGGAGGTTCTTTTGAGTGGCGGGTGGGTCGAGGCCACGATGCTGGCGGTCGCGGGTGCGGGGGTGCGGGGCGTGCTCCTGCTGGGGGTGGTGATTGCGGGTGCCGCGGCGCTCCGGGCGTCGTCGGCGGCGACGCGCCACGCGCTGCTCGGTGCGGGATTCGTCGTCCTCCTGCTTCTGCCGCTGGGGGCGCTGCTTCCTTGGAGGCTGCCCGTCATTCCGGCCAGTATCGGCGTGATTGGCGGTGCCGGCAATGTGGCGGATGCGGCGGTTGGGCTCGGTCAGCCCGTGGCGACCGGGCTCCAGGCGATGCCGGTCGATGGGGCGCCAGTCGAGCCTGTCCGCCGGTCGTCGGGGGTAGGTTCGCGATCGTCCGTGCTCGAGACGCGGTCGGCGGCCGGCGGGGGTGATTCTCCGGCGGCGGAGGTGGCGGCCGAGACGGTGGGTGGGGCGGACGCACGGGGAATGCTGCTCGCGGGCGCACTGGCAGTGTGGCTACTCGGATTCATCCTCATCGGCGGGCGCACGCTCGCGGGGCAGTGGGCCGCGCGGCGGCTGATGAAGCGGGCCGCGGCGGTCGAGGACGGAGCGTGGCAGCGTCTGCTGTGGGAATCCGCAGATCGTCTGGACGTCGCAGTCGACGTCCGGCTGCTGCGAAGCGCGGACGCGGAGATCGCCTTCACGACGGGCGTGCTGAACCCGGCCATCGTGGTCCCCGCCAGTTCCGACGGGTGGACCGAGGAGCGGCGTCGCGCGGTGCTGATGCATGAGCTGGCCCATGTGCGGCGGCGCGACCTGCTGATCCATCACATCAGCCGTTGGGCATGCGCGGTGTACTGGGTCAATCCTCTCGCCTGGACGGGTGCTCGTCGACTGCGCGCCGAGAGTGAGCGGGCAGCGGACGACCTCGTGCTGGGCGTGGGAACGCGGCCATCGGACTACGCGGATCACCTGCTCCAGATCATTTCCGCGGCCCGGCCGGGTCCGATGCCGGGAGCGGTTCTGCCGCTGGCGAGACGTCGCGAATTCGAAGGCCGGATCCTCGCCATCCTGGAGCCGCATCTTCGACGCGCCGAGCCGAGCCGTGTGCAGTCGGGCGTCCTTACCGTCGGCGTCGCTCTCCTGGCGCTGCCACTGGCAGCGCTGGCCCCGGTCGATGCCGGAGCGGAGGATCAAGCCGCGGGCGAGATCGGCTCGCCGCCGGACGCGCTTTCGCGGGCCGCCGCTTCTGGCGGACTGGAATTCCGCGGCACTTTCGAGCCGCGTTCCGCGGCCGACCCAGAAATGGACCCTCAATTGGATCCCGACCCGAACCTCCAGCCTGAACGGAACACCTGGTCGGCCGGCGATGAGGATGTGGATGTCGAGGTGGAGGTGGAGGTGGCTGTGGATGAAGATGCCCAGGCCGATCCAGATACGGATTCCGGGTTCGCAACCGAGCCGGCGAGCTCGGCCGGCTGGGCGGATCTCTTCAACGAGGGTGGGCTGGGCGACCGCCTGCTCGCGCTGATCCCGGGAGGACGTGCCGGTGAGTCGACCGAAGGGCAGGTCGTTCCGCCGACGCACCTCGCCGACCGCGAATTTCGCCTCATCGCGATCGATGCACTGAGCGACACGAACGACGACCCGCGGGCGATCGCCGCCCTGATCCGACTCCTCCAGAGCGACACCGTGCCCGGAGTCCGTGCCGCGGCCGCGCGCGGGCTCGCCGAGCTCGAAGCGGTCGAGGCCGTCGGTCCCCTCGGGAACGCGCTCGCGCAGGACCCGGACGCACGGGTGCGGGCTACCGCCGCCTGGGCGCTCGGTGAGATCGAGGATCCGGCCGCCGTCGATGCGCTCGTCGTCGGCATTCGCGACGAAGATGCCGAGGTTCGCCGCTCCTCGGTCTGGGCTCTGGCCGAGATCGAGGCCATCGAATCCGCGCCCGCCCTCGCCAGCGTGCTGACCGATCCCGACCCCGACGTCCGCCGCCAGGCCGCCCGGACCCTCGGTGAGCTCGACCTCGCGCAGGCGCCACCCGAGCTCGTAGCAGCGCTCGGCGACCAGGATCCCGCAGTGCGGGCCGCCGCTGCGCGTGCTTTAGCTGAAATTGAGGACCCCTCTACCGCGGCAGCCCTCGGCGATGCGCTCGGTGACTCCGACCCGAGGGTCCGAGCCGCCGCACTCGAAGCGCTCGTCGAGCTCGAATCCCCGCCGGCCATCGAGGCGCTCATCAGGGCGCTGGGCGACGAGAACCCCGACGTTCGCCGGGCTGCGGCCCAGGCGCTCGGCGACATCTAGGAGCCCGTCCGAGTAATGGGGTGCGGCCGCGCGAGAGGCGCTTGCGGCGCTCAGCCTAGGAGCGAGGGCGAGTCGATGCCGTGTGCATCGACGACCCCGAGCGACGACGGATCAGCGCCGCAACCGCCACTCGCCCTTCGGGTT
>JBBDRL010000013.1:7781-12711 GCA_040905505.1 Gemmatimonadota bacterium | reverse complement strand
AGTCTCTAACCACCATCAATCCCGATGCAACTCGTCATCGCACTTCTTCTAGCCGTCTCGGCGCTCGGCCCGGCTCCCGGGCGGTCGGGGCCGACGATCGGCGCTGGCGCGGTCGTCGATACGGTCCCCGCGCTGATCCGTGATCGCGTGGGGGCGGGCGGCGGTGGCCTGCTGGCGCGGGAGCAGGCGCAGCGGTTCTACGCGGGTCGGGCTTACACGCCGGCCTGGAGCTCGGAGGAAGGCGTCGCGCGCGATGCCCGGGGCGCTCTGGCGCTGGTAGTCGGCGCGGCCGACGACGGATTGCGGGCGGAGGATTATCGCGCGGCCGACGTGGGCGGGACAATCGCCGCGATGGACGCCGCCGTCGGTGCCGGGGCGCGACTCGCCCCGGCGCGGCGCGCGGCGCTGGACGTCGCATTGACCGACGCGGTTCTCAGCTACGCGGGTCACCTGGTTCGCGGACGGGTTGCGCCCCAGCGAATCCATCCGGGCTGGGCGCTCGCTCCGCGCGGCGGGGACGTGGTCGCCGCGCTCGAGGCTGGACTACGCGAAGGCGACGTCCCCTCCACGATTCGGCGGCTGGCGCCATCCGGCAATGAGTACGAAGGATTGCGGGAGGCGCTGCGGCAGTACCGTCAGATCGAGCGAACCGGCGGCTGGGCGCCGCTGCCGGCGGGCCCCACGCTCCGGCCAGGGGACGATGGGGCAGCCGTCGCGCGGCTCCGAGAGCGCCTCGCCGCGGAGGTGCCCGTTGCCGCCACGAACTCGCCCGACGTCTACAGTTCCGAACTCGCGGAGGCCGTCCGGCTATTCCAGCGAACCCGCGGGCTGGCGGAGGATGCGGCGATCGGCCCGGCCACCCGCGCGCAGCTCAACGTGCCGGTAGGTCGCCGCATCGAACAGATCGCGCTCGCGATGGAGCGCGCTCGATGGATTCCGGACGGTCTCGGCAGCCGCTATATCCGGGTAGACATCCCCGCCTTCGAGCTGCGGGTGATGGAGGCCGGCGAGCCCGTTCTCGAAATGCGCGTGATCGGAGGGCGGCCCGACTGGCGGACGCCGGTCTTCAGCGGCCGGATGACGTCGGTGGCCCTCAGTCCGTACTGGAACATCCCGACTAGCATCGTGACCGACGAGATCCTGCCCGCTGTGCGCCGCGATCCGGCGTACCTCACCCGCAACGAGATCCGGGTGGTTTCCGGTTCGGGCGCGGCAGAGCGGATCGTCGACGCGTCGGGCATCGATTGGAGTCGCTTCGATCCGGCGCGCTCTGCCTACCGGCTGCGGCAGGACCCCGGGCCGCGGAACCCTCTCGGCGCCGTGAAGTTCCTGTTCCCGAACCGCTACAACGTCTACCTGCACGACACGCCGAACCGCGAGCTGTTCGCCCAGGCGGAACGGGCGTTCAGCCACGGGTGCATGCGCGTCGAGCGGCCGCTGGAGTTGGCGGAGTACGTCCTCGGGTCACAGGGTTGGAGCCGGGAAGCGATCGCGGAAGGAATGGCTGCGGGTGTCGAACGGGTGGTCGCGCTCGAGCGTCCCATCCCCGTCCACGTCGTCTACCAGACGGCGTGGATCGACTCGGCGGGCCGGATGGAGTTCCGCAAGGACCTCTACGGCCACGACGCCGCGCTCGGCGCGGCACTGCAGGGCACCGCAACATTCGCCGCGGATCGCCTGAGCGGTGATTGCACGTCGAGCGAGGGTTAGCGACCTACCGGCCGCCGCGACCCTCGCGGACCCGGCGGTCGTCCGGCCCGCGACGCCGCTCGGCGTCGACCGTCGCAGGCGCGGGCACGGTGAAGTAGAACGTCGTCCCCTCCCCGAGCCGGCTCTCGGCCCAGATCCTCCCCCCGTGGGCTTCGACGATCCCCTTGGCGATCATCAGGCCCAGCCCGGCGCCCTCGAGACTGCCGCTCTGCGACTGCCAGAACGCCTGGAAGAGCTTGGAAAGGTCATCCGCCGAGATCCCGGCGCCGGTATCCGACACCGAGAAGCGGACCCCGTCGTCCGCCGCCCGAACGTCCAGTTCGATCCGACCCCCCTCGGGCGTGAACTTGATCGCGTTGCCAATCAGGTTCGAGAGAACCTGAAGCAGCCGATCCCGATCCGCGGCAATCAGCGGCACTGCGCCGTCCGCCTTCCACGTCATTGTCAGAGCTCTCGCCGACGCGAGGGACGCGTTCATCTCCACCGCCTCCTCGACCAGTGCGGCGGGATCCTGCACCTCCCTGAGCAGCGAGAATCGGTCGGCCTCGATGCGGGCGATATCGAGTAGATCCTGGATCAGCCGGTTCATGCGCAGTGCGGAGCGTGTGATCAACCGCGCCTGCCGCTGGCGCTGCGCTTCCGTGAAGGCGGGGTCCAGCAGGACCTCCGCACTCATCGAGATCGCGTTCAGGAGACTCCGCAGGTCGTGCGCGACCATGCCCAGCACGCGGTCGCGCGCGCGAAGTGCCCGCTGCGCCTCGCCGTAGAGCCGCGCGTTGTCGACCTCGAGGCTGGCGAGCCGCACGAGCTTCTCGGCCAGCGCCAGGTCGGCGCCATCGTAGGGCCGCGATGAGGATACGAACAGAACGACCCCCAGCAGCCGCTCCCGGGCGACGAGGGGCACCGCCATCAGGGAGGCCGGATGCAAGGCCTCGACGATGCAACGGTGCTCGGGGCTCTGAACCATCGAGTCCAGGAGCTCGGCCGTGACCGTCGGGACCAGCACCGGCTGCGCCGTCCGAAGCGCCGTCATTGACAGGTGAGGCATCGAGCCATCAAGTGGAAATCTCAACAGCTCGCGCGTGAGCTCCGTCTTCGAGCGGTCGGCATGCGCGACCTGTACCCGTTTGACCTCCGAGCCCTCGACGATGTCGATGACGCAGAAGTCCGCGAGGGACCGGACGGCCAACTCGGCGACCGCCGCCAGCGTCGCCTCGTAGTCCAGCGAGGCGGCCAGATAGTTTCCGGCCTCCGTCAGGACTTCTTCGAACTCCGTCGCCGGACCGATGGTCTCGGACATCTCCGTGAGCACGTTCATCATGCGCCTCCCGGCGGAATCGGGTCGTTCAGGCCCTCCACGTACTCACCAGGCCTCGCGACCGCGGCGGTGGGGATCACGAGGACATCGCACGGCGCATGGCGCAGGACCGATTCGGCCACGCTGCCCATCATGAAACGTGTTGTCCCCGTACGGCCGTGCGTTCCGAGGACCAGCAGGTCCGCCCCCCACGACTCGGCCTCCGCTACGATCACCTTCGCCGGGTCGCCCAGCCGAACACGGCCTTCGGCGCTGCCGGCACCCGGCCCGACCCGATTCAGGAAGTCGGCGAGCTGCTGCTCCGCCGCTTCGTTTAGCAGGTTCTCACGCAGGGGCGGTGGGAGCGAAATGTCGAACCCGAGCACCAGGAGCGATCTCATCTCGGGGGCCGCAGACGCTCCGAGAGTGCCGGCCAGCGTCGCGCCGAGTTCGTGTACCCGGGCGCTCAAGTCCGAAAGGTCGGTGGTGAGCAGAACCCGCCGCGGTGCGCCGCTCGTCCCCCGCCGACGGACCAGCACGGGCACCGGCGACCCACGCAGGACGCGCTGGGCGGTCGTGCCCAGCAAGGCGCGCCCGACGGCCCCCCGACGGGTCGCCCCGACGAGGACCAGGTCCGCTCCGATCTCCTCGGCGGCCTGGAGCAGCGCCCGATCGGCCGGCAGGGGCACGACACGCCAGGTGATTGTCGGGCTGTTCGAGACTCTCCGGACGAGTACCGCCAGCCGCTCCTCGACGTCGCTGTGGAGTCGATCGATCATCCCCGGCGTGAATACGCCCGTCTCCGGATACGAATAGAGGATGGGGTCCGGCAGATGGAAGGCGTGTACGAGGTGCAGCGAAGCGCCCAGGAGCTCGGCGAGCTCGATCGCGGGCGCGAGATGCGGATCGTCGTCCGCAAGCTCTGCGATCCCGAGGACGATGCTGCGGATCGGGGGGGTCATACGCACCTCCAGGTGGATCGATGCGGACGGTCGAGGTTCGGTGGCGCCCGTCCGGGCGCACTTCAATGAATACTTCGAGGCGCGTCGGCGCGCGTCGGAGAACGCCCGGCGATGGTGTGGGGAGATACCCGACCCGCTCGGCTCAGTCGGCCGCGCGTGCCTCGTGCGCGTGAGTCAGCACAGCGCTCTCCCCGTGCTCGGGTACGACGCACCGCCAGCTCAGGCTCTCTTCGATACGGAGTCGCAGGGCGTCCGCGGCCACGGGCTCGCCATGCGTGATGAAGGTCGTACGCGGCGCCGAATCGAAGTGGTGCAGCCAGTCGAGGATCTCGACGGCGTCCGCATGGGCCGACAGGTTGTCGAGCACGTCGACTTCGGCGTGGACGGCGACGTACTGGCCGTGGATCTTGACCGACTTCGCGCCACCGACGAGCGCCGCCCCGCGTGTGCCGACGGCCTGGTGCCCCGTGAAGAGGATGGTGTTCCGCGCGTCCGACGCCAGAGCCTTCAAGTGGTGGACAACGCGGCCGCCTGTCGCCATCCCACTCGCCGAGATGATCACCTGCGGATAGCGCATGTGGGTGATCGCCCTGGACTGCTCTACCGATTCGACGGCCTCGGCCACCTCGCACACGGCCTCACACTGCGCCGCCGTCAAGTCGTGGTGATCGGGGTTCTCCTTGAAGATCCGGATTGCGGCCGCGGCCATCGGGCTATCGACGAAGATGGGCAGATCCGGAATCGACCGGTCGGTCTTGAGCCGATGCAGAAGGTACAGCAAAGTCTGCGTCCGTCCCACCGCGAACGATGGAATCAGGAGCACCCCTCCTCGGTCGGCGGTGCGCCGGATCACGGCCGCGAGCTGCGCCATCGGGTCTACCGGCTCGTGGACCCGATCACCGTACGTGGACTCGACCAGCAGGTAGTCGGCGTCGCGCACGATCGCCGGCGGTGGCAGGAG
>JBBDRL010000013.1:5287-7681 GCA_040905505.1 Gemmatimonadota bacterium | reverse complement strand
GTCGCGCACGATCGCCGGCGGTGGCAGGAGCGGATCGTTCGGCCGCCCCAGGTCGCCCGAGAACAGCACGCTCGTGCCCTCTGCGCGGTACGAGACCATCGCGGCGCCCAGAATGTGGCCGGCGGGCAGGAACACCGCCGACTGATCTCCACCCAAGTCCACCGGCTGCTCGAACGCGACCGGCTCCAGGTAATCGAGGCTGATTTCGGCGTCCCTCTGCGTGTACAGGGGAACCGCGGGATCGTGCTTCGAGTAGCCTCGTCGATTGGCGTACTCCGCCTCCTCTTCCTGAAGGTGCCCGCTATCGGGCAGGAGGATTCCGCAGAGGTCGGCGGTCGCCGCCGTACAGTGGATCGGGCCGCGGAAGCCGTCGCGGACCAGCAGGGGCAGGTAGCCACTGTGATCCAGATGCGCGTGCGTGAGGACGACCGCGTCGATGCTGGCCGGGTCGACCGCAAACGGCTCGCGATTGCGCAGCCGGAGCTTCTTCAAGCCCTGGAAGAGCCCACAGTCCACCAATATGCGGCGCGATCCGCTGGTCACCAGGTATTTCGACCCGGTGACCGTCCCGGCACCCCCCAGAAAGCTGATCTGCATGGTGATCCCTAGGTGCGTGACACCAGGCTCAAGACTACGGAGCCGACGACCGGCATGGACGATTCGATCTGGACCGGCACGCGGCACCCGTGGTCCCAGAGGTAGAGACGAAGGACGCCCGTGCCGCCGAAACGCCCTGCGTCCTTGACTCGCATCTCCACGACGATCGTCTCGAACTCGCCGGCCGGCACCTCGATCATCTCGCGGCCGATGACGCGGATGACGACGGGGTTGCGCGCCGCGTCGAAGTGCCGCGCCACCTCGTACTCTGCGCCGGGCTCCAGTTCAAGCGTGCGGATGTAGTAGAGGAAGGAGAGCTCATCCAGCGGGTTCTCGGTCGTCAAGACGCCGGTCGCGCCCTGTTCCGACGCCCACCGATCCTCCGCCGGGTAGGTGTCCACGTCCTCGTGCCGCGAGGAGACGGGTGAAGACTCGTGCTTCTCGTAACGCATTGTCGTCATCCGCTCGGGATCCAGCCACGAACGCGCGCGATCGGAGATCGTGAAGGGTCCGACGCGGCTCGCGAAATCGAAGCTGAGGAGATAGGTGTCGCGGCCGCGAACCATCGCCCCGTCCTCGATGGTCATGGTGCCCTGGCCGCGCTGGCCGAAGCGCCCGAGTCGCACCTGATAGGTTAGCTCCTCGCCTTCGGCGAAAGGGAGCGCGCCTGGCCTGACCGGCGCCGGCTGCGCGATCGCGGGAGACGCGGCCAGGCAGGTGGCCAGGAGTGCGATGGCGAGGGCCGGCAGCGGGACCATCCACAGGGCCGACTGGCGCCCGCGCGAAGCGCAGGCCATTTCCTGAGCCGACTGCATCATTCCCATTCGACCGCCTCCAGCAGATCGAAGGGCGTGACGATCCCGCAGAGGAGGCCGTTCTCGACGACGACCGCCCGATGGATCCTGCCGCGCAGGAGAAGGGCGACGGCGGTCGCGAGATTCTCGTCCGGCCCGATCGAGAACGCCACCGGAGTCATGATATCTCGCACCCGGAACTGATCGAGAGCCGCTTCGGGCAAGGCGCCCGGCTCGGGCTGGGTGAAGGTGACGCTGTCGTCGCGAACGCGCACCGCGGGCGTGCCCAGTGGCGTCGTCACGCCGCCGGCGATGGCCGCTTCGTCGGTGACGAGGTCTTCCTCACCCGAGAGCGGCAGGTCCTCATCCACCTCCTCCGCCAGCAGCGCCGGTGCCCACGACACCTGCCCCGCCGGGATCTCCCGCTCATGGGCGGCCAGTTCGAGCACGTCGGTCATCGATACCACTCCGGCGAGCTTGCCCCGGCCGTCCAGGACGGGCGCACCACTGACGCGGTGCTCCAGCAGGACCTGGATCAACTCCCGGACGGTCATCTCGGGAACCGCCGCGACGACCTCGCGCTGCATCACGTCACGCACCGTTCGCACACCGGCTTTCCCCTGCGTCGCGACTTTCATCGAATCACTCCTGTCCTTCATCGAGTCCCCGCCGCTGCGGAGGACCTATAATGTGAATTTGCGACTCCTTCATCGACCGGCGGGCCGGGGCAGGGCGCCGAAGCGCCCCACCACGTCCCCGGGGCGGCTCAGAAGGAGACCGCGCCCTCGATCACGAACCCGTCGAACCGACCGCCGCTGCGGATGTCCATTCCGGGAAAGTCGTTGTAGGCCTGCGTCACGTACTCGCCCTTCATCAGGATGCTCGGGGTGATGAACCACCCGGCGCTGAGCGCCTTGCGGTCCACGCTGACCTCATCGGCGACCCCGGCGAGCTCGCCGCGCGCGATGTTGTAGCGGCCGCCGACGAAGAGCTGGTCGCCCGG
>JBBDRL010000013.1:0-5187 GCA_040905505.1 Gemmatimonadota bacterium | reverse complement strand
CCGATCTCGGTGTTGAACGAGTCGAGGATGTGGTTCTCGACGAACGGGTTGTGAAGCGCGTTGCCGTTGTCGCTACGACGGAAGTGCGCGTCGCCGTAGTTCAGCTCGAACATCCCAGCCTTGATGGTCAGGTAGTCCATGAGCGTGTGCAGGATGGGCATATCGATCGGCGATTCGTCCACCTGGAGATATCCGCCCTTCACCCAGAACTCGTTGTGATGACGCGACGACATGTAGCTCTCGAGCGAGACGCGGATGCCGGGGGCGAGCTGCGCATTGAGCGCCAGATTCGCCGTCGCCAGGTTGAACCCGGCCCCGATGTCGGCCAGCGCGTTCGCGTTCTGGCCATCGACGATCCGTTCGGCCGCACTGTTGCTGTGATCGAGCATCTGGAACTGCTGCGTGAACGACGCGCCCCAGTCGACCTGGAAGCCGCTGTACGGGACCGCGTCATCCTTCGGCGCCTCGAACACGTTCAGTCCGCGCTGGTCGGCCGGGCGCATGTGCTGGATGCGGATCACCGCCTCGGTGCTCTCCTCCTCGGGCGCCGCGGCAGGCGTCTCCCCGGCCTCGGCTTCGGGCGTGCTCACCGTGTCGGCGAGAGCAAGTTGACCGGCCTCCTGCGCCACGAGCGTCGAGGCCGCGAGGAGGGCGAGCACCGGGAGAACGTAGGCTGTATTTTTCATCGCTCTGTCTCGTTTCAGTAATGGATGCGAGCTGTCCGGCCGCTGACCTGTGCCGAGGTTTTCACCCTTGTCATCCCGAGCCGCCCTTGTCATCCCGAGCGCAGTCGAGGGATCTGCACTCCGCTGCGCCCGCCGGGTGCGGATCCCTCGCTTACGCTCGGGATGACGGTGATAGGCGCTCGGGATGACCGTGATGACGGCGATCAGGGCTTCACGACGACGTCGTAATTGACCGTGACTCGATCGCCGACTCTCAAGGTGCCTAGCATGAGCCTCGGGGGCTTCATGCCGTACTCCGTCATGACGATCTCGGTGCTGCCGACGACCCGCATGGCGCCGCTCGGCTCCTGTGTCGCCGTGCCGTGGAAGGTGACCGGCTTCTCCTGACCCGCGATCGTCAGCCCGCCGACAAGCGTCACCGACCGATTCGCGCCGTTCATCGGGCCGACTTCATAGCTCGAGAGCGCGAACCTGATCTGCGGATTCTCATCCGCCTTGAGCGCCTTGCGCATGTGATCGTTCATCGTCCCGTTGCCGCACTCCAGCGCGGCGACCGGCACGACGGCTTCGGCGCTGCCGACCGCCTCGCCGAGCCGATCCAGCGAGAGCTCGGCCGCCGCGCCCTTCGGCACGACACCCCCGCTCAGCGTTTCCGCCTCACAGGTAAAGCTCCGCAGGGTGGACGTACCATCGATCCAGAGGCGGC
This sequence comes from Gemmatimonadota bacterium, assembly GCA_040905505.1. Lineage (GTDB taxonomy): Bacteria > Gemmatimonadota > Gemmatimonadetes > Longimicrobiales > Longimicrobiaceae > WHSP01. The sequence goes on along the minus strand of JBBDRL010000013.1, from coordinate 3,795 downwards.
TCTCCGGCTGGAACGGATACGACGCGATCGCCGACCAACCCGTCAATGCGAGCGCAGCGGTCGCGACCGCCAGCAGTCCGCCATATCTCAGTCGAGGCTTCATCTCCTCGTCTCCTCTCCTCTGGAGGCTCGGGAGCGCCGGGGCCGGCCGCTCCATCGTGCCGCCGTGAACCATCGAGACCAAGCTACCGGCGTTCGCGGTCCGCGCCTGTCAGCAAGGGCTCGACGTCCGTGCGAGGGAATTCGTGATGGTCATGAGGGGGGAAGTACTACGAAGCTACCAGTTGTCAGCTATCGGCTATCAGCTATCAGGTGCTTCCCGTCGATCTGCCCGTCGACTGGCTACAGGTGCGCGGCTATGTTCAAGCTGGTGACAGCCTCGACCATCCGAAACCAGAGCTCATGCGGGAAGACGAACGCGAAGGAACTGCGGCGAACCCGGCGGGGAGTTTGAGGGCCCACGACCGGGGGGACGATGGGCTGATGCGGCTGCTGCAGGTCGTGGCGGTCGCGTCGAACGAGGCGCGAAGTATCGAGGACGCGTTGCAGACGTGCCTCGACGCGGTCTGCAATCTTACCGGGTGGCCGGTAGGGCACGCCTACCTGTTGGATGTCGAGACCGGCGAGCTGGCGCCGACGCCCTACTGGCACATCGCCGACGCGGCCCGGTTCCGCCGGTTTCGGGAGGCGACCGACGCGACGCGTTTCGCGGCGGGTGAGGGTCTGCTCGGTCGGGTGCTGGAGAGGCGTGAACCGATCTGGGTGTCCGACCTGGCACACGATCGGGACTTCATCCGCGGCCGGGAGGGGGAAACGGGGCTGCGCTCCGGTGGTGCCTTTCCGATCCTGGTCCGGCAGGAAGTGGCGGGCGTCCTGGAGTTCTACTCGATCGACACGGAGGAACCGGACGACGCGCTGCTGAGCGTGATGTCGCAGGTAGGCGTCCAGGTCGGCCGGGTAGTCGAAAGGGTGAGAGCGGAGGAGGCGCTGCGACTGTCCGAGGCCAAGTTCGCGGGCATCATCTCCATCTCGTCCGACGCGATCGTCTCGGTGGACGAGGACCAGCGCATCATCTTCTTCAACAAGGGCGCGGAGCAGATCTTCGGGCACACGGCCGACGAGGCGATCGGGAAGCCGCTGGAGCTGCTCATCCCCGTCCGCCACCGGGTCGGCCACGAGGATCATGTGCGCCGTTTCGGCGAAGGCCCCGTTCCGGCGCGACGGATGGGCGAGCGCGGGCAGATCACCGGGCTCCGCAAGGACGGCGAGGTCTTCCCGGCGGACGCGTCGATCTCGAAGCTCGAGGTCGGCGGCAGGCGCATATACACGGCCGTCCTGCGCGACGTCACCGAACGGGTGCGCGCCGAGGAGGAGCTGGCGCGGTCCAACGCGGAGCTGGAGCAGTTCGCGTACGTCGCCAGCCACGACCTCCAGGAGCCGCTTCGGATGGTCGCCAGCTACACGCAGCTCCTCGCGCGCCGCTATCGTGGCAGGCTCGACGACGACGCCGAGGAGTTCATCGCCTTCGCGGTCGACGGGGTCACCCGGATGCAGGCCCTGATCAACGACCTGCTCGCCTTCTCGCGCGTCGGCACGCGGGGCGGCGAGCTGCAGATGGTCGAAACCGCGCCGGTCGTCGAGCGGAGCCTTGCCGATCTCGCCCCCGCGATCCAGGAGACCGGCGCGGAGGTCACCTGCGACGACCTGCCGACAGTCAGCGCCGACCCGGCCCAGCTCGGCCAGGTCTTGCAGAACCTGATCGCCAACGCCATCAAGTTTCGGAAGCCGGATACCCCGCCGCGTGTCCACATATCGGCGGAGCGGGGCGACGAGGAGTGGATCTTCTCGGTCGCCGACAATGGGATCGGGGTCGGCGAGGAGTACGCCGAGCGGATCTTCGTCCTCTTCCAGCGGCTTCACAGCCGGGCCGAGTACCCGGGGACGGGGATCGGGCTGGCCATCTGCAAGAAGATCGTGGAGCGCCACGGCGGGCGGATCTGGCTGGAGTCGGAGCCGGGCGCCGGCACAACGTTCCATTTCTCGATCCCCGATCGCGCCAGGAGCGGAGCATGAGCCCATCATCGTTGTCGCGCCCCGTCGAGATCCTCCTGGTGGAGGACAATCCGGGCGACGTCCGGCTGACGCGCGAGGCGCTGCGTGAAGGCAAGGTGCAGAACAATCTCCACACCGCCGGCGACGGCGTGGAGGCGATGGCGTTCCTGCGCCGCGAGGGGCAGTACGCCGACGCCGTGCGCCCGGACATGATCCTGCTCGACCTGAACCTGCCGAAGATGGATGGGCGTGAGGTGCTCCAGGCGATCAAGGCCGATCCGTCACTGCGCCACATCCCGGTGGTCGTCCTCACCAGCTCGGAGGCGGAGCAGGACATCATCCGCGCCTACGACCTGCACGCCAACTGCTACGTGACCAAACCCGTAGACCTCGATCAATTCATTCATGTGGTGAAGTCGATCGAGGACTTCTGGTTCAGTATCGTCAAGCTCCCGCGCGAATAGGATGGCCGAGCGACCGACTCGAATTCTCCTGGTGGAAGACAACCCGGGTGACGCCCGCCTGCTGCACGAGTTCCTCAAAGAGGTGCGCACCTTCCCCTTCGAGCTCGAGCACGTCACCCGGCTCGCGGACGCGCGCGAGCACATGATGGATGCGGGCGCCGCGGTCGTGCTCCTCGACCTCTCGCTGCCCGACGCCCACGGAATGGAGACGGTCACCGGAATGTTGGAGGCCGCCCCCGACGCGGCGATCATCGTGCTCACGGGACTGGACGACGAAGGCACAGCGCTGGAAGCCGTCAAGGCGGGGGCGCAGGACTACCTGGTCAAGGGCCAGGTGGAGCCAGGGGAGCTCGCCAGGGCGATCCGCTACGCGCAGGAGCGGAAGCGCCTCGAGCGCGAGCGTGCGCACCTGCTGGAACGCGAGCGGGAGGCGCGGTCGGTGGCCGAAGCGGCCGTGCGGGGGCGCGACGAGGTGTTGCGCGTGGTCTCGCACGACCTGGGGAACTCGCTCGGCGCCGTTCAGCTCACCACCAAGGTCCTCCTCCGCACGCTCGCGGACGCGCCCGAAGACGAGACGCGCCAGCGCATCCAGAACATTCGCGTCCTGGCCGAGCAGATGCAGCGCTTGCGACAGGACCTCCTCGACGTCGCGATGCTGGACGCCGGCCGCCTCTCGATCGAACCTTGCCCGCTGGCGCCCGAAGCGCTGATCGAGAGCACGGCCGACCGCTACGCGCCGGTCGCCGCCGAACGTTCGATCGAGCTCCGGTCCCGCACGCCCAATGGCCTTCCCCGGGTCAGCGGCGACGAGGCGCGGCTACTACAGGTGTTCGCCAACCTACTCACGAACGCCATCAAGTTCAGCCCGGTCGGCGCAGAGATCGTTATGGGGGCGGAGCCCGCGGGAGAGGAAGTCTGCTTCTACGTCCTCGACAATGGGCCCGGAATCGCCGAGGAGCACCTGCCGCGCCTCTTCGACCGGTTCTGGACCACGCGCGCCGGCAATCCTCACGGCGCCGGGCTGGGGCTGGCGATCGCCAAGGGAATCGTCGAGACGCACGGAGGAAGGATCGGCGTGGAGAGCGGTGGCGGCGGCACGCGTTTCTGGTTTACGGTGCCGGCGGAGAGTTGACAGTTTACGGCCCGAGTTGACAGTTAAGAGTTAACAGTTGACAGGAACGACGAGGCGCCAAGCCCAGCACCTGTTAACTCTTAACTGTCAACTCTTCCCCGCCTTCAGTATCCCCGTCTCCAGCGCGAGCCGTACCAGCTCGGAGCG
>JBBDRL010000012.1:0-12946 GCA_040905505.1 Gemmatimonadota bacterium | reverse complement strand
TGATGACCGTGATCCGGCCGGCACGGGCAACCGACCCGACGCGTTACGCCGCCACCGGACCTGTGTCCGTCTGATGGCGCTGGAGTGCCTGGAGCACATCCTCACCATAGAACATGGCGACGTACTTCGCCTGCACGTCGGTGACGCGGCGGACGGCCCAGACGAGCTCGACGTGGTTGGGTTCAGCGGGAACGCAGTGCGGGAACATCCCGCAGTGCTCAGGCAGGTGGCTCGCCTTACGATTGTTGCAGGTGGAGCATGCGGTAACGACGTTCTCCCAGGTGTTGTCCCCGCCGCACGACATCGGGATGACGTGGTCACGAGTGAGGAACTCACGATTCCGCAGATTGGAGCGGTGGCGCTGGCAGTACTGGCAGCGGTAGCTGTCGCGAGCGAAGAGGAAGGTGTTGGTGACCTGGCGACGAAACTTGCGGGGAACGTGGACGAAGCGAGCGAGGCGAATGACGACGGGGCAAGGCATCTCGTGCCATTGCGAACGAAAGACCTTCCCCGAGTCGACCTCGAGGATCTCCGCCTTCGCATCGATCACGAGGCGCAGAGCCCGCTCGACAGGAAGGATGGTCAGTGGCTCGAACGACGCGTTCAGCGCTAGGCAGCCCATGCTCACATTCTTCTGGCGTAATGATCCCGTTTGTAACCCGGATATCGCCGTTTGTTCACCGCGGCCGCTGGGGAAATAATACAGGAAATCGCCGGAAAGGCCAGAAGCGGGAGACAGGTTGCGGCGGCTGCCCTACAGCAACGCCACGGGATCCCGGTCGATGGCCACTCGCAGGTCGTGCTTCCCGGACGAGACGCGGAAGCGCTCGCCGAAGTAGCGGCCGACGCGGCCGAGGGTGGCGGCTCGGTCGGCGCGAAGGAGCAGGTGCCAGCGCCAGCGGTCGCGGATCCGCTCGATGGGAGAAGGCGCGGGACCGACGATCTCGACACCCGCCACATTCCGCCTGGCGATCAGCCCCTTCAGCCAGTCCGCCGCACGATTCGCCTCGCCCTCCGTGGCTGCCTCTTCGAGACCGCTGAAGACGATGTTGACGAGCTTGCAGTGGGGCGGATAGCGGGGCGACCGGCGTTCCTCGAGCTCGCGTTCCGCGAAGGCCCGGAAATCGTGCTCGAGCGAGCAGGTGATCGCGTAGTGGTTCGGAAGCGAAGTCTGGACGATGACTTCCCCGCCCTTCGGGCCCCGCCCGGCACGCCCGGCGACCTGCGTCACGAGTTGGAAGGTCCGCTCGGTCGCGCGGAAGTCGGGCAGGTTCATTCCTACGTCCGCATTGATGACGCCGACGAGCGTGACGTTCGGGAAATCCAGCCCCTTGGCGATCATCTGCGTGCCCAGGAGGATGTCGATCTCGCCGCGGCCGACGCGCTCCAGGATGCGATGGTGGGACCATTTGGCGGAGGTCGTGTCCACGTCCATCCGGGCGATCCGCGCGTTCGCGAACGTCTCCTCGACGGCGCGCTCGACCTGTTCGGTCCCGACGCCGCGGAAGCTGATGTCCGCCGCATCGCATCGCCTGCACCGCGTCGGCGTGGCCTCCTCGTACATACAGTAGTGGCAGGTGAGCCGGGAGCGCCCGCGGTGGAAGGTGAGCGACACGGCGCAGGACGGACAATCCCAGACTTCGCCGCAATCGCGACACTGCACGAAGTTGGCGTAGCCGCGGCGGTTGAGGAGCAGGATCGTCTGCTCACCGAGCTCCAGGCGGCGGTTGACGGCATCGTGGAGGTCCGACGACACGATGATGTCCGGCAGGCTCACTCCCGCGTCGCGCTGCCGCTTCCGCTCCTCACGCAGGTCGATCACGCGGGTGGCGGGCAACGCCTGGCCGGTGGCGCGATCGGGAAGCTCGATCAGCCGGTACTTGCCGGCGCACGCATTCGCCCAGCTCTCGAGGGACGGGGTCGCCGAGCCGAGCACGCATACCGCGCCTTCCAGGGCCGCCCTGACGACAGCCACTTCGCGCGCGTGGTAACGAGGCGCCTCACTCTGTTTGTACGTCCCTTCATGCTCCTCGTCGACGACGATCGCTCCGAGGTCCGGGAGCGGCGCGAAGACGGCCGATCGAGCGCCGACCGCGATGCGCTTGGCACCGGTTCTCAGCGCCCGCCACTCGTCGTAGCGCTCCCCGTCGGACAGTGCGGAGTGGAGAACGGCGACGCGGTCGCCGAAGACGGCCTTGAAGCGCCCGACCGTCTGTGGCGTCAGCGCGATCTCCGGGACGAGGACGATCGCCGTCCTCCCTTGAACGTCGACGATCTCACGCAGCAGCTCGATGTAGACGAGCGTCTTCCCCGATCCGGTGACGCCGCGTAACAGGAAGGGATCGGGGTCTGGGCGACGGGCGGCGGCGACGAGCGCATCGATGGCCTGGCGCTGGTCGCGGGTCGGGGTCAGGTCCGGCGGCGTAGCGTCGGGGATCGACGCGTACGGGTCCCGCGCGACCTCCTCCTCTTCGATGGTCGCGACGCCGCGCTCGACCAGGGCGTTTACGACGGCGTAGGAGAACCCGATCTGGCCGGTGAGGTGCGCGACCTCCGCCATACCGCCGACGGACTCGACCCACTCCCAGCATTCACGCTGGCGTCGGGCGCGGCCGAACACCTCGTCGCGCTCGCTCAGGCTCGGGAGCTCGCGAGCCAGGCGCAGGACCCGGCGGGTCCGAACGGCGGGCTCCTGGCGCGGCGGCTCGACGAGTACCCGCACCAGCCCGCGCCCCTGGAGCCGGCGAATGGCCGGCCACCACGCGCGATCGCCTCGCTCACGACGCAGCATGGTCACCGCGCGGGCGCCCTGGGCCTCACTCAGCCAATCGAGCACCTCCTGTTCGAGCTCGGAGAGAGGCTCGGAGCCGACCGGCTCCTCCGTCCGCTCGAGTCGGTCGGTCGACTGGCTCGACAGCACGGCCGGAAGGGCGGCCCGGAGGACCTGCCCGAGCGGGGCGATGTAGTACTGCGCCACCCACTGGCAGAGGCGCAGCAGATCCGCGGGAACGGAAGGGGCCGTGTCCAGCACACTGGTCAGCGGGCGGATCTTCGCCGTCGGTTCGCCGTCGCCGACTCGCTCGACCCATCCGATCCGCCTTCCCCGACCGAACGGCGCGAGGACCCGCGCTCCGGGCACCACGCGCGTGCTCAGCTCGGCCGGGACGGCGTAGGTGAACGAGCGGTGGACCGGCAGGGGGAAGACGACTTCGGCGAGCAAGGATGAGAGCGGGAGGATCAGGAGGATTGTCGCAGCGCGACCCCGAGACCGGGCGCGTCGTTGAACCGCATCCTCCCACCGGCGTCGATTCCGGGACCGGTGAAGGGGTCGTCAGCGAGGAGGGCCGCGCCATCGAGGTCGACGTAATCAACGAGCGGCGCGAGCTGTACCGCCGCGGCGATTCCGAGCGTCGATTCGATCATGCAGCCGAGCATCACCTGCATGTGGTGCGCCCGGGCGCAGTGGACCATTCGCAGCCCCTCTCGCAGGCTGCCACACTTGCTCAACTTGATGTTGATCACGTCGACGGCGCCGACGAGCCGCGGGATGTCCGCCGTCGACTTGCACGATTCATCGGCGACGACGGGGATCGACGACATCGCGGTCACCTCGCGCAGACCCTCCAGGTCGCCGGGCGGCAACGGCTGCTCGAGCAGCTCGATTCCGTACTCCTCCAACATCGGCAGCGCCGCCATCGTCTCCTTCGCCGTCCAGGCGGTGTTCGCGTCCACGCGAACGACCTTGTCGGGCGCCTCCTCGCGGATCATCGCGAGGATCTCCTCGTCGCGATCGGTGCCGACCTTGATCTTGAGAATCGGATACCCTGCCGCCTCGCGGACATTCTCGCGCATCCGCTCGAGATCATCGATTGCGATGGTGAAGGAGGAGACCGGAGCGGCTGGATCGAGCCCGAACAGGCGCCAGACCGGTACCCCCAGGCGCTTGCCGACCAGATCGTGCAGCGCCGCGGATATCCCCATCGTCGCCGCGGTGTTGCCCCCGATGGTATGGCGCACCGCCGCCTCGATCCGCTCCAGCGCGAACGGGTCGCCCTCGGCCGCGACATCAACGGCGTCACCCAGCAGTGGTAGGACCGCCGCGGCGGTTTCCGCTGTCTCACCGTAGTACGCGGTCGTTACCGCCGCCTCGCCCCAGCCGGTGTTGCCCTCATCGTCCGACAACCGGATCCACACGGATCGGCGTACGGGGACGGAGGCGGCCCGCGCGATGTTGAACGCGTGACGGGTGCGGAGGTCGAGAATTTCGAAGTCGAGATGCATGGGCGGTGAAGGGGATGAGAGTCGACAGTCGACAGTCTACCGTCGACAGGAACGGCGATGTTTCGGAATCCGGCGCAGATCGCTGAGTGGCTACTGTCGACTGTCGACTGTCGACTGTCGACTTCCATCGATCAAATATATCTCCCGCTGCGGCTCCGGGGTCGTCACCACCGGACCGTCGGGCGTCATCAAAACGTCGATCTCCGTGCGGAGGCCGATCTCGCCCTCCAGGTAGACGCCGGGTTCGATGGAGAAGCCGACGCCGGGGATCAGCGCCCGCGTATCGCGGGTCTCCAGGTTGTCCAGATTCGGACCCGAGCCGTGGAGCTCGCGGTCGATCGAGTGGCCCGTCCGGTGAATGAAGGCTTCACCGAACCCGCGTTCGGCGATCACTCGCCGCACCGCGTCGTCGACCTCGTAGCCGGCGACGGGTGATCCGGAGGCGAAGCGGTCCCGGATCAGGTCGACGCCCGCGTCGCGTGCATCGCGAATCGCACTCCAGACCTCGCGGATCCGCTCGGGGAGATCGGGCCCCACGAAACCCATCCACGTCTGATCGGCGTAGATCGCGTCCGCGTTCTCCTTCCCCCACAGGTCGATGAGGATCAGGTCGCCGTCGGCGATCAGGGCGTGCTCGTCGGCGCTCGGCGCGTAATGCGGGTTGGCGGCGTTGGCGTTGACCGCGACCACGGCATCGACGCCGACTCCGAGACCCTCCTCGACCAGGCGGCAGGTGATCCAGTCCCGAAGATCCCATTCGGTGAGCGGGTCGCCGGCGCGCAGGTGCTCGCCGACGCGGTCGAAGGCGGCGCGGGCGATCCGCTGGAGGTGCTCCGCGGCGCGCCGGTGACTCGTCTCACCAGATGGGGACCAGCGCGAGTAGACCGCGCTGACCAGGTCACCCGAGGACACGGTATCGACGCCCGTGCTCCGCACCAGATCGACGATCCCCCCGGGGACGCGGTCCAGGTAGGGCACCGCGTCGTCGGGGGAGTACTCGAGCGCGATCCTGCCCGCCCCGTTCAGAACCCGCCGGAGCTCGTCCTCGAACGACTCCCACCCCAGATAGACCCGCTTTCCACCGATCCATCCGCGCCACGGCTGCTGCTCGATCCGGTGCGTCACCGCGATGGGCTCTCCCACGGCGGGCAGGTAGACGACGAAGCGCCGGGAGAGCGACGGCAGCCCGAGCAGGCCCGTGGCGATCGCGTTGCTTCCTCGGAAATCGTAGAGCAGCCACCCGTCCAGATTCTGCCGTTCGAGGTGGTCCTGTATCTCGTAGAGCCGTTCGCGTGTCAGCGAGACGCACATGTCGGTTACGGGCATCCCGACCTCAATTCTCCTGGTCCGTGTCTGCGGCCGCCTCGGGATCGCCCCACTTCACCGCCTTGATCAACGAGAGGCCGAGCACCCGGCGGCGGGTGAGCAGATGATGAAACTCCTGCTCCCGCACGATGGCGCCCCGGACGCCGCGCCAGCCCCATCGGGCAAGCGCTCGCCGCAAGATCACGACCTTGCTGCGGAGCGACAGACTCTGTGACAGGTCGAGCACCGGGCTGCCGCCGGAGGACCTGGCACCCCGTGAGTCGTCGGACCAGTCCTCCACGTGAAGGTCGACGCAGCCGGCGTCGCGGAGCAACTGCTTCCACTCGACCAGGAGCATCGGGCGGGTTCCGAGCCGTTCCACGAGCGCGTCGCGCCGCTCCTCCTCGAGGTTACCCGTCCAGACGAGCTGGACGAGCACGACGTGTCCGAACGGGCGCGTCACGCGCGCCAGCTCGCGTACGGCGGCGGCCGGGTCGTAGAGTCCGCCCAGGCCGATCTCGCCGATGGTGATATCGAAGATATCGTCCTTGTACGGCAGATCGTCCAGCGGGGTGCTCTGGAAGTGCAGGTGCTCTTCCAGACCCATCCGGCGGGCCTGCTGTTCGGCCTCGGCGACGACGGTCGGGTCGGGATCGAGGCCCATGACGTCCACGCCGTAGTTCGCCGCGAGGAATGCGGCGGGGAGGCCGCGGCCGCATGCGACGTCCAGGAGATCCTGACCGGCGCGGGCCTCGGTGAGAAGCGCGATCTTCCGGTAGAGATCCTCTCCGCCGGGCGGAAAGACCGGTTCGGGGGAGAGGCGAACGAGTTCCAGGATCGACGGCACCAGGGACCGCCCCCCACGCGTCGGGTTCGGCGCGACGCCTTCCGGATTTCGAGAGTCGGAATGTGCGGGAGTCGGCATGCGGAAAGATATCGGGCGGGCGAGGGCCGCCGCCAGGCGCCTTCAGTCGGCGGGATCGAGATCGGCGAGGGCGCGCAGGTGCTGAACGACCGCGGCGCCGAGGGGTCGGGCATCGTATCCGCCCTCCAGGACGCTGACGAGCCGCCCCTCACAGATGCGGTCGGACCACTCGCGAACTTCGCGCGTCAGTGAGTACAGATCGGCGGTCTGGAGCGCGAGGTCACCGAGCGGGTCGCTCTCCAGCACATCGAAGCCGGCGGAGAGGAGGACAAAGGCGGGAGGGTTCCTCGCAGCGACCGTTTCGAGCAGCTCCGCGGTCGCCTCGCGCAGCGCCTCGATTCCCGAGCGGGAAGGGATCGTGCGCAGGAGCGGATCGACCGATGGCGCCGCACCGTCTCCGACGGCTACAGTGGCGACCGTCACCGCCGGATCGGCTGCGAGCACGTCGCGCAGGCCCGATGGCGCGCCCCCACCCCATTCGAACACCAGGACAGGCTGCCGTCCGAGGGACGCGGTGAGGTAACGGGCCCCGATCGCGGTCGAGTTGACGAGGCCGAATCCGCCGGGGTCGTCGGCGCCCGCGTCGCGCCCCGGTGGGCGGACGGCACAGAAGGCGTTGCGCGTCGTACCGGCCTCGACGGTATCGATCGCCTCCAGGACACAGCCGGCCGCGGCCCGGGCGGCGTCCCAGGATGCGTCGGAGACGACGATCCCGGGTTCGATCTCCGTGGGCCTGCCGAGGTCGGCGGCGTCCTGTACCCATTCGCGCAGCCGGGCGAGATAGGCTGCCGAGTGTACGAGCTGGAGCTCGGGCTCGGTCGCGTGCCGCCCCTGGACCTCGAGCAGCGGCTCGAAGAGGGTCAGCATGTCCTGGTAGACCGCCCGCATGATGGCCGGAAGCCGCCCCTGGTGCTCGGGGTGGTTCCAGCCCGTATCGTGGCGGGCGCAGTCGTAGTGGCTGACGAACGCGGTCGTCTTCTGGAGACCCTCGCGGTTCACTCCACCGCCGCCGCCGAAGCGACCGGCTTGAGCGGATCGGTCGCGGATCCGGCGATGCGCTCCTGGACCGACATCACCTCACGACTGCGGTTCCGCAGCGCGCTGATCGCGTCGACCGCGGCAGAGGCGGCGGACATCGTGGTCATGTACGGGATGCTGTTGTTGATGGCGGCGCGGCGCATCGCGCGGTCGTCGTACTGTGACTGCTTGCCGAGCGGCGTGTTGATGAGCATTCCCACCGCGCCGGAGATCATCAGGTCCACCATGTTCGGACGACCTTCGTTGACCTTGAAGACCCGGTCGCAGGGAATGCCACGGCCATGCAGGTGGCGGGCGGTACCCTCGCTCGCGAGGAGACGGAATCCCATGTCGTGCAGGCGGCGGGCGATGGGCACTACCGTCGGCTTGTCCCGGTCGTGGACGGTCAGGATGATCGCGCCGTCCAGCGGCAGATCCATGCCGGCCGAGAGCTGCGCCTTGGCGAACGCCATGCCGAACGAGTCGTCGACCCCCATCGCCTCCCCCGTCGACCGCATCTCCGGCCCGAGGATCGGATCGACGTCGATCTTGTTGAACGGGAAGACGGCCTCCTTGACCGCGACGCCGTGGACGGGGATCTCGTCGGGCAGCCCGAAGTCCGCCAGGCGCTCGCCGGCCATCAGCCGGGCGGCGATCCTGGCGAGCGGAACGCCCGTAGCCTTGGACACGAACGGCACCGTCCGCGAGGCGCGTGGGTTGACCTCCAGCACGTACACGCGGTCATCGTAGACGGCGTATTGCACGTTGATCAGGCCCACGACGCCGAGCTCGAGCGCGAAGCGACGCGTGAACTCTCGCATCTCCTCGATCTGCCGATCGCTCAGGAGATACGGCGGCAGTACGCATGCCGAATCGCCCGAGTGGACGCCCGCCTCCTCGATGTGCTGCATCACGCCGCCGATCACGACCGTCTCGCCGTCGCAGAGCGCATCCACATCCGCCTCGAAGGCGTCCTCGAGGAAGCGGTCGATGAGCACCGGCCGCTCCGCCGAGACACTGACGGCACGCTCGAAGTAATCGCGCAGCCCCGCCTCGTCGTAGACGATGACCATCCCCCGCCCACCGAGCACGTAGCTCGGACGCAGGAGCACCGGGTATCCGATCCGCTCGGCGATCTCCGCGGCCTCGTCCACGCTCGTGGCCATGCCGTTCGGCGGCTGCGCCACGTCCAGCTTACGCGCCATCTCGTCGAACCGCTCGCGATCCTCCGCCCGGTCGATCGACTCGACCGACGTGCCGAGGATCGGGACCCCGAGACGCTCGAGCGCGGCCGCGAGCTTCAGCGGCGTCTGTCCTCCGAGCTGAACGATCACGCCGTCCGGCTCCTCGAGCCGCACGATCTCGAGAACGTCCTCGAGAGTCAGCGGCTCGAAGTAGAGCTTGTCCGAGATGTCGAAATCGGTCGATACGGTCTCCGGGTTCGAGTTGACCATGATGGTCTCCCAGCCGGCCTCCCGGAGCGCCAGCGCGGCCTGCACGCAGCAGTAGTCGAACTCGACGCCCTGACCGATGCGGTTCGGGCCGCTGCCGAGGATCACCACCTTGCGGCGGTCCGACCGCTCCGACTCGTTCTCCTCCGCGTACGTCGAGTAGAGATAAGGCGTGAACGCCGGGAACTCACCGGCGCACGTGTCGACCGTGTTGTAGACGGGGTGGATGTCGAGCTCCCCGCGGCGATCGCGGACCTGCGCCTCGCTCTCGCCGCGCAGCGTGGCGAGCTGGACGTCCGCGAAGCCGAAGCGCTTCATGCGGAGCAGGTCGGCGCGGCCGACCTCGGGGAGACCCGCGTACCACGTCTCCGCGTCGGAGAGGTCGGCGAGCTGAGCGATGAACCAGGGGTCGATGCGCGTGAGCTCGGAGATCTCGTCGACGGAGAACCCGGCGTTGAGGGCCCGTTTGATCTGGAAGCATCGCTCGGGCGTGGCGCGCCGGAGGGCGGCGCGGAGCGTCTCGGCGGAGTCGTCGGTCAGCCGGTCGTCGGCCAGCGTCTTCCCGACCTCCCAGCCAGGCCGGTCGATCTCCAGCGCCCGAATGGCCTTCTGCCAGGATTGCTTGAACGTCCTGCCGATCGCCATCGACTCACCGACCGCCTTCATCTGCACGCCGAGGGTCGCGTCGGTGCCGAGCCCGAACTTCTCGAAGGCGAAGCGCGGGAACTTCACCACGACGTAGTCGAGGACGGGCTCGAATGAAGCGGGTGTGGTGCGGGTGATCGAATTGTCGAGCTCGTCGAGCGTGTAGCCGACGGCGAGCTTCGCCCCGATCCGGGCGATCGGATAACCCGTGGCCTTCGAGGCCAGCGCCGAGGAGCGCGAGACCCGCGGGTTCATCTCGATCACGAGCATTTCACCCGTTGCGGGGTCGGTCGCGAACTGCACGTTGCACCCGCCCGCCTCGACGCCGATCTCCCGGATGATCGCGATGGCCGCGTCCCGCATCTTCTGGTACTCGACGTCGGTGAGCGTCTGTACGGGCGCGACGGTGATCGAGTCGCCGGTGTGGACCCCCATCGGGTCGATGTTCTCGATCGAGCAGATGATGACCACGTTGTCCGCACCATCGCGCATCACCTCCAGCTCGAACTCCTTCCAGCCGAGGACCGAGCGGTCGATCAGGACCTCGTTGACCGGCGATCGTGAGATTCCCGACCGCACCATCTCCTCGAACTCGCTCCGGTTGTAGGCGATACCGCCCCCGGTGCCTCCGAGCGTGAACGACGGCCGGATGATCGCCGGATAACCAGTGTCCGCGACGATGGTATTCGCCTCCTCGAAGGACTTGGCGAACCCGCCGTGGGGCACTTCGAGACCGATCCGCGCCATCGCCTGGGCGAACTCGTTGCGGTCCTCCGCCATCCGGATCGCCCGCGCGTTGGCCCCGATCAGCTCGACGCCGTGCTTGTCGAGGATGCCTCGGTCGTACAGCTCCAGCGCCACGTTGAGCGCCGTCTGACCGCCCATCGTCGGGAGAATCGCGTCGGGCTTCTCCATCTCGATCACCCGCTCGACCCACTCCGGCGTGATCGGCTCGATGTAGGTGCGATCGGCGAGGTCCGGATCGGTCATGATCGTCGCCGGATTGGAGTTCACCAGGATCACCCGGTAGCCCTCCTCGCGCAGTGCGCGCACCGCCTGTGTTCCCGAGTAGTCGAACTCGGCCGCCTGACCGATCACGATCGGGCCTGAGCCGAGCAGGAGGATGCTTTCCAGATCCGTACGCTTTGGCATCGATGTATGTGGGGGAAACGCTTATCGGCGACTTCTCGTGCGCGCGCCGGCCAGGCCACCATAGGCCGGCCCGCGCTCGTACGGGCTCCGCTGGAGCCCGTACAAAGTACAAGGAACCGAGCGCCGCCTCAAGCAAGCCGACCCGGCATCGCGCGCACGCCCGCCAAGGCGCTACTTCTTCGATTCCTTGCGCAGCGCGATCACGAGCAGCGTGGCGAAGCCGCCCCAGACGAGGCCCATGATGAGGGCCATGGTGAGGTAAGTAGTGGGGGACAATGTTCTGGAGGTCGAAGTCGACAGTCTACAATCTACAGTCCTCGCCTACCCCAAATACACATACCGCGCCACGAACAGGGCGACAAGAACGTCGACCAACGGCGGTTCCGAAGAGCGCACCCTCGAACGGCACGCCTGCCTCGGCCAGGATCAGGGGATTGACGACCAGGATGTAGGCCATCGTGAGGAACGTCGTCAACTCGGCTTCGAGCTCGGTCCGGACGGAGGTCTGATGCTGCCGAAGCTGGAAGACGCGTTCGAGGATGGTCAAGAGGAGGGTCGGCTGGGAGTTCGACGACCGCCTCGGTCGGTCAGTCGATCGCTCCCGAAGGTGCCGTCCGAGACGGCGACCGGCAAGGGACTCGCCGAATGGCGAGCCCCCTGCCCCGCACTACCCGGCGAGGGAACCGAGGTAGTACTCCATCCGGCGCTGCTGGAGCAGCATGCCGTAGCGCGCGTTGACCAGATCGGTCGCGGCACGGACCTGTGAGACCTGCGCCTGCGTCAGCTCCAGCAGGGTCCCGGCACCGACGTCGTAACGCTGCTCGGCAGTCTCGAGCGCGAGCTCGGCGGCGCGCATCTGGAGCTCGGCGACCTCGAGCTGCTGCTCGGCCAGCTCCAGATCGAGGTAGGCGGTGCGCACCTCGATCGCGACCACCTGCCGCGTGTTCTGCAGACCGATCCAGGCGTTCTCCACCTGGATCCGCGCCCGCTCTCGCGTGATCCCCGTGGTGGAGTCCAGGAGCGGGACGCTGACCCCGATCTGCAGGCTGCCACCATGACCCCGGTCGAGCTGGTCGACGAATCCGAATTCGTCGCGAGAGTTGAACGTCGCGCCGTATCCCAGGGAGAGCGAGAGCGTCGGCCAGCGGCTCGCGTTGGCGATACGGACACCCTGCTCGGCCGAGTTGAGCTGGAGCTCGGCTGCTGTCAGGTCCGGGCGCTGCGCGTAAGCCTGGCGTGAGAGCGCCTCCAGGTCGAGCTCGGCAAAGCTCGCCGCCACCTCGCCCGTCTCGGGCGCGACGAACGCGTACTCACCGAACGGGTCGAGCTGGAGTAGCCGGATCAGGTTCATCCGCGCCACCAGGAGCGTTCGTTCCGCCTGGACGACGGCGAGGCGCGCACCTGCCGTCGAAGCCTGCTGCTGATAGAGATCCGAGATCGGCCTGGCGCCCGCGTCGACGAACGCCTGGATCTGCGCCTCCTGCCGCTCGACCGAGAGCAGGTTCTCCTGCTGGACCCGCACCTGCTCCTCCGCCTCGATGAGCGAGATGTAGCTCTGCATCACATCGAAGGTGACGGTCTGTCGCGCGCGCTCGAGGCTGTATTCGCCACCTGACTCGTTCAGCCGTGCCTGATCGAGCGAAGCGATCGTCGAGTAGACGTTCGGCACCTGAATGTCGGTCGACAGGCCGGCGTTCAGCGACGGATCGTTGACGCCGCTGCCGTACGGGGCCGCGGTGGACGTGGTGAGGCGCAGGTCGGGAAGCAGCTCCCGCTTCTGCTGGAGGACGGACAGGGTGCCCATCCGCGCGGAGTTTTCCGCCTGCTGGACGGTCGGGTTGTACTCCAATGCGATGCCGATCGCCTGGTCCAGCGTGATCACCTGCGGCGCCTCCTGCGCGGCCGCGGGGGCGGTCAGCCACAGGGCGCACGCGGCGACTGCTGCGGATTGCAGCATGCGGCTCGTCATTCTCGTTCTATTCGGCATGTTGCTACTCTCATCGATGATGTGTTGGTGCTGAGTCATCCCGGCGCCCTTCTTTGTCATCCCCGCCTCCCTTGTCATCCCCGCCTTCCTTGTCATCCCCCGCCTTCCTTGTCATCCGGCCTTCGTTGTCGTCCCCGCCTTCCTTGTCATCCCCGCCTTCCTTGTCATCCCCGCGCCAGCGGG
>JBBDRL010000011.1:44762-62900 GCA_040905505.1 Gemmatimonadota bacterium | reverse complement strand
TTCGGGATTCGGGATTCGGGATTCGGGATTCGGGATTCGGGATTCGGGATTCGGGGGGGCGTCGGGAAGAAACGCCGAGGAGCCCGGCTCGTCCGCGCAGCATGCAGGGCGGCATATCTGTACGTCCTCTCCCAAACATGTACATTGCTCGCGCCGTCGTTCCATGAATCCTGAATCCTGAATCCTGAATCCTGAACCCTGCCGTTCATGCGTATCACCTTCCTCGGTACCGCCGCCGCGCGACCCACCGTCGCTCGAAGCGTCAGCTCTCTCGTCGTCCAGCGCGAGGGAGAGCTCCTCATGTTCGATTGCGGCGAGGGTACGCAGCGCCAGATGATGCGTTTCGGGACAGGCTTCAGCATCGACGACATCTTCTTCAGCCATCTCCACGCCGATCACTTTCTGGGCGTCATCGGGCTTCTGCGGACGATGGGACTGCAAGCCCGTGACGAGCCCATCCGCCTCTGGGTGCCGGCAGGCAGCGAGACGATCATGGAGACGGCAGTCAATCTCGGGGTCGAGCGCGTGGCGTTCCCGGTCGAAATCAAGGGGCTCGCTCCCGGCGAAGCGATCGACCGCGGCGAGTACCAGATCCTGCCGTTCAGATCGCAGCACGGTGCCGCCAGTCTGGGCTATTCCATCGTCGAGAATCTCAGACTCGGCCGCTTCGATCCCGATCGCGCCCACGACCTAGGCGTCCCCGAAGGGCCTCTCTGGGGCCGCCTCCACCACGGTGAGTCGGTCGACGTCGACGGTCGGACTGTCGAAGCGGCAGACGTCGTCGGCGAACCCCGCCCCGGCAGGAAGGTCGTCTACACCGGTGACACCCGACCCAGCCGCACCACTGCCAACGCGGCGGGTAACGCCGACCTTCTCATCCATGAAGCCACTTTCGGCAGCGAAGAGGCCGAGCGCGCCCGCAAGACCGGACATTCGACCGCGCGAGAGGCCGCCAAGGTCGCCCGGGAAGCCGGCGCCCATCGCCTCGTCCTCACCCATTTCTCCCCCCGCTACGCCGATGCTTCCCGCCTCCTCGAAAAGGAGGCCCGGAAGGTTTTCCCCCAGACCGACGCGGCATACGACGGCCTCGTCATCGAGGTGCCCTACCGCGAGACGTGACGTGCTGGCGCAGTGAAGCGCCACCAGGCCCTCCCCGTACCGTCCTCACCCCTCTCGGAACCCCGCCGAACCTCCGTACATGCTGCCGAAACGGCAGCCGACTGCGGCATGCCTCGTGCTGCAGGAACGCGCCTGTCGCGGCGCTTGACAGGCGTCGTCGACGGGATAGATTGGACGCAGGTTAGCACTCACTCATTGAGAGTGCTAACAGGTGCTCTCACGTTCTACACACTTCCAATACACGGAGGGTCACACGCTATGGCCACCGCGACCGATCTGAAGGTCAAGCCGCTCGCTGACCGCGTCGTCATCAAGCCGCTCGAGGATACGGAGCAGATGCGAGGCGGTCTGTACATCCCGGACACCGCGAAGGAGAAGCCGCAGCAGGGTGAAGTTGTGGCGATCGGGCCGGGCAAGTTGTCGGAGGAAGGGAAGCGAATCGATTTGGAGTTGAAGGTAGGCGACAAGGTACTGTACGGGAAGTACAGTGGCACCGAGGTGACGTTGAGCGACGATCAGTATCTGATTCTTCGCGAGTCGGACGTTCTCGCGGTCATCGGTTGAACGAGTAAACCTGACACATAAACGAACCTCGCATAGGAGGAGAATCCATGGCTGCGAAAGACCTGGTGTTCAGCACCGAGGCACGCGCCGGGCTGAAGAAGGGCGTCGACAAGCTGGCGGAGGCGGTGAAGGTGACGCTCGGCCCGAAGGGGCGGAACGTCGTTCTGGACCGGAAGTTCGGGTCGCCGACGATCACGAAGGACGGCGTGACGGTGGCGAAGGAAGTGGAGCTGGAGGACCCGATCGAGAACATGGGTGCCCAGATGGTGAAGGAGGTCGCGACGAAGACGAGCGATCTGGCCGGTGACGGCACCACGACGGCGACGGTCCTGGCGCAGGCGATCTTTCGCGAGGGTCTGAAGAACGTGACGGCGGGTGCGAACCCGATGTCGCTGAAGCGGGGCATCGATCAGGCGGTGGAGCGCGTGGTCCAGGAGCTGAAGAGCTTCTCGCAGGAGACTGCCGGCAAGAAGGAGATCGCGCAGGTCGGTACGATCTCGGCGAACAACGACGAGGAGATCGGCAGCCTGATCGCCGACGCGATGGAGAAGGTCGGCAAGGACGGCGTGATCACCGTGGAGGAGGCGAAGGGGCTGGAGACGACGCTGGAGACGGTCGAGGGGATGCAGTTCGACCGCGGCTACTCGTCGCCGTACTTCGTGACGGATCCGGATCGCATGGAGGTCGTGCTGGAGGACGCCATGATCCTGATCCACGACAAGAAGATCTCGACGATGAAGGATCTCCTCCCGATCCTGGAGAAGGTCGCCCAGATGGGCCGCCCGCTCCTGATCATCTCGGAGGACGTCGAGGGTGAGGCGCTGGCGACGCTCGTCGTCAACAAGCTGCGCGGCACGCTGAAGGTAGCGGCCGTGAAGGCGCCTGGCTTCGGCGATCGTCGCAAGGCGATGCTGCAGGATCTCGCGGTGCTTACCGGTGGTCAGGTGATCTCGGAAGAAGTCGGCTTCAAGCTCGAGAACGCCGTCGTCTCTGATCTCGGCCGTGCGAAGCGCGTGGTGATCGACAAGGACAACACCACGGTCGTCGACGGTGCGGGTGAGGACGAGCAGATCCAGGGTCGGATCAAGGAGATCCGCGCGGCCATCGACAAGTCGACGAGCGACTACGATAGTGAGAAGCTCCAGGAGCGGCTTGCGAAGCTCGCCGGCGGCGTTGCGGTGATCAACGTCGGCGCTGCGACCGAGACGGAGATGAAGGAGAAGAAGGCGCGCGTGGAGGATGCGCTGCACGCCACCCGCGCCGCGGTGGAAGAGGGCATCGTTCCGGGCGGTGGCGTCGCCCTGCTGCGGGCTCAGAGGGCGCTGAAGGACTTCAAGACCGATGATCCCGACCAGCAGATTGGGGTGCGGATCGTGGAGCGCGCCCTCGAGGAGCCGATCCGGCAGATCGTGAACAACGCCGGTGCCGAGGGTTCGATCGTGGTCGCGAAGGTGCGCGAGCAGGACGACCCGAACTTCGGTTACAACGCGCGTACTGAGGTGTACGAGGACCTCGTCGCGGCGGGTGTCATCGACCCGACGAAGGTGACGCGCACGGCGCTTCAGAACGCCGCGTCGATCGCCTCGCTGCTGCTGACGACCGAGGCCGTGGTCGTCGAGCATCCGGAGGACGAGAAGTCTGCGCCGCCGATGCCGGGCGGTGGGATGGAAGGGATGTACTAGTCGGTCGCGATCGACACGGTGCAGGAAGAATGGCCGCCGGGATCTCCGGCGGCCATTTGGTTTTAATTCCGTCCTTCGCTGGTGGCCTCGGCTCGCCAGGGAGGACGCGCAACAGCAGTTCACCGCAGAGTGCGCAGAGGACGCGGAGAACTGCGGATGAGCATCTTCCGTAGCGGCACGTACTCGCCGTCTGATGTTCAACATTCACCTCTCGTCCTCTGTGTCCTCCGCGTCCTCTGCGGTGCATCCTTTCGGGGGACTGGGAGCGAGGCGCCAACGGGGGATGGCGATCAAGGGAAGGTCCGTGGTACAGAACCGTATCGCCCGCGCCTTTTTGTACGAGCGGCATTTTGCTACCTTTCGCGCGAACGAAAATGGGGCATTAGCTATCGGTGAGAGATGACAGCGACAGTTGAGACGGCCGGCGAGGTGCGAGTCACGTTACCCGATGGATCCGAGCGCGCGTACCCCGCGGGCACCACCGTCGGTGAGGTCGCGGCGTCGATCGGCCCCGGGCTCGCAAAAGCCGCGGTTGCTGGGCGCGTCAATGGCGAGGTGGTCGACCTGGCCCGGCCACTCGAGGAAGATGCCAGGCTCGCCATCCTGACCGATCGTGATGCCGATGCCCTGGGCGTATTGCGGCACTCGGCGGCCCACGTTCTCGCGACCGCCGTCCGCAGGGTCCGCCCGGAGGCCAAGATCGGCTTCGGCCCTGCGATCGAGAACGGGTTCTACTACGACTTCGAGGTCGAGACGCCGTTCACGCAGGACGAGCTGGAGAGGATCGAGCGTGAGATGGAGGACGTGGCCCGCGCCGACGACCGCTTCGAGCGCGAGGTGGTCGACCGTGCCCGCGCCCGCGAACTCTTCGCCGACGACCCGCTCAAGCTGGAGCGGCTCGAGGAGTTCACCGAGGAAGACGTCATCACCATCTACCGCAACGGCCAGTTCGTCGATCTCTGCCGGGGGCCGCACGTCCCGGGGACTTCGCGCGTTCAGCACTTCAAGCTCCTGAACACCGCCGCCGCCTACTGGCGGGGCGATTCCAGCCGACAGACTCTGCATCGGATCTACGGCACCGCGTGGTTCTCGAAGCAGGACCTGGAGCGCCATCTCCATCAACTCGAGGAGGCGAAGAAGCGCGACCATCGGCGGCTCGGCCGCGAGCTGGACCTCTTCTTCTTCCATCCGACGGCGCCGGGATCCGCATTCTGGACGCACCGCGGCACGCTCATCTACCATGCGCTCTCGGAGTGGATGGTGGAGGTGCTGTCGCGGAACGGTTACGAGAACGTCAAGACGCCACTGCTCTTCAACAAGAGCATGTGGGAGATCTCCGGCCACTGGGGGAAGTACCGCGAGAACATGTTCCTGGTGCTCGACAGCGAGACCGGGGAGCACGACTACTCGCTCAAGCCGATGAACTGCCCGTCCCACCACGTGATGTATGCGGCGAAGAAGCGATCCTATCGGGATCTGCCCGTGCGCTACGCCACTCAGGATGTGCTGCACCGCAACGAGGTCTCGGGGGCGCTCAGCGGACTGACCCGCGTGCGGCAGTTCCAGCAGGACGATGCACACATCTATCTGGCCGAGTCTCAGATCGTCGACGAAGTGCGGCGGATGGTGGGGCTCGTCGACTACTTCTACGAGGTGCTCGGGCTCGAGTACTCGGCGAAGTTCGCGACCCGTCCCGAGGTTCGCATCGGTGAGGACGCGATGTGGGACCGGGCGGAGTCGGCGTTGCAATCCGCGCTCGAGGCGATCGGCCTCGCGTACGAGCTGAAGGAAGGCGACGGGGCGTTCTACGGCCCCAAGATCGACTTCGACGTCTCTGACTCGATCGGGCGTAAGTGGCAGCTCGGTACGATTCAGCTCGACTATGCCGCGCCCGAGCGCTTCGACCTGGGCTACACGGGCGAGGACAACCAGGAGCACCGGCCGGTGGTGAT
Organism: Gemmatimonadota bacterium; assembly: GCA_040905505.1. Taxonomy (GTDB): domain Bacteria; phylum Gemmatimonadota; class Gemmatimonadetes; order Longimicrobiales; family Longimicrobiaceae; genus WHSP01. Next base: position 57,583 of record JBBDRL010000011.1, on the reverse strand, counting down.
CCACCGGGCGATCTTCGGCTCGTTCGAGCGCTTCATCGCGATTCTGGTCGAACACTTCGCCGGGGCTTTCCCGGTCTGGCTCTCACCCCTTCAGGTCGCGGTTCTACCGATCTCCGACGACCAGAACGAGGCCGCCGCGGCCTTTGTCGAGGAATTGGCCGAGCTCGGGATCCGTGCCGAGATCGACGACCGTAAGGAGACGCTGAACTACAAGATTCGAGAGGCCGAGACACAGAAGGTGCCTTATATGGCTGTCATCGGAGCTCGCGAAGCAGAAGCCGGATCCGTCGCGGTACGCGTCCGCGGCGGCGGCCGCAAGCAGGAGGTCCTACCACGCGCCGACTTCGCTAGCCGTGTGCGCGATCAGATCGCAGCCAAGACGCTCGAGGTCGGATTCCAGAGTCAGACGGCCACTCCCTGACCACCTCACCAACAGCTGGACCGCTGGCTGTGTAGATAAGACTGGCATGTAGTGGCTTACGTCGCCGCTGCAGGTTATTTTGCATCTTCCCGGCCCTCGAACCGCCGCCTCTACACGTTTAGGTCCCGCGGGGCATCGAGGTGAGGATCTCGCCGGTCCGCGTTTCACGCAGTTGATCATCCAACACGCATAGGAGGGATGATGGTTTCTCGCCGTGACTGGTTAAGAATCACCGCAGGTGCGGGCGCAGCCGTGTTCCTGAAGGGATGTGCCCCCGCCGAGGACAGCGCCGCGGCTGCTGAAATGGCTGGCGCGGCCGGTCAGGCGGGCGGCGGCGCCCAGGCCGCCAACCTGATCACCCGTGCCGTGCCCTCCTCGGGCGAGCAGCTCCCCGTTATCGGCCTGGGCGGCGCGAACACCTTCTCCGCGACCGCCGGAGACGAGGACTTCGAGACGATCGGCAGCGTCCTCCAGGCGCTGGTCGACGGCGGTGGGACTGTCTTCGATACAGCGACGGGCTATGGCGCATCGGAAGAGGTATCGGGTCGCGTGGCCGAGGAACTCGGCATCGGAGATGAGCTCTTCTGGGCGACGAAGGTCAACGTAGCCGGGCGGGGTGGCGGCTCCGCTGATCCGGCCGAGGCGCGAGCCCAGATCGAGCGGTCCTTCGAGCGCCTGCGCCGGCCGGTGATCGACCTGATCCAGGTGCACAACCTGGGCGACCCTCCGACCCAGCTCGGCATCGTCGAGGAGTTCAAGGCAGACGGGCGCGTGCGTTACAGCGGGATCACGACCACGAGCGAGTCCCAGTATGCTCAGCTCGAGGCCGTGATGCGAGAGTACCCGATCGACTTCATCGGCATCGACTACGCCGTCGACAATCGCATCGCGGAGGAGACGATCCTTCCGCTCGCACAGGAGCAGGGTATCGGCGTCCTCGTCTACCTGCCGTTCGGGCGGTCGAGGATGTGGCAGCGGATCGGTGATCGCCCCGTGCCCGATTGGGCCGCCGAGTTCGACGCGAGCACCTGGGCTCAGTTCATGCTCAAGTTCGTCGTCGCCCATCCCGCGGTCACAGTGGCGACACCAGGTACCAGCGACCCCGGCCACATGACGGACAACCTCGGCGGGGGTTTGGGACGACTCCCGACCGAGGAGCACCGGCAGCGGATGATCGAGCTGGTGGAGAGTCTGCCGGAGGCCTGAAGCAAGCCCGGGATGACGCGGAGCCCACCACGGCCTTGACCAGGTTCCGCGTCATCCCTAGATTCCGGCGATACAAATTGGCGAAGCAGGGGTGATCGCAGCCCCTCACCTTTCGGCTCGCCTCGCGCGATGCCGCCGGGTCTCAATCATCATGACGACGTCCGTCCGCGCTGCGGGTGTGCGCCGTCGTGCCGTGAGGCCCGCTTGATTGCGGGCCTTTTTTGTAAGACCTCCTGAGGAGATCGACGGCCATCAACGACAGAACGCGTGTAAATCAGCAGATCCGGATCAGCCCCGTGAGGGTCATCGATCCGGAGGGCGAGCAGCTCGGAATTCTACCCATCGAGAAGGCCTTGGAAGCGGCCGAGGAACACGGGTTGGACCTGGTGGAAGTCGCCCCGATGGCTCGGCCACCGGTCTGCCGGATCATGGATTACGGGAAATTCCGCTACGAAGAGCAGCGGAAGGCCCGTGAAGCGCGGAAGAAGCAGCATCGGGTCGATCTCAAGGAGGTCAAGATGCGGCCGGGGATCGAAGATCACGACTTCGAGTTCAAGACCCGGCACGCGCGCCGCTTCCTCGAGGAGGGGCACAAGGTGAAGATCACGATGATGTTCCGTGGTCGGCAGATGGCTCACCCCGAGATCGGACGCGAGGTGCTGACCCGGGTGGTCGAGACGGTGGCGGACGTCGGGAAGGTGGAGTCGCACCCGACGATGGAGGCGCGCAGCATGACGATGGTTCTGGCGCCACTCAAGTGATCAAGGCCGGAACGGCCGGCATTCAAGAGAAAGACGAGGCATAGCATGCCGAAGATGAAGACGCACCGCGGTGCAGCGAAGCGGTTCCGGAAGACGGCGAAGGGAAAGATCAAGCGCGGACACGCCTTCACCAGCCACATTCTGACGAAGAAGTCTCCGAAGCGGAAGCGAAACCTGAGACAGAGCGCTCTGATCGCGAAATCGGACGAGAAGCGCGTAAAGCGGCTCCTCTCGAGCTGAGCGGCCGATCCAGGTACGCCACGATTCCGAATGAAGAGACCACCAACCGAGCTGGAGTAGACGATGCCACGCGTAAGCACCAACGTTGCGCGACTGAAGCGCAAGAACAAGATCCTGAAGCAGGCGAAGGGCTACTTCGGGCGCCGGAAGAACCTCTACAAGACGGCGAAGGAAGCGGTCGAGCGCGGCTGGCGCTATTCGTACCGTGACAGGAAGAACAGGAAGCGAGATTTTCGGCGGCTCTGGATCGTCCGGATCAACGCCGCGGCGCGCCAGCACGAGCTGTCGTACTCCCGATTCATGAACGGCTTGAAGCTGGCCGGAATCGAGCTGGATCGGAAGCAGCTCGCCGATCTGGCGATTCGCGACCCCGACGCCTTCGCCCGCCTCGCCGAGGAGGCCCGCGCCAAGCTGTAGGGATCACGGTGCGATGAACGAGCGCCGGGGGAGCGAGACGCTCCGCCGGCGCTTTTCATTACCGTTCGTCCTTCCGCCGATGCGCCCGCGCGGCCGTGCCGCACGGCCGCGCGGGTCCGCATGCGCGAACCTCGGGGGTAGCCAAGGGCATGGCGCCCGTTCAAATTGGTAGCCCTTCGGCGGCCGGCGCTCACGGCACAACGGCCCACCGCCGGCAGAGGGCCAGGCACCTGACGGATGGATCAACGGCCTGAGTGGGCGACTAGACGCAAGAATCAGAGTCGAGCATGACGAGTGATCTATTGGAGCAGCTCAGGCTGCTCGAGCGGGAAGGGATACAGGCGATCGACGCCGCTTCGGAAGAGGAGCGACTCGAGCAGCTTCGCGTCGAGCTTCTCGGCCGTAAAGGCAGGTTGACGGCCATTCTGCGCGGACTCGGGCAGCTACCTGCGGAGGAGCGGCCAGGCATCGGATCGGAGGCGAATCGGATCAAGGCGGTTCTCAGCGAACGTCTGGAGGCGCGCCAGGCGGCCGCCAGCGGTCAGGAGGCGACGGCGCCCAGGATGGATCTGACGCTTCCCGGACGGTCGAGGTGGCGCGGAGGCCGGCATCCGGTGTCGCTCGTTGTCGACGAGATCTGCGACATCTTCGCAGGCCTTGGCTTCGCTCGCGTTCGCGGCCCGGAGGTGGAGTCGGTCGAATACAACTTCACGAAGCTCAATACGCCGCTGGACCATCCTGCTGCAGACATGCACGACACCTTCTATCTTGCGGACGGTATCGTGCTCCGCACGCACACCTCGCCCGTGCAGGCCCGCGTGATGGAAGCGCACGAGCCGCCCGTCAGAGTGGTCGTCCCGGGGACCGTCTATCGACGCGACCCCTTCGACGCCTCGCATGCGCCCGCGTTCGAGCAGCTCGAGGGACTCGCCGTCGATGAGGGGATCACCTTCGTCGATCTGAAGGCCACCATCGCGGAGTTCGCGCGGCGCCTCTTCGGACCCGACACCCGGACACGTTTTCGTCCGTCGTTCTTCCCCTTCACCGAACCCTCCGCGGAAGTGGACGTTTCCTGCCAGCTCTGCCGGGGCGAAGGATGCAGCGCCTGTAAACGAACCGGGTGGATGGAGATCATGGGCGCCGGAATGGTCGATCCCGCCGTTTTCGAAGCCGTGGGCTACGACCCCGAGCGCTACACCGGCTTCGCCTTCGGCATGGGGCCGGGTCGCATCGCGATGCAGCGATACCGGATACCGGACATCCGCCTGCTGTACGAGAACGACATGAGGTTTCTGCAGCAGTTCGTGTGAGACAGCGGTTGCCAGTTATCCCGTCATTCCCGGGAGCACATGCTTTTCGATAGATGAACATTTCTTACCGATGGCTTCGCACCATCGCGCCGACGATTCAGGGCGCCCCGCGGCAGCTCGCCGACCGACTGGGCATGCTGGGCGCACCGGTCGACGAGCTCGTGGATCTCGGGGCGGGCCTCGAAGGCATCGTGATCGCGCGGGTCACCGATGTCCGGGAGCATCCGAACGCCGACCGGCTGCGTCTCTGTACCGTAGAAGCGGGCGGCGGGGCGCTCCAGGTCGTCTGCGGCGCCCCGAACGTGGAAGCGGGCGGATTTTATCCGTTCGCCCCGGTAGGCGCCGTGATGCCAGGTGGCATGCAGATCAGAAAAGCGAAGCTGCGGGGCGAAGAATCGGAGGGAATGCTCTGTTCTGCGAAGGAGCTGGGCCTCGGTCGAGACCACGCCGGTTTGCTCAGGCTCGAAGGGGAATGGATGCCGGGTGCGTCGTTCCTGAATGAGCTCGAGCTCGATGACGCCCGATTGGTTCTGGACGTGACGCCGAACCGGCCGGAGCTGCTCTCGCATCTCGGCGTCGCCCGCGAGCTGGCGCCCGGCGGAGACGCCGATCTGCGCCTCACCCCCTTCTCGTCACCCCCGCCGGATCTCGAGGTCCTCACCGGACGAAGCGAGGCGACGACGGCCGGCGTGCGTGTCACCATCGGTGACGCCGACGGCTGCTCCCGGTATATGGCGGCCGTCATCGAGGGCGTCGAGGTGCGACCATCGCCGGAGCCGATCGCGACGCGACTGCGCGCGATCGGCGTCCGCCCGATCAACAACATCGTCGACGCCACCAACTACGTTCTCCACGAATTGGGACAGCCGCTGCACGCCTTCGATCTCGACCGCCTCGCCGGTCCCGAAGTCCGCGTGCGCGCCGCCCTTCCCGGCGAGTCGATCCGCACGCTGGACGGCTCCGAGCACGCACTTGCCGGTGGCGAGCTCGTGATTGCCGATGCCGAGGTGCCGATCGCGCTCGCCGGCGTCATGGGCGGAGAGGAGACCGAGGTGACTGAAACGACCTCGCGAATTCTGCTGGAGTGTGCGTTGTTCGATCCCGGCCGGGTCCGAATGTCCGCTCGTGCGTTCGGTCTCTCGACCGACGCCTCTCATCGCTTCGAACGGGGCGTCGACGTCGACGGCCAACCTCGCGCTCTGCACCGGCTTGTGGACCTGATCCTCGCGGTCGCGGGCGGATCCCTCGCGGAGCCGGCGATCGACCTGCAGCGGCGGGAAGCGACGCCGGTGGAGGTCCGCGTGCGTACATCCCGAGTGTATCAGCTGCTTGGGGTAGGTGTCGGCGCCGAGGAGATCGCCGACCTCCTGCGCCCCATCGGTTTCACGGCCGAGCCCGCCGCCGAGGATCTTCGCGTCCGCGTCCCGCCGTTCCGGCCGGACGTGACGCGCGAAGTCGATGTGATCGAGGAGATCGCCCGCAGGAGAGGCTATGACAGCTTCGAAGGAGACCTGCGCCACTCCAGGCCGGGGCGGGTTCCGGACGACCCTTTGCTGCCGCTGCAGGGGCGCCTGCAGGGGATGCTCGCCGGATGGGGATTCCTCGAAGCGCGTACAGCTGCGTTCAGCCCTGCGAGCGATGAGCGCGTGCCCCTGCTGAACCCGTTGTCGGCTGAGGAGAGCCATCTGCGAGACGAGCTCCTCCCGGGTCTGCTACGCCGAGTCGAACACAACTGGTCGCACGGCGTGCGGGCGATTCGGCTCTACGAGGTCGGTACCGTTTTCAGTCCGGGGCGGGGCGGTGGCGCCGCTGGCGAGGAGATGCGCCTAGCGGGCGTCCTCACGGGCCCGAGCCGCCCGCCACACTGGAGCGGCCAGGCGACAGCCTGGGATGTCTGGGATCTCAAAGCCCTGATGGAGGAGGGCGCGAGGCTGATCGGTGGCTCGGTCGTGGTGGATGAAAGCCTCCCGGGAGGGGATCAGTTCGAGCCCTCGGGCCGGATCGGCCTGCTAGCTGAGGACTGCACGCGGCTCGGGCACGGTGGTCAGGTTCGATCCGACCACCTCGATACGCCGGCCTGGGCCGAGGCGGTCTGGGGATTTGAATTCCGGCTCGAGGCTCGATCGGGACGCCCACCCATCGTCTACGATGCGATCCCCGCATTTCCCGCAGTCGAGCGGGACCTGGCCCTGCTCGTGCCCGCGGACATGAAAGCCGCTCGGGTCGAAGAGCTCGTCCGGTCCCGAGGGGGCGAGCTGCTCGCCGCCGTGGGGGTGTTCGATCTGTACACGGGTGGCGGGATTCCCGAGGGGACGCGGAGCATCGCCTGGCGACTGCACTTCCGGCACCCTGAACGTACCCTGACCGACGCGGAGATCGACGCCGTGATCTCGGAAATTCTCGATGCGCTGCGGGAGGAGCTCGGTGTCCGGCGGCGCTGACCTGTCGCAAGGCGGGCTACCTCCCGAGTGGACCCGCCTCGAGCGTTCAGCCGAAGGCCTCTCGCAGGTGGTCGATCGGTGGACCCGGCGCGTGCAGGAGGCGGAGGACGAGGTCGTGCGCTTGCGTCGCTCCCTCGAAGACGTCGCAAATGAAAACGCCGGCGCCGAATCGGACGACCTGGCCGAAGAGCTGCGCCGCCTGAAGGCTGAGAATGCCGCGCTTCAGAGTCGTATGCTGCAGGCCAGGAAGAAGGTAGCCGGGTTGATGCAGCGACTCTCGGCCCTGGAGGTCGACGGATGAGCGAGACGGGCGGAGGGCGGCACAGCGTAACGGTCGAGATCGCAGGCGAGCGTCACGTGCTGCGATCCGATGCGTCCCCGGAGTATACGCAGAGTGTCGCGGCTCATCTCGACGAGACCATCCGTGCGCTCGGCCTTGGAAACACCCTCGACCCCCACAGGGCGGCCATCTTGGCGGCCCTCACGATCACCGATGAGCTGTTCCGCTCACGCGAGGAGTTGCGCCGGCTGCGAGAAGAGATCTCGCGTCGATCAACCCGGCTCGCCGATCTGATCGACGGCGCGGCCGAGGCGGGCTCGAAGCTGCCGACCGGCGAGCCGGAGCGCTGAGAGTAGCGCGAAGTTTTTGCGATTTCCTTCCCGCACCCGGGCCTTGCGCGGCCCGCGCGACGCCGTCTATCTTCTTTCTGTATCGTATCCTGCCCCGTGCGCTTTCCGAACACGCCGCGCCCGGCCTCCTATCGTACTTCGGCGGGTCCGTCGTCCTAGTCAGGATGAAGTGCATCCGCGGTTCCGGCCGTCCATCCCTGGCGGGTTCGGCAGCTCACGTGGGCTCTCGATTGTAGCTCACACGAGGGTCACCTCGTGGCAACATAGACAACCCAATGGACATCGTGCTGACCGCCGTCGCCGTGGCGGTTCTCGCAGCCCTTGCCGGTTTTCTCGGCGGCCGATCGGCAGAGCGCAGCCGCCTGCGCCATGCGCGTTCTACGGCCGAGGATGAAAAGGCGCGGATCCTCGCCGCTGCCGAGCATGAGGCTGAGAACCTTCGAAAAGCCGAAATTCTCGCGGGCAAGGAAGAAGGTTTTCACGCGAAGGAAGAGTGGGAACGCGAAGAGGCGCGCCGGCGCGACGAGATCGAGCGTGCAGAGCGTCGCGTCCAGGAGCGGGAGGAAGCGCTGGATCGAAAATTCCTTCTGCTGGACGAGAAGCTTCAGGCGCAGGACGAGCGTGCCACGGGACTGGCCGATCGCGAACGGAGCCTCGAAAGCCGCGAGTCGGACCTCAAGAAGCGCAGCGACGAGGTCCAGAAGCGCCTTGAGGCACTGGCGGGGCTGAGCGCCGACGAAGCCAAGCGGCACCTCTTGCAGGAGCTCGAGGAGGAGGCCCGAGCCGACGCGGCTCAGCGGATTCGGGAGATCAAGGAAGAGGCGCGACGCGATGCGGAGCGCGAGGCGAAGAAGATCATCTCCCTGGCCATCCAGCGGATCGCGGCCGACCACACCGCCGAGACGACCGTATCAGTCGTGTCGCTCCCTTCGGATGAGATGAAGGGCCGCATCATCGGGCGCGAAGGACGCAACATCCGCGCGTTCGAGCAGGCGACCGGAATCGACGTGATCATCGACGACACGCCGGAGGCGGTGGTTCTGTCCGGCTTCGACCCTATCCGCCGCGAGACGGCGCGGATCGCGCTCGAGAAGCTGGTCTCCGACGGCCGCATCCACCCCGGACGCATCGACGACGTGGTGGTGAAGAGCCGTAAGGAGGTCGAGGGCGGAATGCGCGAGGCGGCTGAGGAGGTGCTCTACGAGCTCGGGCTGCACGGGCTGAACGCAGAGATCATCAAGGTGCTGGGCCGACTGAAGTTCCGCACCTCGTACGGTCAGAACCAGCTTCAGCACTCGACGGAGGTGGCCCTCCTGGCCGGTAACATGGCCGCCGAAATGGGCTTCGATGTCCTGATGGCGAAGCGGATGGGTCTGCTCCACGACGTCGGAAAGGGGCTGACGCACGAGCACGAAGGCACGCACGTCGAACTCGGCTATCAGCTTTGTAAGAAGTACGGTGAGCCCGACCAGGTGCTCAACGCGATCAAGGCGCACCACGACGAAGAGCCGCATCGCTACCCCGAGACCTTCCTGGTCACAGCGGCCGACGCCATTTCCGGGTCCCGTCCGGGCGCGCGACGCGAGAACTTCGAGACTTACGTCAAGCGGCTCGAACGGCTCGAGGAGATTGCTACTTCGCTGCCCGGCGTGGAGCGCTGCTTCGCGATCCAGGCCGGCCGCGAGCTCCGGATCCTGGTGACGCCCGAAGAGGTCTCCGACGCGGATATGGCGCGACTCAGTGAAGAGACGGCGCGCCGGATCGAGCAGGAGTTGCAGTATCCGGGGCAGATCAAGGTCGTGGTGATTCGGGAAACTCGGGCGGTGGATTTTGCACGGTGAGGCGGTTGCCAGTTGCCAGTCCGGACCAAGGGTCGGCGCTCGCAGGTTCGCCGGTGGCTCCGGGCTTGCGCTGCGAAGACGCTCGGATGCCAGCGATTCCCGCGGCGTTCGAACTGGCCACTGGCCACTGGCCACTGGCCACTGGCCACTGATAACTGGTAACCTGTCTCAATGCGAATCCTCTTCGTCGCCGACGTAATCGGCAGCCCGGGACGCAAGGTGGCCAAGGGGCTGCTGCGACTCGTACGGGAGGAGTCCGGTGCCGACGCGGTGGTGCTGAACGGCGAGAATTCCGCTGGTGGGTTCGGCATCACGCCGGAGATCTTCGCCGAGCTCCGCGGGCTGGGCGCCGACGTCGTCACGACGGGCAACCACGTGTGGGACAAGCGGGAGATCCGCTCCTTCCTGGAAAGCGAGCCGCGGCTTCTGCGGCCGCATAACTACCCCGTGGGCAATCCGGGCCGCGGCGTCGTCACCGTCGACATCGGCTCGGTCCGCCTCGCGGTCCTCAACCTCCAGGGCCGCGTGTTCATGGCGCCGATCGACGACCCGTTTCGCGCCGCTGACGTGCTTCTGGGCGAGCTTCAAGGGAACGCGGACGTCGCGGTGCTCGACTTCCATGCCGAGGCGACCTCAGAGAAGCAGGCGATGGCCCACCACCTGGACGGCCGAATCGCCGCGGTGGTCGGTACCCACACGCACGTACAGACCGCCGATGAGCGCATTTTTCCGCGCGGCACCGCCTACATCACGGACCTCGGCCTCACCGGATCCCTGGGTGGGGTCATCGGCATGAAGCCCGAGATCTCCCTCCACCGGCAACTCCTTCAGAGCCGCGGTGAGCGCATGCAGCCGGCCGATACGGATCTGCACCTCCAGGGCGTCCTGGTGGATGTCGATGAGGCGACGGGCAGCGCGCGTACGATCGAGCGTCTGAGCGTTCCATACGCCCGGGCATTGCAGGGGGCATTCGGCAAGCTGTGAATCCGCCGTGACCTGTTACGCGTCCCGACCGCTGGTCTCGCCTCCGTATTCATCCCGCACGACGACTTTCTTCCGCCTCACACCGGTCCGACTGAACCATTCCGCCGCGTCGGCGCCGGGATCGCCCATGGCCAACTCGCGGGGGCGCGGGTCGGTAGATAAGTTAGCCTTCTCCACGATCCACCTTTGCCGCCGGTAGCGACACGTCGCGGCGGTCAGCGGCCGGATTCGTACGTCCCTCGGGAAAGCCACGGAATGACCCGCATCATCAGCGGCACGGAAATCAGCAGGGAGATGCGAGCGGAGATCGCGGAGGGCGTTTCCGCACTCGCCGACGAAGGTGTTCGACCGACTCTCGCCGTCGTTCTGGTCGGCGCCGATCCGGCGAGTGAGGTGTACGTAAAGATGAAGGCCAAGGCATGTGAACGCGTCGGCATCGGCAGCCGGGCCATCAAGCTGTCTGGCGACGTCGAGCGCGATGAGCTCTTCGGCGTCGTCGATGGGCTCAATGCCGACCCGGGCGTCCACGGCATACTCGTCCAGCTTCCGCTTCCTGATCACCTGCCGTACAAGCGGATCCTGGAACGCGTGCATCCGGAGAAGGACGTCGACGGATTTCATCCGCTGAACGCGGGCCGGGCATTCGTCGGTGACCCCAAGGGCTTCATACCCGCGACGCCCGCGGGTATCATGGAGATCCTGCGACGGGAGGAGATCGCGACCCACGGCCGACATGTCGTGATCGTCGGGCGGAGCCTCATCGTCAGCAAGCCGCTCGCCTCGCTGCTGATGGCGCCGGGGCCGAACGCCACGGTGACATTGACGCACAAGTACACCGCGGACCTTGCGGCCCACACGCGTATGGCGGACATCCTGGTGGTGGCGGTCGGCAAGCCCGGTCTGATCACGGCGGACATGGTGAAGCCCGGGGTCGTGGTGATCGACGTAGGCACCACGCGGGTCGACGATCCGAGCGATCCGCGCGGCTACCGCATCGCGGGAGATGTCGACTTCGAGGCGGTCGGAGCGATCGCGGAAGCGATCACGCCCGTACCCGGAGGTGTCGGCCCGATGACGATCACGATGCTTCTGGCGAACACACTCGACGCCGCGAAACGCACCCTGGAGAAATCCGAGTAGAGGAAGGGCCGATTTATGGGATGGGACCTGTTCACGTCGGCGCAGCAGAGTCCGGGGCTCGGCGAGCCGGAAGCACAGCCTCGCGCCCGGGCACGCCGCGGGAAGGTCGTCGAACCTTCGGTGGAAGTGGCGGTCACAACACAGAGGGTCGGCCAGGAATGGTCCGTCTCACAGGTGAACGCCGCCGCGAAGGAACTGCTCGAGGGTGCGTTCCCCCCGCTCTGGATCACCGGCGAGATCGCGAACTTCACGCGGGCGCGCTCCGGCCACTGCTACTTCACGCTGCGCGACGAGGAGTCGCAGCTTCGCTGTGTCATGTGGCGGGACGATGCGCGTTCGCTGCCAACGGCCCCGGAAGAGGGGATGGCGATTCGCGCGCTCGGGCGCCTGACGTTGTATCCTGCGCGGGGCGAGTTCCAGGCTGTCGTGGCAAAGCTGGAGGGCACCGGCGAGGGGCTGTGGAAGCTGGCGCTCGAGCGGCTCCGGTCCAAACTCGAATCCGAAGGGCTGACGGCGCCCGCTCGAAAGCGTGCCATTCCGCCACACCCGCGGGCTGTCGGAGTGGTGACTTCGCCGAGCGGAGCCGTCTTTCACGATATCGTGAACGTCGTCCGCCGGCGTGCGCCCTGGACGCGTGTGGTGCTCGCCGGCTGCCGCGTTCAGGGCGACGGTGCGGCGGTCGAGATCGCCGCGGCGATTCGCCGCATCGCGGAGAGTGGGCTCGCCGAGGTCCTGATCGTGGGCAGGGGCGGGGGCTCGGTCGAAGATCTCTGGGCCTTCAACGAGGAGGTCGTCGCACGGGCGATCGCTTCCTCACCCATTCCCGTGATCTCGGCGGTCGGTCACGAGACGGACGTGACGATCGCCGATCTCGTTGCGGACCTCCGGGCACCGACTCCCTCAGCGGCCGCCGAGTCGGCGGTTCCGGACCGGGTCGAGCTTGCCAGGAACCTCGCGCGCGACGGGTGGCGTCTCCGGCAGGCGATCGCTGGCCGCCTCGGTCGCGCACAGGAGGCGGTCGAGCACTGGCGAGCCGAGCTGGGGGAGGCGGCGGCCCGCATGACGCACGAACGCCGGGAGCGCGTCCGCATAGCCGCCCGTCAGCTCGAGGCGCTGTCGCCCCTGAGCGCGTTCGCTCGCGGCTACGCCGTTCCGCTCGCCGACGGCAGGATCCTGCGACACCGGCAGGATTTCCCGAAGGGTCGCGCATTCGACTTACGGATCAGCGATGGCACGGTCAGATGCGAGGCGGGTGAATAGGATTCAGGATTCGGGATTCAGGATTCGGGATTCGGAATTCGGGATAGAGGGGGTATGATGGGAAAGCCGAGAATATTGTGATGACGACCGCATCGGGCTGCTGCTTCCGAGAATCGCCGAACCGATGAGCCCGCATCCCCTGAATCCTGAATCCTGAATCCTGAATCCTG
>JBBDRL010000011.1:25925-44662 GCA_040905505.1 Gemmatimonadota bacterium | reverse complement strand
GCCGAACCGATGAGCCCGCATCCCCTGAATCCTGAATCCTGAATCCTGAATCCTGAATCCTGAATCCTGCTACTCCATGGAAGAACGAGAATCCCTCGAGGAGGCGCTCGATCGGCTCGAGCAGATCACGCGGTCGCTCGAAGGCGGTGAGATCGAGTTGGATCATTCGCTCTCGCTCTACGAGGAGGGCATCCGCCTCGTGCGACTGGCTGAAGAGGCGATCCGGGCCGCCGAGATGCGGATCGAACGCCTGAATGCCGACGGCTCGGTCACGTCCGTCGACGTGCCCGAGGAGCCTTCGTGAGCCCAGGTCCCACAAGAGCGGCACGCGCCGGGCGCTCCCGCGCGTCGGACCTGCTGCGCGTCGAAGGTTCGCGCGTCGACCAGGCGCTGCGGGAGGTCACGCGGCGCGGACTGAGCACGATGGTTACCGCGCTCCGCGAGCCGGTCGAATACGCGCTGTCCACCACAGGGAAGCGGTTACGGCCGATTCTGTGCGTCGAGGCGTACCGTGCGAGCCGCCCCGACGCGGAGGTGCCTCCGGAGCTTTATCGACTTAGCTGTGCCCTCGAGATCGTCCACACCTATTCGCTGGTTCACGACGACCTGCCCTGCATGGACGACGACGACCTGCGCCGAGGCCGACCGACCGTTCACCGCGTCTACGGCACGGCTCGCGCGATCCTCGCCGGTGCGGCCCTGCTGCCGATGGCGATGGAGGTCCTCGACGTCGAGGGTGAGGCGCTCGGCCTCTCGCGAGAAGGCAGGGCGCTCCTGATCAGCGATCTGGCTCAGGCCGCGGGGGCGCTCGGGATGGTCGGCGGGCAGCTCATGGACCTGCAGGCCGAGCAGCGGCCGGTCGCGGCGGCTGCGCTGGAGCGAATCCATCGCGCGAAGACGGGGGCACTGCTCACCAGCGCGCTGCGGATCGGAGGCATCGCGGGCCGCGCCGACCACGGTCTCCTGGATGCGCTCACACGCTTCGGTAGCGCCCTGGGACTCGCCTTTCAGATCGCCGACGACCTCCTGGACGTCGAGGGTGACCCTGCCGATATCGGCAAGACCGCAGGTCGGGACCTGGCGCTACGGAAGGCCTCGTATCCCGCGCTCTTCGGCGTCGAGCGCGCCCGCTCCCTCGCCCGCGAACGAGCCGACGAGGCGAAGGATGCGCTGGCCGGCTTCGAACTTCTCGATCTTGAGGCGCTCGCAGACTACGTGGTGGAACGGCGCAAGTGATGGAAGAGATCGTGAGCTACAACCCGCCCCTGGTCCTCGCGGTCCTGGCGATGACGACGGTTCAGCTCTTCAAGTTCTTTTTCGCGTGGGCGTGGTTCGGCAGGCCGGACTTCACCCGCCTCGTCGGGACGGGCGGCCTGCCGTCGGCCCACTCGGCCTCGGTAACGGCCCTGAGCGCGACTGTCGGGTTCGAAGCGGGATGGAACTCGACGCTCTTCGGCGCCGTCTGTTTCTTCTCCCTCGTGATCATGTACGATGCGACCGGCATTCGCAGGGCTGCGGGGCGGCAGGCGCAGATCCTCAACCGTATGCTGGACGAACTCAAGGACTTCCATAAATTGGAACCCGTTAGGTTGAAGGAACTTCTCGGGCATACACCGCTCGAAGTGTTGCTCGGTGCGGCCTACGGCATTCTCCTCGCCGTGGTGTTTCACCGGTAGAATTCAGCAGGAGGCTAGGGCTTGTCGCTTCTCGACTCGATCAGATCGCCGGCGGACCTCCGCGCATTGCCGGCGGATCGTCTACCGGAGCTCGCGACGGCGGTGCGGGAGCGCATCATCGACGTGGTTTCCGGCCATAAAGGGGCCCATTTCGGGTCGAATCTGGGGACCGTGGAGCTTACCATAGCGCTCCACCGCATCTTCGACACACCCCACGACCAGCTCGTCTGGGACGTCGGGCACCAGGCCTATCCGCACAAGATCCTCACCGGCCGCAATGATCGGATGCCGACGATCCGCAAGAAAGGCGGACTGTCGGGGTTCTTGCGCCGGGAGGAGTCGGAGTACGATACGTTCGGTGCGGGCCACGCGGCCACGTCGATCTCCGCCGCCTGTGGCATGGCCGCCGCTCGCGATCTCCAGGGGGAGGAATTCGAGGTCGTGGCCGTCATCGGAGATGGGTCCATGACGTGTGGTCTGGCCTTCGAAGCGCTGAACAACGCGGGGGACACGGACCGCGACCTCGTCGTGGTGCTGAACGACAACCAGATGTCGATCTCGCCGAACGTCGGGGCCATGCACACGCATCTGACGAACATGCGCACGCATCCCCTCTACAACAGGGTGCGCGAAGAGGTCAAACGCCTCATTCATTCCGCGCCTCGAATCGGCTCGGTCGGCGAGCTCCTCGAGCACTTCGCCGTTCGGGTGGACGACGCGGTGAAGGGGATGTTCGTTCCGGGAATGATCTTCGAAGAGCTCGGCTTCCGGTACATCGGACCGGTCGACGGTCACGACCTCGATCAGCTCGTGGAAACCCTCGCCGACGTCCGGAAAATGGAGGGGCCGCGGCTCGTGCACGTCATCACGACGAAGGGCAAGGGGTTCGCCCCGGCGGAGGAGGACCAGGTCAAGTGGCACGCCGGTGGAAGCTTCGACAAGCTGACCGGTGCCTCGCTGAAGCAGGCCTCCGGCACGTTGCCGCGGTATCAGGCGGTCTTCGGAAAGGCGTTGACCGAGCTCGCCGGCGAGTATCCGGAGATCGTGACGATCACCGCCGCCATGGCGGAGGGTACCAGTACGAACGTCTTCGCCCGGGAGTACCCGGAACGCTTCTTCGATGTGGGGATCGCTGAAGGGCACGCGGTGACCTTCGCCGGCGGAATGGCTACCCAGGGCATCAAGCCCATCGTCGCGATCTATTCGACCTTCCTGCAACGCGCCTACGATTCGATCGTCCATGACGTCGCCCTGCAGGACCTGCCGGTGCTCTTCTGCATGGATCGGGCGGGGATCGCAGGCGACGACGGCCCGACGCATCATGGCGGGCTCGATATCGCCTATATGCTGGCCGTGCCGGGAATGACCATCACCGCGCCTCGAAACGGGACGGAGATGATCGGCCTCCTGCGTACCGGGATCGAGTGGAAGGAGGGTCCTTTCTCGATCCGGTGGCCACGCGACTCGGTGCGGGAGGCGCCGCCGCCCGTCTCGGAGATTCCAGCCGTCGAGTACGGGACCTGGGAGGTGCTGAGGGAGGGGCGCGAGGTGGCGCTCCTAGCTACGGGAACGATGGTCGATCCAGCGCTGGAGGCCGCGGAGGAGCTGATGCGATCGGGCGTCGACGCGACGGTCGTGAACTGCCGATTCATCAAGCCGCTCGACGAAGCTTGCCTGGCGCAGCTGTTCCCCGGCCACGCGCACGCGCTGACGATCGAGGAAGGTACCGTCGTCAACGGGTTCGGTGCCTGGGTCCGCGGGCGGATCGCAGAGGATTGGCCTGCGGTGAAGGTAGGGTCGATGGGGTTGCCGGACCGCTTCATCAACCATGGCGGACGCGGTGAGCTGCTCGCGGAGATCGGATTGACCGCGGAAGGCATCGCGCAGCGGGCGACAGAGCTCGTAGGCACGACGGCTCAGCGTTCCCTCCGGGAAACGGCTTGACGCGGATGCCGCTGAGCAAACCTCCACGTAGAATCGGCGTCGTAGGCTACGCCCGCTACGCCACGCTCGACGCGACGTTGCAGCGCCTCATCGACTTCGCCACCGAAGGGGAACTGGAACTCTTCTTCGAGCCCGACCTCATCCTGGTGGCCGGCTGCGGCGAGGTGATAACGGAAGATGTCGTCCCCACGCTCGACCTGCTCATAACCCTGGGTGGCGACGGCACCCTGTTGCGCGGGGCGAGGCTCGTCGCACCTTACGGTATTCCGGTCCTCGGGATCAATCTCGGCCGGCTGGGTTTCCTCACCTCCCTCAGCCCCAGCGATCTGTCGGACGGATTGGCCAGCCTGATGGCGACCGATACGGTGCTGGACGAGCGGATGGTGCTGCAGGTCGAGGCGGTCGCCGCGGATGGCAGGAGCCATGGTGAGTACTTCGCCGTGAACGACGTCGTCCTGCATCGAGGAGGCGTCGCCCGCATGATCCGGCTGAAGATCTACGCCCACGGTGAAGAGGTGGGCATGTACAGCGCCGACGGCATCATCCTGGCCACCCCCACCGGATCGACCGCGTACTCGCTGTCCGCCGGTGGACCCATCGTCCCGCCGTCGCTCGACTGCATCATCGCGACCCCGATCTGCCCCCACACACTGGCCGTCCGGCCGCTGATCCTTTCCTCCGCCGAGACCATCACCGTCGAGGTTCTCTCGCCCACCGAGGCGCTGATCTTCACGATCGACGGACAGCAGGGCGCGAGTCTGCTACCCGGCGATCGAATCGTCGTCTGTCGCGCCGAGGTCCCCCTCCGCCTCGTCCGATTCCCCGGGCAGACGTTCTTTTCCACTCTGCGCCGGAAGCTCGGCTGGGGCGATCTGGAGGAGAGGGGACGGTGAACGGCAGGGAATAGGGAATAGGGAATAGGGAATAGGGAATAGGGAATAGGGAATAGGGAATAGCCGGCAACCATGCCCATCGCAGCATGCGACTCCGATGGCGACCTCGGGAGCTTGGCAGGCTATTCCCTATTCCCTGTTCCCTATTCCCTGCCGTCACATCTCCTCCGCCTTCACCCCCGCGCTCGGATCATGGGTCACGGCGTCCGACTCGGCGCGCGTCGCGACGAAGTAAATGCTGAGCGTCAGGGCGAGGAATGCGGCGAGGGAGACGAAGGGCGCGAGCGTGCCCGCCCACTCCGGCCCGACCCGGATCGCGGCGATGAGGTCGGGCGCGAACGCCACGGGAACGGCGATCAGGACGCCCAGGAGCGCCGCACCGGCGATGAGCCCGGACGCGTACAGCACCCCGGCCTCCCGCTTCTCCTGGAGCGCCTGGCCGCTGAAGCGCCTCTCGACGAGCCAGCGGACAACCCCTCCGAGGAACATCGTGGAGGTGAGGCCGAGCGGCAGGTAGAGCCCGACCGCGAAGGGGAGCGAGGGTACACCGAGGAGTTCGACGGCGACAGCGATCGCGAATCCCACGAAAACGAGCGCCCACGGCAGGGACTGCGTCAGCACGCCATCGATCACGGTCGCCATGAGCGTGGCCTGTGGGGCCGCGAGATCCGCCGACCCGATGCCGTAGGACGTGTGCAGGAGTTGTAGCACGAAGGCCATGGAGACGGCGGCGAAGGGGATGCCGATCAACTCGGCCACCTGTTGTTTCCAGGGGGTGGCGCCGATCAGGAATCCGCATTTGAGGTCCTGCGAAGTGTCGCCCGCGATGGCGGCCGAGATGCACACCACGGCGCCGACGAGGAGCACGGCGACGGGCGCGCTGGGGTCGGACCGCCCGAGAGCCAGGAAGATGAGGGAGGTGACGAGGAGCGCGGCGATCGTCATGCCCGAGACCGGGTTCGACGAGGATCCGATGAGTCCGACGATTCGGGCGGAGACGGTGACGAAGAAGAACGCGAACACGACCATCAGCAGGGCGCCGAGGAGACTCACCTCGATGAAGGGAATCCACCAGAGCAGAAGGGCGACCGCTACCGCGCCGAGCGCGACACCTCGAAGCGGCAGGTCCCGATCGGTCCGCAACACCGCCCCGACGCCATCGCCCACCTGCCGTAACCCGGCGGTCAGGCTCTCCCAGATGAGCGGAAGCGCGCGGATGAGGGTGATGATACCGCCTCCTGCCACCGCGCCCGCCCCGATGTAGCGCACATACCGCGACCAGATCGTCGCGGCGTCCATCTCCTCGATGAGCAGGTCCGTCTCCGGAAACACGGGCGTCTGCAGACCGGCGCCGAAGAGATCGATCAGCGGGATTAGCCCGATCCAGGCTACGAAGCCGCCGGCGAACATGATCCCGGCGATTCGCGGACCGATGATGAAGCCAACCCCGAGCAGCTCCGGCGTGAGGTCTCCGGAAACGACGGTCTTCCGCAGCCCCGGCAGCTCGGATCGGCCGAAGGCGTTCGCTTCGGGGGAGGACGGCCAGAGCGCGAAGCCGGAGCTGTGCACAAGTGCCTGGTAGAGTGCCCCCAGGCCGAGCCCACCGAAGACGAGCCTGCCCTTGGCGCCACCCGCCTCCCCCGCCACCTGGACCTCGGCAGTCGCGGTGCCCTCGGGAAACGGGAGCGTCCCGTGCTCGCGCGCCATGAGGAAGCGCCGTAACGGGATCATGAACAGCACGCCGAGAAGCGCCCCGAGAAAGGCGACCGTCGCCAGGACGTACCAGGGCGTATCGATCCCCCAGATATAGAGTGCCGGGAGCGTAAAGATGACGCCGGCGGCGAGCGCTTCGCCGGCCGACCCGACCGTCTGCACGATGTTCGTCTCGAGGATCGTCGCGCGCCGCACGAGGCGGAAGATCGCGATCGCCATGACCGCTGCCGGAATCGATGCGCTGACCGTCAGGCCTACGCGCAGCCCCAGGTAGGCGTTGGCGGCGCCGAACACGACCCCCAGCGCGATGCCGACGACGACGGCCCTGACGGTGAGCTCGGGGATGGAAGCCGAGGTCGGAACGTACGGTTGGTATTGCTCGCCCGGGACGGGCTCGTACGCCTCTGGCGGCAGCCCTCGGCTGGGGGGCGCCGAAGCATTCGGGTCGGCCCCGCTGGCGGTATGCGGCATGGCGGATCTCCTGGACGGCTCGGGTGTGCAGCAGCGTACCTGGGTCTGAGCCGAGCTGTCAAGCGGCAGCGGCGAAGCCTTGAAATGATCCCTCACGCGCCGTAGCTTCGCAGAACTTCCAGCACCCGCCCGATTCCAGGGTGCTCGGGCAGAGCGATCCCATCGCCACCTCACCGGAAGATTCAATGATCGGACCGACCCTTCGCCCGGTGCTCGCCGGGAGCGCTCTCCTGGCCGCAGTCGGCTTGTACGCGCCCCTCGTCGGCCAGGCGGCGCCGGCGGCGGTGCCCTCCCCCGAACAGTATCTGGGCTACGCCCTGGGAGAGGACTTCACCGACTACACGGGCGTCCGGGACTACTCGCGCGTGCTCGCGGCCGAGTCGCCCTTGGTCGAGTACATCCGCTACGGTGAGAGCGTGGAAGGGCGCGAGCTCATCCAACTCGTCATCGCCCGGGCCGATCACCACGCCCGCCTGGACGAGATCCTCGCGGCCAACGCCGAGCTCACGCGCGCCGGGACCTCCGAGGCTCGCGCTCGGCAGATCGCCGCCGAATACCCGGCCGTCGTATACTTCACCTACGGCGTTCACGGAAACGAGAGCTCGTCGAGCGAGGCCGCGCTCTGGACCGCCTACGACATCGCCACCGGCAGCCCCGAAGTCGCCGGCGTCCTCGATTCGCTCGTCGTGGTGATCGATCCAGTGACCAACCCCGACGGACGCGATCGTTACGTGCAGTGGTACCGCTCGGTGGTCGGCGAGACCCCGAACGCGGATCCGCAGACCCGCGAGCACCGGGAGCCATGGCCCGGCGGCCGCTTTAATCACTACCTATTCGATCTGAACCGCGACTGGGCGTGGATGACACAGCCCGAGACCCGCGCACGACTCGCTACCTGGTGGCGCTGGAACCCCGTCGTCCACGTCGACTTCCACGAGATGAGTCCGAATTCGACGTACTTCTTCTTCCCCGCGACTCCCCCGATCAATCCCATCTATCCCGATCACATCCTGGAGTGGGGACGTCGCTTCGGAGAGGGCAACGCGCGCGCGTTCGACGCCAACGGCTGGCATTACTTCACCGGCGAGAGCTACGACATGCTCTATCCCGGCTACGGTGATTCCTGGCCCAGCCTGCACGGCGCGATCGGCATGACCTACGAGCAGGCCGGCGGCGGTTCGGCCGGGCTGGCGTACGCGCGCTCCGACGGCGATACGCTGACCCTGCACCGCCGCGCGAGCCAACATCGAACCGCCGGCAATGCGACGTTACGCACCAGCGCCGCCGGGAAGACGGCCCTCCAGCTCGGTTTCGCCGAGGCACACCGCACGGCTGGCCTCGGTGAGGCGGACGTCCTGCTGGTTCCAGGCGCCGATCCGAGTCGGCTGAACGATCTGGTAGATCACCTTCTGGCGCAGGGGATAGAAGTCGAGCGCGCCGAGTCGGCATTTCGGAGCGGAGCCGACGCGTATCCCGACTTCGAGCAGCGTATCGAATTTCCCGAGGGCACTGCGCTGGTCCGCGCGCGCCAACCACGCGGCCGACTCGCGCTGACCCTCCTGCAGCCGGAGACGGAGCTCGTCGGCGAGTATTCATACGACATCAGCGCCTGGTCGTTGCCCTACGCTTACGGTGTGGAGGCCCATCAGACGGCGAGTCCACCTGCCGCCGGTTGGACCGCGGCGGTGCCCACAGCCAGCACTTCCGAGGGCATTCCCGCGGCGAGCTACGGATATCTGGCGGCGCCGAACGACCGGGTGGCGGCCGGCATCGTTCGCTACCTCGCCGACGGCGGCTACGTGCGCGTGCTCTCACGTCCCTCGTCCTTCGCGGGACGCGACTGGCCCGCCGGTACCTGGTACATCCCCGTCCGGCCGGGGACGGATGTGCGCGCCCGCCTCGAGACAGCCGGGCTCGGTGGTTCGGTGGTGCCGGTTTCCACGGGGCTCAGCGATGGCGGCATCGACCTGGGAAGCGCCAACACACCGGCCGTCCGACTGCCGCGCGTGGCGCTCTTCGGTGGTCAGGGCGTGGGCGCTACCTCCTACGGTGCGCACTGGTACCACCTGGAACAGCAGCTCGGCATGCCCTTCGATGCGGTGCTGCTTCCGGAGCTCGCACGGCTCGATCTAGCCCAGTACGACGTGATCGTGCTTCCGCATATCGGCGGGCAGCTGGAAGAAGATGCCCGCGAGACCCTCGAGGCCTGGGTTCGCGGCGGCGGCCGTCTGGTGGCCGTAGCGGGTGCCTCCGAGGCCGTCGCCGCGATCGCGGGGGTCGCTATCCGCGGCGACGGAGAACCCGCGGAAGGTGCGGAATCGCTGGCCGCCGGGCTCGCGACCCGCGAGGCGCGTGAACGGGATGAATGGATGGAAGAGGTCCCCGGTGTCATCCTCCAGACGAGGACCGACCCCGGCCATCCGATTACATGGGGGAGCAGTTACGATCGAAACCCCGATCGCCTGTTCGTGCTCCACGAGGGCGGCGCCGTCTTCGAGCCTTCCCAGGATGCGGAGACCGTTGCCTTCTTCGACGCCGGCTTGAGTGCCACCTCCGGCGTCATCTCGGAGGCCAACCTGAACCACCTGGAGCAGGGCGCGTGGTTGGTCTCGACGTCGCTCGGCTCGGGAGAAGTCATCCTCTTTGCGGACGACCCGCTCTTCCGCCTTTTCTGGCGCAGCACCATGCCCCTCTACTTCAACGCGATCATGCTCGGAGGGCTGTAGGGGGGAAAGCGCTCCATGCCCGCTCCCACGCTGTACGAAGCCATCTCGGGCCGGACCACGCGTCCGGCATCGCCGCTGCCAACCCCGCCATTCACCCCGCCTTCCGGCCTCCCTGGCAGGAAATCGACCGGCATGGATCTTCCCCCTCCAATCCTTCACGCAAGCCCGGATCAATAACTTGGATACGGCGCCGCGGCGACGGGGCCGGCGGCGTTATCTCAGATATAACATTCCTTCCCGTCCGAGGCGGCACGCACCGCGTGCGAACCGCCCCGGGACCGGAAGGAGGAGGCCCAATGCCCAACTTCGATCGTTTTACTGTCAAATCGGCAGAAGCCATTCAGGAAGCCGCTTCCCAGGCGAGGCAGGCCGGGAATCCTGCCGTCGAGGACATCCACCTTCTCGAGGCGCTGCTCTCGCAGGCGGAAGGGATTGTCGTCCCCATGGTCCAGAAGGTGGGGGTTTCCGTCTCGCGACTCCGAGAGGAGTTGAGGGCAGCCGTGGAGCGCCTTCCCAAGCAGTACGGCGGCTCGCAACCCACGATGTCGCGCGAGCTCACCGACGTGCTCGATGCTGCGGAGAAGGAAGCGCGGGAGCTGAAGGACGAGTATGTATCGACGGAGCATCTGTTGCTGGCGCTGGCGGGCAAGCGCGGTTCGACCTCGCAGGAGCTGCTGGCAGCGCAGGGTGCGAAGCGCGAGACGCTGCTGGAGGCGCTGCGGCAGGTCCGCGGGCCGCACCGGGTGACCGATCAGACGCCGGAGGAGAAGTACCAGGCGCTGCAGCGATTCTCCACTGATCTCACCGACCGCGCGCGCGCCGGCAAACTGGACCCGGTGATCGGGCGCGACGAGGAGATCCGCCGCCTGGTTCAGGTCCTCTCGCGGCGAACGAAGAACAATCCGGTCCTGATCGGCGAGCCAGGGGTCGGTAAGACGGCGATCGTGGAGGGGTTGGCGCAGCGCGTCGTGGACGGCGACGTGCCCGAGAGCCTGCGTGAGAAGTCGGTGATCGGCCTGGACATCAGCGCGATGCTCGCCGGGGCGAAGTATCGCGGCGAGTTCGAGGAGCGCCTGAAGGCGGTTCTGAAGGAGATCACGGAATCGGAGGGTCGGTTCATCGTATTCATCGACGAGCTTCACACGATCGTCGGAGCGGGGAAGACCGAGGGGTCACCGGACGCCGGGAACATGCTGAAGCCGGCGCTCGCTCGCGGTGAGCTGCGGGTGGTCGGGGCGACGACGCTCGATGAGTACCGCCAGTACATCGAGAAGGACGCGGCGCTCGAGCGGCGTTTCCAGCCGGTCTTCGTCGGCGAGCCGAGCGTGGAGGACACGATCGCGATCCTGCGCGGGCTGAAGGAGCGCTACGAGGTGCATCACGGCGTTCGGATCACCGATCCGGCGATCGTCGCGGCGGCCACCCTTTCGGACCGCTACATCGGTGATCGGTTCCTGCCGGACAAGGCGATCGACCTGATCGACGAGTCGGCGTCACGTCTGCGCATCGAGATCGACTCACTACCTCAGGAGATCGACGAGATCGAGCGTCGGGCGACGCAGCTCGAGATCGAGCGGCAGGCACTGCAGAAGGAGACCGACGCCGTCTCGCGAGAGAGGCTGGAGCGCGTGGAATCGGAGATCGCTGAGCTTCGGGAGCAGACGAGTGGGATGAAAGCGCAGTGGCAATCGGAGAAGCAGGCGATCTCCGCGATCCGCGAGATGAAGGAGCGCCTGGACGAGCTCAAGGTCGAGATGGATCGTGCGACCCGGACCGCCGACCTGACCCGCGCGGCGGAGATCCAGTACGGCGAGATCCCCCAGCTCCTGAAGATGATCGAAGGCGCGGAGGCGCGCTTGGAGGAGTTGCAGCGCGAAACGAAATACCTCAAGGAAGAGGTTGACGAGGACGATATCGCAGAGGTCGTGGCCCGGTGGACCGGTATTCCGGTTTCGCGGATGCTGCAGTCCGAGCGCCAACGTCTGGCGGAGCTCGACAAGCACCTCAACCAGCGCGTGGTGGGGCAACCGGAGGCGACCCGCGCGGTCGCCGATGCGGTACGCCGCTCCCGCGCCGGCCTCCAGGACCCTGACCGCCCGATCGGCTCGTTCATCTTCCTCGGCCCGACCGGGGTGGGGAAGACGGAGACCGCCCGGGCGCTCGCGGAGTTCCTCTTCGACGACCAGGAGGCGATGGTGCGCATCGACATGTCCGAATACATGGAGCGCCACGCCGTCGCCCGCCTCATCGGAGCGCCACCCGGATACGTCGGCTACGAGGAAGGCGGTCAGTTGACCGAAGCAGTGCGGAGGCGCCCTTACTCGGTCATCCTCTTCGACGAGATCGAGAAGGCGCATCCGGACGTCTTCAACATCCTCCTTCAGATTCTGGACGATGGGCGGCTCACGGATTCTCAGGGCCGGAACGTGAATTTCCGGAACGTCGTGGTCATCATGACCTCGAACATCGGCAGCCCGATGATTCTCGAGAAGTCGGGGCAGATGCGCGATCCGGCGACCCGGGTGGAGGTGGAGACGATGGTGATGCGGGAGATGCAGCAGACCTTCCGTCCGGAGTTCCTGAACCGGGTCGACGAGATCATCGTCTTCCGGCCGTTGGAGACGGACGATCTGAAGACGATCGTCGATCTTCAGTTGCGGCGGCTCGAGAGGATGCTCGCCGAGCGAAAATTGACGATCGAAGTTTCCGACGCCGCGAAGGAACTGATCGCCGAGGAAGGTCACGATCCGGCGTACGGGGCCCGGCCGCTGAAGCGTGCCATCCAGCGCCTGGTCCAGAATCCACTCGCGATCCTGATGCTCGAGGACGGCTTCGAGGAGGGCGACACCATTCACGTAGACCGGGAGCCCGGCGCGCCGAGATTGAGCTTCGAGAAGCCGGAGCCGGCCGCCGGTTGACACGCTCGAGGCGGTCGCCTAGTCTCACGAGGTCAGTGACTGGAAACCCCTTGCCGGGCGCGAAATGGCGCGCTCGGCTCCGCTGTATTCGCCCGGACAAACAGCAACGTATCGTGCGGAAATCGAAGCACCTACTGACGCTCGCCGCGATCCTTCTGATCGTCGGCTGCGGCTCGCGCGGCGTGCCGCCGTCCGGTGTGTCGGGTGCTCCGGCCGCGACCGCCGCGGTGGAGCGGTTTCTGCAACTCGCTGCGGAGCGCGACTATAGCGGCATGGGCTGGATTTTCGGAACCGCCGAGGGGCCGATCCTCGATCGCGATCCCGTGCCGCAGGTCGAACAGCGGATGTACGCGCTCGCGAGCCTGCTCGAGCACGACGGCTTCGTGATCGGCGAGGGCTTGCCGGTCCCCGGGAGAATGGTCGACGCGCTGCGCTTTCAGGTTCTGCTCTCGAACCGGGGTGAGAACTTCCAGGTTCCCTTCACGGTCGTGCAGGGCGCGCAGGATCGCTGGTTCGTCGAGCAGATCGGCGTCGAGGCGATCACCGAACGATGAACCGCTCGGGCCGCGCACGCAGGGAACTGTCGGGTGTAGGACTAGGGAGATGGAGATGGCTTCGCGCTGCCGCGCCCTGCATCCTCGGCGTCGGCGCGCTCGAGAAACTCGATGAGCACGCCACCCGTGCTGCGCGGATGGACGAAAGCGACCCGATGGCCATGGGCGCCTTCGCGCGGTCGCTCGTCGATCAGCTCGAACCCGGCCGCACGGCATTCAGCCAGCGCGGCTTGGATGTCGGCGACGCGATAGCACAGGTGGTGCAACCCCGGGCCACGATGCTCGAGGAAACGTGCCACGGGAGAGTCGGCGCGGGTGGGCGTCAGCAACTCGATGCGCCCGGGTCCGCTTCCGATGAAGACGACCTCCACACCCTGATCGGCCAGCGTTTCGCGGCCGGTCGCGGGGCGGCCGACGAGGGCGGCCCAGGTCGGGATCGCATCGTCGATCGATGGGACGGCGATGCCGACGTGGTCCAGAAGACGCTCGTTCGACGGCTTGGAAGTGCGCATGCGAGTGGAGTTCGGACCGAATAGATACTAGGCACGCAGGGCCTGGAAGTATAGCGGCCCGGTCGTCGGACCGGCTACCGCACCCAACTACAGGAGATCACAATGTCGGAGAATGGTACAATGGTGACGGTGACGGACGATAACTTCGCGAATGAGATCGAGGGGACGGATGGTCTCACGATGGTCGATTTCTGGGCGGCGTGGTGTGGACCCTGCCGGATGGTCGCCCCGATCGTCGAGCAGCTCGCTACCGAATACGAGGGGAAGCTGCGCGTCGGCAAGCTCGACGTCGACAGCAATCAGCGAACGGCTACGCGCTTCAACGTGCGGTCCATCCCCAGCATCCTGTTCTTCAAGGACGGCAAGCTCGTGGACACCGTCGTGGGCGCGGTTCCGAAGCCGGCGCTCGAGCGAAAGATCCAGGAGCTTCTCTAGAAACGGGTTGCCGGTTGCCGGTTGCCAGTTACCAGTTGCCGGTACGGCTGCCGCTAGCCTGAGCATCAACCGAACGACCGCGGCTACGACAGCTCTCGAAGGCCCCGGGCTCGGCTCGGGGCCTTCCAAGTTCCAGCCTCATCGCCGCCGCCGCTATCCTGAGCTGGCAACTGGTAGTTAGCTGTCGACTGTCGGCTGTCGACCGTTAACTGTCAACTGTTAACTGTTAACTCCCCCCCATGGCCGCCCTTTTCCTCGTCAGCACCCCGATCGGCAACCTCAGTGACATGACGCGGCGCGCCGTCGACGTCCTGCGGGGCTCGGACGTCGTATTCGCGGAGGATACCCGGCGGACCGGCGTTTTACTGAGACACTACGGAATCGAGGCTCGGCTAATATCCGCCCATGAACACAACGAGGCGGCTCGTGCCCGACTGGTAGTGGAACTGCTGGGCGAGGACAAGAAGGTGGCGATGGTCTCCGATGCGGGGACACCATTGCTGTCGGATCCCGGCGCCCGGGTAGTGCGTAGCGCGCTGGAAGCCGGATACGAAGTCGTTCCGGTGCCGGGTCCTTCGGCGCTACTCGCGGCCCTGGTAGCGTCGGGCATCGGGGCGGATCGCTTCACCTTCTACGGCTTCCTGCCGCGGAAGGGCGGCTCGCGCGCGAACCTGCTCGAGGAGATTGCCACTTCGACGCATTCCGCCGTCATCTACGAGGCGCCGCAGCGGCTCGAGGCGCTGCTACAGGATCTCGTCGAAGCTGCCGGACCCGATCGGCGCGTGGCCGTCGCTCGTGAGCTGACGAAGATGCATGAGGAGATCGTTCGGTCGACGTTGGGCGAGGCGGTTGAGGCCTACCGCGAACGCGCCGTCCGCGGTGAGATCGTGGTCGTGCTCGAGGGCGCAGCCGAGGCGAAGCCTCGCGTGCAGGACGACCCGGCCGCTCGGGCGATGGCGGAGGCGCTCCTCGCGCACGATGTCCCACCCAGTTCCGTAGCCAGGGAGCTGCGCGAGCGACTGGACATGAGCCGTAACGACGCGTACGAGCTCGTCCAGCGCCTGGCAGATCGTGCCGGGGAAAGTTGACCCTTCTTCTGGTGCCCTCCCGATCCGACAACACCAAACAGCTTGAGCGATGACCCGCGACAAGGCCATATTCCGGGACGAAGCAGGCCGCGGCTGGCTCGTCGAGATCCAGTACGGGCATCCTGCGCCGACGGAGCTGGGTATCTACGCGGCGCGCTTCCAGTGCCCCGAGGATCCCGAGGAAGCGCTACGCGTCGGCTTCGTACAGCTCGAATGGGTCGAGTCGGGTTCCGAGTACGACCTGCGGCTGGCGCTCTCGGAGTCCGACCCGGCGACTGAGATCGGCTGATAGGAGCGGATTGGAGATTCGCCTCGGCACCGACGCGGCCACGACCGTTCGTGACGAGATCACGCGGGCAGGCGGCAATGAGGTCTGCTTCGTCGCGTCCGTGGATGGCGCTGGCGTCGTCTTCGGCGCGCGGGTGGTCTCTCGCGGCAACAGCACGGCCGTTCTGGCCGCCGTGCGAAATTGCCAGCCGGGCGAGCTGGTTCTGCACAACCATCCGTCGGGCGATCTATCTCCCTCACTGGCCGATATGGCGGTCGCGGAGAGACTCTGGTCCGAGGGACTGGGCTTCGCGATCACCGACAACAGCGCTGCCAAACTCTACGTCGTCGTAGCTCCCGACCCGGAAAAGGAGGCGGAGCCTCTGGATCTGGACGGGCTCGAAGCCGACCTGGCCCCGGGCGGCCCCGTCGCGCGCGCCCACGCCGGCTACGAGGACCGACCGGATCAGCGTGCACTGGCTCGCATGGTCGCGACCCTGTATGCGGGTGACGGAATTGGCCTCGCGGAGGCGGGGACGGGTACGGGAAAATCGATCGCATACCTGTTGCCGGCGGTCCGATGGGCGCTCGCCAACAAAGAGCGCACCGTAGTCTCGACCAACACGATCAATCTCCAGGAGCAGCTCGTCGGAAAGGATCTCCCTTTCCTGCGCCGTGCGCTCGGCGTTCCGTTCCGGTTCGCGCTGGTGAAGGGCCGGAACAACTATGTATCGATCCGCCGGGCCAAGCTGGCGGCGTTGAGCGGCGCGTCACTCTTCGGCGACGGTCGCGAGGCGGAGCTCGCGTCGATCGGCGAGTGGCTCGAGAGCACGACGGACGGCTCCCTGTCCGACCTCCCCTTCAGGCCCTCGCCCGACGTGTGGGACGAAGTCGCTTCCGAGTCCGACGTATGCCTGCGCACTCGGTGTCCGCACTTCGAGAGCTGCTTCTATCAGCGGTCGCGGCGTGATGCGGCATCCGCAGACGTACTGGTCGTCAACCATCATCTACTCTTCTCGGACCTGGCTGTGCGGCATGCCGCCGGAAACTACTCCGCGCAGGCCGTGCTGCCGCACTTCCGGCGGCTCGTCCTGGACGAGGCCCACAACCTCGAGGAGACGGCGACGCGACACATGGGAGCCCGCCTCACCCAGCGGGGGCTTAGCCGACTGCTCAGCCGCGTCGAGCACCGGGGCAAGGGGGCGCTCCCCACCTTGGAGAAGGTCCTGAGCGGCCGACCCCGCGACCTGGTGATGCAGAGCTGTCTCGATCTGATCCAGCAGCGCCTGCGGCCTGAGCTCGACGGCGCCTGGAAACGGGGCGCGGCAGTATTTCGCCACCTGGAGGCGCTGGTCCGCTCCGAGCCGGGCGGGATGCTCCGCCTGAGTGACGATTTCGCCGACCACCCGATCTGGGAGGCGGGGCTGCGGGAGGAGCTCGGCGCGACGGTCGCCCATCTCGACACGCTGGTCACGGGTCTCAATCGGTTACGCGAGCGAGTCGCCCTGGACGAGCAGGCCGCCGCCGCGCTGGAAGAGCAGATGCTGGAGGTCCGCGGAATCACGAACCGACTCGAAGCCGCGACCCTCGCATTTCGCAGCTCGCTGAGCGGTGAGCGCCAGGACCGTGCGATGGTCCGGTGGGTCGAATATCGTTCAGCCCCGGGTGGCCCCGCGGCGGCGCAGGGACGGCCGGGTAACGTGGTCGTCGCCGCCGCCCCGCTCGATCTTGGTAACGTCCTGCGGGAGTCGCTCTGGGAGCGGGTGCCGACGGTGGTGATGACTTCGGCGACCCTCGCGACTCGCGAGGGCTTCGCGTTCGTACGCGAGCGACTCGGTCTGGGGGACGACCTCAGGGTGGTAGAAGCCATCCATCCATCGCCGTTCGACTTCTCCCGGCAGGCCCTTCTGACCGTTCCGAACGATCTCCCGCTTCCGACGGCTGTCACGGAGCGCGGGCACGCCCGGGCCACTCGCGCGGTGGTCGAGGAGCTTGCGGGTTTGAGCGATGGGGGACTCTTCGTCCTCTTCACATCCTATCGAGCGCTCAATCAGCTCGCGGGAGACCTGCGGCAGAGCGACGCGGCGGGCGACTTCCCGCTCCTGGTGCAGGGTGAAGCGCCGCGCGGCCGCCTGATCGAGCAATTCATCGAGTCCGGCCGGGCCATCCTCCTGGGGACCGATTCGTTCTGGGAGGGTGTGGATGTGCCCGGACGCCCGCTGCGGGGAATCGTGATTCCGAAGCTCCCCTTCAAGGTGCCGACGGAGCCGGTGACATCCGCGCGGATCGAGGCGATCGAAGCGAGCGGCGGCAATGCGTTCGTGTCGTACATGCTGCCGCACGCCGCTATCCGTCTCAAGCAGGGATTCGGGCGTCTCATCCGCTCGCGGGCCGACCGCGGCGCCGTCGTGATTCTGGACGGCCGGATCGCCACGAAGAGCTACGGAACCTATCTTCTCGAGTCACTGCCGCCCGCGCGGGTGGTGGTCGCCCCATGGGCGGAATGTCGTGACGAGCTGACCACCTTCTACCGAACCGCTTCATGAATCTGCCGCGTCCATCGAAGATCGTCTGCGTAGGCCGGAACTACGTCGAACACGCTCGGGAGCTCGGGAACACGGTGCCGGACGAGCCGCTCATCTTCCTGAAGCCACCGTCTTCCCTGATCGCCGAAGGAGAGGCGATCGAACTACCCGAGCAGTCCCAGCAGGTCGAGCACGAAGGCGAGATCGCGGTCGTGATCGGTCG
The DNA here is from genome assembly GCA_040905505.1 of Gemmatimonadota bacterium. Classification (GTDB taxonomy): domain Bacteria; phylum Gemmatimonadota; class Gemmatimonadetes; order Longimicrobiales; family Longimicrobiaceae; genus WHSP01. The sequence goes on along the minus strand of JBBDRL010000011.1, from coordinate 26,717 downwards.
CCGCGCTCGAAAAGTCTCCGCGGCGGACGCTTACGGGGTCGTCGCCGGATACGTCGCCCTGAACGACGTCACCGCGCGCGACCTGCAGCGGAAGGACGATCAATGGACACGGGCGAAGGGCTTCGACACCTTCTGCCCGATGGGGACGATGAAGCCGGCCGATCAGGTGGACCCCGAGCGGCTCGAGGTCATCTGTCGCGTCAACGGCGAGGTCAGGCAGCAGGGCCGCGCCGAGGGGATGGCCTTCTCGATCCCGGTGCTCATCGAATACATCACCGCGGTGATGACGCTCGAGCCGGGGGACGTCATCGCAACCGGAACCCCCTCGGGAATCGGCCCCCTGAAGCCCGGGGACACCGTCGAAGTCGAGATTCCCGGCGTCGGAAGGATCACCAACCCCGTGACCTGAAGGGCGATGCCCACGTTCTCCCGCCGTTTCCGGGCGCTGCCGCCCTATCCGCTTGCGGACGTTCCCGCCCTCAAACGTGAGCTGCGGGCGAAAGGGGTCGATCTCATCGACCTGGGCGTGGGCGACGCGGACCTCCCCCCGCCGCCGGCCGCCGTGGAAGCGCTCGCCGCCGCCGCCACGGATCCCGCCAATTCCCGCTACTCCTTCCAGCTCGGTCTGCCGGCGTTGCGTGAGGGGATCGCCGCGTGGATGCAGCACCGCTTCGGTGTCGAGCTCGACCCTTATCGCGAGCTGCTCCCGATCATCGGGTCCAAGGAGGGGATCTTCCATCTGCCTTTCGCCTATCTGGACGAGGGATCGGCCGCCGTGATCCCCGATCCCGG
>JBBDRL010000011.1:7455-25825 GCA_040905505.1 Gemmatimonadota bacterium | reverse complement strand
ATCGAGTTTCATTCGCTCTCGAAGACCTACAACATGACCGGCTGGCGCGTCGGCTGGGCGGCGGGCGGCGAACACCAGATTGCCACACTCAGCAAGGTCAAGACGTTCAGCGATACAGGGGTCCCTTTCTCGATGCAGCATGCGGCTCTGGCAGCGCTCGGCGCCCATGCGAGCTGGCTGCCCGGCAACCTCGAGATCTTCCGGGCACGACGGGACGTCGCGGTAGCGAACTTGCGTTCGATCGGCCTCGACGTGGCTCCGCCACAGGCCACCATGTACGTCTGGGTACCGCTGCCGGACGGGCGTCCGGCCGAGGCTTTCGCGCGCCGGCTACTGCTCGAGAAGGGCGTGGCGGTACTGCCGGGCGTGGCGCTGGGCAACGGCGGAGAGGGCTTCTTCCGGATCGCGCTCACGACGTCGGAGGAGCGAATCGGCGAGGCGGTCCGCAGAATCGGCGAACTGTTGCAGGATCCGCCCGCATAACGGGTTGTCCGAACGCCTCGAGAGGGTGCGACCGGGGCAGCCGCACCGGGAACACGGGCATACAGGCCTGAGTAACAAAGCCATATGACCAGTTCGGGCCTCGCCTCACCACCGCGCGCTGCGTCTCGCCGCGCGAGCGCGCCTGCGCCGACGCCCCCGAAACCGCCCCGCCCGCCGGAGCGACCTCGCGGGTCCTACGAGCGTGTGCTCGCCTGGTCCCTCTTCATCTCGATCGTCGCCCACCTCCTCTTGCTCGTCGTCTCGCCGGTCATCTTCCGATTCGAAGTACCCGGAGGTGGCGCCGCCACTGCATCGGACGCTTCGGCACGGCCGTTCGGACTGGAGGCGATCGTCGCCATTCCTTCCGACAATGCGCCGGAATTCCCGGCCGCCGAGGAGCAGCCCGAAGAGCCGGTTGTCGAGGACGCCGGCCCGCCGCAGCAGGCCACGGATCAACCGGCGCAGCCCGGGCAGGCGCCCCCCGCCGATGCGGCGCCCGGCGGGGCAGCGCCCGGCGGCTCCGCGCGTGACGTTCTCCGTCCCGGCTACCGGGACCCGCGACTGTACGCCCCGACGAACGAATTCCCCGAGCTCCAACAGACCGAGCACGAGCGCTACATGGAGCATCTCCGGGCGCGGCTCGAAGCGGTCAACGACAGCCTGACGGGCGCCGCCGGACGAAACCAGCGGACTTCCGATTGGTCGATCACGGATCGGGACGGCAACCGCTGGGGGCTGTCGCCCGACGGCCTTCATCTCGGTGGGTTCACCGTCCCGCGGGAGCTGCTGCCACTACCGGGACCGACCGGCGATAACCGAACGCTGGAGGCCGAGCGCGAGAGGCTGCGAATGCGTGACGAGATCCAGCGCCAGGAGGAGGCCGGCGAGCGGGCCCGCACGCAGGATGAACGGATCGAAGCGATCCGCGACGAAGCCCAGCAGAGCGACCCTGACGGGGGCTGACCCACCGCCTTTCCCAGGCGCCGTACCCACCACGGATTGGAACGCGAATTGCGCCCTCTGAGCAGTAGTTAGTACTGCTTTACCCGTTCAGAACGAGGGTCAGATGAGGCCGTTTCGCGATAGCCAGGAAGAGCGGTGGACGCAGGATTCGCTGAGCTTCACGCTCGGCGCGGTCGGTGGGCTCGCCATCGGCGTGCTCATCTCTCGTGCACTGCCACAGCCGCGGGAATTCCGTGATCAGATCCGGGACCGGGCGCGGAGCGTCGCCCGCAGACTTCGCCCCGCCCGCCTCCGCCGCTACGCAGTCGAGCAGGAGGAGCTCGATCAGCTCGAGGACGTCGTCCTGCGCGCCTTCCTCGACGACCCCGTCCTCTCGGAGCGCGGCGTCGATATCGGGGCGATCAGCCACGGCATCATCGAGCTCTCCGGTTCGGTGTGGACGGATGACGAAGCCGACATGGCCGTCGCTCTCGCGAACCGGATCCCCGGAGTCCGCACGGTAGTCAACCGGCTCGACGTGGAGTCGTTCGCCCAGCGCGCATCGGCTCGCGGTCGGAGCGAGGGCGAGTGGGACGCCACCTTCGTCCACCAGGAAGCCAGAACCGGCGGAATGGGCCGACGCCGGCAGGGACTGCAGACCGATCCCGATCGGACCGACGACTCGCAGCACCAGCGTGAGCGCGCACTGGCAGCCGCGGATCGCGACCAGTACGCGGACGAAGACTTCGCCCACGAGTCACCGCGTCTGAACGAACGGCCGGAAGTCCAGGAGGCGCAACGCACGGACTATGACGAGGACGAGCTCGACAATCAGGATCCTCACGGGAAGCACGCCGGCCGCACGTTGGACGCGCCGCCCGAGGATCTGAACTCGGAGGCGCGCGTCAGCGACGATATCAAGCCCGGCACGCGCCGCCGTCTGGAGGAAGCGGATCTCAGCGTCGACGGGCCACCGTCTCGGGATCAGGAGGGGTAGCCGCCCGAGACCGGTATGCTATCAGCGGCGGACCAGTTCGGTCCGCCGCTTTGCTTTTCTGGCGAAGTAGAGGGCCCGAGGCCCCGACCGGAGCTGGAGATGGATTGAGCCGCTCTAACCGCGTCGCTTGAGCGCGCTCGGCGCTTGGGGTAGATTGACGGCTTCGACCGATCAGACGCGGAAACCTCAGGGAGTCAGATGCCGAGCCAGCTCAAGGAACAGATCCGCACCGACCTCAACGCCGCCCGCAAGGAGCGCGACAAGCTGCGGACCGCGGTTCTCAGCACGTTTCTCTCCGAAGTGCGAAATCGCGAGATCGAGATCGGCGGCGAAGTCTCCGACGCCGACGTACAGTCGTTGCTGACCACCGCCATCAAGCGGCGCAGAGAGGCCGCCGAGCAGATGCGCTCAGGCGATCGCGAGGAGCTGGCGGCCAAGGAAGAGCGGGAGGCGACGATGCTGCAGGCCTACCTGCCGCCCCAGCTCGAGGAACCGGAAGTGCGGCAGATGGTTCGCGAGGCCGTCGACGGGGGCGCCGCGGACCTGGGATCGGTCATGAAAGTGGTCATGCCGAAGGTCAAAGGACGTTTCGAAGGCAAGGAGCTCAATCGGATCGTGCGTGAAGAGCTGGGCTGAGCCCCTGCCGGTCAGCCGAGAAGTTCGCCGAGAACCTCCAGGACCGGCTCGCGTCCGAAGTTCGCTTCCTCGTAGCGCATGATCCGTCGGACGTCCGAATCGTCGAGCTCGGCGTCCTCCAGCCACTCGAGCAGCGTCTCCTGATCCATCCCGTCGTAGCCGAGGACCGGCTCCTCGACGTCGGCGAGGACTGCGCCGGTCGGCAGGGCAGGGGAGAGTAGTCGACGGCGCTGCAGTTCACGGAGGGTGACCGCGGCCGCGCCTACGGCGATTCCCGCCAGCATCCACTTGACAGTATCCATAATCTCCAGTCGGTAGTTGGCTTTGCGACGCCAGGTGAGCCCGCGTCATATGCCGACTCGTGGTGCAAGTCCGCGGCCAGGGGAGGGCCCAACGTAAGTACATGAAGTCACATGCGATGGAGGTGCTCGAGTTCGACGACGCCCTCGCTGTCGTGGCCAGGCTGGCCTCGTCCGCGGCGGGTGCCGCCGCCGTGCGCACGCTGGAGCCGGCGCGGGAAGCGGGCTGGATACGTGACGAGATCGCTCTCGTAGCCGAGGGCATCGCGCTCCTGGTGCGCGAGGGCAGTTGGGGCATGCCGGCGATCCCCGACGTGGAGGACGCGCTCACCCGGCTCCACCTCGAAGGATACGCCTGGGACGGGGCGACGCTTCGCCGGGGCGGTGTCCTGATCTCGAGTTCCCGGACGCTCCGAGACCTGCTCCTCACCCTGTCCGAGGAGCTCCCGGGGATTTCGGCCATCGCCGCCGATCTGTGCGACCTCCCCGGCGCCGCGCAGGCGATCGATCAGGCGATCGACGAGGAGGGTGAGGTCCGCGACAGTGCCTCCCCGGAGCTCCGGAAGCTGCGCCGTGAGATTCAGGGCGCTCGTGGGCGGATCGTCAGCAAGCTCGGCGAGTTCGCGGCCAATCTGCCGGCGCAGTATCAGGTCTCCGACGCGTCGGTGAGCGTTCGCGACGGCCGCTATGTCGTGGCCGTTCGGCGGGAGGGGCGAGGCGAAGTGGGCGGCATCGTTCACGGTGAGTCGCAGACAGGTGCGACGCTGTTCGTCGAGCCGCCGCTCGCGATCGAGCTGATGAACCGGCTGCGGGAGCTTGAGTCCGCCGAGGCGCGGGAGGTTCAGCGGATCCTGCGTGAATTGACCGCTACGCTCCGGCCTCACGCGGCTGAGCTCGCCACCTCGCTGCACGCGCTCATCCGACTCGATACGATCTACGCCCGGGCCCGCTACGCGGTGCAGTCGGATGGTCATCCCCCCGAGCTCCTGCCGCCGGGCGCGCAGGAGCTGACGGTCGTCGACGGCCGCCACCCCCTGCTGCTGGCCAAGGGCGAAGACGTGATCCCGTTCGACCTGCGGATGGAGCAGGGCGAGCGGACGCTGATCATCTCGGGGCCCAACACCGGCGGAAAGACCGTCTTCCTCAAGGCGCTGGGCCTGTTGACGCTGCTCGCCCGCAGCGGCGTGGTGCCGCCGGTCGGGAAGGGAACCCGACTGCCGCTGTTCACCAGCATCTATGCGGACATCGGCGACGAACAGTCGATCGAGGCGTCCCTCTCCACCTTTTCCGCGCACCTGAAGAACCTGCAGGAGACGCTCGCCCGGGCTGACGCGGAATCGCTGGTGCTGATCGACGAGATCGGGAGCGGAACGGACCCCGTCGAGGGGAGCGCACTCGCGCAGGCGATCCTGCTCGAGCTCACCCGGCGTTCGGCTTTTACCGTGGCGACCACGCACCTCGGCGCTTTGAAGTTGCTCGCGGCCGAGGATTCGAGCGTGGTGAACGCATCACTTCAGTTCGACGCGGAAAAGCTCGAGCCCACCTACCGCCTACTGAAGGGGGTGCCGGGGCGGTCCTACGGGCTGGCCATCGCGCGGCGCCTGGGGCTGCCCGCGGTCGTGCTCGACGATGCGGAGGCCGCTCTGCCGCAGGGCGAGCGTGACGTCGGCCGGTTGCTGCTCGACCTCGAGGCCAAGGAGCAGCGGCTCAACGACCTCAACGCCGATCTCGACCAGCAACTCAGCCGGACCAGCCAGTTGCGAGAGGAGCTGGAGCAGCGCGAGTCGGACCTGAAGGTCCGCGAGAAAGATGCGGAGCGGCGGGCCCGCCAGCAGGCACGCGACCTCCTGATGCAGTCCCGTAACGAGGTGGAAGCCGCCATTCAGGAGGTCCGCGGTGCCGCGGACGAGGCGGCGGCCGAGGAAGCCGCGCGGGGTGCCCGGCGGCGCGTCGAGGAAGCGGCCCGCCGGCAGAAGGAGCGCGCGCCGGAAGCCGATCGTCGGAAGTCCGTCCCGGGCGCCCGGGAGGACCTGCGCGTCGGCGGCCGGGTCCGGATCGAGACGATCGGCCGTACCGGGACGCTCCTCGAGATCAGAGACTCGAAGGCGATGGTCGATACCGGCGGCATGCGGATGCAATTGCCGATCGAGGACCTGACGATGCTGCCGCCGGGTGACCAGTCGCCCCCAAAGGAGCGGAAGGTGGCGAGGGGCGGCGGCCGCATCGACGTGGACATGGAGGCCAGTACGGAGGTGGATCTCCGGGGGCTGCGCGTCGACGAGCTGGAGCTGCAGCTCGGGCGCAGCCTCGACCGCGCCCATATGGCCGGGCTGCCCTCGTTCCGCATCATCCACGGGAAGGGGACCGGTGCGCTTCGGGCCGAGGTGCAGGAGCTCCTCGGCAGCGACCGTCGTATCGCCAGCTTTCGGCCCGGCGAGCGGTACGAAGGCGGAACCGGCGTTACGGTCGTCGAGTTCACCTGATCGGCATGGGCATCCCCGATCCCATCGTCGAGGAGGTCCGCGCCCGCGCCGACCTCGTGGAGATCGTCTCCGAAGTCACGCCGCTGAAGCGCTCGGGCCGAACCTTCCGCGGCCCCTGCCCCCTCCACGGAGGTAAGGGACCCAACTTCTCCGTCGATCCCGCCCGCAACATCTTCAAGTGCTTTGTGTGTGGGGAGAGCGGCGACGTCTTCTCCTTCCCGATGAAGCACTTCGGCATGGACTTCATCGATGCCATTCGCTGGGTCGCCGCACGCGTCGGCGTCGAGATCCCGGAACAGAGTGAACGCCGCGCCGAGGAGGACCCGAATGCCCATCTCCACGAGGCCAACGCCTTTGCGGCCGAATGGTTTCGGGCCCGACTCCTCGACCCCGATGAGGGCCGCGAGGCCCGCGACTACCTGCAGGGCCGCGGCATCACCCCCGAGGCGTGCGAGCGCTTCGGCGTGGGCTGGGCGCCGGAAGCTTGGGATGCCTTCGGCGATGCGGCGGCAAAGCACGGGATCCGCCGCGAGACCCTCCTCTCGCTCGGTCTCCTCAAGGAATCTTCCAGGAAGTCGCGCCAGCCATACGACGCCTTCCGCGGCCGGGTCGTCTTTCCCATCGACGACCTCTCGGGTCGTGTCGTCGCCTTCGGCGGCCGCGTCATTCGACCCGTGGAGGAGCACGTCCCGAAGTACCTCAACTCGCCCGAATCCCCCGTCTACCACAAAGGAGAGCTGCTCTACGGGCTCCGCTGGAGCCGCGGCATCATCCGCAAGGAAGAGCTCGCGATGGTCGTCGAGGGGTACATGGATTACGTATCTCTCGCCGCACACGGCGTCGAGAACGTCATCGCTCCCCTGGGCACCGCGCTCACCCCGCACCAGGCCGAGCTGATCGCCCGCTACGCACCGCGTGTTATGCTTCTATATGACAGTGATACGGCGGGCCTCAAAGCCACGTTCCGTGCGGGCGACGAACTGCTGCGCGCGGGGGCCGAGGTGCTGGTGGCGACCCTACCCGACGGCGAGGATCCGGACTCGCTGGTGCGGCGCGGCGGCGCAGCGCTGCTGCGGCGGTATCTGCACGACGCCGTGGACATCCTGGAGCGAAAGATCCAGATCCTGGAGCGCCGGGACTATTTCTCCTCGATCGCGGGGAAGCGGCGCGCGGTGGACGCGCTTCTCCCCACCGTGCGTGCCGCGTCAGATGAGGTGTTGCGCGGTCTGTACGTGGCGAGGCTCGCGGAGCGGACGGGTCTCTCGACGGAGGCGGTCGAACGCGAGGTGGTTTCAGAAAGGAATCGGCGGGTTGGCCGCTCGAGCGTTCCGGCGACCCGGCCCGAGCGTGACGAGGCCCGGCGTCCGCGGTCGAAGTCGAGCTTGGAGCCGCCGCCGCGGCTGGGAGCCGAGCGCAATCTCGTACTGCTCCTGCTCCGCGACGAGCAGTGGCTGGAGCGCGCGGCCGAGCGGTTGGGGCCGGAGGACTTTCTCGACCCGGTCCTGCGCGAGATCTACGCGGAGCTGCTGCTGCTACATGCGTCGGGTGGCAGAGGGGATGGGCCCGACTGGCTCGAGGCGCTGGACGAGCCGGTCGCGGAGCGGGCGCAGGAGCTGCTCGGTGACCCCGAAGCGTCGAATCTGGCGCAGCCGGATCGTTTCTTCGAGGAGAACCTGCGGGAGATCGAGGGCCGGAACGTCCTGCGGCGGCTCACCGCGATCGATCGTGAGCTGGAGACGGCCGAGGGCGAGCGACAGCGAGACCTGTTGGAGGAGAAGCACGAGCTGCGGCGAGCGATGCAGCGGGCCGGGGTGATGATGAAGCTGGATCCGCTGCGGCGGGTGGAGCGCGAATAGCTGCGCTGAGGATCGAATCGTTCCGATGACCATCGAAGATGCGGATGAACGCGAGGAGCGGGTGGAGCCGGGTGAGGAACCGACCGAGGACGTGCGGCGGGCGGGGCTCTGCGGAACGTGCCGCAATGCGCGCCGGATCCTAACGCGACGCGGCTCCATCTTCTTTCTCTGCTCACTCTCCGAGGTCGACGAGCGGTTTCCTCGTTACCCCCGGCTGCCCGTGCTGCGCTGCACTGGATGGGCCCCCTCCGACCGATAGTTGGCGGGTCGGTGATGAGGGCCCGAATCAGTCGGTCTAACGCTTGCCGAGCCGCTCCTCCGAATCATACCTTCCAGGCCATGCCAGTTGCTTCGCTCTCCACCTCTGCGCCGACCGCCGCCCGCCCGATCTGGCGGCCGGTAGAAGCCCCGGACTCCGGGGTCGTCCAGGCTCTGGCTGCCGAGCTCCGATTGCCCGACACGATCTGCGCGCTCCTCGCCCAGCGCGGGTACCACAGCGCTGACGGCGCTCGCGCATTCCTGCGGCCGCACGCCGGCCAGCTCGGCTCACCGGGGTCGCTGGCTGGCATGGCCGACGCCGTCGCGCGCCTCGAGCAGGCGATCGGCCGCTCCGAGACGGTTCTGGTGCATGGCGATTACGACGTGGACGGCATCTGCTCGACCGCGCTCCTGGTGCGGGCCTTCGGGATGATGGGCCTGCGTGCGGCGCCCTTCATCCCGCACCGGCTCCGGGACGGCTACGATCTCACCGCGGCGGGCGTGCACGCGGCACATGCCGCCGGCGCGACGCTGATCGTCACCGCCGATTGTGGGATCGTCGCGAACGAGGCCGTGAGGATGGCCAACGCCGCGGGCATCGACGTGATCGTAACCGACCACCACACGCCAGGTCCGGCGCTTCCACCGGCGCTGGCGGTAATCAATCCGAGCCGGCCCGACTGCGACTACCCGGGAAAGGGCCTCTCGGGTGCCGGCGTCGCGTTCAAGCTCATCGATGCGCTCGCGGAGAAGATCTCGTTCCCGCGCGAGCGTCTCGCCGCGTTTCTCGACCTCGTCGCGCTGGCGACGATCGCTGACCTGGCGCCGCTCACGTCCGAGAATCGCGCGCTCGTGCGCTGGGGACTGAAGGTGATGCAGCGCACACCGAATCCCGGGCTGCGGGCGTTGATCCGAAGTTGCCGGCTCGACGAGGGCGCTGAGGTGACCGCGGGGCAGATCGGGTTCATCCTCGCGCCGCGAATCAACGCGGCGGGCCGAATGGGCGACGCGATGCGCGCCGTACGGCTGCTGCTCACGAGCGATCCGGGTGAGGCCGAGAGCCTCGCGGCCGAGCTGGAGGCTGAGAACCGGAGGCGCCGCAAGCTCGATGAGGAGACGCTCGCGGAGGCCCTGGAGATGCTCGAGCGTGATTTCGACCCGCAGCGCGACCGAGGAGTGGTTCTCGCGTCCGAGCGCTGGCATCCCGGTGTGATCGGGATCGTCGCGTCACGCGTGGTCGAGCGTATTCACCGGCCGACGATCCTGATCGCCCTGGGGGCGGACGAAGGGAAGGGCAGCGGTCGCTCTATCCCCGGCTTCCACCTCCAGAAGGCCCTGGTCGACTGCGCGGGGCACCTGATCCGTTTCGGCGGGCACCGGGCGGCGGCCGGCTGTTCCATCGACCCGGACAGGGTCGAGAGCTTCCGGGCGGCGTTCGATCGTACCGCGCGCGAGGCGCTGCCGGAGAGCGCCCTGGTCCCGCAGCTCCGCGTCGATGCCGAGATCCCGCTGGCCGAAGCCGGACGCGAGCTCGTCGGGCTGCTCGATCACTTCGCTCCCTTCGGGATCGGCAACCCGACACCTGTCTTCGCCAGCTATGGCGTCCGCCTCGCGGTGCCACCCCGAATCGTCGGGCGCGGTCACCTGAAACTGACGCTTTCGGCGGACGACTCGCGGCTCGAGGCGATCGGCTTCGACATGGCGGAGCGCATCGACGAATGTTCCGCCCCCCGGCTCGATGTCGCTTTCAAGCTGGAGGAGAACAGTTGGCGCGGCCGGGACGGCAAGTTGCGGCAGTCGGTTCAGGCACGTCTCGTGGACCTCAGGGCTGCGGATTGAGGATCGTCGGGGGGGAGTGGAGCGGCAGAATCATCAGCGCGCCGCCTGGCCGCAATACGCGACCGACTACCGACCGCGTGCGCGAGGCGTGGATGAGCGCAGTTACGCCCTGGATCGCAGGTTCAGGCGTTCTCGATCTGTTCGCTGGTTCCGGTGCGCTCGGCATCGAAGCGTTGTCCCGGGGCGCGGCGCACGCGACCTTCGTGGAGAATGATGCCGGTGCCCTTCGCACCCTCAAGCAGAATCTCGCTGCACTGGGCATCGGTTCGGACGACGCCGAGGTGGTGCGCCAGGATGTCTTCAAGTTCCTCGAGCACGCCGCTGCGTCGCAATATGAAGTGGCATTCGCCGACCCGCCGTACGCCGGCGGACTCGCGACTCGCCTCGCCGAAGTCTATCGCGCATGTCCATTCGCCGAGGTCCTTTGCATCGAGCACGCCCGCAGCGAGCCGCTTCCGCCCTCCGCACGGCTCCGGGAGCGCCGTTACGGAGATACGATCCTTTCGTTCCTCAGCCTCGACGATGACGGCTAAATCGCGACTCGCCATCTACCCCGGTTCGTTCGACCCCATCACCCGCGGGCATGAGGAGATCGTTCGGCGTGCGCTACGCATCGCCGACCGATTGATCGTGGCGGTGGCACACCAGCCGAGCCGCTCGAAGCAGGGGATGTTCTCGGTGGACGAGCGACTCGACATGATTGGCGAGGTCTTCGCCGATGAGCCCGCAGTCGAAGCTGCAGAGTTCGACGGGCTTCTCGTCGAGTTCGCGCGGCAGCGCGGTGCGTCCATCGTCGTGCGCGGGCTGCGCAGCGTCTCCGACTTCGAATACGAGGTCCAGATGGCCCTCACCAACCGGCAACTGGATCCCGCCATCGAGACGGTGTTCCTGGCGCCCGACGGCCGCTGGTCGTTCCTATCGGCTTCCCTCGTGCGTGAGATCGCCCGCCTCGGCGGGGATGCGTCTGCTTTCGTTTCGGAACCGGTGCAGCGCCGGCTCCGTGAACGTTCAGGCTCCAGGTGATCCGACCGGGTGGTCGATGGCACAACGCTTGCCCCTCGCCATTGGATCGAACGTTCAAATTCACGGGTTAGCGGAGGATTCATGAGCTTCCATACGTTGAAGGACAATGGAGTGGTGGTGGTCGATGTGGACGGGCAGCTCATCGTAGGCAATCGGCAAGAGCTGAAGCAGAAGGTCCTGGATGAGCTGGAAGGCGGTGAGCGGAAGTTCCTGATCGATTTCGCCAACACCGGCTACATCGATTCGTCCGGTCTCGGGGTCTTGGTCAGTCTCTCGAAGAAGATCAGGGAGCAGGGGGGCGAGCTCCGGCTCGCCAACCTGAACGAAGATCTGCGGACTCTGTTCGAGCTCACCAAACTCGACACGCTCTTCAACATCGCAGACTCGCGCGACGAGGCGCTGTCCAGCTTCTGATATCTGACGAACGCGCGGGCCCCGACCTTCGCTGCCGCGGCCCATGAACCGCGGCAGTGCCTCCCGGCGTTCGGACGCGGATGCTTCCGGGCCAGAACACTTCGTCCTCGAGCTCCCGAGCGACCTTCGCGTGATCGAGGCCGCTGTCGGCTATCTGGTCGGCCGCTGCAGGGCGGCGTCCTTCCAGGGGCCGAGGCTCGACCTCAATTTCCGGGTGGGCGTCACCGAGGCGCTCGCCAACGCCGTGCTGTACGGGAACGCGCGTGACCCCCGCAAGACGGTCAAAGTCGAAGTCTCTCTCGAACCAAACCGTGTCGTCGTCAGCGTTGCCGACGAGGGCACCGGCTTCGACCCCGGCAGCATCCCAGATCCCACCCGGCCCGAGAACCTCCATGCGGCGGGCGGCCGCGGCCTCTTCCTGATCCGCAATCTGATGGACGAGATGCAGTACAACGAACGTGGAAACGCTTTGCGGATGGTATTGTTACGCGAGGTTCCCCCGTCGCGTACCGGTCGGGCGAGCGGATGACCCAGCCCGTGCCTGCGCTGACCCGTTCGACCCCCGTCGCGGAGGGCCTTCAGGAGCTGATCGACGCCTATGCGCGCCTGCACCAGATCGACGTGTGGGTGTGGCAGCGTTCGGATGACGGATGGCACGTCTCGGCAGGCACCGCTCCGCCCGAGCTCGAGGAGCCAGGTCCGGCGGCCGTACCCGTCACTGCGCCTCACATTCCCGAAGCGCGGGTCGAAGTCAGCGATGGGAGCGGCGAACATGCCGACTTCATCAGTGCCCTGGTACGGCTGATTCTGCAGCACCAGGCGGAGACCCGATTCTTCGGGCGCGAGATCGGTGAGCGGTACGAGGAGATCACTCTCCTCTATTCGATCAGCGAGATCCTGGGCTCGGTCATCTCCCTCGAAGCGGCGGCGGCCCGGATCCTGGCCGAGGTGATCGATACCATGGGCGTCCAGCGGGCGGCCCTCTGGGTCTTCGACGATCGCAGCGACACCCTCGAGCTGGTCGCCGCGGTGGGTGGTGAAGGGCAGCCCGGGCCCATCCCTGTCCACGACGACTCCTCGATCACCGCGGCGGTCTTTCGCGATCGACGCCCGATGATTTTGGAGGCGGGAGACGTCTTCCCCAGGGAGGAGCGCTTCCACGGCGGCTCCCACCGTGACTCGTTCCTCTCCGTTCCCGTCAGCTACACGCCTCCGCGGGGCGAACCTCGGACCGTCGGCGTCATCAACCTCATCGGCCGGTCGGTCGACGACGGCTTCTCCGCCGGCGACCAGAAGCTGATCACCGCCATCGCGAGTCAGATCGGCGCGGCTGTAGAGAACAGCCGCCTGGTCGCCGAGAGCGTACGGCAGGAGCGCATGGATAGGGAGATGGAGCTCGCCCACCACCTCCAGCTCAAGCTGCTTCCATCCGCCGACCAGTTCCAAGGACATGCGGACGTCGCGGCGCGCTGCTCTCCGGCCGATTCCGTCGGCGGAGACTTCTACCACCTCTTCCGCCTGCCCGGCGGCCGCTTCGGAGTCATGATCGGTGACGTCTCCAGTCATGGGTTCGCCGCCGCCCTCATCATGGCGCTGACGATGAGTGCCGTCGCCATTCACGCGTCCGAAGGCGATCCCCCGTCCGAAGTCCTGAGACGCGCGCATCGTGCGCTGATCGACGAGCTGGAATCGACGGAGATGTACCTTACGCTGTTCTACGGCGTCATCGATCGCGAGGCCCGAACCCTCACCTACGCCAATGCCGGCCACCCACATGCATTCCGGGTCCCTCGCTCCGGCGATCCTCAGCGCCTCGCGACCACGAACCCCCCGTTCGGCATCGTCGACCTCGACAACTACGGCGAGGAATCCTGCGCCTGGGAACCCGGAGAGGACCTCCTCTTCCTCTTCACCGACGGCCTCTCCGACGCGATCAGCACGGCCACCGGGGAGAAGCAGCTCGTCGACCTCGTTGCGGCCGACCGCCGTCAGCCTGTCGATCAGCTGCTCGAGGCCGCCTTCGCCATCGAAGGTGACGGTGCTCGGGTACCCTCCGACGACCGTACCGCCGTGCTCGTCCGAGCCTGAGACGGAATGGCGCACCCGCCGGGTCGCGACCCGCATCGGCCGAAGAAATCGCTTGGCCAGAACTTCCTGACCGATCCGAACCTCCAGCGGAAGATCGTTCGGGCGATCGATCCGTCGCCCCTCGACGAGGTGCTGGAGATCGGCCCTGGTACCGGCGCCCTCACCCGGCATCTGGTAGGCAACGTCCGGCGCCTCGTACTGATCGAGCTGGACGACGTGCTGGCCCGGAGACTCGCGGAAGAGTTCGCCGGCAACCCCTCGGTAGAAGTCCTCCACGCCGACTTTCTCGACGTCCCCCTCGAACGAATCTCGCGGGACCCCAGCCGACTGAAGGTCATCGGGAACATCCCCTACAACATCACCACCCCCATCATCTTCGCACTTCTCGAGCGACGCCCGCGTCCGGCCGAAATCGTGCTCATGGTCCAACGGGAGGTGGCCGACCGGATCCTCGCCGGGCCGGGTACCAAGACCTATGGCGCGCTCGCGGTCGGCGTTCAGGCCGTCGCCTCCGTCCTGCGCGTCGTCAACGTCGCCCGCACCGCCTTCCGGCCACCGCCGGACGTGGATTCCACCGTCATCAGAATCACACCCGCTCACCCCCCCGCACTCGACCCGGCCACCGAATCCGCCCTCCGTACCCTCACCCGCGCCGCGTTCGGCCAGCGGCGAAAGCAGTTTCAGCGGATCCTCCGCGACGCCTTCGCGCTCGACCCCTGCCGGATCGAGGAGCTCACCGCCGCGACCGGCCTGGACCTTCGCGATCGGCCCGAGAGGGTCTCGCCTGCCGACTTCATTCGCCTCACCCGAGCCCTCGTCGACGCCGGAGGGATCCAGAGCTGATCGCGGCCAACACCGCCGCCGACATCCTCGCTCGCCGATCTCCCGCCCGCCCGCCCGCCCACCCGCCGGCCGGATTGACTGGACCCCGCGGCGGCCCTATCTTGTGAATGTTTTCACAAGGACTCCCCTGGCCGGCTGCGAAGTGGCGAAGAAAGTACCCGTTGCCGACGCGAGATCGGCAAAGATATCGGACTCGACCGTGCGTCGGTTGTCGCTCTATCTGCGGCTGCTGCAGGAGGCGGATGCGCAGAGAGAGGAGACGATCTCGAGCGAGGCGCTTGCGGACCGATCGGGAACGACGTCGGCGCAGGTGCGGAAGGACCTGTCGCTGTTCGGCTCGTTCGGCAAGCGTGGCCTGGGCTACGGTGTGCCCGAGCTGTTGAGGGAGCTACGGGAGATCCTGGGTCTGAACCGCCGTTGGAAGGTGGCCCTGATCGGCGCGGGGAAGATCGGCTCGGCGCTGATCTCCTACCGTAACTTTCAGCTCCGCGGGTTTGCGATCGAAGCCGTATTCGACGTCGATCCGCGCAAGATCGGGAGGAATCTGGCGGGGCAGGAGATCCTTGACGATCATGAGATGGAGCGAACGATGGCGGAGAAGGGAATCGAGATCGCCATCGTCGCGGTTCCGGCCGAAGCGGCGCAGGCGGTCGTGGATCGGATCGTGGCGAGTGGCGTCTCTGCCGTCCTGAACTTCGCCCCGGTTCGGCTGCGCGTGCCCGAAGGGGTCGCATTGCGCCACGTGGACATGGTCGTGGAGCTCGAGGGTCTGGCGTTCGCGCTGACGAGTGAGGAACGGCGGTAGCCAGTTGCCGGCAACCCGCCCCTCGAAACCTGTCCTTCGCACCGCCGCAGGGCTAACTTCCGCAGTCATGAATTCCCTCGACTCCGCCCGTCCTGAGAAGGTCAGTGTCACGTCCGAGATCGGGCCGCTCCGGGCGGTGATCTGCCATACGCCGGGCCCGGAGCTTCTCGCGGTTACACCGTCGAACCGCGAGCAATTCCTCTATGACGACATCATCGATCTCGAACAGGCGCGGCGGGAGCATCATCGTTTCCGCGCCGTACTGTCGCGCTTCGCGGAAGTGTACGAGCTGCGCGAGCTGCTGGAGGAGATCGTAGACGAGCCGGAAGTACGGCAGTTCCTGACGGAGCGTGTGCTGCAGATCTCGTCGTCGGCGCCGCTGGCCGGCGAGATCCGCGAGATGCCGGGTCTGGATCTGATCTCCCTGTTCATCGAAGGTAAGGAGGCCCCTGCAGGGCCCCTCGCGCGAATGCTGCACAAGGTCGGCTACGAGCTCCCGCCGCTTCCCAATCTCTTCTTCACTCGTGATGCCGCCATGGTGGTCAACGGCGGCGTGATCATCGGGGCGATGAAGTACGCCGTGCGCTGGTCGGAGGAGCTCCTCATGAAGGCGCTCTTCCGGTACCATCCCGGCTTCGGGAATGACGGCTACATCTACGACGGGTCGGAGGAGTACCGGAACGACTTCAGCATCGAAGGTGGCGACGTGCTCATCCTGCGGCCCGACGTCGCGATGATCGGGCTGTCGGAGCGCTCCAGTCCAGCGGCGATCGAGATGCTGGTCGAGGGCCTTCGCGAGCGCGCGAGTGTCGAGCACCTGATCATCGTGGTGCTACCCAACGAGAGTCCGGCGATTCATCTCGACATGATCCTGACGATGGTCGATCGGGAACATTGTGTGGTCTATCCCCCGTACTTCTTCGGCCCCGGGCGGCTACCCATCCTCCACTACCGGCCGAAGGGCGAGGGGCTGCGGGAGTGCTCGGACCTGTTCAGCGTCCTCGAAGACGTGGGGCTCGCCCTGAGCCCGATCCGTTGCGGCGGCGATCACCCCGTGACGCAGGAACGCGAGCAGTGGGCGAGCGGGTGCAACTTCGTCGCGGTCCGCCCCGGAGTCGTACTGGGATACTCGCGGAACGAGGCGACGATGCGGGAGATGGAGAGGGAAGGTGGGTACGAGATCATCGACGCGATCGACTTCCTGACGGGTGAGAAGGAGGTCGAGGAGGGGGAGCGAGCCGTGATCGCTTTCGACGGCGGCGAGCTGGTGCGGGGGGGTGGGGGTGCCCGCTGTATGACCCTCCCCGTCCGCCGGGAGGACGCGTGGTGAGCCGTTCCCGGCAGAGTCCGGTCGAGGGCCTCGAGATCCGGCCGACGGGGATCCTGGTCGAGCATGCCTTGCGCAGGCTCGAGGTAGGTCCGGCTTCGACAGCCGATCTGGCGGCCGATGTCCTTGCTCTGCGGGGAAATCCACGAGCCGCTGCTGCGGCGGTCTTCGCCCTCCTCGGCTCCGACCGGCGCGTCCAAGTGGATTCGCAGGGTGTGTGGTGCCTCGTCGAAGCGCCCTCACCCGTCGCGGAGGTGCCGTTGATGAGCCAGGACTGGGTGGTCGTGGACGTCGAGACGACGGGCGGCTCGCCGGCCCACGGGCACCGCGTCATCGAGGTCGCGGCTGTGCAGGTCTCCGATGGCCGGATCACCGAGAGCTTCTCGAGCCTGGTCAATCCGGGCCGGCCGGTGCCGCGGATGATCACGTCGCTGACGGGCATCGAGAACCACATGCTCGCGGGTGCTCCGCCGTTCGAAGCGATCGCACCGGAGCTGTCCGAGACGCTCGGGGGACGCGTCTTCGTCGGTCACAACGCCACCTTCGACTGGCGCTTCGTCTCCGCCGAGATGGAGCGCTGCCTCAGCCGTACTCTCGACGGCCGGCGACTCTGTACGCTTCGGCTCGCCCGCCGCCTCCTCCCGCATCTCCCCTCCCGGTCGCTCGGTGCCCTCGCCGAGTACTTCGACCTGCGAATGGAAAGCCACCATCGCGCCCTCGACGACGCGCTCGCAACGGCTCGACTCCTGCTGCGCTTCCTCGAGCAACTCGAAGAACAGGAGGTCCGTGATTGGCGGACGCTCGAGAAGTTCTTCGCTAGACGCGCCGCGAAGCGACGTAGATCCGCCCGGCCAACACCCATGGACGCCGCATGACGACAGGCTCGCACGCCCTTCCGGAGACCGCGGCCGACCTCCCCCTCGTCCGGTCGATGCGGCTGGGGGATCTTCAGATCCATGCGATCGACGCGGGACTCCAACGCCTGGACGGCGGGTCGATGTTCGGAGTCGTGCCCAAGCCGCTGTGGGAGCGGCGCATCCCCGCCGACGAGCGGAACAGGATTCCGCTCGCGCTTCGCTGCTTGCTGGTGGAGACCGCCGACGAGCTGGTGCTGATCGAGACCGGCCTGGGGAACAAGGAGGCCGACAAGTTCGTGCAGATCTACGGTGTGGACACGAATCCACCGCCGGGCGGGCGGGGTGCCGATCGACTTCAGGCGGCGATCTTCGAGCTCGGCCATACGCCCGAGGACATCGGGGTGGTGATCAATACCCACCTCCATTTCGATCATGCCGGTGGCAACACGTATGCGGAGGGAGGTGAGGTGCGTCTGTCGTTCCCGCGGGCGCGCCACTTCGTACAGCGCGGGGAATGGGATTACGCGCACCACACGAACGAGCGGACGCGGGCCAGTTACCTCCCGCACAACTACGATCCCGTGTTCGAAGCGGACCGCTTCGAGTTGCTCGAAGGCGAGGGTGAAGTGGTGCCCGGGGTGGGAGTCATCCTGACCCCCGGCCATACACCGCATCATCAGTCGGTGGTCGTGAGCTCCGCCGGGCAGACTGCTTGCTTCCTCGCCGATGTCGCGCCGACCATGGCACATCTGTCGCTCGCGTGGATCATGGGCTACGACGTCGAACCGCTCGTCACGCTCGAATCGAAGCGAAGATTGCTTACCCGCGCCGCCCGAGAAGACTGGCTGCTCGTGTCGACCCATGATCCCGTCGAACCGTGGGGCCGCATTCGGTTCGATGGGAAGGCGGTCGAGTTCGAGCCGGAGCCGGTGCGGGACTGAGGCTGGCAGGCGGTTCTACAGGTCATCCGGCGAATGCGGGATCCAGTACGGTCTCTGCGATTCGACGGGATGTCGGTCGAGTTCAAACCCGAGCGGGTGCGGGATTTAGGCTGGTGGATGGTTATGTAGGTCATCCCGCGAATGCGGGATCCAGTACGGTCTCTGCGGTTTGCTCAGGGGGGGCAATGTACTGGATCCCCGCGTACGCGGGGATGACAATAGCTTGCGGGATGACGGGGCTACGGGATGACGGGGCTACGGGATGACGGGGCTACGGGA
>JBBDRL010000011.1:0-7355 GCA_040905505.1 Gemmatimonadota bacterium | reverse complement strand
GATTCCTGGTGGGCTAATGATTACACGGGGGTCAACGATTGCTCGCGGTCAGAACGACCGTTAGCCGATCACCCGCGTCGATCCCGCGCGGCGAAATGAAATTCTCGACCGCCGCGGCCGCCCCAGATCGTTCGTGTAGAGAACAGGAGCGGGAAAATGATACATAGCAACAGATCGGACCCACGTACCACGGCCGTGATCGTCAGCGCCGCACGAACGCCGGTCGGCCGATTTCTGGGTGGCCTCTCCCCCGTCACCGCGCCTCGGCTCGGCGGGGCCGCCGTCAGAGCGGCGGTCGAGCGGTCGGGCGTCCGCCCCGATGACATCGACGACGTGATCCTCGGCAACGTCGTGCAGGCGGGGACGGGACAGGCACCGGCACGGCAGGCTGCGATCGCGGGCGGGGTGCCGGCGACCGTTCCGGCGCTCACGATCAACAAGGTGTGCGGTTCCGGTCTGAAGGCGGTGATGCTCGCGGCGCAGGCGATTCGCGCCGGCGACGCCCGCGTCGTCGTCGCGGGGGGTATGGAGTCGATGTCCAATGCACCTTACCTTCTGCGTGGAATGCGGCAGGGGGTGAAGTTGGGCGACCAGACCTTGATCGACGGCGTCGTCCATGACGGTCTCTGGTGCTCCTTCGGCGAGTGCCACATGGGCGGGCACGCGGAGTATACCGCGGCGAAAGCCAGCATCACGCGCGAGGAAGCGGACGAGTTCGCCCTCCGATCGCACCAGAGGGCGGTCGCCGCGATGAACGGCGGAAAGTTCGACCGCGAGATCGTTCCCGTGGAGGTGCCGGGCCGCAAGGGCGTGACGACCGTCGCCCGCGACGAATCCCCCCGTCCGGACACCTCGCTGGAGTCGCTGGCCCGGCTTCGGCCCGCCTTTCCGGCGGACGCGCCCGAAGGCATCGACGAACTGGTCGTAACGGCGGGGAACGCGCCCGGACTCAGCGATGGCGCGAGCGCCCTGGTCGTCACATCGGAAGAGTACGCGCGGGCCGAGGGCCTCACCATCCGCGCACGGGTGGTCGCATACACTTCGGGCGCAACGGAGCCGCGCGACCTCTTCTTCGCCCCGGTCGTCGCGGTGCGCAGCTTGATGGAGCGCGAGGGCAAGACGATCGACGACTACGACCTGATCGAGGCCAACGAAGCGTTCGCCGTTCAGGCGATAGCAGACGGCCGCGAGCTGGGTTGGGACTGGGACCGGGTGAACGTCCACGGCGGTGCGGTCGCCCTCGGCCACCCGATCGGAGCGTCTGGCGCGCGCGTCCTCACGACGTTGATCCATGCCCTCGAGGACCGCCGGCTCGAGACCGGCCTCGCCACACTCTGCTTGGGTGGCGGCAATGCCGTCGCGCTCTCGATCGAGCGCGCGGACTGATTCACACTTCACATCGGACACGGAGCGTCATGTCAACGGAGCGCAGCGCAGTCTTGACCTGGAGCCGGCTCGAAGTTCTCGCGTCGCCCCGCGCACGGCAGGTAATCGGGGTCGTTAGTTTCGCGGTGCTGACCGCCTTGGGAGCCAAGATCGCCCTGCCGATCGCCGGAACCTCGGTTCCGTTCACGTTCCAGCCGCTGGCCGTACTTCTCGCGGGTGCGATGCTCGGTGCGCGCCGAGGCGCGGCTAGCCAGATTCTCTATCTGGCGGCGGGCCTCGCTGGATTCCCCGTCTTCAGCGGTTTCCTCTTCTCCGTCACCGGTGGGTACCTGATCGCCTATCCGGTAGCAGCGTTCGTCGTGGGCTCGCTCACTTCCACGTCGACGCTCCGTAATCTCGGCGCCCTGCTCGCCGGTCTGGCCGTCATCTACGCGGGTGGCGTCGCCTGGCTCGCGATCCTCACCGGCTGGTCGACTGCGGTGGTGCTCGGCATCCTGCCATTCGTTGGGGCCGACCTGGTCAAGGTCTTGATGGCGCTCGTCATTACGAACCGGATCGGCCGCCGCAGCCGCGCTCTCTTCGGCGGGTGATTCCCGCGAGCGCGGCTGGAGCGCGCCGGTAGCGCCATGGCGACGGGGCGGCTCGAGGCGGTGTTCTATCGAGATGGGAGGCTGAGGCCGGGTTGGCGAATCGCCCTCTTCTTCTTCTTCTTCATCTTCTTCAGCGTCGTCGGCCAACTCGCCATCAACGTCCTCCCGCGCAATTCGCTCCAATGGGGTAGCTTGGCCGTGAGCACCGCGGCCGCACTCCTGGCGGGGTGGATCGTCCTCTCTCATGTGGACGGCCGCCCGTTCGGGGCGCTGGGATTCCCGCTGCACCGGCGAGTCGCGCGCGAGACCCTGTTGGGATTTGTGATCGGCGGCGCCCTCATCGGCGCCGCCGTTCTGCTACTCGTCATCTCGGCGAGCGCTCGCTTCAGCCCCGACGCTGGTGGCGTCCTCGATCTCGCCGCGTTCCTCGCCTGGTCGTTCCTGTTCTTCTCCCTCGCAGCGGCCTGGGAGGAGGCGGTCTTTCGCGGCTATCCCTTCCAGGCGCTGGTGGAGTGGGTCGGCGCATGGCCGGCAACCTTCATCGCCTCCGCCATCTTCTCGGCCCTCCACGCCGCGAACCCCAACGTCACGCCGCTCGGCCTCGCCAACATCTTTCTGGCAGGGGTCCTGCTTTCCGTCGCTTACCTGAGGACGCGGTCACTCTGGTTCGCCACGGCCCTCCACGTGGGCTGGAACTGGACGATGGCGAGCCTGCTCGACTTTCCCGTGAGCGGCCTCGATTTCGAGACGCCCGTGTACACGGGAGTCCCGACCGGCCCAGCCTGGTGGACCGGCGCCGCATTCGGACCGGAGGCGGGGCTCGTCGGAACCGTCGTACTCGCGGCAGGCACGGCCTTACTGATCCGATCACGTCGACTCCGGGAGGACCCGGAAATGCATCGCCTTCGACCGCTCGTGGATCAGCGACTCGTGGCCGAAGCGCTCTGATGCGACCACGCTACTTCTGGACGACCAGCCTGGTCGGCGCGCTGGTCTTCGCGGCCGCCGCCGCGCTGTTGTTCCCCTACGGGCCGCTTCAGATCGACACCACCGCCGGAAGGGAGCAGGCATGGCTCCTCACGCTCTGGACCGCCGGCGTCATGGCGATCTGCTTCGGGGCCAGCGGGCTTCTCGCCTCCTTCGCGCCGCTCGGGTTTCGCGACGTCGCGGACGCGGGCTCCGTCCGCGCGGCCGTCGAGGCGAGGCAGGAGGAACGCAGTCGCCAGGGCTCGAACACTTTCTATAACTTTGCCGGCTGGACGGTGAGTATGGGCTTCTGGCTCGTCATCGTCTATTTCATCGGCTGGATCACGCTCGGCCTGTGAGCCTGGCGGACGCGAGAGGAAATCGGATGGGAGACATCAGCAGAGTCGCGGTCGTGGGCGCGGGGACGATGGGCAACGGAATCGCGCACGTCTTCGCCACCCACGCCTGCGACGTGACGATGATCGACGTCGACCCGGCGGCGCTGGAGCGGGCGATGGCATCGATCGCGGCGAACATGGATCGGCAGATCAGGAAGGGCGACCTGGACGCCGCCGCCAAGGACCCCGCGCTCGACCGGATCGAGACCACCACGGACCTCGCCGCGGTTTCCACCGCCGACCTGATCGTCGAGGCCGCTTCCGAGGAGCGGGACCTGAAGTTCCAGATCTTTCGCGAGCTGGACCGTTTCGCCCGGGACGGAGTGATTCTCGCCAGTAATACCTCGTCGATTTCCATCACCGAGATCGCGGCGAAGACCGAGCGCCCGGATGCCGTCATCGGAATGCACTTCATGAATCCCGTCCCCGTCATGATGCTCGTCGAGATCATCCGGGGGCTCGCGACGTCGGATGAGACGGTGCGGACTGTGACGCGAACCGCGGAGGCGCTCGGCAAGACCGTCGCTCACGCAAGCGACTACCCCGGCTTCGTCGCCAACCGGATCATCATGCCGATGATCAACGAAGCCGTCTTCTGCCTGATGGAAGGCGTGGCTGACCGGGAGTCCATCGACACCGTCATGAAGCTGGGGATGAACCACCCGCTGGGTCCGCTGGCGCTGGCCGATCTCATCGGCCTGGACACGTGTCTGGCGATCCTCGAAGTCATGCACGAGGGACTGGGCGACGACAAGTACCGTCCTTGCCCGTTGCTCAGAACGTACGTTGCCGCCGGGAGATTGGGACGGAAGGCCGGTGAGGGCTTCTATGCATATGAGTGAAAAAGGTGTACAACGATAATGGAGATCTTCGATCTGATCAGCGAGTTCGGTCATGAACAGGTCGTGTTCTGCCATGAGCCGTCCTGCGGGTACAAGGCGATCATCGCGATCCATGACACGACCCTCGGACCCGCCCTCGGTGGGACCCGCTTCTGGAACTACGATACCCACGGCGAAGCAGTCGTCGATGCGCTGAGACTGGCGCGGGGGATGACCTACAAGGCCTCGGTTGCCGGGCTCAACCTCGGCGGGGGCAAATCGGTGATCATCGGGGATCCGAAAACCGCCTACCGCGAGGCCATCTTCCGTGCACACGGCCGATTCATACAGAGCCTCGGCGGCAGATACATCACCGCCGAGGACGTCGGCACCTCCGTGACGGACATGGACTACGTGCACATGGAGACCGATCACGTCACCGGCCTGCCGGGCACCTCAGGGGACCCCTCGCCCGTCACCGCGTACGGCACCTATCGGGGGATCAAGGCCGCCGCCCAGGCTGCCTGGGGCAGCGACGCGCTCCGCGACCGAACCGTAGCGGTGCAGGGGCTCGGCAACGTAGGCTACTATCTCTGCCGCCATCTAGCGGCGGATCACGCGAAGTTGATCGTCACGGACATCGATGCTCTGCGCGTGGAACGGATCGTCGACGAGTTCGGTGCCGAAGCGGTCGCGCCGGACGCGATTTACGGGGTCGAGGCCGACATCTTCGCTCCGTGCGCCCTGGGGGCAGTGATCAATGACGATACCATCCCCCAGTTACGCGTGCGGGTCGTCGCGGGCGCCGCGAACAACGTCCTCGCCGAGCCCCGGCACGGCGAGCTCCTTCATCGAAAGGAGATCGTCTACGCTCCCGATTACGTGATCAACGCCGGTGGCCTGATCAACGTCTACGGTGAGCTGAAGGGCTGGAGCAGTGAACAGGCGATGCGCAAAGCGGGCGAGATCTACACGACCCTGCGCCGTCTGTTCGAGCTCGCGCAGGACGAGGGTATCCCCACCTACCGGGCTGCGGACCGCATCGCCGAACGGCGGATCGAAGAAGTGGGGCGGATTCAAAAGACGTGGGTCTGACGTTCTCAAACCTTCTCGACGAGGTCTCTCATGCGATTCAGGTTCCCCGTGAGGTTCTGGCTGGCTGGTCTGCTGGTGTGCTTCGCAGCCGGGCCCGTATTCGCTCAGACGGGCACCGTCACCGGCGTCGTCCGGTCGATGGACCGCGGCGCCCCACTCATCTCGGCGGTGGTGCAACTGACCACGCCCGACGGCGGCCGCGTCGGGTCGAGTTTGACGAACCAGACCGGCCGCTATCAGATCACGAGTGCCCCACCGGGAACCTACACCGTCGTCGTATCCATCACGGGATACGAGACCGGCCGCCAGCAGGTCACGGTCGCGGCCGGCGAGACGGCCGCCGCGAATTTCGATCTGGCATCGCGAGCGATCGATCTCGACCCCGTCGTGGTCTCGGCATCCCGGCAGGAGGAGCGCGCGCTCGACGCGCCGGCCCGGACCGAAGTGGTCAGCGAGCAGGAGATCGAGGTGCGCCCGACGGTAACGCCGGCCGACCACCTGCGCAGCGTTCCGGGCGTCGACATCGCGACCAGCGGCGTCCAGTCGACGAACGTGGTTGCCCGCGGCTTCAACAACGTGTTCTCCGGAGGGCTCTACATGCTCAGCGATCATCGGATCGCGGGTGTGCCCTCGTTGCGCGTGAACCTGATGCACTTCGTGCCGACGACCAACGAAGACCTCGAGCGGATCGAGGTCGTGCTCGGCCCCGGCTCGGCGCTCTACGGGCCTGGCACGGCCAACGGTGTGCTCCACATGCTGACGCGCTCTCCGCTCACCTCACAGGGCACCACACTCAGCCTGATCGGCGGCGAGCGCAGTCTCCTGCAGGGTAGCTTCAGGACCGCCCACCTCGTCAGCGACGACTTCGGCATCAAGCTCTCCGGGCAGTACATGCAGGCGGACGAATGGGAATACCGCGACCCGGTCGAGCAGGCGGAACTGATGAAGTTCCAGGAGGACCCCCAGTTCTGGCGCGCGGATATGATGCGGGCATCCGACCTCACCGAGGCGCAGGCGGACGCGCGCATCGCGAACATCGCCAACCGTGACTTCGACGTCGAGCGCTGGGGTGGTGAGCTCCGGGCCGACTGGCGGATCGCTCCGAACCTGACGACCGTCTTCTCCGCCGGGACGAATACCTCGAATGGCATCGAACTGACCGGTCTCGGGGCGGGGCAGGCGGAGGACTGGCGTTACAGCTACTATCAGCTACGGGCAAACTGGAATCGCGCTTTCGGACAGGTGTACGTCAACACCAGCGATGCCGGCGACACGTATCTCCTGCGTAACGGCGCGCCGATCAGGGACCGCTCGAGCCTGTTCGTCGCCCAGCTCCAGAACGGCGCGGACCTGTGGGGCGGGCGGCAGGATTTCATCTACGGGCTGGACTTCATTCGGACGCTGCCCGTCACCGAAGGTACGATCAACGGGATCTACGAGGACGAGGATGAAACGACCGAGTTCGGCGGCTACATTCAGTCCGAGACGGCGTTGGGCCCGCAATTCGACCTGGTTCTCGCCGGACGCATCGATACGCACTCGGCTCTTCCCGAGGCGATCTTCTCACCGCGTGCCGCGCTCGTCTTCAAACCTTCGCAGAATCAGTCCTTCCGCCTCAGTTTCAACCGGGCCTTCTCCACGCCGACGTCCCTCACGCAATTTCTCGATCTGGGCACGGCCATCCCCAGTGAAGGCGCGGCCCGACTCGGGTACAGCGTTCGCGTCCAGGGCACCGGGGACCGAGGCTTCGATTTCGCCCAGCCGGACGGCAGCTATCTCATGCGTTCGCCCTTCACTCAATTCATCGGTATACCGAGCAGCACGCTCCTGCCTGCCAGCCAGGCGCGGGCGTTCTGGCCGGTCGCCATACAAGTAGCGGCGACGCAGAGCCCGATGCCTGCCGAGCTGGTCCAGTATCTGTCACAGCTGACACCCGCTTCCGTTCAGCTGAACTACGGCGCTCCGGAAACCAATGCGCCCCAGTTCCCGCTCAGCTCTCTCGATCTGGACAGGATCGAGGCGATTCGGGAGGAAACTTCCAACACGCTCGAGGCCGGCTACAAGGGAATACTCGGGGAGCGCGTCCTGCTGGCCGCCGA
>JBBDRL010000010.1:6482-13280 GCA_040905505.1 Gemmatimonadota bacterium | reverse complement strand
CAGGTGAACGTGCCGTACATCGTGGTCTTCCTGAACAAGGTGGACATGGTGGACGACCCGGAGCTGCTGGAGCTGGTGGAGCTGGAAGTTCGCGAGCTGCTCTCGGAGTACGATTTTCCGGGCGACGACATTCCGGTGATCCCGGGCAGTGCGCTGAAGGCGCTCGAGAGCGGGGATCCGGAGAGCGAGTGGGGCAAGCAGGTCACGGCGCTGATGGACGCGATCGACAGCTACATACCGATGCCGGAGCGCGCGGTGGACAAGCCGTTCCTGATGCCGGTCGAGGACGTGTTCTCGATCACGGGTCGCGGGACGGTGGCCACGGGGCGGATCGAGCGGGGTGTGGTGAAGGTGGGCGAGACGGTGGCGCTGGTGGGGATGGGCTCGGACAAGAGCACGACGGTCACGGGCGTGGAGATGTTCCGCAAGCTGCTGGACGAGGGACAGGCGGGCGACAACGTGGGCCTGCTGCTGCGCGGCGTGGCGAAGGACGACGTGGAGCGGGGGATGGTGCTGGCGAAGCCGAACACGATCACGCCGCACACGAAGTTCAAGGCGGAGGTCTACGTGCTGACGAAGGAAGAGGGCGGGCGGCACACGCCGTTCTTCAACGGCTACCGGCCGCAGTTCTACTTTCGGACGACGGACGTGACGGGGACGGCGAACCTGCCCGAGGGTGTGGAGATGGTGATGCCGGGCGACAACGTGCAGATGGTCGTCGAGCTGATCACGCCGATCGCGATGGAGAAGGAGCTGCGCTTCGCGATCCGCGAGGGCGGACGGACGGTGGGCGCCGGTGTGGTGACGGAGATAGTGGACTGACAGCTTTCAGCTATCAGCTATCAGCTATCGGCTTACTGCAGGACGGCGCGGGGTCGGGCTTGGCCCCGACGCGGCCTGTCATCCCGAGCGAGGCGAGGGATCTGCAGTTCGAGCCGGGATGCCGAACCAGAGCCGACTGATAGCGGATAGCCGATAACCGATAGCTAAACAACGCATTCCTACTGAGCACAAATGGCTGGTAAAATCCGCATCCGGCTAAAAGGCTTCGATCACGCTGTGATCGACCAAACGACGTCCGATATCGTACGCACCGCCGAGAAGACGGGCGCGCGGATCAGCGGGCCGATTCCCCTTCCCACGCGCAGGGAGCGTTGGACGGTGCTTCGTTCGCCGCACATCGACAAGAAGAGCCGCGAGCAGTTCGAGCTGAAGACGCACAAGCGGGTGATCGATATCCTCGACTCCCGTCCTCAGACGGTCGACGCGTTGACGAAGCTGGACCTGCCAGCCGGCGTCGACGTCGAGATCAAGGTCGACTGAGGGGGACGTGATGACAGGAATAATCGGACGCAAGCTGGGGATGACGCAGATCTTCGAGGAGACCGGAGCGGTCGTGCCGGTCACCGTCGTCGAGGCGGGTCCCTGCCCGGTGGTCCAGGTCAGGACCGCCGAGAAGAACGGGTACGATGCGGTCCAACTCGGCTTCGGCGCGCAGAAGGAAACGCGTGCGGCGAAGGCCGAAGTCGGCCATGCGAAGGTCGCGGGCCTCGAAGCGGCGCCGGCCGTGCTGCGGGAGTTCACCGTAGCCGAGGGTGACGCACCCGAGCTCGGCGGGACGGTAACCGTGGACGACTTCGAGGTCGGCACGAAGGTCAAGGTGACCGGGACCACGAAGGGCCGCGGCTTCCAGGGCGTGATGAAGCGCCACGGCTTCGCCGGTGGCCGGGCGTCGCACGGCTCGAGCCGCGTCCATCGCGCACCGGGCTCGATCGGCGCGGGTACCAACCCGTCGCGGGTCATCAAGGGCAAGCGGATGCCGGGCCACATGGGTGCGGTCCAGCGGACCGTGACGAACCTGAAGGTCGCGAAGGTCGACACCGAGAAGAACCTGATCTACATCAGGGGCGCGGTGCCCGGGCCGGTGAACGGGTACGTGTTCATTACGAAGCATTGAGAGGGACCGGTTGCCAGTGTCCAGTTGCCAGTTAACGGCAACTGCGAACGGCAGCGGGCCCGAATACGGGAGAATGGCACGCGAGCCGACGACTCCCTGATGGAACTGGTAACTGGCAACTGGCAACCTTAGCGGCCACCGCCGTTCGAAAATAGAAATGGCTACAGCGAAATACTTCAAGGCCACGGGCGAGCCCGTCAAAAAGGGGCTCGAGCTGCCCACCGACCCGTTCGACGGGGTGGTGAACAAGCCGGTGCTCTACCAGGCGATCAAGGCGTACCTGGCGAACCAGCGGCAGGGCACCGCGTCGACCAAGACGCGCAGCCAGGTCGCGGGTGGCGGCCGGAAGATCTGGCGGCAGAAGGGCACCGGCCGGGCACGTCAGGGGTCGATCCGTGCGCCGCACTGGCGCGGTGGTGGCATCGCATTCGGGCCGAGCCCGCGCGATTACCATCAGGATCTGCCGAAGAAGGTGCGGCGGCTGGCGCGGCGCTCCGCGTTCAACACCCGCGCGGCGAACGAGCAGGTCTCGGTGATCGAGCGGCTCGACGTCGAGGCGCCGAAGACCAGCCGGCTCGCGGAGCTGCTCGAGAAGCTGGGTCTGGGCGAGCGCAAGGTGCTCATCCTCACGGCCGACGTGAGCCAGAACCTGAGCCTCTCGGCGCGCAACCTCCAGAAGGTGAAGGTTCTCCGCTACCGGGACGCGTCCGCCTACGACGTCATGACCGCGCACGAGCTGCTGATCGAGGAAGGTGCCTTCGACGGCGCCGCCGAAGGAGGCCAGGATGAATAGCATACACGAGATCATCGTGCGGCCGCTGGTGACCGAGAAGTCGACGCATCAGCTCGAGCGCGACGGCGCCTATTCGTTCGTCGTCGCACGCGACGCGAACAAGGTCCAGATCGCGCAGGCCGTCGAGCAACTGTTCGACGTGAAGGTCAGCGACGTACGGACCATGCGGTACAGCGGCAAGGAGCGCCGGCTCGGCCGGTTCGTCGGACGCCGCCCCGGTTGGAAGAAGGCGATCGTGAGGCTGCGCGAGGGCGACAGCATCGAGATCTTCGAGGGAGTCTGAGATGCCGATAAAGCAGTTCAAGCCGATGACGCCCGGAACCCGGTTCCGCGCGACCAGCGAGTTCGCCGAGGTGACCCGCCAGGGGCCGGAGAAGTCGCTCGTCGAGTCGCTGCCGCAGAAGGGCGGGCGCAACAACCACGGCCACATCACCATGCGGCGCCGCGGTGGACGTCACAAGCGCAAGTACCGGGTGGTCGACTTCAGGCGGGACCGGCACGGCGTGCCGGCCCTCGTGAAGGCCATCGAGTACGATCCGAACCGCAGCGCCAACATCGCGCTGGTCGAGTACGCCGACGGCGAGCGCCGGTACATCCTGCACCCCGTGGGACTCGAGGTCGGTCAGACGATCGTCTCCGGACCTGGATCCGACGTGCGCCCGGGCAACGCCCTGCCGCTCGCCGAGATCCCGCTCGGCACCACGGTGCACAACATCGAGCTGAGCCCCGGCCGCGGCGGCAAGATGGCACGTTCGGCGGGCGCGGGTGTCCAGATCGTGGCGAAAGAGGGCGACCACGTCACCCTCCGCATGCCCTCGACCGAGATGCGCATGGTGCGCCGCGAGTGCATGGCTACGGTCGGGCAGGTCGGCAACGTCGACCACAGCAAGCAGTCGATCGGCAAGGCCGGCGCGAACCGCTGGCGCGGCCACCGACCGAAGGTCCGCGGTGTGGTGATGAACCCGGTCGACCACCCGCTGGGCGGCGGCGAGGGCCGCAGCTCGGGCGGGCGTCACCCGGTCTCGCCCTGGGGCCTCAAGGACGGCGTGAAGACGCGGAAGCGAAAGAAGGCCTCCACCAAGCTGATCGTCCGCGGACGTCGGCGCGGGAAGGCGACGAAATAAGGCAGGGAATAGGGAATAGGGAGTAGGGAATAGCCCGCAACGGCTTCGGGACTCCCGGCTCTCAGCGAGAAAACGTCCTTGTTGGCTACTCCCTATTCCCTATTCCCTATTCCCTGTAGTTCGGAGCAACAATGCCACGAAGTCTAAAAAAAGGGCCGTTCATCGAGGCGAGCCTCCTCAAGAAGATCGAGGAGATGAACTCGCGGGGCGAGAAGCGTGTGGTCAAGACGTGGGCGCGGAGCTCGACGATCACGCCGGATTTCGTCGGCCACACGGTGGCGGTGCACAACGGGAACAAGTTCATCCCCGTGTACCTGACGGAGAACATGGTCGGGCACAAGCTCGGCGAGTTCGCCCCGACGCGGACGTTCCGCGGCCACGGCGGCAAGCTCGACAAGCGCGCGAAGGTGAGATAGGGCAGGTAGGCTGGAGCGCGCGCCGTGGCGGTGTGCTGTTTGGCGCCCCCACCGCGAGTTCGGCGGCTTGTCGGCAGGGAATAGGGAATAGGGAATAGGGAATAGGGAATAGGGAATAGCCTGCGAGGGGCTCCCTGCTTCGGCTTCCAGGTTCCCGGTCAGAAAAGCGAGCAGAAACCGGGGTTGTAGTTGCAGGCTATTCCCTACTCCCTATTCCCTGGAGTGGGGAGCGGAGAGGGGGGATTCCCTGCCTCTCCAAGTTCGGTGAAGCGGAAGTCACGGCTCGGCCGAAAGTCGAGCAACAGGAGAACCAGAGACAAATGCAAGCTCGAGCGATAGCGAAACACGTCGGGATGTCCCCGCGGAAGGTGCGGATGGTCGTGGACCTGATCCGCGGCCGCGGTGTGGACGAGGCGTATTCGATCCTGCGCTTCTCGAAGCGCGCCGCGACGGAGCCGATCGAGAAGACGCTCCGCTCCGCGGTCGCCAACGCGCAGGAGAAGGCGGACAGCGAAGGAAGTTACCTCGACACCGACGAGCTGGTGGTGCGCGAGGCCTATGTGGACGAGGGGCCGCGCCAGAAGCGGTTCCGCGCTGCGGCGATGGGTCGCGCCGCGCCCCGGATCAAACGGACGAGCCACATCACCATCATCGTCGACCGTAAGGAGTAGACGTGGGACAGAAGACACATCCGCGCGGGTTCCGACTCGGGATCGTCAGCCCCTGGAAGTCCCGCTGGTACGCCGAGAAGAACTTTCCGCAGCTCCTCGCCGAGGACGAGACGCTCCGGAAGTACCTTCATCAGCGTCTGTCGCACGCATCCGTCTCCGAGGTGGAGATCGAGCGCAAGCCGCAGAAGGTGATCATCACCGTGCACACGGCGCGGCCGGGCGTGGTGATCGGTAAGGGCGGGTCCGAGGTGGACAAGCTCCGCGACGAGCTGGGCCGGCTGACGAAGAGCGAGGTCGCGATCAACGTCGAGGAAGTGAAGCGCCCCGAGATGGAGGCGCAGCTCATCGCCGACAGCATCGCACACCAGCTCGTGCAGCGCGTGTCCTTCCGCCGCGCGATGAAGCGCTCGGTCCAGAACGCGATGCGCGCGGGCGCCGAGGGCATCAAGGTGCAGGTGGCCGGCCGCCTCAACGGCGCCGAGATCGCCCGCACCGAGGGCTACAAGGAGGGTCGGATTCCGCTGCACACGCTGCGCGCCGACATCAATTACGCCCAGGCGACGGCCCGCACCACGTTCGGTACGATCGGCGTGAAGATCTGGGTGTTCAAGGGCGAGATCGTGGAGGACCGCCGCGGCCGGACGTATTCGACGGATTTGTAACGGCAGGGAATAGGGAATAGGGAGTAGGGAATAGCCGACCAGGCTCCCTGCTTCGGCTCCCAGCTCTGCGGAGATTTGGTAGACGAGTGCAGTTGTGGGCTATTCCCTATTCCCTATTCCCTGGTGTTGGGGGGGGAGGGGCAGGGATTCCCTGAGACCGCGAAGGATCCGACGGCAGGTTCCAGAGCTATTGAGTGAGAGGAAAGAGCCATCATGTTGGCGCCGAAGCGAGTAAAATATCGGAAGCAGATGAAGGGCCGGATGCGCGGCGAGTCGCACCGTGGCAACACGGTGGCGTTCGGCGAGTACGGTCTTCAGGCGATGACGCGGGGGTGGATCTCCAACCGGTCGATCGAGGCCGCGCGTATCGCCATGACCCGGCACATCAAGCGTGGTGGTAAGGTCTGGATCCGGATCTTCCCGGACAAGCCGGTCACCAAGAAGCCGCTCGAAGTGCGTATGGGTAAGGGTAAGGGCAACCCGGAGGGATGGGTCGCCGTGGTCAAGCCCGGCCGGGTGATGTTCGAGCTGGAGGGCGTTCCGGAGCCGATCGCCAAGCGGGCGCTCGAGCTCGCCGCCGCCAAGCTCCCGGTCAAGTGCAAGGTCGTCACGCGGGAGCGTGCGCACGGGGGGCAAGGATGAACGCCGTCGACATTCGCGAGCTGACCACCGACGAGATCACCGCGCGGATCGAGCAGCTCCAGGAGGAGATGTTCCGGCTGCGCTTCCGGCGGGCGACGATGGAGTTGGAGAATCCGATGCTGCTGCGCACGATCAAACGTGACATCGCGCGGCTCAAGACGGTCCTCCGGGAGCGGGAACTTTCGAGCGAGGGGGCTCGCTGATGGCTACTGAGCAGAACACGCAGGCAGAGCAGGCAGAGCAGGCAGAGCAGGCAGAGCAGACCGGCCAGGGCCGAAAGAGCCGCATCGGCCTGGTCGTTTCGAACAAGATGGAGAAGACCATCGTGGTCGCCGTCGAGCGTCGCTACGCGCACCCGCTCTACGGCAAGCGCGTGACGCGCACGAAGAAGTACCACGCGCACGACGAGAAGAACGAGTACAACATTGGTGATATGGTCCGCATCGTCGAGACCCGCCCGCTCAGCAAGCTGAAGCGGTGGAGGGTGGTCGAGGCGCTGGAGAGGGCGAAGTGATAGAGGGCGAAGTGATAGA
>JBBDRL010000010.1:4514-6382 GCA_040905505.1 Gemmatimonadota bacterium | reverse complement strand
GGCGAAGTGATAGATGGCTATCGGCTATCGGCTATCGGCTATCAGCTACGGCAGATCGGATCGGCTACCGCGTTGCGCGGCGCCTCGTCCTTCAGCCCGAAGCGGTACGCCGGTGGCGACAGACTGATAGCTGATAGCTGATAGCCGATAGCTGATAGCTTTTTACTACAATGATCCAGCAAGAATCCATGGTTCGGATCGCGGACAACAGCGGCGCCAAGCGGGCGCTCGTGATCCGCGTTCTGGGCGGCAGTAAGCGTCGCTACGCCCGCATCGGCGACACGGTGGTTGTCGCGGTGAAGGACGCGCTCCCGGACGGGACCGTCAAGAAGGGTGAGGTGGCGAAGGCCGTCGTGGTCCGGACCCGCAAGGAAATGCGGCGTAAGGACGGCTCCTACATCCGGTTCGACGAGAACGCCGCCGTCATCATCAATGACGCGGGCGAGCCACGCGCGACGCGCATCTTCGGACCCGTCGCGCGCGAATTGCGCGAGAAGAAGTTCATGAAGATCGTATCGCTGGCGCCGGAGGTGCTCTGATGCCGAAGATGACCGTTCGAAAGGGAGACCGCGTGAAGGTCCTGCGCGGCAACGAGCGCGGTAAGGAGGGCACGGTCCTCCGGGTCGATCGCGAGAAGAACCGCGTGGTCATCGAGGGCGTGAACATCCGCAAACGGCACCGGAAGCCGTCGGCGATGGACGCGGAAGGCGGGATCATCAGCTTCGAGGCCCCGGTCCACGCATCGAACGTGATGCTGCTCGACCCCGCCACGAGCGAACCCACACGGGTCCGCCGGCAGCGGAGCGAGAAGGGCGAAGCCAAAAGGGTCGCGGTGAAATCCGGGAGAGAGATTCCGAAGGCGTGAGGAGGAACGAGCTATCAGCTAGCAGCTATCGGCTATCAGCTACGGCAACCGCGAGACGGGTCGGAATTCGACGCCGCCTCCCAGGGCTTCCGAAGTGATGCTGAAGCTGGGTTGACTGATAGCTGATAGCCGATAGCTGCTAGCTTTGCATAAGCAGGCGCGTGGGGATACGGAACCAGGAGATCGTATGATGGCGAAGAAGAAGGAGTCGCAGCAGAACGGAAAGGTGGAGCCGCGTCTACGGCGGCATTACCTGGATCAGGTCCGGCCCAAGCTCCAGGAGGAGTTCGGCTACGGGTCGCCGATGGAAGTGCCGGTCCTGCAGAAGATCGTCATCAACGTGGGCATGGGCGAGGCGTCGAAGAACGCCAAGCTGCTGGATTCCGTGGTCGAGGAGATTCGGCTGATCACCGGCCAGCAGCCGGTCATCCGCCGGGCGAAGAAGGCGATCTCGAACTTCGCGCTACGCGAGGGTCAGCCGGTCGGCGCGTCGGTGACGCTGCGGCGGGAGCGGATGTGGGAGTTCCTGGATCGCTTCATCAACGTTTCCGTCCCCCGAGTCCGTGACTTCCGTGGGCTGCCCACGAAGTCGTTCGACGGGCGTGGGAACTACACGGTCGGCGTCCGGGAGCAGCTCATCTTCCCGGAGATCGACTACGACAAGGTCGCGAAAGTCCACGGGATGGACATCACGTTCGTGACGACGGCGGAGCGCGACGACGAGGGCATTGCCCTGCTCCGGCATCTCGGGATGCCGTTCCGTGGCGAGGTCCCGGTCATCGTGGCCGCTTAGAAACCCTGCTGGAGATTATCGGCAAATGGCACGTAAGTCACTGATCGAGAAGGCGAACCGAAAGCCGAAGTTCGGCGTGCGCGGCTACAACCGCTGCAACCGCTGCGGCCGGGCTCGGGCATTCCTCCGAAAGTTCGGCCTCTGCCGAATCTGCTTCCGGGAGATGTCGCTGCGGGGTGAGATCCCCGGAGTGCGCAAGGCGAGCTGGTA
>JBBDRL010000010.1:0-4414 GCA_040905505.1 Gemmatimonadota bacterium | reverse complement strand
AGTCCGGCCTCGCAACGGCCGGATACTATAGGAGAACGACTGCATGCAGACGGATCCGATCGCGGACATGTTGACGAGAGTGCGGAACGCCGCGCAGGCGCGGCACCGCCGGGTGGACATGCCCGTCTCAAAGTTGAAGGTCGAGATCGCTCGGCTTCTCAAGGACAATCACTACATCCACGACTATAAAGTCCTGGACGACGGATTCCACGGGGTGCTTCGGCTGTACCTGAAGTACTACCAGGAGAAGCCGGTCATCCGGGAGTTGAAGCGTATCTCGCGACCGGGGCTGCGGAGGTACGTCACCGTCCCGGAGATCCCGCGGGTCCGCAACGGCCTGGGCATCGCCATCCTCTCGACCTCGCGCGGCGTGATGACGGATCGTCAGGCGCGCGAGTCGCGGGTGGGCGGCGAACTGCTGGCGACGGTGTGGTAGAAAGGAAGCTATCGGCTATCGGCTATCAGCTATCAGCTTACGGCAGCGGGCGACTGGGCCCGCGTGCACGGCAGATAGATCTGGACCGCCTTAGCTGATAGCCGATAGCTGATAGCCGATAGCTCAACTTCAGATACTCATGTCACGAATCGGAAAGAACCCCATCCCCGTGCCGGGCGGCGTGGAAGTCACGATCGACGGAACGACGGTGAAGGTAAAGGGTCCCAGGGGCGAGCTCGAGCGCACGCTGCACGCAGAGATGCTGGTGCGGCGTGACGGCGAGCAGATCGTGGTGGAGCGGCCGAGCGAGCAGTCGAAGCACAAGGCGCTGCACGGGCTGACCCGAACGCTGGTCGCCAACATGATCGAGGGCGTCACGACCGGGTTCAAGAAGACGCTGGAGATCGTCGGGGTCGGGTACCGCGCGGAGAACAAGCCGTTCGGTCTGACGCTGACGCTCGGCTACTCGCACACGATCGACTACAAGGCGCCCGAGGGAATCTCGCTTCGCGCCCCGACGCCGACGGTCGTCGAGGTCGAGGGCGCCAACAAGGAGATGGTCGGCCAGGTCGCCGCCGAGATCCGTGGTCTCCGCCCGCCGGAACCCTACAAGGGCAAGGGCGTGCGCTACCAGGGCGAAGCGGTCCGCAGGAAGGCCGGTAAGGCTGGGGCGAAGTGATGGAAGCATCGGCTAGCAGCTATCGGCTGACTGCGTCAGCTGAGCGAACGACCGCTTAGGGTGGTTCCCGACAGCGATACAGGCCGTATGCAGGCTGATAGCTGAAGACCGATAGCTGATAGCTCCTCAGCGTCGATATCAACCATACAGAGATGCAGACCCATGGCACTCGGAAATACAGAACGACAGGGCCGACGCCTCCGGCGTCATCGCCGCGTTCGGAAGAAGGTGGTCGGCACCGGCGAGCGTCCGCGGCTGGTCGTCTACCGCTCGCTGAACAACCTCGAGGGGCAGATCGTCGACGACACGAAGGGCGTGACGCTGCTGGGGATCTCGACGCTGACGAGCGAGGTGAAGGAGGCCGGCGGAAAGAACAAGACGGAGCGCGGCAAAGCCGCCGGTAAGCTGCTTGCCGAGCGGGCGCGCGAAAAGGGGATCACGAAGGTGGTCTTCGACCGTGGGGGGTACATCTACCACGGCCGAGTGAAAGCTTTTGCTGATGGCGCCCGCGAGGGTGGCCTCGAGTTCTAAGGGGGAAGCGTGGCACGAGATCAGAGCAGTCGGGGTGGCGGGCGTGGCGGTCGGGGTCGCGACTCCGACCTGAAGGAGAACGTCATCCACATCAACCGGGTCGCCAAGGTCGTCAAGGGCGGCCGTCGCTTCTCTTTCGCCGCACTGGCGGCCGTGGGCGACCAGCAGGGCAAGGTCGGCGTCGGCACCGGGAAGGCGAACGAGGTTGCCGAGGCGGTCCGCAAGGCGCTCGAAGCAGCGCGGCGCGGAATGGTCAAGGTACCGGTGATGGAAGGGACGATCCCGCACGAGATCCAGGGCGTATGGGGCGCGGGCGAGGTCCTGCTGCGGCCGGCCTCTCCGGGTACCGGCGTGATCGCCGGCGGGCCGGTGCGCGCCGTCCTCGAGTGCGCGGGCATCCACGACATCCTGACGAAGAGCCTGGGTTCGAACAATCCGTCGAACATGGTACTCGCCACGATGGACGGGCTGCAGCGGCTCACGACCCGCGAGCAGCTCGCGCGTGAGCGCGGCGTGCCGGTCGAGGCGCTGGGAGGCTGACATGGCGACACTTCACATCAAGCAGATCAAGAGCGGGTCGGGCGCGCCGAAGGATCAGCGCGCGACGCTCCAGGCGCTCGGCCTGCGTCACCAGCGATCGGTGACCCAGAAGGACAACCCCGCCATTCGCGGGATGATCTTCAAAGTTCGGCACCTCGTCGAGGTGACCGAGGAAGAAGGACAGGAATAGCCAATGGACGGGATTCACGATATCGGAAGGCCCGAGGGCGCGCATCGCGACACCAAGCGGCTCGGCCGCGGCCCCGGCTCCGGAACGGGCAAGACGGCCGGCAAAGGCCACAAGGGCTCCAAGGCCCGCTCGGGGCACCACGGGCCCGGCGGCGGAAAGCCGGGCTACGAGGGCGGTCAGATGCCGCTCCAGCGGCGCCTGCCCAAGCGCGGCTTCGCGAACATCAACCGCGTCGAGTTCCAGGTGGTGAACGTCGCGCAGCTCGAGGAGCTGGAGAACGATGAGATCACGCCGGAGACGCTCAGCGAGCGCGGGCTCGTCGGGCATCCGCGGCGCCCGGTCAAGATCCTCGGGAACGGCGAGCTCACGCGGAAGCTGACGATTTCGGCCCACGCATTCAGCAAGTCGGCGCGCGAGAAGATCGAGCGCGCGGGCGGCAGCGTTTCAGAGATCGCAAAGTAGAGCAGCTTGTCATCCCGCAGCTTGTCATCCGGCAACTTCGTCATCCCGAGCGTAGCCGAGGGATCCGTACTTGTCCGCTGCCGAGCGATGCAATGCAGATCCCTCGGCTACGCTCGGGATGACAAAGTTGAATGCTCGGGATGACGAGGTTGAGTGATCGGGCTGAGGAAGTTGAATGCTCGGGTGACGAAGTTGAGTGATTGAGGCGGAGACAATCCATTTTCTTGCAGGTCGTCGAATGACCCTGGTTGACCGCATATGAGTAACCCGGTAGCCACTCTTTTCCGGATCCCGGAGCTGAAAGAGAAGATTCTCTTTACGCTCTTCATCCTGCTGATCTATCGGCTGGGTGCCCACATCGTCGCGCCCGGGATCAACGTGCCGGCGCTGCAGGCGTTCGCCGGTCAGTTGCAGGGCACGGTGTTCGGCATCTACGACATGTTCGTCGGGGGCGGCCTGTCGAGGGCGACCGTCTTCGCGCTGGGCATCATGCCCTACATCTCGGCGAGCATCATGTTTCAGCTTCTCGCCGCGGTCTTCCCCAGCATCGAGAAGATGCAGAAGGAGGGGGAGGAGGGCCGGAAGAAG
This sequence comes from Gemmatimonadota bacterium, assembly GCA_040905505.1. Lineage (GTDB taxonomy): Bacteria > Gemmatimonadota > Gemmatimonadetes > Longimicrobiales > Longimicrobiaceae > WHSP01. Next base: position 988 of record JBBDRL010000010.1, on the reverse strand, counting down.
CTGACGCAGTACACACGGTACGCGACGATCGGGCTCTCGGCGGCGCAGGCCTACGGGTATTCGATCTTCCTGTCGGGCATTCCTGGCGCGGTCGTGAACCCGGGTATCGGGTTCACGATGCAGATGATCCTGACGCTGACCACCGGTGCGGTCTTCGTGATGTGGCTCGGTGAGCAGATCACCGACCGCGGCATCGGCAACGGAATGAGCCTGCTGATCTTCTTCTCGATCATCGAGGCTTTCCCGAGCGCGATCATGCAGACGGTCGAGCTGGTGGGGGTCGGAGAGGTGTCGGTGGCGGCGCTGGTGGTCATGATCGCGGTGATGATCGGCGTGATCGCCGCGACGATCGGGATCACGATGGCTTCGCGGAAGATCCCCGTACAGATCCCCCGGAAGGTGATGGGCCGCGGGCGGATCCGGGAAGGCCAGAAGTCGTTCGTCCCGCTGCGCGTCAACTCGGCCGGCGTGATGCCGATCATCTTCGCGCAGTCGATCATCATCGTCCCGGGGACGATGGCGACCTTCTCGTCGAGCCCCTGGATCCAGAACTTCTCGAGCTGGTTCGCCTACGGCACGGCGCCCTACTACATCTCGTTCGGGCTCCTTGTCATCTTCTTCACGTACTTCTACACGGCGATCATCTTCAACCCGGTCGACCTGGCGGAGAACCTGAAGAAGCAGGGTGCGTTCGTCCCCGGCGTGAAGCCCGGCGCGCGGACGGCCGAGTACATCGATCGAGTGCTGACGCGGATCTCGCTGCCGGGCTCACTGTTCCTGGCCTCCATCGCGATCTTCCCGTTCATGCTCCTCGAGTCGGTCGGGGTGCCGTTCCTCGGCGGAATCCTGGGTGGCACGGGGCTGCTCATCGTGGTCGGCGTGGGGCTCGACACCGTCCAGCAGATGCAGCAGCACCTCCTGCTCCGCCACTACGACGGCTTCATGAAGCGCGGACGGGTGAAGTTCAGAGGGCGGCAGAGATATATGT
>JBBDRL010000009.1:9118-13441 GCA_040905505.1 Gemmatimonadota bacterium | reverse complement strand
GCCGCCGCCCGCGGGGGTGAGCCATGTGGGCAGTTCCAGGGCCGTGCGGCCGAGGACGGGCACGAGCCATACGATGGTCCCGTCCGCCGCGACGCCGACCTCCGTCCGCTCCTCGGTGCCGCTGCAGGTGGCGACGGTCTCGGGCTCGAGTGGAAAGACCCAGCGCTCGTGGGTTTCCTCCGCCAGCCGCTCGAGGGCGACGTCGATCGACGCGGCCGGCCATCCGTCCGGAAAGCTGCCGCTCAGGTGGTTCAGCGGGGCGCCGGGGCAGCGCAGAGGCTCCATCCCAGTCAGCACCGCGACGCGCTCGGCCGCCTGTCCGGGCGCGACGTCCTCCAGCACCCCGGTCCGCTCCCGGTTACCCCAGTCCACGCGCGTGAACAGAAGAACCAGACCGGCGGCGATGATCAGCCCCGTGACGATCCACAGCCCCGGACTGCGGGACGGGAGCGCTCGATCGACCCTGGCGCTACGGTTTGGGATGGCGGTACTCCGGGAGCAGAGTTGAACAGGTGACAGTTAACAGTTAACAGTTAACAGTTAACAGTTAACAGTTAAGAGTTGACAGTTAACAGCTAACAGCTAACAGATTGTCTTATCACGATTTAGGGACGAACATCCGGTTCTCAGATCGACGAATCTCGCTCGTTCCGGACAGGGGCTCTGTTAACTGTCAACTGTTAACTATTAACTGTTAACTCCCCGCCCCCGTCACTCCGCGGCAAAATACTTCGCCGACGGATGATGGACCACGATCGCTGCGGTCGACTGCTCGGGGTCGAGCTGCCAGGCGCTGGTGAGCTTCACGCCGATGGCGTTCTCGACGCCGAGCAGACGGAACACCAGCTCGTGGTGTTGGAGATCAGGGCAGGCCGGGTAGCCCCACGAGTATCGCAGGCCGCGGCCGTTGTCGATGCCCAACTCCAGCTGGACGCGCCGGTTGACCCACTCCGCGGCGCCCTCGGCGGTCTGCACGCTGAACCCATGGAGGAAGTAGCCCTCGCTGTAATCACCGCCCTTGTTGCGTTCGGCGATGAACTGGTCGGCGCGGTCGCCGCTGGTCACCACCTGGAGCGCGACCACGTCCCTCGGACGGCCGTCCTCGAGCTTCCGGAAGTAGTCCGCGAGGCAGAGCCGCTCTCGCTCCGGCTGGCGCGGGAAGTCGAAGCGCCCGATCTCGCGGCCGTGGTCGGCCGGGTCGAATACGGCGAGCGAATCGCCGTCGCGGCCGGCCGGGAAGTAGCCGTAGACGGCGCGCGGCCGCAGCCATCCCTGCGTTCGTGCCTCGCGGGCGTAGCGCTTCAGCCGCGGCTCGAACTCGGTGCTGCGGATGCGGTCCCATTCGTCACCCTTCAGGTTCTTCGCACCCCACTGCATCCGGTAGAGCGTATTCAGGTCGATGCACTCCACGACCTCGTCGATCGGCATGTTCAGGACCTTAACGCCCCAGAACGGCGGCTCGGGAATGTCCGCCTCGGGGAGCGACGGCTCCTGACGGGAAGCGGGCCGAAGCCCTTCTGCCTTGGCGCGGTTCTCGGCGTAGCGCCTGGAGCGTTCGAGCATCTCCTCGTTGTGTGTCCGCACGAATTCGTCACGCGTGTCGGCGGCGACGAGACGGTCGACGACGGAGAGTCCCTCGAATGCGTCCTTACAGTAGAACATTCCCGGCGGATAGACCGCCCCGGCTTCGGGATCGACGACGGCAGCGGAACGCACGAAGCTCGGGTTGATCGCGGCGCCGCCGACGAGTAGCGGATACGCGAGCCCACGCTTGTGCAGCTCCTGCGCGCACAGCGGCATCTGCTTCGATGTGGAGACGAGCAGCGCGGACAGCCCGATCGCGTCGGCGCCGACCTCCTCGGCCTTCTCGAGGATCGTGTTGACCGGCACCTGCTTGCCGAGGTCGAAGACAGTGTAGCCGTTGTTCGTCAGGATGGTGTTGACGAGATTCTTTCCGATGTCGTGCACGTCACCGTAGACGGTAGCGAGCACGACGCGGCCCTTCGTCTGGCCCTCCTTCTTCTCGAGGTACGTCTCCAGCCGGCCGACCGCCTTCTTCATCACCTCGGCGCTCTGGAGGACGAAGGGGAGAATGAGCTCGCCGGCACCGAACTTGTCGCCGACCTCCTTCATCGCCGGCAGCAGTACCTGGTTGAGCACCGGCACGGCGCCATTGCGTTCGACGGCGTGGTCGACCAGCTCCTCGATCCCGTCCTTCTTCCGGTGGAGGATCTTCCAGTGGAGCGCCTCTTCCGGATCCATGTCCGCCGTCGGGTCGATGGCGGCGGTCTCCTCGACGGTGGTGTTCTCGTAATAGGCGATGAAGTCGGCGAGCGGATCGCGGTCGTCGGTGCGGCGGTCGAAGATCAGGTTGTTCGAGAGCTCGCGCTCCTTCTCGTCGATCTCGGCGTACGGAACGACGTGCGCCGGGTTGATGATCGCGGTGTCCAGACCGGCTTCGACGCAGTGGTAGAGGAAGACGGAGTTGAGGACGGCGCGCGCGTGCTTCTGGAGGCCGAACGAGACGTTCGAGACGCCAAGGGTCGTGAGGACGCCGGGCAGCTCCCGTTTGATCGCCCGGATCCCCTCGATCGTCTCGACCGCCGACCGGCGGAACTCCTCATCGCCGGTGGCGAGGGTGAACGTCAGGGCGTCGAAGATCAGGGCGTCGGGGGTCAGCCCGTACTCCTCGGTGGCGATGCGGTGGATCTTCCGGGCGACCTCGAGTTTGGTCTCGGCGGTCTTGGCCATCCCGCCGAGGTCCTTGTCGATCGTCAGCGCGATCACCGCCGCACCGTGCGCCGCGACGTGCGGCAGGACGTCGTCGACCCGCTCCCGGCCGTTCTCGAGGTTGATCGAGTTGACGATCGCGCGGCCGGGGGACTGCTTGAGCGCCCGCTCGATCACGTCCGATTCAGTGGAGTCGATGCAGAGCGGCGCCTCGACGGCCTGCGAGAGGAGCTTGACCACCTTCTGCATCTGATCCGCTTCGTCCTGCCGCTCGGTCAGCGCGACGCAGATGTCGAGGACGTGCGCACCACCTTCGACCTGCTCGCGGCCGACCTCGAGGACGCCATCGTAATCATCCTCCAGCAGGTGTCGCTTCATCTTACGGGAGCCCTGCGCGTTGACGCGCTCGCCGATCATCGTCGGCCTCGGCTCCTGGACCAGCTCGATCGCGCGGATACCGGACGAAAGGCGCGGCACACGCTCCACAGTGCGGTCGTTGGGGCGATGGCCGGCGACGCGACCGGCGAGCTGCCGGATGTGCTCCGGCGTCGTCCCGCAGCAGCCGCCGACGACGGCGACCCCGAACTCCTTGGCGAACTCCTCGAGATGGTCGGCGAACGGCTCGGGTTCGAGCGGATAGACTGCCTGCCCACCCTCGTTGTGCGGGATTCCGGCGTTCGGAACGACCGAGATCGGCCGGGTCGAGTTTTCGCCGAGAAAGCGGACGGCCTGCCGCATGTGCTCCGGACCCGTGGAGCAGTTGAGGCCGATCACGTCCGCGCGGAGGGACTCGAGGGTGGTGAGAGCGGCGCCGATGTCGGTGCCGAGCAGCATCCGGCCGGACGTGTCGAGGGTCACCTGCACCTGGAGGGCGACGGGTCGGTCGGCGGCGGCGATCGCCTTGCGGCAGCCGAAGATCGCCGCCTTCACCTCCAGGATGTCCTGCGACGTCTCGATCAGCAGGACGTCGACGCCGCCGTCGATCAGGCCGGCTGCCTGCTCGGCGAACACCGGCTGTAGCTCGTCGAAGGTGATGTTGCCGAGCGTCGGGTCCGATGCCGATGGAAGAAAGCCCGACGGGCCGATCGACCCGGCGACGAAACGTGGACGCTCGGGCGTCGCAAAGCGGTCCGCGGCGCGGCGCGCGAGCCGTGCGGCGGCGGCGTTGACCTCGTGGACGCGTTCGCCCAGGCCGTACTCGCCCAGCGTGAGACGATTCGAGCGGAAGGTGTCCGTCTCCACCACGTCCGCACCCGCCTCCAGGAAGCTCGCGTGGATCTCCTCGATGACGTCTGGGCGCGTGATGACGAGGTAATCGTTGCAGCCCTCCAACTTCGCGCCGCCGAAGTCCTCAGGCGTCAGGTCGTACGACTGGATCGACGTGCCCATCGCCCCGTCGAAGACGAGGACGCGGTCGCGAAGGGCGGCGAGATAAGGCGATTCACTCACGATGGAACCCGATCACAAAAAAACGAAAAAGGCCCCGCAGGGAAGTGCGGGGCCTGATCACCTTCAGGTGGTGCTGTCCCGACACTTTAGCATTTTTTTGGGTGGTCGCAAGCGGTCGCGCAAATTTGTCCACCGCGGCGTCGT
>JBBDRL010000009.1:0-9018 GCA_040905505.1 Gemmatimonadota bacterium | reverse complement strand
ATCGTCTCAGCCGCCCGGATTCAGATCGAGTCTGTGCGCCGTCCCGGACTCGACCGCCTCACGAGAGTAGAGCAGCGGGAAGAATTCCTCGTTGCCCCATAGCTCGAGCAGGTTGTCGTAATATGGGCTGCCGGGCTGCATGGATTGGCCGGGACTGCTCGTCGCGCGCGAGTTGTCGAGGTCGGCAAAATCGATGATCTCGCGGTAGACGGCACCCGTTGCGGCGACGGTCCCGCCTCCTCCGGAGCGTTCGACGGCGGGGATGTCGTACGCGCTGACCAGCCAGTGCGGGAACTCACTCCGGTGAATGCGGCCCCAGCGCCAGTCACTGCGATCCTCGCCCTGCGTTTCCTCGAGCTCGTCCACCGCCTCGCCTAGAGCGGCCTCCGCCAACGCATAACGCTGCGCCTCGGGAGTCCCTTCCTCGCGTGCTGCGTCGTCCAGGGCCGACCGCCAGCGGTTATGCAGTGCGGCAGCCGCGCTGTTCTTGTCATAGACTCCGTCCCACTCGACGAGCTGAGCCCGCGCCCATTCAACGTCCGAATCTTCGGACGACCAGCCGCTAAGTAAGGGTAGATCCTGCTCCATGAACCATGGATGATAGGCGTCGTGCTGCATCCGCTCGAAATCGTCGGCGGTCAGGTTGTCTGCATCCTCGAACATCTCCTGCAGACGCTCGAAGCGCAGCGAAGGACTGCTCCGGAACATGATTGGAGGGGAATAGCCTTCCGGCTGAATGTCATGGTTCGCCGTTCCGATCCAGCCGCGCTCGGGATTGAACTCCTGCGGTAGCTCGGTATGGCTGCGGAATCCATCCCACGCATACTCCCCGGTGCCCGGCACCGGAAGCCGCCCATACCAGCCACCGATCCGGTTGGGCGACAATGCCGCGGCGAGCCACGCGATGTTCCCGTCCACGTCTCCGCAGATCATGTTCTCCGATGGCGAGTTGTAGTACTCCATCACATCGATGAACTCATGGCAGTCCTGGGCATCGGCCAGCCGCAGTGCCGCGAGATAGCCTCCACTGCCCGGCTCGTTGGCGGTCGAGCGCACCGCGTATGCGACATTGTTCAGCGAATCGACGTAGAATACCGGTCCGTGACGACTGAACTTGTGCTCCACGACGACGGGGTCTTCATCCCTCACCTGGATCGTGTCGACCGCAGTCTCCAGCGGGTACCACTCGCCCTGCCACAGAGCCTGATCGAGATTGTCCGGGTTGAGCTGCTCGACAAAGACGTCCGCCTGGTCGGTTCCGACGATGGTCAAGCCCCAGCCGATGCGCCCATTGTGACCGATCATCACGCCGGGGATCGCCGGCTCGGTCGCACCGATCACGCTGTAGCCGGGCGCGTTCAGGTGGATCAGGTAGCGGAGGGAGGGGTTGCTCACGCCGCGGTGCGGATCATTCGCGACCAGCACCTCACCAGTGGCCGTAAGGTCACCACTCACGACCCAGTTGTTGCTGCCTGGAGAGGTCTCGATCGCACCCATGTTGAGTGACACGACGGCACCGGGAACCCCCTGGTACTCCTCGACGAGCGGGGGCTCGGGGAAGCCGGCATCGAAAGCTCCGAGAGCGTCGACGACCTCGTCCGTGACCAGCGAAGGATCGAAACCGTTCGGGATCGTCAGCGGCACCCAGTTCCTGACGCTAGCACCATCCTCGGCATCGACAACCTCGGCGCCGCGCTCGGCGACGTCTTGCGCGAGATTCAGTTCGCCCCGGGCATTGCCGATCGGCAGCGCCGTGGCGACCCGCCCGGTCGACGCTTGCGGCGTCCAGGGCAGGGGCGTCAGCCCGGTGAGCTTGTATTCGACGGGTAGATTATCGCCAATTGCCGCGATGTAGGCGTTCACCCCGTCGGAGAACGCCTCGAAGATCTGCCTTCCGTCAGGATGGTAGCGAGCGAACTCCGCGTCCCAGTCGCCACGGTACTGGATCAGCCTCGCTAGCTTGTCGTGCTCGATGGCCTCCGCCCCGAGGATCTCCGCGAGCCGACCCTCGTTCACCCGCCGCCACATATCGATCTGCCACAGGCGGTCCTGCGCCTGGATGTATCCCTGCGCGAAGAAGAGATCGTGCTGGTTCTGCGCGTAGATGTGCGGGATGCCCCATTCGTCGCGCAGGACCTCGACGGGCGCCTGAAGACCGGGCACGTCGAGCGTTCCCTCGATCTGCGCCAGGGATTCCTGGGCGAGTTCATCGAACTCTAGAGTAGTTTCCTGCGCCGTTTCACAGGCGCCGAGGAAGGAAACACCGAGGATCAGGATGGCTGCCCGGAAAGGGTCTCGTGTCCACATGGTCGACTTGTCGGTTGGAGGGCGGAGCGGCCCGAAATCAGCGGGCTGGAAAGGCGGCTCCATGATGATTTCTACTGCTACTTCCTAGAGACCATACCAACTCAACCATTACGCGACCGCCAGGCGCCCAGTGCCTCGCGCTCCTCCGCGGCGGTCGGACCGGAGCCAAGCTCGCTCGGCCCACTTCCGGATCGACCTCTCCACCAGATGAGCGTGTCGCGCGCGGTATCGGCCAGCGGATGCACGGTGAGGCCGGCGGCGAGTGCGCGGCTGTTGTCCATCCGCCCGTAGTTGAGCCAGTCTCCCGCCGGCGCCCTCCACGCAGCGAACTTCTCCCCTCCGCGCAGTCCGAGCCCGTCGAGAAAGCCCCAGTCCGCCCACGTGAATGCGACGGGCCCCGCCGTGATCGCCCGGATCCCGTGAACGAACTCGGCCGCCGAGAGCGGGGCCGCCGGGGCTTCGAGATTGAACACACCCGTTGTTCCCTGTTCGAGAAGATGCACGTAGAAGCTCGCCAGGTCACGCACGTCGATGTACTGCACCGGGTCGGACGGGCTTCCCGGGACGAGGACGTCGCCACCCTCGTCGATCCGTACATACCAGTAGGTGAAGCGATCGGTCCTATCGCCGGGCCCGGTGATGATGGCCGGCCGGACGATCGTCGCGGCGTCGGGGAAGGCAGCGGTCACCTCCCGCTCCGCGAGTACCTTGAGCGGGCCGTAGCCATCCCACTCGCTCTCCGGCACGCCGCGCATTCCGAGCGGGGCATCCTCATCCATCCTCTCAGCCGTGTAATCAGTGTAGACCGCCCGCGTCGAGGTGAACAGGTACTGCCCCACCCTGCCCCTGAGGCTTTGAGCCGTGGCCGCGACCTGCTGGGGCGTGTAGCCGGAGTCGTCGACGACCGCGTCCCACTCCCCCTGCTCGAGTGACGAGATATCACCGTTGCGGTCCCCGATCCGATTCTCGAGACCGGGAAACAGCTCTGCGAACATGGCCGGCTCGGTGCGACCCCGGTTGAAGAGAGTCGGTGTGTGCCCCCGCTCGAGCAGGGTGCGCACGAGATGCGGACCGATGAACCCCGTCCCGCCGAGGACCAGTACCCGCAGCGGCTGCCGACGCCCGGGGGCGCGCAAGCCCGGCGAAATCGCGTCCGCCGCGCGGGCGAAGGGCGGCAGCAGGCCCGTACCCGCGGCTGCCGCCATCGTAGCGGTCACCTTCAGGAAACGCCTTCGACTCGCCATATCCCACCTCTGATAATCGTTTCGCCAGCCCTCTAATCAATCCGACAGTCGCACTGGAGCCCGCACAGGTCAATCCTCGATGCCTCGTGAAGCCGCGGCCGGTGCCCCGCAGGCCCGCGGGACACCGGCTGGCTGGAGCCTACCAACCCACGGCGTAGTCCACCCGTCGCGGATCCGCGCCCGCTAGCAGGGTGCCGGCCTCGGTTCGCAGAATCCCGCTGTTACTCCCGAGGGAAAACGCCGAAACCGTCCGCACCGGATGGCCCAGGTCCGCGAGCACTCGCAGCGTCGAGGGTGGAATCCGGTCCTCTGCTCGAATTGTGACCTCGGCGTCGGGGAGGTAGAAGTTCGGTTCGGCGTTAAGACCGATCCGTGGGGCTTCAACGGCTTCCTGGATCCCCATGCCGAAATCCAGGAGGTTCATGACCACCTGCGTCTGAGTCTGCCCGATGGTCTCACCGCCCGGCGAGTGCACGGTCGCGTGAAACTCGCCGTCCCTCATGATGAGGACCGGTGAGTTGTTCAGGATCGGAATCTGGCCGCCACGCACGTAGTTCACGTCGTCCGGATAGGGAGACGTCGAGCCGATCCGCGTTCCGTTGTTGAAGAACAGGCCCGTGTTGCCCACGATCACCCGGGTCCCGAAACCGCTGCCGTGAGTGGGCGTCACCGCGATCACGTTCCCGTCCCGGTCGGCGATCGAAAAGCTCGTGGTGCTTCCCGGCCAAGACTCGTCGGGAAACGTCTTTCGCGAGGCGACCACCTCCGCGGGGACCGGATGATGTACTCCGGCGAGTGCGCGGGGCTCGCCATGATCCGGATAGGCGATCGCCCGGCTGGGGTCGATCAGCTGTCGGCGCTGGGCGGCGTAGTCCTTGTCGAGGAGCGCGCCATACGGAACGTCGGTAAAGGCGTGATCCCCGATGAAGTGGTAGACATCCGCCTTGGCGACCTTGATCGCCTCCGCGATCAGATGGAGGGTCTCCGGGGTGTTGTGACCGAGGCTCGCGATGTCAAAACCCTCCAGCAGGTTGAGCTGCATGGTGACTTCCAGGCCACCGCGCGAGGTGGCCGGATTGGAGTAGACGTCGTAGCCCCGGTAGGTCGTATGGACGGGCTCGGCCCAGATCGGCTGATAGCGGGCGAAGTCTTCGTAGCGGAAGTCTCCGCCCTGCTCCTCGAAGAAGCTCGCCATCTCGCGGGCAATGTCGCCCTTGTAGAAGCGATCGAACGCGGCCTGAAGCGCCGCCTCACGGGATGCTCCGGACGCGAGAGCCTGCTGCTCAGCCTCGACCACCCGCTTCATGGTGTTGGCGAGGTCCGTCTGCCGGAACATCTCGCCGACCTCAGGCACCCTGCCGCCTGGCAGGTAGACGGCGGCACTCGTGGGATGCTGCTCGAAGCCGTCCCGGGCGCCAGCGATGGCGTCGACCACGGAAGCCTCGATGGGGTGGCCGTCCTCCGCGTAACGGATCGCGTCGGCCATGACGTCTCCCAAGCTCATCGTACCGAAGCGGTCGAGAACGGCGATCCAGGCGCCGAAGAGTCCCGGCACGACGCCGGCGAGAATCCCCGAACCGAGGTCTTCGGGCGTCATGGCGTCGGCATCGATCGCCAGTGGTGCCGCACCGGCGCCGTGGAGGGCGTAGACCTGGTCGGTATCCCGGTCGTAGATCGTGAACATACCATTTCCGCCCATACCCGACATCTGCGGCCGGACCACGTGCAGGGTCGATAGGACGGCGACGCTGGCGTCGGCCGCATTGCCGCCGTTCATGAGCACCCGCAGGCCCGCCATCGAGGCGAGCGGGTGTCCGGAGGTGACGAGCCCGTTAGGGCCCGGAACGCCGGGGCGGTGGGCTGGAGGGCTCGTGAGCGCAGAGGTTGCGGGCTCGTGCTCCTGAGCGGCGATCGCCGTGATGGAACCGGCGCCGAGCAGCGTCAGGACGAGCAGCATTGCCGCTGAAGTTCGTTCTCGGATCATAGTCCCATCTCCAGAAGAGGAAGAAATTCACCGGGAGGCGGCTGCGGCGTCGGCGATCGCCCGCCCCAACTCGGTCGTCGTCCGCCGCCCGCCCAGGTCGGGCGTTCCGGCACCGGGCTCCGCGATGACGAGCTCGATCGCATCGACGACCGCCTGGGCAGCCTCGGGATGTCCCAGGTGGTCCAGCATCATCGCGCCCGACCAGATCTGCCCGACCGGATTGGCGATCCCTTTTCCCGCGATGTCGGGCGCGGAGCCATGGACCGGCTCGAACATCGACGGGAAATCCCGCTCCGGGTTCAGATTCGCAGATGGCGCGATGCCGATGCTCCCCGCGACCGCCGGACCGAGATCGGAAAGGATGTCCCCGAAGAGATTACTTCCTACGACGACATCGAACCAGTCCGGATGCCGGACGAAATGCGCGGCCAGGATGTCGATGTGGTACTGATCGGTTCCTACGTCGGGATATTCCTCCGCGATCGCCGCGAAGCGCTCGTCCCAGAATGGCATGGTGTGCACGATCCCGTTCGACTTGGTCGCAGACGCGACGTGCCTGGCGTCCCGTGCGCGGGCGAGGTCGAATGCAAAACGTAGGACGCGATCGACGCCACGGCGAGTGAACACACTCTCCTGGATCGCCATTTCGCGGTCGGTGCCCCGGAAGAGTCGACCACCGATCTCGGAATATTCGCCTTCGTTGTTCTCGCGCACAACAACAAAGTCGATTTCCGACGGTTTCCGATCGGCGAGCGGCGTCGAAACACCCTCGAGGAGGCGAACCGGCCGGAGGTTGACGTACTGCTCGAATTCCCGCCGGATCGGGATCAGGAGGCCCCATAGAGATACGTGGTCGGGCACTCCGGGCCAGCCCACGGCACCCAGGAAAACCGCGTCATGGTGGCGGATCTGATAGAGACCGTCCTCCGGTAGCATCTCGCCGCTCGCCAGGAGCCGTTCACATCCCCAATCGAAGCGGTCCCAGCTCAGACCGATCCCGAAGCGACTACCGACGGCCTCGAGGACCCGTATCCCCTCTTCGATCACTTCCTTTCCGATCCCATCACCGGGGATCACGGCAATCCTGTAGTTCGGCACGTGCTGATGATGTGGTGTGAGCGGCAAATATTGACCTCCCGAACGGGCCGGCAGGCCTAATCCACAGAAACGGCCTACCGGCAGTGCATTGCTCTGCTAGCGTGGTGCAGGCGTGTTCGGCATGACGAGCCAGGTACCGCGCAGCCCGGTCTGTTCGATACCCGGCTGTGTCCAGTCGCATACGCCCTCGGGGAAGATCTCACGAAGGCGCGCCGACTCCGCTTCGGTGAAGCTGACCGTGTAGTCGGACGGGTCGATCGGCTTGAGCTGACACTTGATGATGTCGGTGGCGATGCTCGAGCCCGCCACGCCTCGCGCGAACGAGCCCGATGGGTACAGCTCCTGGCAGCGGCTGGGAACATTCGAGTCCATCTGCTCCTCCACGATCTTGGTCGGCGCTTCCTCGCCGGTCCTCGGAGTCCAGCACGCGTCGACCAGGTCGGCCGGCCGCGCCCGGCGCACCTTCTCGATCGGCGTGTCGCTCGACGTATCCTCCGCAAGGCGCGTCAGCCACGTGTCCATCTGCCCGAACGCCTCCTGGAGGATCGGATCGTCTTCGCGATTGAACAGACCGTACCGATCGCCGTCAACCGTCAACATCACGATGTTGTCCAGATGTCCGTTCGCCTTGAGCAGCCGTTCCTTGATGGAGAACGATAAGAAGCGCGGGTGCACGTTACCACCCTCCTGCATGTCGGCATAGCCGCGGTACTCGATCGTCGGCGTGTAGGCCAGACCGCCGCCACCGTTCAACATGCGGCCGGTCTCGTAGGCGGCGCGCATGGCGATCGGATCGCCGGCGGTTCGCTCGCCGTGAACGTTCCCGTCGAGGTCGTAGCCTCCGATCTTCTCGTTCAGATCGAGAAACTGCGCCCTGGTGATGACGCCGTCGTTCAGCGCCTTCAGCCCGTACTGGACCCCGACGTTGTCGATCGGCCGGCGCACGAATCCGGTCTCCGGGTTTCGGCCGAAGACGTTGATATGGTGCTCGAACACTTCGCACCGGGCACCGGTCGGATTGTCGGTCGGATGATACCGCATCTCTTCCGGGAGCACCGACGGGCAGGCCTCACCCACGCGGATCCGTTGCGCGTGTCCGCCTGGCGGTCCGATCAGGTGCATGATGTCCAGGTTGACGAAGCCGGTGACCGCGAGCTGCTCGGCATCGTCCCAGGGCATCGCGGCCTTGCCCTCGAAGTACTGTAGCAGCAGCCGGGCATCGCTGTTCCAGGGCGTGGTCGCGAACAGCACGTCCGGGTAGCTGCACCCGGGAATGATCCCGTCGAAGATGCCCGGGTAGTTGTCCGCGATCTGAAGACTCGCGTACGACCCGCCGGAGCAGCCGGTGCCGATCGTGTACAGGGGCGGCCCGTAGGCCTCTACGAATCGCTCCTTCGTCATCATCGCGGTCTCGGCCGCGAGGAAGTCGCTGCAGTTGTTGCCGTAGACGTTCAGCGTCGAACCGACCACCGCGTAACCCTGACGGAGCAACCAGTCGCCCCGCACGCCGCCGGTTCGGGCCCCCTGCCGATACCAGCCGCCCGGGCATCCTCCGCCCAGGGTATAAACGACGCGGTTGTTCCATCCCGCGGGCAAGTTCCACAGGTCCGGCTCCGGCTCGGCAACGGGATCATGGAGCATGGCGATCTCGTAGATTCCGCGGTTTGCCGTGCCGGTCTCGATCCGCACGATATAAGGAACCTCGACGCCCAAACTGGTCGTCGTGCGGGCCAGGTCGGCTGGATACCTCTCGAGACTCGGCAGCGGCTTCAAATCGCCACCCTCGACCGAGCGGTAGCCGTAGTCCACCCGCCGCGCCACCGAGCAGTTCTCATCGAGCGGCGGGCCGAGCGTCTCGCCAGTGATGAGCTCAAACGATTCGGTCTCGCAGATGAACGGCGTCTCGTGCGGCCCTGAGACCACCGGCCCCGTAGTAGGATAGTTCGTGAGCACGGCCTCCGCGAACGTATTCTCGCCGTCGCCGATCGCCAGCGTATTCGATCCTGGCTGGAGACCTGTGACGAGGCCGACGAGACCCATCCCGCCCGTCTCGCCGCGGAAATCGGCGGCGGTCTCAACTCCGTTCACCGTGACAGCGAGCTGATCCGCCGCGACCCCTTCGGGGACCACCACACGGACGAGAGCGTCCCCGCCGGTGACCATATCGGCACGGCTCGAAAGCGTCGTGATCTGGGCGTCGTTCCGGGCCGACAGGCCGCTGCAGGCGGTGATACCCACGGCGAGGGCCGCGCCGACGAAGATTCGGAGCATGGGCTGAGCGATCGGGCGAGAGTCAGCGGTTCGCCGCAGCCCGGCGTTGGTTCGTTGTATCATGAGTCCCTCCGCTGAAAGGAATAGCACCGGACGAGTTGCCGAACTTCGGTC
>JBBDRL010000008.1:25928-63737 GCA_040905505.1 Gemmatimonadota bacterium | reverse complement strand
CCTCCTCCGTCTCCAGAAATGCGATCAGGTCGAGCACCGAGACGATGGCCGTCGTTTTAAGGCCGAAGTCCTCCCGGATCTCGCGTAGAGCAGGACGGGCACCGGCCCCCTTCTCCATGCGATCCACGGAAACCACGAGCCCCACCGCCTTCCGTCCACCCGAAGCCAGGTCTCAGGACACGGCCCAGAATCCTTCGAGTGCGTGTCCGTCCGGGCTCTCCCTGAGCTTCTCGAATGCACGGTTCCGGATCTGCCGGATACGCTCGCGCGTCACGCCGAGCAGCATTCCGATCTCCTCCAGCGTCCTCTCCTCGCCCTCATCGAGGCCGTAGTAGAGGTAGAGGATCTTGCGCTCTCGCTCCGTCAGGTACTTCTCGAACATCCGCTCGAGGAACTCGCGCCGCGCCTGCGACTCGACCTCCTCCTCGATCTCTTCGGCTTCGGCACCGGCGAAGCGCTCGCCGAAGGACGATGAGTCACGATCGCCCCGGTCCAGCGGCGCGTCGAGCGAAAGCTCGCTCGCGGCGACCCGCCTGAGCGCCCGGATCGTGTCGATCGGCTCGGCCATCTCGTCGGCGATCTCCTGATCTGTCGGCGAGCGTCCCAGCGTCTGAGTGAGGGCCGTCTCCGTGCGCGACAGCCTCACCAGGTTCGAGTTCTGATTCAGGGGGATCCGAACCGACCGGGTCTGCTCGGCCAGCGCCTGGAGAACCGTCTGGCGGATCCACCACACTGCGTAGGAGATGAACTTCACTCCCTTTTCCGGATCGAACTTCTTGACGGCCTTCAACAGGCCCTCGTTCCCGATACAGACCAGCTCTGCGAGTCCGAGACCGCGGCCCTGGTACTTCTTCACATAAGAGATGACGAAACGAAGGTTGGCCGTGACGAGGCGTTCGGCCGCTTCCTTGTCGCCGCTGCGAGCACGGCGCGCTAGCGCGCGCTCCTGCTCCGGATCCTCGATGAGGGGGTATTTTTCAACGTCATGCAGGTACTGATCAAACGAGTCCAGGGCACGGGAGCTGAAAAACATGAGTTCGGCTCGTTGGGATGAAATAACTAAGGGCAGCGAGCCCCGTCGGTGTCCGACGCTCGCCGCCCTCGGCTTACTTGTTCAGGTGTCCGTCTCCCATAATTCCTTTCATAACCCACACAATATAGGCCGTGGATTGGGGGACTGTAAAGGGATCGGAAGCCTTTCTCGAGCGAGAAGCGCGGGTGCCTGGCGCCCGTCGCGTCTCGATGACGTGAGGTAATAGTGGGGCACGGCGGGTTTGGTTCCAAGAAAAGTAGGGAATGGGGAATAGGGAGTAGGGAATAGCCTGCGACGAGGGCACCCTCGTTTCGATCGCAGGGGTCGATGCTGGGCACCTGTAGGCTATTCCCTACTCCCTATTCCCTATTCCCTGCTTTTTCATTCCCTGCCTTTCCGAAGACCAGAGCCGCGTTGATGCCGCCGAAACCGAAGGAGTTCGAGACCGCGTACCGGACTTCGCGGGTGTCGCCGATTCCGTTGGTGTAGGTCAGGTCGCAGTCGGGGTCAGGGGATTCGAGGTTCAGGGTAGGAGGGATCCAGCCGTTGCGCAGCGCGAGTGCGGTGATGGCCGCCTCGATGGCGCCGGTTGCGCCGAGCGCATGGGCGTGATAGCCCTTCGTGCCGCTGACGGCGAGGGAGTCGGAGTGCTCGCCGAAAACCTCGCGGATCACACGGCTTTCCGTCGCATCATTGAGCGGTGTGGAGGAGCCGTGTGCATTGACGTAGTCGATCTGGTCCGGCTGCACGCCGGCGACGGTCAGGGCCTGGCGAACGGCGCGGGCGGCCTGCGCGCCGTCAGGGCGCGGAGCAGTCATGTGGAACGCGTCATTGGAGGTTCCATAGCCGCAGAGTTCCGCGTAGACCCGCGCTCCCCGGGCGCGGGCGTGCTCCAGCTCCTCGAGCACGAGGATGGCGGCGCCCTCCGCCATCACGAACCCGTCGCGGTCGACGTCGAAGGGACGCGAGGAGTGGCGGGGGTCGTCGTTGCGTGTGGACATGGCGCGGAGGATCGCGAAGGCGCCATAGCTCAGTGGAGACAGGGGTGCCTCGACGCCACCGGCAAGAGCGACATCCGCGCTGCCCTCACGGATGAGGCGCCAGGCGTCGCCAATGGCGATCGCGCCCGAGGCGCAGCTCATGGCGTTCGTGGCGTTGGATCCCGTGAAGCCGAACTCGATCGCGATGTTGCAGGAGGACGACCCGCCGAAGACGGAGAGCGCCAGGAGCGGACTGACCCCGCGGACGCCTTCGGTGAGGTACTTATGGTACTGCTCCTCGGCGTGCATGATGCCGCCCAGTGCCGAGCCGATCTGCACGGCGACACGGTCGGGATCGAGAGACGCGGGTTCCAGCCCCGCGTCGTCCAGCGCGAGCCGGGCGGAGGCGACGGAGAACTGCGCGAATCTGTCCAACCTCTTGACCCGCTGCTTCTCCATGAAGTCCAGCGGCCGAAACTCGTCGACCTCGGCCGCGATATGCGTGCGGAAGGGCGACGTGTCGAAGCGACTGATCCGTCGCACGGCGGATTCCCGGCGGTGCAGCCCCTCCCAGAGGCCCTCCACCGAATTTCCGATCGGCGTGATGCAGCCGATGCCCGTCACGGCGACCCTTCTCGAAGGTGGCTGGGGTGGGCGTGTTCCGTTTTCCCGGGCGAGCCTCATTTCGTCACCTGGTCCGAGGAGGTGTGGAGCGCCTCCGCCTTGGAGCGGATTCCCTGCAGGGTTCGGCTGGCGACGTGATGGATGAAAATCGGGCCGATGACGAGATCCGCGATCAGACGGCGAACGGGCCCCGGTAGGGGCCAGGCGGGGCCGCTAGCCCAGTCGTGTACGATTTTCACACGCGTCTGCGATGCTCCCTGCGCTTCGAACGACCAGACCACGTCCATGTCCGTCGTGATGCCGTCGACGTGACGATAGAAGACCACAGGTTGGTCCTCATCCACAGTCATCTCAGAGACCCACCAAACCGGATACCGAAGCGGGCCGAAGTGTCGTGTCGCGGCCATCTCCACTCGCCCGGTGCCGAACGCATCCTTCCGTTGGAAGCGGACCCACCGGTAGTGTGGCAGGGCATCCGGCCACCCCTCGACGTCCGCCGCGGCGCGGAAACAGATGTCGACGGGTGCGTTCATGATCGTCTCGTCGATGGTGTACATGGCGCGTAGAGTTGCTGGGATTTCGGGCCGCTCCCCGAGATGTCATCCCCGCGATGCCGGGGATCCAGTTGGATGCAGAAGAATTCGTCGGTGGCGGCTTGCTACTGTATCCCGCGCGGGCATGACAGAGGAATGGTCCGCCATGCGCGCGTCATGCTGTCACCGGTGAACGAACTCCGCATCGGCCTCGAGACCGCGGATGAACTCCGCGATGAGCCGCGCCGTGGCGTCCAGGTCATCGAGCGAAACGATCTCGTTGGGCGAGTGCATGTAGCGGTTCGGCACGGACACCACGCCGGTAGCGACGCCAGTGCGGGAGATGTAGATGGCGTCGGCGTCGGTGGAGGTGGAGCGGGCGGCGGCCTGGATGGTATACTCGATGCCGGCGGCCTCGGCCGCGGCAACGAGGCGGTCGAACACGAGCGGATGCACGGCGGAACCGCGGGTCAGAACCGGGCCGCTCCCGAGCTTGTGTTCGCCGGTCTGCTTCTTCTCGACCTGGGGAACATCGGTCGCGAAGGTGACGTCCACGACGATCGCGACCTGGGGGTCGAAGCCGTAGGCGCTGGTTCGCGCGCCGCCCCCGTGCAGGTACGCGATCTCCTCCTGAGTCGTGGCGACCGCGGCAACCTCCGCCCCGAGCCGGTCACGGTCCGCGGCCAGCAGGCGCAGGGCTTCGAGGACCACGTACGCTCCGATACGGTTGTCGATCGCGCGTGAGGCGATCAGGTTGCCGGCCAGCTTGACCATTCGCGCATCGATGACGCCGGCATCCCCCACGCGGAGCCCCATCCCGAGCACCGCCTCCCGGTCAGGGGCGCCCACGTCGATCCAGACGTCGCTGATCTTCGAAACCTTCTCACGTTCATCGGGCTTCATCAGGTGGATCGGCTTCTTGCCGATCACGCCCACCACGTAACCACTGCGGCCGATCAGGCGGATCCGCTGCCCGATGAGCACCTGGGAATCCCACCCGCCGATGCCGTCGACGTACAGATACCCGTCGTCATCGATGTGCGTGACCATCAGGCCGATTTCATCCACATGGCCAGCGAGCATCACACGCGGTGCGCCGCCTGGGTTCAGGAACGCGAGGGAATTACCGCTGACGTCAGCTTCCACCCGATCCGCGATGGTTTCCGCTTCGGCGCGCCAGACGCGGGCCGGCTCGATCTCGAAGCCGCTGGGTCCGTGCGCGTCGAGCAGCTTCTCGAGAAAATCGAAGGAGTCGTCGGTGATCATCTAGAGCGCCCCTTCCGCCTCGAGGGCCGCGGGCACACCCTCGCGAACGGTCGGATAGCGAAGCTGGACGCCGAGTTCCTCGCGCATGCGCCGATTCCGGCACCTGCGGGAGGAGATCCGGCGTTCGAATCCATCCTGGCTGAGCTCCTGGCGAATGTCTTCACGGCTTACGGTCGGTGGCATGGGCAGCGAGAGAAGGGAAGCGGTGAGCTCGGCGTACTCCTGGCCCGTAGTGGGCTCGTCGTCGCAGAGCAGGTAGATCTCTCCAGGCTTTCCACAGCTGGCGGCGGCGATCAGTCCGGCGGCGAGGTCCTCGACGTGGATCCGTGAGACCCAGAGCTTCTCGTCGTCCATTCGCCGGTAGGCGCCCGTTTCAAGGCGCTGCCGAAGGGTACGGCCGGGGCCGTAGATTCCCGGGACCCGGCAGATCCTGGCGGGGACCGCGTCGTGTTGAAACGCGTCGAGGTAGATCGTCTCGCACTCGAGGCGCGCCTGGCCGACCGGCGAAATCGGCCGCGTCTGCGTCGCCTCGTCCGTCCATTCACCACTTCGGCGGCCATAGACGGAGGTGCTGCTGAGATAGACGAGGGATTCCAGCGGCCGTCCGACGAAGGCCGAAGCGACATTTCGCGTTCCCCAGGCCGTGTAGCGGGCGTCGTCGATCCGCTGTGGCGGCACGAGGTCGAAGACCTGGTCGGCTTGGAAGTCCAGGAGTGGTCGGAGGGTAGCCGGATCGGTGACGTCAACGAGCGCTGGCGAAGCGCCCGTCGCCTCGATCTCCCGGAACCGCTCCGGCGTTCGCGTCGTCCCGATCACTTCGAAGCCCTGCTCCCATAGCTCGCGGGCGAGCACGAGTCCGACGTACCCGCAGCCGAGTACCAGTGCCCTCTTGTCCGTCAAAACTCTTTCCCCTGCTTCAAAGAGCGCGCGATTCCGAGAAATTGTATCAGCATTCGGTGAGTGAGTCCCCAGATCACGTAACCATGGTAGGCGAGGGCGGGGAAGTGCAGACTTCCTCCATTCGGAAGTACGTGCAGGTGTCGAGCGGCCGCAGCAGGGTCGGATAGGTGCCGGAGCGGAATCCAGACCGTATCGGCCACCTCGGCCGGGTCCGGCGTCAGCGTCGTTTCCGCCGGTACGGCGAACACGAACGGAGCGACTGCAATCTGTGGTCCGCCGCCGCTCGGCCGGACGTCGTCGAGCCTGCCGATCAACATCCCGAGAGCGGAGAGCTCGACCCCGACCTCCTCGAGGGTCTCCCGCATCGCAGTGGTGAGGTCGTCCTCGCCGCCCTCGCGGCGCCCGCCCGGCAGGGCCATGTGGCCGGACCAGGGATCGTGCTCGGAAGTAGGTCTTTGTATGAGGAGGATTTCGAGGTCCTCACGCGCCGGGCGGAGGACGAGCGACACGGCCGCACGGGAGACTGGGTGCGCATCGCCGAGCAATCGAGGGCGGCGCTTCTCCAGGGCGATGTGGAGGGCGCGGATGCGAGGATCGTTCAAGGAGTTGGGGGGCGTCACGATGGGGCGGGGGGCCTCCTGCGTCCGGCCTTGCCAGGCGAGACAGCGCAGGTTATCACATCGGTGGCCGGGGGGCAATCGATCCGTTCAGCTTTGGAGATGTTGTTTTGGACCTTCGGCAGATCGAGGAAGCCCGTGCTCGGATCCGCGCTCACATCGTCGAGACGCCGTGCACTCCCTCGGAAGTCTTCGGCGAGCTGTTCCGCGGGCATGCGTGGTTCAAGTTCGAGAACCTCCAGCGAACGGGTTCCTTCAAGGATCGAGGCGCGTTGAACCGCATGCTGGCGATCCCGTTGGAAGAGCGGAATCGCGGGGTGGTCGCCGCGAGCGCCGGGAACCACGCGCAGGGTGTCGCTTACCACGCGGGGAATCTCGGGGTCGAAGCGACCATCGTGATGCCGGAGCGCACGCCGCTCGTCAAGGTGTCGAATACGGAAAGCTTCGGCGCGCGCGTCGTCAGGCACGGGGCCACTTACGACGAAGCGATGCAGGAGGCGCTTCGGATCCGCGAAGCGGAGGGTTCTACGCTCATCCATGCCTTCGACGACCCGCACATCATCGCCGGCCAGGGAACGATCGGTCTCGAGCTGCTGGAGCAGTGCCCCGAGATGGAAGTCCTCGTCGTGCCGGTCGGTGGGGGTGGCCTCATTGGTGGGATCGCGACCGCGATCAAGGCGACGCGTCCCGAGGTGCGGATCGTCGGTGTCGAGGCGGAGCGGGTGCCATCGGCCTTGCGGGCGCGGCAGGCAGGCGAGCTGGTGACGATCACGGGGGGCGAGACGATCGCGGATGGCATTGCCGTCCGCCGGGTTGGGGAGCTGACTCATCCGTTGATCGATCGTTGGGTCGACGACGTGGTCACAGTGCGTGAAGAGGAGATCGCGAGCGCCGTCCTCCTGCTTCTGGAGCGGGAGAAGACCGTGGCCGAGCCGGCGGCTGCCGTCACCCTGGCGGCCGTGGTCGGCGGCCGGGTGGGTCCCGTCGAGGGACGAAACGTGGTGATGCTGCTCAGCGGAGGCAACATCGACGTGAACCTGCTGTCGCGAATCATCGACCGTGGCCTGACCAACGATGGTCGGCTGGCGCGGATGGAGGTTCGAATCCTCGACCGGCCGGGCGCGCTCGCGGCGCTCACCGCGCGAATCGCCGAGAAGGGGGCGAACATCATGCGGCTCGATCATCGTCGCGGCACGGAAGGGCTTTGGTTAACCGAGGTAGCGGTCGAACTTATACTGGAGACCCGGGGACGTGCGCACGTGGATGAGCTCGTGGACTTCCTGATCTCAGCCGGCTACTCGGTACGCCGGAGCTGATGTCCCGCTCCTGACGCATGGTCAAGCGCCCGCCGCCGCCGGAAAGCCTGCGCGAGAGAATCCTACGCCGTGACGCCTACCGCTGTGTCTACTGCGGCCTGGAGTTTCCGGCCGAGGCGTTGACGCTCGATCACGTCCAGCCCCGCATGCGCGGGGGCGACCGTTCGGAAGGAAACCTCGTGGCGGCGTGCCGGTCGTGCAACGTCGAGAAGGGGTCGGCACCCGCGTGGTCATACCTGGCCGAACGGCCCGAGCAGCGCGAGAACTTCCTTCGCTATGCACAGGGGATCTGGCCTCGGCACAGGCGAGCCATTCTGGAAGCCGTCGACAAGCGGCAGGAGCGTGCTGACGACGGCTGAGAGGGGCGCCGCCTGGCCTTCCGATCATCAATCTTCCGAAGGACCTTTCACGGGTGGCCCCGGGTAGATCAGTACATCCACCTTTCAGCAGTATCCGCATCCATGTCCAGGTCCACAACGACTCTGCGAGCCGTCCTCGGCGCCGTGTGCATATCGGCGCTGGTGCTGCTCGTCGGTTGCGGGCGAATCGCACCGAGCGGATTCAGTGGCGACGTAGATGCGCTCTTGGCCAGGGGCGAGTCGTTCGCGACCGCCCTCGTCAACCGTTCACCCGAACGCCTGAGTGACCCCGAGATCGTCGCGTTGGGTTATCTCGAGCGCGCGCGCCTCGGTCTGGGCAGCCCGTTCCGACTGATCGAGTTCGCCCTCTCGGATCCGGATCTTCCCGAAGACATCCGAACCGACCTCGCCTACGGGCTGTTGGCCCGCGCGCTGGATGGGCGGATCTACTCCGTGGATCCGGGCATCATGGACATGGTGTGGCTGGCGGGAGTGCCTGCGAGCCGGCCCGCGGGCAAGGAGCAGCTGGAACTGATAAACCGAGCAATCGTGGGGGCGCCGACGGCGAGGGCGGGCGAGCGAACGGTCCGGCTCGCCTATCTGCTCGCCGAGTCCGAGCGCACGGTCCAGCCGGGCCAGGAGGTGATGATCGCCCACGTCGTTTCGCTGCTCGCCGACCGGCGGAGGGCCACGGAAGATGCGGATCTACTGCTACGTACGGCCGCCGTTCGTCAGGTAGATCCATTGGTCCTGCTCCGGCAATGGCGGCGGGAACTCCGCTTCCAGGTGGAGCAGCCGTCGCTCGCCGCCGTATCGGTTCGCGAGGAGGAGGCGGAAGCGCGCGAGAGCCCCGAGCTGGCCCTCGCGCTGCGCACATTGGCGCAGCGGCAGAGCGCGCCGGTATCGCTCGTCACGCCCAAGATGCCTGCGACGCCGCCAGGGGGGCGGTCGCTTCTCGGTCAGGTGGCTGCGGAACGCCTGAGGGCGCTCGCTGCGACGCGCAATTATCCCGCCCAGGCACCGGTGACGGTGGCGGTCGCGATCAACCGGGACGGGCTCCTCGGCCGGCGGCCGCTCGGTCCAGCGGAGCTCGATGCGCGCCAGATCTTCATCGACGAGGCGATCAATGAAGAGCGGCTCGCGGCCGGCGCGGCCGCCCTGGCGGCATCGGGTGCCGATGCAGGACCGCGCCTCCCGCTGATCATGATTCAGGCCGCGACCTTTCTTCGGGTCTGGAACCAGGAGGACCCCTGGTTCCCTGGTGATGTCGCGCCGCGGGCCCGGGATCTCGAAGCTCGCTTCGGACTCGCGGCGATCCGCTTCGACGACGACGTCGATGCGACCTGGCGGCCGTACTACCTCCGCATGCTCGGCCGCAGCCTGACCGACCTGCAGCGCGTTGCTCCGACGCTGTCCGTCCGTGGGCTGCAGATCCACATCGGCGAGCTGCCGTCGCACTTCAGCGCCCTGGCCCTGCACGAGCCGCGTAGCCGCACGCTCTATCTGCCGCCGCGATCGGGCGCGGGCACCATCGCGCACGAGATCGCGCATGATCTCGACTGGCAGCTCGCCCGCCGCCGCTACGGCACGCGCGGGGGCTACGCCACCGACATGGCCGTTCGGGACCACCGGGGCGATCGGATCGCGGCCGCGATGATGGAGCTCTCCACTGCGCTCACCCAACCGACGACCGAGGTCGCGCTCCGGCCACACGCCACCCGCCCGGCGGAGGTGTTCGCCCGCGGCACGGACTGGCTGGTCGCGGCTGTGCTCGCGAGCGACGGCCGCCTGGGCGGCTACCTGACGTCATTCCAGGACCCGATTCTCACCGGCTACGGCACGACGCGAGGACCGGACATCACGGGTGCGGCGGTCCCGGCCCTCCTGTCGATCCTGGACGCTGTGGCGCCGGTCTCGGCCGGCACCCGTGAGTGGGCGCTCGAAACCTACGGGCCGAGCCGCTCGCTCACTCCCATGGAGCTCGCCCGAGCCGTGACGACCGCCGGTCTCGGCCTGGCGGCCGATCAGCGCCTCCAGGCGATCGGCCAGGCGGGCCGCCGATCGTTCGAAGCGGTCAGCGGCTGTCGATTCGCATCGACAGAGGGTCTGAGGCGGCTTGTCGTGGCGCAGCGTTCCCTGGCGGAGGCGAGCCTCAGCGCCGCCGCAAGGGGCGCGGCCATCGATGGCGTCCGCGCACTGGCCGTCGAGCGTGGCGAGGAGAGCCTCGAGCCCGCAGCCGATGCGTGGTTGGCGCGTCGCCTCTACGGGGCGCCGGAGCCGATCGACCCGTCGATCGAGGAGCTGGTGCCCGCGTTCGAAGATCTCCTCCTGCACGCACGGCTCGTCGAGCGTGGCCCGGCGGCGACCACCGCCGCCACTGCCTTCCACGTCAGCCCCGGCACCTCCCTGTGCGGTGGCAATCCATTTGCGGCAGACACTCCCGTCGGCCGGTTCCGTGGAACCGTCGGGACCCCGGGGCGCTGAAGTCGCCCTCTCTTCCTCCTCCTCGTCGATCCGCTTCAGTTGCAGATGAATCAGGCTCTCGCAGCTCAGGAACGCACGCTTCGCCTCGCGCACGATTTTCTCGAAGAGACGCGCGCGGAGCTCGAACGCACGGCCGCGGAGGGTACCGATCTGCCGCCACGGATCCGTATGGTAAGCGAGCGACGCGGTCATGCGAGCCCCGAGTACCGAACGCTTGCGGTCCCGATTCCCGCGGGAGCCGAGGGTGGCTCGCCCTCCGTCCTGTCAGGGGCCATCGCCGCCTATGCCCGCAATCGGCGGCCGCACTGTCTACTGCTGACGCTGGATGTTGTCGGAACGTCGGAGGGCGATGCACCGCAATCCGTGCTCATCGCGGAAGCACGTGATCGCATGGGCACTCGATTCTTCATGATCCAGCCGTTCGAGGTCGTGCGCGGACGCCTCAACTGGCTCGAGCCCCTGGAGGGTGGGTGGCAGGATCCGGGTGATCAGGAGATGATCCTCGACGCTGCCTTCACCGACTAACGCGGATTCGACACACCAGCCACGGCCTAGCCCGCCATAGGCCGCCTGCTGCGACTCTACCTGCCGGTCGATCGACCGAGATCTCGCTCACCGAACTCGGATTCACCACAGAGGGCGCGGAGGACGGGGGAAGGGCTCACCGGCCGTCTCCGTGTACTCTGTGTCCTCTGTGGTCACAATTACTTCGCTGCGGCTCGACTTTACGCTGCGCCAGCCCCACCGGGTGCGCACTCGAAGCTGTCGATGATCGTGTTGAGCTGGAACATGTACTCGTACTTGGCCGTGCCGGGAGCATACAGCCAGGCATCGACGAGGAAGGTGCGGTCGGGGCACTCCACGAGACGAGTGATGAAGGGGCCGGCCGCCGGCCACTGATTCGGTGGGTTGGACCAGATGCCGTCGATCTGAAGGGCGGGGCGGCCGTTGATTTCCAGGCTGTGACCCTCGGCGCCGGCTTGGGTCTCCTGCGGTGGCTGCGTCAGTCGCTCGGCCAGCTCGGCACGCCACTGGGCCGCTGACTCCGCGCTCATCTGCGCCTCGTCCGATGGTCGGGAGGCGACGGTGATGTTCCGGATCAGCTGTGACGGATCCGGCTGGTCGTTGCGAAACTGGAAGACCCCCGGCTCGAGCTCCTCGGCGCGATAGACCCGCGGCAGGGTCAGCGTGAACCCGGCGTTACGTGACAGCGAATCCCTCAGCTCCTCGTCCGGCCCCGTGACGAACATCCGCGTGCGAGCGTACTGTTCGAACTGGTTGAGGAGCGTCTGCCCAAGCGGCTGGAGGAGGGGGCGCAGCGACTCCGGGTCGCCACCCGCCGGAAGCACGGCGACCGTGACGAGCTGCTCTCGTGCCCAGAGATTGCGGACCTGAAACACGCCGGGCGCGGGCGGGATTTCGCTGTCATAGGCTTCGATCGCCGCGGCCACCGCCGGATTCTCGGGTGGGCCGATCACCAGGATTTGCCGCATGATTCGCAGGTCCGCCCACCCCGGCTCGATCGGATCCACGTGTGCCACGTCGAATACCCGTTCGTCGCGGACCGTGAAGGTACGCGGTTCGAGGGCGTTCTTGATGTCTTCCTCCAGCGCATCCCACAGCCCCTGCGGGGCCGCCACCAGGATCTGCCTCGGCTCGCCGAGTGCGCGCGGCTTGTCGCACCCCCAGAGCCCCACGGTCACGACGATCAGGAGAACGCTCCAGCGAGGCCGGACGCCGGTGGCTAGTAGGATCATGACTCGAGGCTCCTGTCTTTGGATGAGTTCGGCGCCCGCGGAGGCCTCCCGAAGCGCTCGTCCAGTTCCTTCCACACTCGGTCGACAGGCAGGTTCCGCTCTCGCAACATGACGAGGACGTGAAAGAGCAGGTCGGCCGTTTCGGCGGCGAGCTCGTCCGGATCAGCGTTTTTCGCCGCGACCACCACCTCGGTGGTTTCCTCGCCCACCTTCTTCAGAATCTTGTCGAGGCCCTGCTCGAAGAGGTACGTCGTGTAGGATCCTTCCGGTCGGTCGCTCTCGCGCTGGTCGACGACCCTCGCCACCCGCGCGAGGATGTGCCCGGCCGGATCGGCGCGCGCGAGCTCATCCCCCACTACAGCACGATGGAAGCAACTCTCCTCGAGCGTGTGGCAGGCCGGCCCTTGCTGGCGCACCCGATAGAGTATTGCGTCGCCATCACAATCGACGCGGATCTCCACGATGCCCTGTACGTTCCCGCTGGTCTCGCCCTTTCGCCAGAGCCGGGAGCGCGATCGACTCCAGTAGTGCGCCTGACCGCTCGACAGGGTCGCCTCCAACGCCGCCCGGTTCGCATAGGCGAGCATGAGAAGGTCACCCGTAGAGGCCTCCTGGGCGACGACCGGCACGAGCCCGGCATCATTGAAGTGGATCTGGTCGAGCCAGGACATGGAAAAGGCATTGAATTGCGAACGGATCACGGTTAGCGCGAGGAATCTACCCGGCTGTGACGGAGCGGGTCAAATCATTGCGGTGGTGGTGGCGGTCAGGGGCCCCCGACAACGGGTATGTGCGGGGCGGGCGTCGCGGACCCCGGCCGTCCACCAAGTCCCTGGGAAGTGGCCCTGGAAGAGGGGAGCCGAACACGATGACACCGAGAAAAGGGGGATGGAACGGATGAGTGCCGAGCAAGGGAAGGAACTGCCGGACGCGCGATCACGGGTGGACGGGTGGGCGGAAGGCTGGCGAGACCATGGTGCGATCGTGGTGTTGCTGGACTTCGACGGCACGTTGGCCCCCATCGTCGAGCGACCGGAGTCCGTGGGGATCCCACCGGCGACGCGCAGTGCGGTGGAACGGTTGATCGCGTGCGAGGGCGCGCACGTTTCGATTGTCAGCGGGCGCGGCCTGGCGGACGTCCGCGCGCGCGCCAGGCTCGAGGGAATCGCCTACGCCGGCAATCACGGGATGGAGATCGAAGGCCACGGTCTGGAACAAGTTCATCCAGAGGCCGCCGCGGCCCGTCCGCAGCTCGAGCGCGTGATCGAGATCATCGAGAAGCCGCTGTCCCGCATCCCCGGCGCGATCGTAGAGGACAAGCACCTCACGTTGAGCATTCACTATCGGCTCGTGGTTCGCGCGCTGGTCGAGCGCGTGCGCGAGGTGGTGCTGGATGCGGCCGGGTCCGTGGATGGCCTGCGGGTGACGGAAGGCAAGGAGGTCCTGGAGGTCCGCCCGGACGTGGACTGGCACAAGGGCCGGGCGGTCGATTTCCTCGTGAAGAACCTGAGCCCGCCGTCGGGTACCCCGATTCTGTACATCGGCGACGATCGGACCGACGAGGACGCTTTCGAGGCTCTGCGAGAGCGTGAAGGTGGCGAGGGCATCATTGTCACGGACGAGGCGAAGCCGTCGACCGCGGCACTCTCGCGGCTTAAAGCGCCCGAGGAGGTCGCCGAGCTGGTCGACCTCCTCGTCGAGCGCGGGCCGTGTTGAAGGCCCGTTCTATCGCCAGGGCCGAAGGGCCCGGCCAGTCGCTACACTGGACGCCGCCCCGTAATCACACGCCACGCGATAACGATGATCGCGATGATGAGGAGCACCCAGGCAATGCTGCCTAGCGCTTCGATTATCCCTCCGACGCCGAGGAGCGCGACGAGGAGAAGGAGTATGCCGATGATGAGAATCGCGTCCACGGTCCTCTCCGAGTCCGATGGGAAAAAAAGGAAAAGCTACAGACGCGGGATTATGCAACCTGTGTGCCCATGAGCACCCCGCCCCGTTGCCGACTGCCGCATCCGCCCGTAATTTCGGGCGCATGTCCAACGAGAGAATCGCGCGCATCCCTCCTGGTTCACAGGATCTCCTGGCCGGGGACGTACGCCGCCGGCGGCAGGTCCAGGCGACCTGGTTCCGGCTGGCCGAGGAGCGCGGGTATGAAGAGGTGATCCCGCCGACCTTCGAATACGAGGAGGTCTTCACGCTGGGTGCCGGGCCGGATCTGGCTTCCCGTCTCCTGCGGTTCGTCGATCAGGACGGCAGGCTGGTCGCACTCCGTGCGGACTTCACCTCGAGCATTGCCCGCCTGGCCGCGACGAAGCTTGCGGCGGACCCCATGCCGCTCCGCCTCTCCTATGCGGGCAAGGTCTACCGGCAGACGCGGGAGGGAGGCGGGCAGCGGCGAGAGTCCTTCCAGATGGGTGCCGAGCTGATCGGCGCCGGTACTCCGGACGACGACGTCGAGGTGCTGCGGCTCCTGCTCCGGACTCTCCACGCATTGGGGATCAGCGATTTCCAGGTGAACCTCGGCGAGATCCGCTTCATACAGCCGCTGCTCCGCGCGCTCGAGCCCGACGTGGCGGAGGCCGCGCGCGAAGCGATCGACCGAAAGGACCGCGCGTCGCTTCACGGCTTCCGGGGGCGCGCGGACCTACCGGCCGGCATCGGCCGCGCGCTGGCCGAGCTTCCGGAGCTCATCGGCCGCAGCGAAGTCCTGGACCGAGGCGCCGACCTCGCCGTCTGCGACGACGCCCGCGCGGCGATCGACCGCTTGCGGCGTATCGACGCGCTGCTCGAGCCGGCCGAGCGGGAACGGATCGTCTACGATCTGGGGGAGATCCGGGGGCTCGGCTACTACACGGGCATTCGCTTCGAAGTCTTCGTCGGCGGCGTCGGGCGGGCCGTCGGGTCGGGCGGAAGGTACGACGAGCTTGTGGGTCTCTACGGACTGGTCAGCCCCGCCATCGGTTTCATGTTGGAGACTGACGCGCTTGCGGAGCTCCTGCTGGCGAAGGGCGCATGAGCGAGATACTCCGGATCGCCCTGCCGAAGGGCAGGATGATGGACGACGCCCTGCGGCTCTGGGCTCGCTTGGGTTCCGGCGTCGCCGACGAGCACGCCGAGAGCCGCCGGCTCATCGTCCCGTCTGCGGACGGACGGTTCGAGTTCCTGCCCGTCAAGAGCCAGGATGTGCCCGCCTATGTCGAGGCGGGCGTGGCCGACGCGGGGGTGGTCGGCTACGACGTGCTCCACGAGCATCGACCGGACGTTCTGCACCCGCTCGATCTGGGATTCGGTGCCTGTAAGGTCGCCATCGCGGCGCCTGCCGGGACCGAGTACCCGCACCTGAGCGGCGCGGTCACGCCCCGCGTCGCCACCAAGTACGTCAGTACTGCGCGACGGTTCTTCGCGGGACGCGGTCTTCAGGTCGAGCTCGTTCGCATCTCCGGTTCGGTCGAGATCGCTCCCCTGCTCGGGCTCTCGGATTGGATCCTGGATCTCGTGGAAACCGGTCGGACGCTGCGGGAGAACGGGCTGGTGGTCGTCGATACGGTGTTGAAGTCATCGGCGCGGCTGATCGTGAATCGGGCCAGCCACAAGCTGCGGCTGGAGGAGCACCAGCGGCTGATCGGCGAGCTCGAGGATCTTCTGGAAGCACGGGCCGAGGCAACAACAGAGATGGTGTGATGAACATGAGGACGATCAGGGCCTCAGCGCCCTTCACCGACATTAGAGCCATTCTTCGAGCGGAGGCCGAGGACGATCCGGAGCTCCGCGACGAGGTCGCCGGTCTCATTCGGGCGGTCGTGGAGCGGGGGGACGATGCCGTCCTCGAGCTCACCGCCCGCTTCGACCGTTTCGAGGCGGCGTCGCTCGGAGAGCTGCGGGTCGATGCGGAGGAGATGGAGCGGGCCGCGTCGCAGGTCGACCCGGACCTTCTCGCCGCCCTGCGCGGTGCGGCGGCGAACATCCGCGCGTTTCACGAGCATCAGCGGGAGCGCGGATTCTTCAATTTGCTGCCGGACGGTACCGTCATGGGCCAGCGCGTCGCGCCGCTCGCGCGGGTGGGGGTCTACGTGCCAGGCGGGCGGGCCGCATATCCGTCGTCCGTCCTGATGAACGTCATCCCGGCGCGGGTTGCAGGGGTCGACCACCTCGTAATGGTCTGCCCGGCGCCGGACGGCCATATCGAACCGGCGGTATTGGCCGCCGCGCACATCGCTGGGATCGACGAGCTCTACCGGATCGGCGGGGCGCAGGCGATCGCGGCGCTCGCCTACGGGACCGACAGCATCGAACCCGTCGACAAGATCGTGGGTCCGGGAAATCGTTGGGTAGCGGAGGCGAAGCGGCAGGTGTTCGGTCGGGTCGACATCGACATGGTCGCCGGGCCGTCGGAGATCCTGGTGGTCGCGGATCGGACCGCCGATCCCGATTTCGTGGCGGCCGACCTGATCGGACAGGCGGAGCACGATCCGGACGCGATCGCCTGGCTGGTGACCGATGACGAGGGCGTGGCGAAGGCGGTACCAGGTGCACTCGATCGCCTACTCGCCAGCAATCCGAGGCGAGAGGTCGCCAGGCGATCTCTGGAGACGAACGGTCTCATCGTACTGGTCCCGGACCTCGCGTCGGCCGCTGCCGTTGCGGAATTGCGGGCACCCGAGCACCTGGAGCTGCTCGTCCGCGAGCCGCTCGCGCTGGCCGGTGCGATCCGCAATGCGGGCGCGATATTTCTCGGATCCTTCACGCCCGAACCGGTCGGCGACTACTACGCCGGTCCGAATCACGTCCTGCCGACGGGGGGCACCGCCCGCTGGGCGTCACCGCTCGGGGTCTACGATTTCGTCAAGCGGACGAGCTTGCTGGGCTACTCGCGGGAACGGCTCCAGCGCGACGGCCCGGACGTCGTCCGGCTCGCCGAAGCGGAGGGACTTCACGGCCACGCGGAGGCCGTGCGGCTTCGACTTGCCCGCCTCTCGGAAATGGACGACTCATAAACGACTGCGAATCCCCTTGCGCATACTCTACGCACTCAATTGCGAACATGCCGAGGCGCGACAGGACGGGCGCCTGGACGTGCACGGAATCTTTCAGCAACTCTTCGCGCCCGGCTTTCCCGCGAAGCAGGATCGTATGGTCCTCGCCCTCGCCGTCGAATGGGATGCGGAGGGCGAAGGTCGCCGTGATTTCAAGATCGATCTGGTCGATCCCAGCGGCAGCCCGTGTTTGACGATAAGCGGGCATACGGACGTGAGCCCGCGTGAGCCGGGCGAGGCGCCGCCCCAGACCCGCCTGATCCTGCCTATGGAAGAGGTCGTCTTCCCGGCCGCGGGCACCTATCTGTTCGACCTGCAGGTGGGTGAGGAAGTCCACCGGCTCGCGCCACTCCACCTGATCGAGAATCCGGAAGAGGGCTGAGGCGCGTCAGCAGGGCTTGAGCGCCCGGTTGAGCAATGCGAGGTAGCGGGCGAGCTCGATCGGGTACTCGATGAACCGCGGTTTCGCCGCCTCCTGGGAATGCGCGAAGAGGCGGGTGACGCAGGTGGTGGCATCGAGCGACAGTGACAGGTGGTGCTGCAGCCGCAGGGTCTCGGTAAAGGGGATCAAGCGGTCGTCATAACCGTGCGCCAGCACCACCTTCTGGTCGATCCGACCCAGGTGCGGGCGCGGGTCGAGCCCTGGTTGCTTACGGATGGCGGCCTCGTTCAACTTCGCGGCGAGATAGCGACCCGGCTCGGTTGGCGGCCGCACCCCGTGGGGAGGCGCGAGAATATCCCACAGCTCCCGCTGTTCGCGCGGCAGGCCTTCGCGGAGACTCGCTTTGTACGGGTCATAAACGGCATCCCCCGCATATGCCCCGACCCTCCCGGATTCCGTCGCCAGCTCGTAGGCGGCATGCTGGAGCGCTTCCATGCCCGCGAATTCCGGGACGTCGGTGATGTGATTTCCAGCGACGATCCAGCGGCCATAGGGGTCCGGGTCGAAGCGGTAGGAGCTGCCCGCCCACTCGTGCTCGCCGGTCATCATGCAGCGCAGCGTCCTGCCGAGATCGCAATAGCCGCCGAAGCCGAGGACCGCGCGAACCGATTGCGCGATCTCTGGCTTCGCCGCGCTCATCAAGGCCTGTGTGGCGCCGAACGAGAACCCGACCAGGTTCAGGTTGGCGCCAGCGATGTCGTCGCGCCGGGTGAGATGATCGGCGGCGGCGGCGATGGCGGTATGTCCAGCCTCGGGATCGAGCAGGAGCTTGCGCCAGGCGGGGACCTCGGGGATGAGCACCGCTGCACCGGTGCTCGCCAGGGCGTGGGTGAACCTCTGGAGGACCGGGTGCTGCCTGCCGGGCGCGGTGATTCCGTGCAGGACGATCCAGCCCGGCAGCGGCGCCGTTCCGCGGGGCCGCACGAAGGAAGCGGGCAGAGAGCCTCCGCTGGCATCGAGCATTACCTCGCGGTCTTCGATCCGGCGCACGGGGTGCCGAACGAACCCGCGGAGAAATCTCGCGACCCTCAGCATGCGCCGCTCACCGATCCGCGGCCGTGCCGACCGCTTCGGCGATCGAACCGATGCCTTCCCGTTCCATGCGGCTCAGCAGCCCTTGGTTGATACGCCTCACGAGTCCCGGGCCGCCGTAGATGAACCCCGTGTAAAGCTGGATCAGACTGGCCCCGGCGCGGATCCTGGCCCAGGCATCCTCTGCGGTGAAGATACCACCGACTCCGATGATCGGGACGCGTCCTTCACTCCGGGCGTGTATGCGGGCGAGCGCATCGTGGGCACGCTGACGAAGGGGCGCCCCGCTGATCCCACCCGCGCCCATCGCGGCCACGCGCTCCCGAGGCGTGCGCAGGCCGTCACGGGAGGTCGTTGTGTTCACGGCCACGATTCCCGATATCCCTTCTTGCAGTGCGATCTCCACCGCCTGATCGAGCTGCGGGTCCGTCAGGTCGGGGGCCAGCTTGACGAGGACAGGCGCCCGGCGGGCCGGAGCGTCCGCGGGCTTGCGAGCCGCGATCGCCCGCAGGAGCTCGCGGAGCGGACCGGCGTCCTGAAGCTCGCGCAGACCCGGCGTGTTCGGTGAGCTGATGTTTACGACGATGTAGCGCGCGAACGGCTCGAGAAGTTCGATGCTCCGCAGGTAGTCGTCGACCGCGCGGTCGAGTGGCGTGACCTTGCTCTTGCCGACGTTGACACCGAGCACCGTCTCGACCCGAGCTCGCGCGAGGCGGGCGGCGACCACCTCGGCGCCGGGGTTGTTGAAGCCCATCCGGTTGAGGAGCGCGCGATCGGCGGGGAGCCGAAACACCCGCGGCCGTGGGTTGCCGGCCTGGGGAACCGCCGTGATCGTACCGATCTCGACAAAGCCGAACCCCAGCGCCGCGAGCCCGTTGAAGGCCTCTGCGGACTTGTCGAAGCCTGCGGCCAGGCCGACCGGATTGGGGAACTCGATCTCCCAGAGCCGGGTCTGGAGGCGCGAGTCGGCCACGTTGGTGGTGAGGCGCAGCGCGGTGCGAGCCGGGGCCGGCAGAGCGGCGAGGGCGTCAGTGGCGATCTCGTGCGCGGCCTCCGCCGGCAACTGGAAGAGTGCGGCGCGTGCGAGCGGATAGAGGATCGGCACGGCTCTTGTCGGTCGAGGATAGCGGATCCGGAAGGCTTGGTGGCGAGGGCAAGCTATCCCCGCGCGCCGATCGCCAGCAAGCCCGGCCTTCCGCTCGCTTGACGGGCTTCGCGCCGGCAGGGTACTCTAGCCTTCGCCACGCCCTGTAGGGCAGGGCCAGGCCCCGGATCAACGGCTTCGGAGGCGCCGCCAAGCCTCGTCTGCTGCACATGGGAAGAATGCTGCGATCAATGGGCACACAGGGCAAGGACCGAAACGTCGTATTTCTGTCGGCCGCGCGGACGCCGTTCGGCACGTTCGGCGGGTCGTTGAAGGGGTTTTCGGCTACGGAGCTCGGCGCCATCGCGGGCCGGGGGGTTCTGGAGCGGGGTAGGGTTCCGGCGAACGCGGTCGAGCACGTGGTCTTCGGCAACGCGCTTCAGACGTCCAAGGATGCCATCTATCTCGCCCGGCACATCGCGCTGCAGGCAGGCGTACCGAAGGAGGTCCCTGCGCTGACGATCAACAGGCTCTGCGGCTCGGGGTTCCAGGCGCTCGTGACCGGCGCGATGGAGATCCTGCTGGAGGAGGCCGAGGTCGTGCTCTGCGGCGGGACCGAGTCGATGAGCCAGGCGCCGCACGTCGTGCGCGGGGCCCGATGGGGCGACCAGCGGCTGGGGCCCGCGGGAGGCTACTATGAGGACCTCCTGTGGGAGGCCCTCACCGATACTTTTGCCGGCTGCTCCATGGCGATGACGGCAGAGAACCTCGCGGATCGCTACGAGATCACGCGTGAGGAGGCCGACGCGTACGCCCATCGGTCGCAACGGCTGGCGCATGAGGCGTGGGAGGAAGGGCGCTTTCGCGATGAGATCGTGCCGGTGACCGTCAAGGGCCGGAAGGGGGAGACGCTCTTCGATCGCGACGAGCACATGCGGCCGGAGACCACTCCCGAAACGCTGGCGAAGTTGCGGCCCTACTTCAAGGAAGGCGGCACGGTGACAGCGGGGAATGCGTCTGGCATCGGTGACGGCGCCGCGGCGATGCTGATCGCGTCGCAGGAGTGGGCGGAGCGAAGCGGGGTCGAGCCGATCGGCAGGCTGGTCTCCTGGGGAATCGCGGGAGTCGACCCGCAGTTGATGGGCATCGGCCCGGCACCGGCGAGCCGCGCGGCGCTGGGCAAGGCGGGACTCGATCTGGCGGCCATCGACCTGGTCGAGGTCAACGAGGCGTTCGCGTCCCAGTACTGCGCAGTCGAACGCGAGCTGGGATTGGACCGCGACAAGGTCAACCTTTCCGGCGGCGCGATATCGTTGACGCACCCGCTGGGCGCCTCGGGTGCGCGGATCACCGTTCACCTGCTGCACGCGCTCCGGAGTCGCGGAGGCCGGTATGGCCTGGGAACCGCGTGCATCGGGGGCGGCCAGGGAATCGCGGTCGTCGTGGAGGCGATGTGAGGACGACGCTGGCCGCGACGCCGCCGCGCCCCGCGAGGCGCGTGCGAGGGCCGGACGGCCTTCTTCTGCTCCTCGGCCTCCTTGCAGCCGCCTGTGGATCGGGGTCGGAGCCGGCCGCCGTGGAGGTGCCGGTGGGGACGGGCGTCGGCAATCGTGCGCCGCCACTTCAGGGCATGCTGTCGAGCCAGGAGGAGTTTCGCCTCGAGCCGGCGGGGGCCGCGCGCACGGTGCTCGTCTTCTATCGCAGCGCCGATTGCGGGTTGTGCCGTGTGCAGATGGAGCAGCTTCAGGAGAACCTCGCTGCTTACGACCGCGCCGATGCGCGGGTCGTTGCGGTCACGCTCGACCCCCCCGAGGTGAGCAGTCGGCTCGCCGATTCCGCGGCGCTCGCGTTTCCCATCGCTTCCGTCGACTCTGCGACCTTCCGCCAGTGGGACGCGCTGGACGACGGGCGCGGCGTGCCCCAGCCCGCAAGCTACATCATCGACTCCACGGGTATCGTGCTGTACCGGTACATCGGCCGGAATGCAGCCGACCGGGCCACGGACGCCGACCTCGTAGCCGTGCTCGAGGTGCTTGCTTCCGAATGATTTGCAACGCCCGACCCGATCAGTTCCGTCGCCGGCCACGGGCCGCGACCGCATCCCTCCTCTCACCCCGGCGCCGTCAATGAGCGACAACCTTCCCGACCGGGAAACGCCCCCCGGCGCACCGCCCGAACGGGTCCTCTCCACGCGCGACTTCGAGATGGTGATCCGCCGCGCGGCGGAGCTGCAGGCGCGTGAAGCGGAGGAATCCGGGGCTCAGGAGATGACCGACGCCGAGGCCGTGAAGATCGGCCGGGAGCTCGGGCTCTCGACCCGGCATCTGCAGCAGGCACTCGCCGAGGTCGCCAGCTCGCACCGGGAGGAATCCGGGCTATTCGTGAAGCTCTTCGGTCCCGCGAACGTGCACGCCGGCCGTACAGTCCGGGGCGATCACGCAGAAGTCTCCCGGCGGTTCGAACGCTATCTGGTCGAGCGGGAGTACCTGGCCGTCCTGCGACGCTTCTCCGACCGCGTGGTGTTCACTCGTGCGACTGGTGTGGTCGCCGCCGTAGGCCGGGTCTCGAGTCAGATCTTCAGCCGCTCGCCCCTGTTGAAGGTCTCGAATCTGGAGCTCTCCGTGAGCCCCCTGGAGGACGGGTACTCTTACGTGACGCTCGCCACGTCGCTGGGTGGGCACCGCGCGGGCACCGCGGCGGTTTCGATCCTGGGAGGGGGCTCGGGCGCGACCGTCATGGGCGCGATCTTCGGCATCGCTATCGCGCCACCTGCCGCGGTGATCGGGCTCCCGATCCTCGGTGCCTCCATCTACGGCGGACATTTCTATTACGAAGGATTCGTGCGGAACGTCCAGGTGCAGTTCGAATCGCTTCTCGATCGACTCGAGCACGGCGAGCTGCCGCCACCGGTGACGCGCTGGTCATCTCCCGGACGCTGAGTGCGGAGCGAAGCGAAGCGCGGCCGCGACGACCTGCCCGGGAGGCTTAGCCGCAGTGGCCTGCGCGAAGGCGACGGCAGGGTGTCGGACCTCAATCTGGTGATGCGTAATGGCAAAGATCGAGCGGGTGGGAGTGGTCGGATGCGGGCTGATGGGGAGCGGGATCGCGCAGGTATGCGCTCAGGCCGGGTTCCGGACCATGGTGCGGGAAGTCTCCCCTGACCGCCTGGAGGGCGGTCTCAGGTCGATCTCGAAGCGGCTGGAGAGGCTGGAGGACAAGGAGAAGATCAACGCCGCTGAACGGGAGGCGGCGCTCGCCCGCATCGACGGCACGACGGAGCTAGCGGACCTGGCCGAGTGCGATATGGTGATCGAAGCCGTCGTGGAGGATCTGGAAGTCAAGAACGCGCTCTGGCGCGAGCTGGAAGCGATCTGCTCGCCGGAGGCGATCTTCGCGTCGAACACCTCTTCACTGACGATTACCGAGATGGCGGCCACGACGGGGGGCCGGGGGAGGCTGATCGGGCTCCACTTCTTCAACCCCGTGCCGGTGATGCAGCTCGTGGAGGTCGTCGGGACGATCGAAACGAACCACTCCGTGCTCGAGTCCGCCACGGACTTCGTGCGGCGGCTGGGAAAGGAGCCGATCGCCTGTAGGGACGCTTCCGGGTTCGTCGTCAATCGGCTTCTGGTGCCGTACATGATGGATGCGATCCGAATGCTCGAGCAGGGCGTCGCGAGCGCCGAAGACATCGACAAGGGGATGCAGCTCGGCGCCGGGCACCCGATGGGTCCACTCGCCCTCTGTGATTTCGTGGGGAACGACACGCTCGCGCGCATCGGCGACATCATGTACGAGGAGTATCGGGAGAGGCGTTACGCGGCCCCACCGCTGCTCAAACGCATGGTTTCGCTGGGGCGCCTCGGCCGCAAGAGCGGGAGGGGCTTCTACGAGTATCCGGAGGATGGTGGGTGAACAGGAATCCGCTATCGGTATGGCCGAGGGCATTGTCATCCTGTCATCCCGAGCGGAGCGAGGGATGACAACTCCCCCGCTACACCGCTCCCGCCCCGTCCGTCCGATAGCTGCCGGCTGATAGCTGATAGCTCCCCCCCAACACATCCATGAAGGAGCTCACCGAGAACACCGCGTTGCCGGGGCCGGGGGGCCCGTAGCCGGGCGGGGGGAGGTGCCCGTACTTCTCGAGCGTCTCGCGGTAGACCTCGAGGAGACGCACGTGGTACTCGAGCGGCGCGCCCTCCGGATTGGCTTTGCCGAGCGGAGTGCTCGGTTCTGGGCACCAGGTGGTGAAGCGCGGCGTCACGCCTCGCGACATGAAGAAGTCGAGGCCTTCGGCCGTCGAGCGGATCGCGTCGTCGACGTCGGCGAAGCCGTACGGTTCGGCCATCTCCACGCCTGCGACGAAGTTGGGAATGACGTTGCGGGGGCCGAAGATGTCGCGGGCGTCCAGGATTCGCCGGTGCCACTCGTCGCGGCCCACGTACCGCTCCTTGCCGGGCGAGACGCGCTTGAAGATCGCCTCGTCCCAGACCTCGTAATTGGGGTGATAGATCTGGATGCCGTGCTCCTTGAAGCGCCGCGCCTCCTCCTTCGGCAGTGCCTGCGCCACCACCTTACCGATCCAGCGGCCGGGAAATTCCTCCTCGATCGCCCGCGAGTAGCGGCCGTAGAAGTCCGCCTCCGCGAGCCCGTCGACCGTGGACGTGACGCTGCCGCCCGTGAGCGTGTAGGCGTGTGACGCACCTGCGGTATCGTGCTCGTCGATGATGCGAAGCGCCTCGATGACCTCTTCCACCGGCTTGACTCCCGTATACGGCCGTCCCGCCTGCTTGTGCTGACGCCAGTTGTGGTTGATGTCACAGAACTGGCACTCCTCCTTCGCGCCGAAGTACTGGCAGAGCCTGAGCACCGTCAGATAGATGAGGTAGCCCCACTGAATCGTGGGCGCGATCTCCATGACGGACTTTCCGTTCGCGAGCCGGTGCCGATAATACTCCGGCATTGGCGGCAGCCCGACGTCGGCGAACGTCTCACCGTCGAGCTGCAGCACCAGAGCACCGTCCTCGCCACCCACGATCCGATAGGGTGAGTCGGGGTTCACGCGCACCGAGACGATGGTTCGCCGAAGGTCGAAAGGCCCCCCCGTGAGGGCGACTTCCTCCGGCGGCCGGCGCAGCGCGGCCTCGCCCAGCTCCTTCAGCGGACGGTGATCGAACGAGAAGATGAAGTAGGATTTCGGCTTGACCTCACCCGCCTCGTTCTGCGTCAGCGCGGAGTCGTCGAAGTCGATGCCGGTCCGGAGCAGGTCCTCCTTGAGAACGGCCTCGCGGGGAATATGGGGAAACCGAGAGACGAGGCTCTCGAGCAGTGCGGTACGTGTGGTCATTCAGTCCTTCCGGTCGGATGATTTTCGCCGCCCCAAGGTACGCCGTCGTCCGCGAGAAGGAAACACCTGGGGCGCCCGCGGTCCGAGGGATTCCGACACGCCGGCCGGAGAGCAGGGACAGGCGCCGGCGCCGTGATCTCGGACGGCGCGTCGCCAGTCCCATTTGCCCGTCCGCTACCGATACTCGGTGCCGCCCTCCGTGGGCAGGCGCGCTGTTCCGACGATCGGAATGGTGATGGCGGACGGATGCTGCGCGTCCTGGTAGATGGTGACGTTCGCGAAGTTCGGGCTCTTCCCGGGTCCCTGGGGAGTTCCCTGGTCGGGCGTTCCTTCCGCTCCGCCCGCCAGCGAGAAGCGAATCCGGTGCCCCTCC
Organism: Gemmatimonadota bacterium; assembly: GCA_040905505.1. Taxonomy (GTDB): domain Bacteria; phylum Gemmatimonadota; class Gemmatimonadetes; order Longimicrobiales; family Longimicrobiaceae; genus WHSP01. Next base: position 38,551 of record JBBDRL010000008.1, on the reverse strand, counting down.
TGGAATACGTAGGCGGTGGGCTGTGCCTCGAGAGTGTATGCGCGGACCTCCCCGGCGCGGAGCTGCCGCGGGTTGGACCGATCGGGGTGGCGTGCGGCGTTCAGGAATCCGGAGGTGACGTAGGTCGCGGTCCCATCGGGCGCGACATCGCTGACCATGAGGACGAAGTCGGTGTCCTCAGCGGTGGCGGAGGCCCAGAAGTCGAAGACGATCTTTCCGGTGACCTCGGTTGGGACCTCGAGCGCGCCGGTGGTCCAGGTCAGGGTTGCCGCCTCGTACGGCGCCACGTTCAGCTCGGGAAGCCCGCCGCTGGACTCCCGCATCGCGGGGAGGAAGGGGCCAGTCTGGGGAAAATGGTCGTAGCTGACGCTCGCCTCGTCCGGAGCGGGCGGGGCGGCGATGAGCGATCCATCGTTGAGACTCTCGATCGAGCCGCTGCTGGCGGCCCTCAGGTGGAGTCTTGCAGCGCGTGCATCGGGGATCGGCCAGGTCTGCTCATAGCGATACCGGTCGGGTCCGTTGATCCAGATGACCGCGTCGCCCCGGTACGTGCCGTCCGACCACGCGTTTTCCTCGCCTCGCAGAAAGTGGTCGAAGAAGAGGTCCATGTGACGAGCATGGTGGAAGGCTCCGATCACGCTGGTCCTGGCGGAGGAGTGGGCTCCGGGGGCAATGAGGAGGCGGGCGTCGCCGCCGGCGGCCGTGAATTCGGTGAAAGCCTGAATGTTTCCGGGCGTGATGTAGTCTTCCCACCCGCCACTGACCAGGACCGGGAGCCCGCTGGCTGCGATCTGGGCGAGGCCCTCGGGAGCGACGGTCTGGGCGCGCCACCAGTCGTCGTAATCGCGGTGCTGGATCGCGGCGACATATTCGTGTCGGGCGCGCGACTCGCGGCCCGGCCCGGGCAGCATTCCTCCGGGATACCAGAGGTAGTCGTAACAGTCGGCGCACGCGACGTCGGGGGCGATGGCTTTGAGGCTCGGCGGCTGCTCCTTGGCGATCAGCCAGAGCGGGATGCCGGGAAGCGATGAGCCGAACATGCCGACGTTGCCGTCGCACCAGGGCTGGGCAGCCATCCACTCGACCATGTCGTAGCCGTCCGGTCCGAAGTGATCGTACAGGCCGGCCTCGCCTTCGGACTCGTCGATGCCGCGGTAGCTGACGTTCGCGACCGCGTAGCCGCGCTCCTCGGCGAATCGGCGGTCGCGGTCATCGAAGCTCCAGCCGTAGCCGTCGGCCACGGCGATGCAGGCCCCCGCGGTGGGCAGATCGGGGATGTAGAGGACCGCGTCCAGTAAGACGCCATCCCGCATCGGGATCTTCACATGCTCTCTGATCTCGATATCGTAGTTGCCCGGCTCGATGGGATCGGGTGCGGGTCCGTCGATCCAGTCGCGACCCTCGGTTCCCTCACCCATTACGCCCTGGGCCATGATGCCCTGGGCCGCTGCTGGACTCGATCCGAGCAGCCCGGACGTGATGAAGAGGCAGAGCGCAACGAGACAGGCCATCCGTGATCTAATGCGCATAGAGTCCTCTGGAAGTGGAAGAGAGTTCCGAGCTGTCCCGCGAAGAAGTAGCTTGCATGAGCGGGCAGGGTCCGCCATCAGTAAAGTCGGGCGTTCAACCCGCCTGCGTCGCCCGGCTGATGCGATCCCGTACGCCGGCCCAACGTGGCCCCACCGGGACGGCCTCGACGAGAATCAGATCACAGCCGAGATCGTCGAGCCGATGAAGGGTCGCGTAGAGTGCACGTGCGTACCCGGAGGGCTCATCCGGCATCCTGACGACATGATCGACTGCCGCGCCTTCGCCGGGAATGCTCAGGAGGAGGGCGCCCACCGTCCGGCCCTCCCGAGCCGCGGCCCCGCCGCACTCCGAAAGGCGGCCGCCCGCACCGGCCGGAACGATGATGAGCTCCGCCCGCGGCGCGTAGTGACGGGCCAGCATTCCCGGCGATGGGCGCGATGTCGGGCCTTCGTAGCCGCCGGGGCTGGCTAGCTGCTGGCCCAGCGCATTCTCGATCTCCTCGATGTCCAGCGTGCCAGGGCGGAGCAGGGTCGGAGTGTCGCGAGAGAGGTCCACGACGGTGGATTCGATTCCCAACGCGGACTCGCCGGCGTCGAGCACCATATCCACCCGACCGGCGAGCCCTTTCAGCACGTGCGCTGCCAGGGTCGGCGAAAGCTCAGTCGATCGGTTGGCGCTCGGCGCCGCGATCGGTACCCCCGCGGCGTCCAGCAGCGCCCGCGCGACGCGATGGCCCGGAACGCGCAACGCCACCGTCCGCAGCCCGGCGGTGACGATGTCGGGGACGATCTCGCGTTTCGGCACCACGAGAGTGAGCGGGCCGGGCCAGAATGCCCCCGCGAGCCGCTCCGCGGCAGCCGGCCAGATTCGCGAATATGATCGGGCGGCGTCGGTGTCCGCACAGTGGGCGATGAGCGGGTTGTAATCCGGCCGGCCCTTGGCCGCGAAAATCCTCCCGACGGCCTCCGCGTCCAGCGCGTTGGCGCCCAGCCCGTAGACTGTCTCCGTCGGGAAGGCGACCAGGCCGCCGCCCCGGATCACGGCGGCCGCCGCGGCGATCAAGTCGGGGTCGGGATGAGTCGCGTCGATACGATACGTGGTCACCCTCGGACCCGTGCCGGCCGCAGAGTGCGTCCCCGTAAGTGATTGCAGAAGGGTGTGTTATGGAACAGTTGCGCACTTCTGGCGACAGCCTGATCTCGGTCTGGTTCTTGCTCTCTTGCTTTTCCGACCGACGTCAAGATTCCAAGCGGAAACTCCGATCGTTTCTCGAAGGATGGCGCCAATGAAGGAGACATTATGTTCTGGTTACTCGTGACGGGACTATGGGCGGCAATGCTGCTCTCGCCGTTCGTCCTGCTGTACCTCTTCCTGCCCTCGGGTCGACAGTGCCCGCGATGCACGGAGGAAACACTTCCGCTTCGTTCGCGCATGCTCCGACCTTTTCGATCTCATGCGACCTTTCGCTGGTGCATCGGATGCGGATGGGAAGGCGTCGCGCGGACGTCGGTGGTGAAGCGATCGCTGCCGAAGCTCGAGGTCGTTCCCGACGACGGCGGTGACCAGGACGATGACGCTCCGTGGCGCCAGAAGGCGTAACGAGTCATCTGTCTTCAGTCCTCGGCTGTCAGTGGTCGGTCCGCAGTCCTCGGGTCGCCGACGCATCGTGCGTCTGCGTGGCCTTTCGGCTCGGATCGACGGCTGACGACTGATCGGCTGCCGCTCGTCAGGCCTTCCTCTCAGCGAGCCGCTTCATTGCGGCGATCCCACCCTTGAAGGCATACGCTTCGACACCCGCCCTCTGCATCGCTTCGGCCACCTGAGCCGCCTGGACACCCCGCTCGCAATAGAGCACGAACTTTCCGTCTCGCCCGAGTGCGCGCGGGTCCGAGGTCAGTTGCCAACTAGGGCGATTGACGGATCCCGGGTAGTGCCATTCCTCCCACTCATCCTCCTCGCGTAAGTCCACGACGACCGCGTCGGCGGGAAGCTCGTCGGTGAAGAGGTATGCGACGGCCAGATCGCTCTCGCGGAGGTCGCGCAGATCGAGGGTCCTACGCGCCTCGATGGCGCGGGCGAGCACGGAGGGGTCGAGCTTGGCATCTTCCTGCTCGGTCTCCCGGCGGGTCGCGCTGGTCACGGGTCGGCCGGGCGCGATCGCGCAGTACTCCTGCACGTTGGCGGAAAGCTCGAAGGTGCCGATCCGCTTGGAGAGCTCGACGATGTCCATCTTGTCGAACCCGATGAGCGGGCGGAAGACGGGGATCTCACTTGCGCGGTCGATGGCGCCCAGGTTGGCGAGCGTCTGAGACGAGACCTGGCCGATGGCTTCGCCGGTGACGATGCCGTGCGCCCTCAGCTCCCGGCCCACGCGTTCGGCGGCGCGATACATCAGCCGTTTGAGCACGAGTTGCCAGTACCGCGGCTGGGTGGTGGCGCGGAGGTCGTCGAGCACGTCGGCGAAGTCGACGACGTGGAGCTTGGGTCGCGTGCCGTAGCTCCAGTTCTCGGCCAGGACCCATCCCACCTGGGCGACGGACCGCTCGTAGGCCTCGCCGGCCAGGTTGCAGAAGACGTAGTCGAGCTGGACGCCGCGCTTGAGCATCATCCAAGCTGCCACGGCGGAGTCGAAGCCTCCGGAGAGGAGGCACACTGCCCGCCCCTCGACGGCCAGCGGGAGGCCGCCGAGCGCCTGGTGCTTGCCCGAGAAGAAGTAGACGTCCTCGTCACGAACCTCCACCTCGACCTCTACGTCAGGGTTGGTGAGGTCGACGGTCGCCCCCGGGTTCAGCGCAGCCCCGAGGGCGTACATCACGTCGCTGGAACTGAACGGGTGAGTGCCCGCGCGCCGTGCCCGAACCGCGTAGGTGCGGCCCTTCACCTGTTCGCCGAAATGTTCCACGCCGGTGCGGACGATCTCGTCCAGAGTCGCGCTGCATCGGCCAAGGACCACCGAATAGGAGGAGATGCCAGGCACTCTCGCGAGAACATCGAGGCGATCGGGTGATGCCGTGGTCTGCACGAAGATCCGGTTCCATTGCGATTCGACGTGGAACTCCGCCCCTGTGGTTCGCAGCGCGTCTCGGATGTTCTCGACCAGGCGGCGCATGAAGCGGCGTCGCGTCCCGCGCGCCTTCGTGGAGAGCTCGGCGGCGAGGCGGACGAGTGCGAGCGTCTGTTCAGGAGTCGTCGTCGGCACGGCTGATCACCTCCCCGGGCCGAGCTTCGGGCCGACCGTAACGCGCACGAGACGATCGGGAGAGAAGCAAGCGGCGGCGATGCGGGTGATCTCTTCGGCGCTCACACGCTTGACTCGTTCCGGAAAGCGTTCCCAGTAGTCGAGCTCGAGGCCGTAGGCCTCCAGCGTCGCGAGGCGCGCGACGATCCGACCCGGGCTCTCGAAGGCGCGGGGCAGGGACAGGATGAGCGCCTCGCGGGCTCGGTCGAGCTCCTCGTCCCGGACCGGTTCGGCGACGATCCGCCGCAGTTCCGCGTCGATCTCCTCCATCGCATCTCCGACCACACGACCGTCGACCGCCGTCTCAACGATCCAGCCGCCCGGATGCACGCCTGCCGCGAAGCCGGATCGCACGCCATAGGTCCAGCCCTTGTCTTCGCGGAGGTTGGACCCGAGACGCCCCGTGATCGTGCTTCCCCCGAGGATGTAGTTGGCGACCGCCGCCGTGACCCAGTCGGGTGAGTTACGCGGAATGCCGAGCCCAGCGAAACGTATCTCGCCCTGCGGCGAATCGTCCCACTCGATGGAGAGGAGCGAGTCGCCGGCGTTGGGGCTGGTGGGGAGGTCGGGGTACGCAGGGGGATCGACGGATCCCTGCCAACGCGCGAAAGCGGTCTCCAGGCGCGCCTGGAGATCGCCTTCCCCCAGATCACCGGCGATCACCATTACGCTGCCGGCCGGACGATAGCGAGACCGGTGGAATTCGATCAGCGCTTCGCGGCTGAGCCGCCGCACGCCCTCGTCGGTGCCGATCGGGAGACGGCCATAGGGGTGCTGTGTGCCGAACACAGCCTGCGCGGCGTGGTCGTCCGCCACGTTGGCCGGTTCGTCGAGCCGGGCGTCGAGGGCGTCGAGCGTCTCAGCACGGACGCGCTCGACCTCGCGCTCCGGAAATGCGGCATCGGCCAGGACGTCGGCGAGCAGGTGGAGCCCTTCATCGAACGTCTCGGCGAGAGTGCCGAGGTCGACCTCGGCGAGATCATGACCCACGTGGCCGCAGAGCGATGCGCCCAGGAGGTCGACCTTGCGGTTGAGCTCGATGGCCGACATGGAGCCGGTCCCCTCGGTGACGAGCGATCCGGTGAGGGAGGCCGTCCCCGGAGCGCCGGGCGGGTCCGATGCGGCGCCCGCGGGCAGGATGATGCGGACGGCCACCTGGGGGAGCGCGGGCCGCTGGACGGCGACGACGCGGAGCCCGTTCGACAGCGTGAACCGTTCTGGCTTCGGGACGCGAGGTAGCGGGGGAACGCCGGGTCGGGGGACAGGCAGCACGGCGGTCCGCCGGAGGTCATTGCCCATGGCCATCCTCCCTTCTCGGTACGACGACTACCGTTGCCCGCCGATCGATCCCCAGGTGCTCCCTGGCGACGCGCCGGACATCGTCCGTCGTCACCCGCTCGTACTGGTTCAGGATCTCGTCGAGGCGCCCAGCGTCGGACAGGACGGTCGCGGCGTACGCGAGCTCCTCCGCACGATCCTCGACGCTGGCCATGGCGTTGATGTGGTCGCGGCGGGCGCGACGGATCGCGCCGGTGACTTCATCCTCGCTGACCCCGTCCTGTACGACCCGCTCGACGACCTGGTCGACGGCCGCCGCGAGCCGTTCGGTCGGGACCCCCGAGCGGGCCGTCGTCACGATCCCGAATATGCCGGCGAGCTCCGTCGGGTAGAGGTAGGTGTCGGCGTCCTGAGCCAGCTCGGCGTCGCGGACCACCGTTTGTTGCAGGCGCGAGCTCTCGCCGTCCGCGAGAAGGTAGCTGAGCACGTCCAACTGTACCCACGCTTCGGTCCCGTACGGCGGAACGGCGTACGCGTGGTAGATGCGGGGAAAGGAGACCCGGTCCTCGAGCACCTGCGTTCCCCCGCCGGTGCCCGCACCATTAGCGGCGGGGCTGGGGCGGACACCGCCGTTCGCGGGCAAGTCGGCAAAGTACCGGGCGCCCCACTCGAAGCCCTGCTCGACACCGACGTCCCCGGCGAGCACGAGCACGGCGTTGTCGGGCGCGTAGTAGCGCCGATAGAAGTCACTGGCGTCCTGGAGGCTCATCGCCTCGAGGTCGGGCGTATAGCCGATGGTGGGCCAGGAGTAGGGGTGACCCTCCGGGAAGAGCAGGCGCTGAAGTGTCTCGTACGCCAGCCCGTAGGGCCGATTCTCGTATACCTGCTTCCGCTCGTTGATGACGACGGAGCGCTGCACGTCGAGCATCTCCTCGTCCAGCACCGGGAGGAAGTGGCCCATACGCTCCCGCTCCAGCCACAGGGCCAGCTCCACCGCATGCGAGGGCACGACTTCGTAGTAGTTGGTACGGTCCAGCCAGGTCGAACCGTTGTTCGTCCCTCCGACCCGCTCCAGGAGCCGGTCGAACTGCCCCTTGGGGCAATTCTCGGAACCCTCGAAGAGCAGGTGCTCGAGCAGGTGCGCCAACCCCGTGCGACCGACGCGCTCATTCTTCGAACCCGCGTGGTACATGATGTGGACGGCGACGATGGGCGAGCTCCGGTCTTCGTGAACGACGACCCTGAGGCCGTTGTCCAGCGTCGCGGTTTCCTGCGGGAGCCGGAGGGGTTTCAACGTCTTCTGCATCTGCCTCGTATACGTCGGACATAGGTGCCGCTGTGTCGGCGACGGGCCAGCCCCGCCAGGCCGTGCACTTGCGGGGGTAAGCGTGAGAATGTAACACCGAAGGCGCCCGACTGCCGACCCGCCGATCCCAAAGCGAACCCCTTTGCCAGAGTCGATGAACAGCGTTCCCGAAGTCTCGCCCACCGTCCCGCCCCGTGGCTGGCGCCTCGTCCTGAGGATGCTCGGCCGATTGCCTCAGCGGGGGCTCAGCCGTGCGTTCGGAGCCCTGGCGGACCTGCCACTGCCGCGGCCGGCGCGGGTTCCGGTGCTGCGTGCCTTCGCACGTTCCGTCGGCATCGACATCAGCGAGGTCGAAAGGCCGCTCGAGGAATACGCGACCCTGAACGACTTCTTCGTGCGGCGGCTGAGGCCGGGCGTGCGCCGCTGGCCCGACGAACCCGACGCCCTGGCCTCGCCGGTCGACGGGATCGTCGGCCGAAGCGGGACCGTCGAGAGCGGCGTCGCGATTCAGGCGAAGGGACACACGTACAGCGTCGCCGACCTGCTCGCCGACCCGGAAGAGGCCAGCCGATTCGAAGGCGGCGTCTTCCTCACGCTCTATCTGAGCCCGCGGCACTACCACCGGATCCACACGCCCGCCGCGGGGACGATCCCTCGGGCGACCTATGTGCCCGGCCGGCTGCTGCCGGTGAACGAGCCTGCGGTCATGCACGTCCCGGGGCTCTTCGTGCGCAACGAGCGGTTGGTCTGCTACCTGGACGTCGGCCGCGGCCGCACCGCCATCGTCGCCGTTGGCGCCTACAACGTGGGGCGAATCTCGGCGTCTTTCGACCCGGGATGGGCGGGCGCAGGTCGAGGACCGTCCGTCACGAACCGGCGGCCAACGGCGCCGCCGGAGCGCCGGTACGACCCGCCGAGACCGGTCGCCGCCGGTGACGAGATCATGGCCTTTCACCTCGGCTCCACGGTCGTGTTGCTCTTCGAGCCAGGCGTTCGGCTCAGGTCGGGGCTGCGGCCTGGTGCCGAGCTGCAGGTGGGAGAGGCGCTCGAAGCGTGAGGGACAGGGCGGGTACAGCCGAGAGACCGCAAACCAAATCTCGTCGTCCCGAGCATCGCCGAGGGACCTGCAGTTTTTCGGGCTCCAGAACGACAAGTGCAAGTCCCTCGACTGCACTCGGGACGACGGGGGCTCTCAGGCGCCTCCAACGAACTGATCGACGAAGTAGCGGCCGGAGAGCGCCTCGCCCGTCGCCTCTCGCACCAGGTCGTTCCAGGGCAGGGTGGCGCCACGCGCGAAGATTCGCTGGCGAAGGAACTCGCCGATCCCCGGGGTGCTCTCGCCGTTTGCCGTCAGCGCGTGCGTGAGCTGCGAGGCCATCAGTTCGCCGAGCAGGTAGTTGTGATAGTAGACGGGCGCCAGCGACAGGTGCAGCTTGGTCGCCCAGTCCGGCTGATCGCGATCATCCGGGCGTTGAATGAGCTGATAACGCTCGACGAGGTCCCACCAGAGCTTGTTGAGATTCGCACGATCGGGGTCGGCGTAGAGGGCGCGTTCGAAGTGAACCATCACGAGCATCCAGCGCGCGGCGACGAGCATCGAGAGCCGCTGCTGCGCATGCACCTCCTGCTCCTGCTCCGCCGTCAGCTCCCGGCCGACCGTCTGCTGGAGCCATGCGGGGTCTCGCGTGCGACGCCCGAAGTACATCGCGATCGACTCCGTCGCCAGGGTGTGCGCAGGGCTGCGCAGCAGGAAGGGCAGGTCCCGGGGGATGAACTTGTCGTAGACCGCGTGCCCGAGCTCGTGCAGCAGGGTTCGCATCCACCGTTCGTTCGGACGGAGATTGCAGAGCGTACGGACGTCCCCCTCCCGATCGATGTCGGTGCAGAAGGCATGCTGGTCCTTCCCCTCGCGCTCGTAGAGATCGCTGCGCTCGAGCACGTCTTCCACCGGAAGCCCCACGCTCGCGAAGTACTCGCGGGCGAACTGCTCGAAATCGAGCGATTCGAAGAGCGGATCCAGATCCAGCTCGTTCGAGGAGGGCGCCTCCTGACCGAAGAAGTCGTCCCAGTGCCAGGGCCGTACGTCCGCCGGTTCGATCGCGAAGCGCTCCGCGAGCCGCTCGTCGAGCTGGCCCCGGACGTCACGGAAGACGGCTTCGCTACGCGTGTGGAAATCCTCGAGCAACCCGAACAGCTCACCCTCTTCGATCTCCTGGAGCTGTAGCTCCATCGAGTAGTAATCCTCGAAGCCCAGGTCGCGAGCCGCCGCATTGCGCCGGCGGACCAGCTCGAGCAGCGGATCTGCGATGAGCGGACCGATGCTCTTGCTGGCTTCCCACGCGCGCTGCCTGCGTCGGCTATCCGTCTCCTTCTCGAGAACCTCTCGGAGCTGGTTGTTCGAGAGCTCCTTGCCGCCGTAAGACGCGCGGAAGTTGTAGAAGATGCGCTCCAGGTCACACTCCCGGCGCGTCAGGTCAGCGATCGTGTCGGGCGGTAACTGGTTGGCGGTATAGGCATGGTCGAGGACGACCAGTTGGCGCCGAAGGAGCGGGTCGCCGACCTTGTTCTTCGCGAGGAAGCTCCTGACGAGCTCGAACTCCTTGCCGTCGGCGTAGATCCGCTTGACGGCGGTTCTGGCATCGGCGGATCGGCGGAGCGCGTCCTCACTTCCGGTTGTCGCCGCTTCCCAGGCCGCCAGATTGCTGGCGCGAAAGAGAGGCCTGATCTTCTTCTCGTGAGCGGCGAGGAAAGCGCGCGCCTCTGGATCTGTGGTCGTCATCGTTTCGGTGTCATCCCCGCGGCTTCATCCAGAAGTCTGGCGATCGCTTCGGTGCCGCGGGCGAAATTGTCTAGGGAAAACCATTCGTCCGGCGCATGGGTATTGGAGCCGGGCAGCGCAAAGCCGAGCAAGACGACTGGCGCATCGAGCGTATGCTGGAACGCCTGTACGATCGGGATCGAACCACCCTCACGGATGAATACCGGCTCGCGGCCGAAGGCGGACTCGAGGGCGCGGGCAGCGCTGTCGAAGATCGAGTGGTCGGGTGCGGCGTACCACGGCTCACCGCCGTGCAAGGTGAGTACCTCAACCTCGACGCCCGGCGGCGCGATCGATCGGACGTAGGAGGTGAACTTCTCCTCGATGTCTCGATGACTCTGGTCGGGGACGAGGCGCATGGAGACCTTCGCCATCGCACGGGCCGGCAGGACGGTCTTCGCACCCTCCCCGGTGTAACCGGAGAGCAGGCCGTTGACGTCCAGAGTCGGGCGGGCCCAGATCCGCTCGAGCGCGCGGTAGCCTTCCTCGCCGCCCAACTCGACCGACCCCACCTCTGCCCGCAGGTCCTCCTCCTGGTGCGGGAGCTGGGCGATACGGCCGCGTTCCTCCTCGGTGAGCTCGACCACGTCGTCATAGAATCCGGGGATCGCCACGCGGCCCCGATCGTCGTGCAGGGCCGAGATGATGCGGGCTAGCGCGTTCGCCGGGTTGACCACCGCGCCTCCATACGAGCCCGAGTGGAGGTCGGACTTCGGGCCGCGTACGCGGATCTCCATGTAAGCCAGTCCGCGAAGGCCCTGCGTGATGGAGGGCAGACCGGGCGCGAACATCCCGGTGTCGGAGATCAGCACCGCGTCGGCGGCGAGCCGCTCCCTGTTTTCGACCAGGAAGGCTTCGAGATGGGGAGAGCCGACCTCCTCCTCGCCTTCGACGAGGAAGATCACGTTGACCGGAAGCTTGCCCGCGGCGGCGATCTGTGCCTCGACCGCCTTGACGTAGAGGAAGAGCTGCCCTTTGTCGTCCACGGCGCCGCGTGCGAAGACCTTGCCGTCCCGAACCTCCGGCTCGAACGGTGGGGAAGTCCACTCCTCCAGCGGCTCGGGCGGCTGCACGTCGTAGTGACCGTAGACGAGCAACGTCGGCGCGCCGGGCGCATCGCGCCATTCGCTGACGATGATGGGGTGCCCCTCGGTGGGGTGCAGCTCGGCCGTTTGCATGCCCGCTTCGAGCAGCCGCTCGACGAGCCACTCGGCGGTTCGCCGAACGTCGCCCTTGTGCTCCGATTTCGCGCTGACGCTGGGGATGCGCAGGAAATCGTTCAGCTCCTCCAGGTGACGTTCGCGGTGGGTGCGAAGGTGTTCGATGATGTCAGACATTGCTCGTCGGTTTGAGTTCTGCGCCAACCCTTCCATCTCGACGCGACCCGCTCGGCGGATGCGTGCTCGTCGCGATCCGGGAAACTTATCCCGGCAACGATCCGTACAGCCCCGCGAGGGCCGCTCTGCCGGGAGCGGGAAGGCGAGAGGGCCGGTACTGCACGCGGTATCCTCGATGCGGCGTCGCCCCGAGACGGACGACCGCCCCGGCGCCCTATTCGTCGTGCTGCCGCTTCACGGCCGTCGTCTTGTACGCTTCCGGCGGCGCGTTCGGCTTGACCCGGACGGCCTTCGCGGGGATGCCGACATTTACGTGCCACGGCCGCACGTCCCGGGTCGCGACCGCCATCGCCCCGACCATCGACTGCTCGCCCACGTGCGTTCCGGCCAGAACGGTCGCGTGATAGGTGATCCGCGTCCCCTCGCCGATCACCGTCCGTGCGCAGGTCACGTCGAGCTGATCGACGATCGAGTGGGTATGCGAATAGATGTTCGCGTAATCAGAGATCGAAACCCGGTCGCCCAGCACGATTCCGCCACGGTCGTCGAGCAGCACGTTGCGGTGGACCACTACGTCGTCACCGACCTCGAGATTGTATCCGAACGAGAACTCTACGAAGTGGAACGCCTTGAAGTTACGCCCCACGCGCTTGAAAATGTATGGAGCCAGCATACGGCGGAAGCGGACGCCCAGATGGATGTCGCCGCCGAGCGGAGAACGGTCGAACTGTTGCCACATCCAGATGAGCGGCTTGCGCTCCTGAAAGCGGACCTGGTCGATCTCGGCGTAGTACTCGGGTTCGAGCGTCACGTTGCGGGCGTCCATCTGGGCGAGGGCGACCCGAGCGCCGAGAGGCAGGTCGGCAGGATCCGCCCCACTGAGGTGGGGGTAGTAGATGTCCGTGAGCGTGCGGCGGCACAATTCCCAACGATCATCGCCCCGCTCCAGGGCTTCGGCGATCTCGGCGAGCCAGCTTTCGTAGAGCTCGACCGCCTCTGCGGCGGGCTCGAGCGGGCGTAAGGGTCGAATGGGCATTTTCGGCAGCCGATCAATTGCTGGACTCAAAGGATGCTACGCGAGCGCGGTAATATAGGCGGGACGGAACTGGTTACCAG
>JBBDRL010000008.1:0-25828 GCA_040905505.1 Gemmatimonadota bacterium | reverse complement strand
CTCAAAGGATGCTACGCGAGCGCGGTAATATAGGCGGGACGGAACTGGTTACCAGGTATCAGTGACCAGTGACCAGTGACAAGTGATCAGTACGTTTCTCGCACCGGTCGGCATCGAGCGCCTTGGCGCGTGCGAATTGGCGGCCAGTCGAGCGCAACTCGCGCATGGTGCCGGTGGATCGCGCGGTGCGTGACCTCACAGGCCGTAACTGGCAGCTGGCAACCGGCAACCCGTCCTCCTGACCCCTGACCCCTGACCCCTGACCCCTGACCCCTGACCCATCATGCACGACATTCTACGCGAACGGCTCTGGCGCAATCTGGAGGCACTGCCTGAAGAGCGGCTCTATCAGGTGCTCGACTACATCGAGTTTCTGGGCTCGAAGTACGCTCGCGACGGTGTACGCCCGCCGGGGTCGCCGCTTCAGAAATTCGGCGAGCGGCTCGAGGACCGCATGCGACTGAACGGCGTTGGCCTGAGCGTGATTCGCGGCACGATTGGCGCCATGGGCACCGCCGACCGCGTGGTCCAGGACCTCGCGCAGGCGGGGCAGTCGCTTCTCAGGGACGTGGAGGCCGGGCTACGGCCGCCTCTGGACCAGGGGGAGCGACCGCCTTCGGAGCCGCGGGAGCGACCGCCGCTGCCGCGAGTGGAGGGCGAGAACGGGAAATAGTCGACTGTCGACTGTCGACATCATCGTCCGTTGACGACGCTCCCGCGCGCCCCTATCTTCTCGCATGGAGCATCAAACACCGCATCGGTACACAGAAGCCCGCCGCACCCTGACCGCCCGAACCGGCGTTCTCGGGCTCGGCGGGCTCGGCGCATATAAGGAGGTCGTATGATTCGGTCCGAGAACCTGCCCCCGCGAATTCTCGGTGATGGACTGACGTTCGACGACGTGCTGCTCGTTCCAGGCCACTCGACCGTACATCCCCGCGAAACGCTGATCGACTCGCAGCTCACCCGCGCCATTCACCTCCCCCTGCCATTGCTGGCCGCGGCGATGGACACCGTCACCGAATCGCGGATGGCGATCGCGATGGCTCGCGAGGGTGGCATCGGCATCATCCACAAGAACATGGCGATCGACCAGCAGGCGGCGGAGGTCGATCGGGTCAAGCGCTCCGAGAGCGGGATGATCGAGAAGCCGGTGACGGCGAGAGCGGACGAAACCATTCGGGAGGCGCGCCGGGCGATGGACCGGTACTCGATCAGCGGCGTCCCGGTCGTGGACGAAGCGGGCTTGCTGGTCGGCATCCTGACTTCGCGGGACCTGCGGTTCGAGACCGACCCCGAGCGGCGGGTCGGCGACGTCATGACGAGTGAGGGACTCATCACCGCGCCGGCGGGCACCTCGCTCCAGGACGCCGAGCGGATCCTGCACCGGAACCGGATCGAGAAGCTGCCGGTCGTGGACGAGGAAGGGCGGCTGGCGGGGCTGATCACGTTCAAGGACATCAACAAGCGGCGGCAGTTCCCGAACGCGTGCAAGGACGAGCATGGCCGGCTGCGGGTCGGTGCGGCGATCGGCGCGTCGGCGCGTGACATCGACCGGGCGCGGGAGCTCGTGGACGCGCTCGTCGACGTTCTCGTCCTCGACACGGCGCACGGGCACGCCGAGGGTGTGCTCCAGGCCGTCGAGCGGACCCGCGAGGCGTTTCCGGACGTGCAGATCATCGCCGGCAACGTGGCGACGCGCGAGGGGGCGGCCGCGCTGGTGGCCCGGGGAGTCGACGCGGTGAAGGTCGGCGTCGGACCGGGCTCGATCTGCACCACGCGGGTCGTCACGGGAGTCGGTGTGCCGCAACTGACCGCGATTCTGGAGGCGGTCGAGGGTGTGCAGGGCGAGGTCCCGATCATCGCGGATGGCGGCATCAAGTTCTCCGGCGATCTCGTCAAGGCGCTGGCGGCCGGGGCACAGTCGGTGATGATGGGGTCGATGTTCGCCGGGACGGACGAGAGTCCTGGCGAGGCGTTCCTGCTCGAGGGCCGGCGGTTCAAGACGGTACGGGGGATGGGCAGCCTCGGCGCGATGCAGGAGGGCTCCGCGGATCGCTACTTCCAGGAGGAGAGCGACGCGCGAAAATTCGTCCCCGAAGGGATCGAGGGGCGCGTGCCGTACAAGGGGGCGGTCGCGGACACGATCTATCAGCTCGTCGGCGGGCTCAGGTCGGGGATGGGCTACGTTGGGGCCGGCACGCTCGAGGAGCTGCGCACCAACACCCGCTTCGTCCGCATCTCGCACGGCGGGCTGCGCGAGTCGCACCCCCACAACGTGACGATCACTCGGGAAGCGCCGAACTACCACGGTTGATGGGCACCCGTAAGATCCCTCTCGTCCAACTGGCGCATGCGCGGTCCGGAGACAAGGGCGATACGGCCAACATCGGCGTCATCGCTCTGCGGCCGGAGTTCTATCCCGTGCTGGTGGACGCGCTCACGGAGGACCGTGTGAAGGCGCACTTCCAGGGGATCTGCCGTGGTGCGGTCGAACGCTTCGAGCTGCCCAACCTGCACGCGCTCAACTTTCTCCTCCACGAAGCGCTCGGCGGCGGTGGCACCGTCTCCCTCCGGACCGATTCGCAGGGCAAGACGCTCTCGACGGCGATGCTGCGGATGGAGATCGAGGTGCCTGAGGAGGTCGCCGAGAGCGCTCTCGAGGCGAGCGGTCGATGACGGATCAGCGGGAGCCGCTGCTCTACGCCGTCAGCGGCGCCGTTGCGAGGCTGACGCTGAACCGGCCGGGCAAGCGGAACGCGCTGAACGCAGCGCTGGTCGGGGCGCTCAGCGGCGCGCTCGAGCGTGCCGAGCGCGACGCCTCGGTGAAGGTGGTGGAGATCACCGGGGCCGGCGCGGATTTCTGCGCGGGCGCGGATCTCTCCGAACTGCGCGATCTGGCGGCGTCGTCGGTTGAGGCGAACCTCGCCGACGTGGACGCGCTCGCGTCTGTGTTCCTGCAGATCAGGACGCTCGGGAAACCGGTGGTGGCGGTGGTGCAGGGAAGGGCACTCGCCGGCGGGTGTGGACTCGCCACCGCATGCGATCTGGTCGTTGCCGCCAGGAGCGCGACCTTCGGGTACCCGGAAGTACACATCGGCTTCGTTCCGGCGATGGTGATGGCGATCCTGCGTCGAAATGTGTCCGAGAAGCGGGCATTCGAGCTGATCACTCTGGGCGAGACGTTCGCCGCACCCCAGGCCGAGCGCCTCGGTCTGGTCAATCGGGTGTTCGACGACGAGAGCTTCGCGGAGGACGCCGCCGCCTTCAGCACCGCCCTCGCCGAGCGCAGCGGCACCGCCATCCTCCTGGCCAAGCGGCTCCTGTACGAGCAGGACTCGATGGGCTTCGAGGCCGCGATTCGCGCGGGCGCGGACGTCAACGTCCTGGCGCGCATGACGGATGACGCGCGGGCAGGCGTCGCCCGCTTTCTGAACAGACGCGACTCGTAGACGACGGGATCATCGATGTTCATCCGGCGTGACCGCAGGGCACCGAACCGCTATACGGCCGTGAGAGTTGGCCTGTTCTTCTTTGCGGCCGGTCTATGGCTGGCGGGAGTGGTGGTGGAAAACGAGACGGTGACCACGGCGGCGATGATCGTGGCGGTGCTGGCCATCTTCCTGGGCCTCGTCCTGCGGAGGCGGGCGATGACGGCGGAAGCAGCGGCGGATCGGGAAGCCGATCCCGAGGTAGGCGGCTGACGCGCTACTGCTGCGTGTGGCGGATCATCCCAGTGACCTCGTGACGGTCGCTCCCCAGGTCCACCCAGCCCTCGACCGTGTAGTGGATCTCGACGGCGCGCCGCCCGGCGCGCTCCGGTCCCAGCACGACGTCGAAGCCGGCCGCCACCAGCTCGCCGTCCACCGCCGCACCCGGCACGCGGAAGCTCCAGCCGAGCGGAATGTCGCGCCTGGCATCCTGGTAGGGACGCATCTCCAGCCATCGGATCTCCGCCTCCTGCCAGCTCCGTTCGCCGCCCGGAGTACGCACCCACGCATACTCCGGGGCGGCGCCATCGCCGTTGATCGTTTCGGCGAGGACCACCTGAACCGAATCGCCGCTCGTGAGGAAGAGCGCGTCGAAGTCCTCGCCAGGTGGCCAGCCGTCCTCGAGCGTTCGTTCGACCCGCAGCATCTCCAGGACCGGCCCCGAGAGCGTTTCGCTGCCGACCGCGAGAGTGCCGCTCAGGAGGCGGAACCGGGTATCGCCGCCCTGGGACCAGGACGTCAGCGGGGCGTCCAGCTCCAGGCGCAGGCGTCGTTCGGCCCGTTCGAAGCGAAGCGACTCGAGCTCCGCGGCTCCGCCGGCGGTGATGCGTAGGTCACCCAGCGGCACGACTCGCCAGACGCCGCCCGCCTGCGAGGTGCGACCCGTTTCGTCGAGAAAGCGGTCCCAGGTGGCGCCGCGCGCGAGCCACCCGCGAACGCCGCGCTCCAGCTCCGACCCGAGCTCGTTGGAGCGAAAGGTAAACGGCACGACGAGCGGCTCGTCGCCCCGCGGGGAGACGAACACGTATTCCCGATTGTAGCGGTAGAGAGCGGTCTCGCCGGCTGACTGAGCCTCCGCGGCGGCACCCCCGGTGTCGTCCGGGCTGCCGCACGCGGCGAGCAACGCGAAGGCGGCGATGCGGGAGATCGGGTAGAAGGCCTGACGTATCATGGTGCAAAGATAGCCCCCACCGGCCGTTCCTTCCAGCGGTGGAAGGGTTGCGGGCCCCGGCCACGTTCGTCTAACTTGGCGCCTTCCGTTCACCCCATCGATGAATCCCCCGCCTTCCCCAGGGTCGGTCCCAATGGCAGAAACCGCGAAAGCGTGGTACCGCCAGCTCCATTGGCAGGTGCTGCTCGCGATGGTGCTCGGCATCGCCACCGGCGTTCTCTTCGGCGAACCGGCAGCGGATGCAATCGGCTGGCTCGGCACGCTCTTCCTGAGACTGCTCCGGATGATCATCGTGCCGCTGGTCATCACGTCGATCATCGCGGGGGTGGCATCGGTGGGCGGGGGGGCCGAAATCGGCCGGCTGTTCGGCAAGACGCTCGGATACTACGTCCTCTCGAGCCTGCTGGCGGTAATCGCGGGGTTGACGATGGTCAACATCATCCGTCCCGGCGCCGGGACGGACCTCTCCGTGACCGAGCGGCAGGAGCTGCCGGAGCTTCAGACGCCCGGCTCACCCATCGAGCTGTTGCTGGCGATCGTGCCGGAAAACGTCGTCGCCGCCGCCGCCGCGGCGGACATGCTGGCGATCATCTTCTTCGCCATTGTCTTCGGCGCCTCCATAGCCGTGCTCCCGCTCCAGCCGCGGACGTTCCTCACGGACATGTTCCAGGCCCTGTTCGAGACGATGATGAAGCTGACCGGCGGCATCATCAAGTTCCTCCCGATCGGGGTGTTCGCGCTGATCACTCAGATGGTCGGAACCACGGGGTTCGAGGGGTTTCGCGCGCTCGGACTCTACGCACTGACCATCGCCTCGGGGCTGGTCATCCACCTCTTCATCTCACTGCCGCTCCTGCTGATCGTTCTGGGGCGCATCTCGCCTCGCATCCATTTCGCCAACATGCGCGAGGCGCTCGTCGTCGCGTTCTCGACCAGCTCGTCCGGCGCGACGCTGCCGGTGACGCTCAAGGTGGTCGAGGAGAAAGTCGGGGTCTCCAACCGGGTCGGCTCGTTCACCCTGCCGATGGGCGCGACGGTAAATATGGACGGCACCGCCCTTTTCGAGTGCGCGGGCGCGCTGTTCATCGCGCAGGTGCTCGGGTTCGACCTGACGATCATGCAGCAGGGGGTGGTGGTTCTGACCGCGCTGCTCGCGTCGATCGGCGCGGCGGCCGTACCCTCGGCGGGGCTCGTCGTAATCTTCATCGTCCTGGAGGCGATCGGGCTCCGAGGGCCCGAGGTCAACCTGATCGTGGGCTCCATGCTCGCGATCGACCGACCGCTGGACATGTTCCGGACGGCGGTGAACGTATTCAGCGATTCATGCGGCGCCGCGATCATCGCGAAATCGGAGGGTGAACCGAACGTGGATACGGTGATCCGGTGATCATAGACGAAGTCGTCCCCGCGCATGCGGGGACCCGGTGGTTTGGCAACCCCTCTCCAGCCGTCAGCCACCCTACCGGATCCCCACATTCACGGGGGTGACGTCGTTCTACCTCACTCCTCCTCGCGCCCGATCTCCCGAGCCTTGACCTTGCGGCGTGACCGGCCGCTGTCCGACCGAGGCCGGCGGGCCCGCTGGGGGTCCGCACCGCGAGGGTTGTCCGCCAGCGCGAGCTCGAACACCTCGTCCATGTGCTGGACGAAGTGGAACTCCATGCGCTCGCGCACGTCTTCCGGGACGTCCCGCAGGTCCCGCTCGTTGCCGCCGGGCACGATGACCTGCCGCAGGCCGGCGCGGTAGGCCGCCAGCACCTTCTCCTTCACACCACCGATCTCGAGGATCTTCCCGCGCAGTGTGACCTCGCCGGTCATGGCGATATCGTGCCGCACGGGCCGGTCGGCGAGGGAGGAGGCGATTGCCAGGGTCACCGCGGCACCCGCCGAGGGGCCGTCCTTGGGTGTAGCGCCAACCGGGAAGTGGATGTGGACATCGTGGTCGGGAAACGTATCGTCGGGGATGCGGAGCATCTCGGCGCGCGAGCGGACGTAGGAGTACGCCGCGCTGACCGATTCACGCATCACGTCCCCGAGCATTCCGGTGATGATGAGGCGCCCCGTGCCGGGCATCTTCAGCGCCTCGATGAACATCAGCTCGCCGCCTGACGCGGTCCATGCCAGGCCAGTCACCACGCCGATCTCCGGTGCGCTCTCTGCCTCGGTCGTCGAGTAACGCGGCGTGCCCAGGACCTCGATGATCACCTGTTCGGTGATCTCCCATCGCTCGAGTGACTCCTGGGTTTTCTCGTGCGCCACGTAGCGCAGGAGCGAGCCGAGTGAACGCCGAAGGTTCCCCAGGCCCGAATCCCTGGCGTACCCACGCGTCAGGAAGATGAGCGTCTCCTCGCCGAGCTCGATCTCGGCCGCCTCCAGGCCATGGTCCCGGATCAGCCGCGGCAGGAGCTGCCGCTGCGCGATCTCGACCTTCTCCTCGGGCGTGTAGCCCGCGATGCGGATCTCGATGAGAAACTCGCGCAGATGGCGTGGCACCCGATAGAAGTCGTTCGCCGTCGCGATGAAGATCGTGTCGGTGAGGTCGAATGGCAGGTCGAGATAGCGGTCGGTGAAGACATCCCGCACCTCGGGGTCGAGAACCTCTTCGAGTGCCTCGACCGGGTCGCCCTCGACGTTTCCGAGCCCGATGAGGTCGATCTCCTCGAGGAGGTAGACGGGGTCTCGAACGCCGGCCTCGCGATACCCCTCGATGACCTTGCCCGGACGCGCTGTGCTGCGCGTACGTCGGCCTCCCACTAGCTGCGACTCACCGCGCCCGCCGAGCTCCAGACGGACGAGTGGACGATCGAGCCCCTTGGCGATCGCCTCTGCGAGCGAGCGCTTTCCAACGTTGGGCGGTCCTACGATGCAGGGGATCGACCCGCGGACGTTCTCCCGCAGCCGGGCTACCGAAAGGAACTCGAGAATGCGGCGCTTCACCTCTTCCAGACCGAGGTGGGCGCGCTCGAGCTCCTTCTGAACGCGTTCGACGTCGATGTCCCTGGTCTCGGTGAACCGCGTCCAAGGCAGCTCGAGGATGAGCTGGAGATAGTTCCGGATGTCGGTTGCGTCCGAGGACGTGGGCTGGACCATGCGTAGCCGCTCGACCTCCTGTCTGGCGACAGCGGCCACGTTCGAGGGCAGCCGCGCCTTCTCGAGCCGGCGAAGCATGTCGAGCGATTCCCGCTCGGCGGGGTCGAGCTCGCCGAGCTCCGCCTGGAGAGACGCGATCCGCTTGCGGATGCGTCCGCTCCGGTCGCCACCCCCCTCGCTCTCGGCAGCGGAGGCAGGCCCCGCGTCACCCTCCGAGATCTCCTGGATGTGCCCCCATTCGCGCTCGAGCTTCGCCAGCACGAAGGCGAGTCGAGTGCGAACCTCCAGCCGCTGAAGCACCTCGTCCTTCTCCTCCACGCTGAAGTGCGCGAGCGTCGCCACCAGGTCCGCGAAGCGACCCGAGTCTCCCATGTTGCTGCGGAGGATGCGCGGCACGTCGGCGAGCCGCTCCACGTTCGCGCCGATTCCCCCCAGCGTCGTCAGGATGCGCTCGATGAGCACCTCCGCCTCGGCGGGGTCGACGGCGACCTCTTCGACGAGTCGAGGATACGCGGTATAGTGATTCCCCTCCAGTCGCACGTCCTCCAGATGGATGCGGATCAGCCCCTGGATCGTCGTCTGGATCGTGCCGCCAGGCAGGTTGAGGCGGTTCAGGAGGCGCGCCAGAACACCCACCTTCTCGAGTGAACCAGGTTCGATGGGCATCTCGTCGTCCAGCACGTGAACCAGGGCGACGACGAGATTGCGCTCCTTGTATCGGTTCAGGACTTCCACGTTCGGGGCGAACCCGACCTGCAGGCCGGTCGCGCCCGTCGGAAACAAGACGGTGCTCTTCACCGGCATCACCGGCACCCGCTGCGGGAGCGGCGCCAGCAGGGATTCGGCTGGATCGTAGGTCATGGCGAGGGACAGCAGTCGTTGGCTAGTAAGGCAAGTCGGGGATGCGTAGCAAGATGCAATCCGGAGGAGGCTATCAGCTATCGGCTATCGGCTATCGGCTATCGGCTACGGCCCGAGAGCGACAGCGCGGGACGGGGTGCTTGCTCGCACTTCGCAGATGGACTCGCATGGCGGGAGACGGTCGGCCGTGGCACGGTGCCTCCGATGAGGTGCCGATAGCCGATGGCTCGCGCCAGCGTCACTTCCTCGGCCGCCTCCTCCGCTCCCGGCTCAACCCGAACTCCGTCGCCTGATCGAGCCAGGACAGGAAATCGTCCGTGGCGGCTTCCGCGTAGGAGATGGGGATTCCGCCGCGACGGCGGATCCGCTCGGCGTCGATGTCGTCGAAGACGCGGACGAAGACCGGGACGTCGCTGACCTGGCCGAGCAGGTGCATGCTGTCGCGTGGTCGCCGCATGGTCGAGATGATCGCGCGGGCGCGGTCCGCCCCGGCACGGCGCAGGACCTCGAAGTCCGAGCCGTCCCCCCGGATGCAGCGGACGTCGCCCTCGCGGAGCGCCTCGATGACGGCGGGATCGTCGTCGACGACCAGAACGTCGTGCCCGGCAGTCATCAAGGTCTCCAGGAGAGGCAGGCCGTTGTCGCCACAGCCGAGCAGGAGGACGTGGCCCTCGGGGGGGTCGATGAGGGGCTCGCGTCGGCGTAACGGATGATATCGCATGAGCCGCCAGGTCATCCGGTTGGTCGCGAGGAAGGGTGTGAGGAACATGGTGACCATCGTGGTGATCAGGACGATGGTCAGGACCTCGTCGCGCAGGTGCCCGGCGGTCAGACCCTGTAGTGCGACGACGAGTGAGAACTCGCTGGTCTGCGCGAGCAGAAGGCCGCTCTCGATCGCGGCGCGCGCGGAGAGGCCGGCGGTCTCGGCGATCATCGTCACCAACGGCGGGGTGAGCAGGACGACGATGGCGATGAGGACCAGCGCGATCACCAGGTCGCGTGGCTCCGGAATCCCGACGAGGCCGCCGAGCGCGATCAGGAAGGTCGCCAAGAAAAAGTCAGAGAGGGAGCCGAGCTGACCGCGGACGATGCCGTTTACGGGGAAGCCCGAGAGTGCGACCCCGGCTAGGAACGCGCCCGCGATCATCGGCAGCGCCAGCCATTGCGCGGCTCCGATGAATAGGAAGAGAGTCCCCAGGCTGACGAGCAGCAGGGCCTCCTCGTCCAGGTTCATCCTGATGATGAGGAACGGCGCGCCCCACCGGATGAAGGCGACGGCCGACAGGACCAGGACGGCGGAACCGGCAACGCCGCGGAGCATCTCCGCAAAGCCCTCCGGCAGTCCCGTAACGAGGGGGAGAAGCAGGATGACCAGCATGTCCTGCATCAGCAGGACGCCCAGAACCAAGCGACCGAACGGTTCGAACATCTGCTTGCGCTGCTGCAGCAGGCGGACGACGAGGAGCGTCGAGCTGGCGGCGAGAGCCAGGGCGAGGTAGATCGCCTCCTCGATCGGAACGCCGAGCAGGGATACCGCACCGAAGCCCACCAGACCCAAAACGACGAACTGCGCGAGACCGACGCGGACGGCCGCACCGCGCTGCGGTCCGACGCGCTGGGGGTTCAGCTCGATTCCAGCCGCGAAGACCAGAAAGGCCAGGCCGAGTTGGAGCGCGTCCTCGAGAAGGGCGCGCTCGGGCATCAAGCCGACGAGGTTCAGGCCGAGCCCGGTGACCAGAAGGAAGGGAACCGCCGGCAGGCGCAGCCAGCGCGCCAGTCCGAACGCGACCGCGGCGCCAGCGAGGAGTAGCGCGATTCCGGTCATGGTTCGATCACCCCACGCTCGCGCAGCTCCCACATGATCCGCTTGATGCCGATGTTGTTCGGGATCATCAGATGGGTCGCACCAATCTGTCTCAGATCCCGTACGACCGACCGGTCGAACGCATGGATGCTGCACGGCACCCCGAGCTCCCGACAGCGGTAGGCCAGAAGGTTGTTCACGTCCTCGATCTGGAGGGCCGAGATGACCAGCTTGGCTTCGTCCAGGTTACTCTCTTCCAGTACTCCGGGGTTGTCGATGCTGCCAAGTAGAGTCGGGACATCGAGCCTGTGTAGCTTCGACGGATCGGTGTCGACTGCGAGTACGGTCTCCCCCCGGGCCGCCAGCTCGCGGACGAGGCGCAGCCCGAGCGAATTCATTCCTACCACGATCACATGGCCACTGATTGGCTCGGCCACCTGGTCATCGTGCCCCTCCGGCCGCGCACCGAACACCTTCAGGAGGCCCGTGCGTGCGACGATCTCGTACAGCGGGCCATTGTAGAGGATCATGTATGCGGAGACTCCGATCGTTACCAGCCCGACGAGGGCGATGATCGAGAGGATTCCTTCGTCGATCAGCCCCGCGCTCATCCCCATCGCGGCAAAGATGAAGGAGAATTCGCTGATCTGAGCGACGCTGACGCTGGCCAGGAACGACGTACGCTCCCCGTATCCCAAGCGGGCGATGATCCACATGAAAATGAGCGGATTGCCGATCAGCACGAACAGCGACAGCACGATGGCAGGCATCCAGGCATCGAGCGCCGCGCCCAGCTCCATCTGTATGCCGAGCCCGGTAAAGAAGATGGCGATGAAGAAGTTCATCAGCGGATTGACGCGCCGGCGCAGCTCCGTGCTGTAGGGTAGCTGGGCAAGGCTGACACCGGCGACGAACGCGCCGATCTCCACCGACAAGTGAAGCATTTCCGCGCCGACGACCAGCAGAAAGCACCAGCAGAGGCTCCAGATGAACAGCCCTTCGAGAGAAGCGGCGATCCACGCGAAAATCGACGGTAGCACGTACCGCGCGGCCAGGAGAGCGATCAGGAGCAGCAGGCCCATTCCGCCAAATGCCGAAAGCACTCCCATGCCGACGGAGCCGATGTCGACCGTTCCGGTGCCCCCGAGCCCCGCCAGGAACGTCAGGATGACGATGACCACGAGGTCCTGGACCAGGAAGATCCCCACGGCAATGCGGCCATAGAGGGAGTCCAGTTCTTCCTTCTGAGTCAGCAGTTTGACCACGACGACCGTGCTACTGAAGGTCAGCGCAGTGGCGAGGAAGATGGATTCGATGACGGGAAAGCCCAGGAGATACGAGAGCCCGAACCCGCCCAGCGCAGTAAAGGCCACCTGGCCCAACCCGGCGATTACCGCGACCCTGCCGACATCGCGGATCTTGTCCAGACTCAGCTCGAGCCCCACCAGGAACAGGAGGAGGACGATGCCCACCTCGGAGATCGTATCGATCGCCTCCGTGACCGTCAGCAGGCCCGTCGCCGGTCCCAGAAGCAGCCCCGCGACGATGAAGACGACGATCGAGGGAACGCGGGCGGGGCGCGACAGCAGGAGCAGCGACGCCGCGGCGACGACCATCAGCCCGAGACTCTGGAGGAAGAAGATGTCGGTCATTACGAGCTATCGGTCATTGGCTATCCAGCTATCGGCTACGGGCGGGCCGTGACGCCGGGTCGGGCCGCGGCGGGTGGTTCTCATCTTGCCAGTCGTCGACATCTGCAATTCTCGTGGGGACGTCCGATCGCTGGCGGTGACCGGGCAACGGATAGCGGATGACGGATAATGGACGACGTCCCTCCCGCTATCATTTGCTCGGCAACTTCGGGCTACGATATTATCCCCTCCACTCTGACCAGGAACAGGGGAGCAGCTATGCAATACCGTGAAGCGCCGTTCGGATACTTTCTCGTGCTGGACCGTGGCGACGAGGTTCTGGAGGGCCTCACCCGCTTCGCGACGGACACGGGAGTGCGTGCGGCGAGCTTCACCGGGATCGGCGCAATCGAGAACCTTACGCTGGGTTTCTACGAACTGGCTACGGTGAGTTACCTGCGGAAGAACTTCGATGAAGAGCTAGAGGTGGCCTCCCTCATCGGCAACCTCGCCGAGGTGGATGGCGGCCCCTTCCCGCATGTCCACGGGATGTTCACGCGGCGTGACTTCACCGCCATCGGTGGGCACGTTTTCGAGGCCACGGTCTCGATCACCCTCGAGTTGGGCGTCCTGACCGCCCCCGAGCTGATTCGCCGACAGCCGGTGGACTTCTGCAATCTCAAGTTGATGGATCTCTAGGGGGAATGGAATGTGCCAACAGCGGTTGCCAGTTGCCAGTTACCAGTCGCCAGTTTTCTCGAGTACGAGTCGCCGGGGCTGCACCTGGTGCTTCCCGGGCATTCAAAGCACCCACGAGACGCCCGGCGGCTGGCCCTTCCCGGGACCGAACCGGTAGCTGGTAACTGGTAACCTGTCGTTTCGTCCGTCGATCCGCTAACACACCGAAGGAGTCCGCGTTGAAAGTCGTTATTCCGCTTGCCGGTAAGGGAACCCGTCTTCGTCCGCACACCCATGTCACGCCCAAGCCGCTGTTGAAG
Source organism: Gemmatimonadota bacterium (assembly GCA_040905505.1). Lineage (GTDB taxonomy): Bacteria > Gemmatimonadota > Gemmatimonadetes > Longimicrobiales > Longimicrobiaceae > WHSP01. The sequence continues at coordinate 12,782 of JBBDRL010000008.1, read as the reverse complement.
GTGGGTGACAAGCCCGTGATGGCCTACATCATGGACGACCTGCGGGAACTGGGGGTACACGAGGCCGTCTTCATCACGGGGCACCTGAAGGAGAAGGTCGAGGCCTTCGTGAACGAGGAGTACCCGGAGTTCGAGGCGCACTACGTCGAGCAGCCGGTCCAGAACGGCACGGCGGGCGCGATCGAGCTGGCACGGCCGTTCATCGACGAGGACCTCCTGATCATCTTCGTAGACACGCTCTTCGACGCCGACCTCTCCATGGTGAAGCGAATGAAGGACGTAGCGGGAGTGATCTGGGCCAAGGAGGTGGAGGACTATCAGCGCTTCGGCGTCATCGTCACCGACGAGGACGGCTACATGGAGCGGATCGTCGAGAAGCCGCAGGAGCCCGTATCCAAGCTCGCCAACATCGGGCTCTACTACATCCGGGACTGGAAGCTTCTGTTCGAGGGGATCGACCACACGCTGAAAGCGCCACCGGGCAAGGGCGGCGAGTACTTCCTGACGGACGCCTTTCAGTACATGATCGACCATGGCGCGCGGATCAAGACTGCGAGCGTGGAGGGATGGTACGACGCCGGTAAGCCGGATACGCTGCTGACCACGAACGCCCACGTGCTGAGCACCACCCGCGGGAAGCGGCCGCCGCCGCAGGACGGTGTCACGATCCACGACCCCGTCCACATCGCCGACGGGGTGACGCTGAGCGATTGTGAGATCGGGCCGAACGTGACGATCTCGGCCGGCGCGACGGTCAAGCGTTCGAAGTTGCGGGATACGATCGTGAATGAGGGTGCGAGCGTCGAGGGTTGCGAGCTCCACGACTCACTCGTCGGCGGCGCGGCGACGCTGGTGGGGGTTCGGGGCCAGGTGGATGTGGGGGACGACTCGGTGGTGCGCGGGGAAGGTCAGGCCTCCTGATCGAGCCCGGCGATTCCCGCCACGGCGAGGACCGTAAGGAGCCCGCGCTCGAGGCCCTCGATCCCGCCCTCGTTCTCATACCACTCGTCGGTGGTGTGAATCCCGCCCGCTCGTCCACCCGCGCCCATGGCGAGGGCGGGCACGCCGAGAGAGATGGGTACGTTCGCGTCGGTGGACGACGCAGTGAGCTTGGGAGAGCCACCGATCAGGCGCGTCGCGGCCACGGCCGCCTCGACGAGCGGGTCGTCGGGTGGGGTCTGTCCACACGGCCTGTCGCCAATCTTCTCGATGTCCATGACGAGGGGCGCGCCGCGTGTACTGCCGTCGATCTCCTCCCTCACGGCCGCCTCGAGGATCTCGCGCGCTCGCTTCTGGAGTCCCTCGAGCGTGGGGCCGTCTTCACTGCGCAGATCCAGCTCGAGCCAGGCTTCGCCGGAGATCGCGTTCACACTCGTCCCACCCCCGATCCGTCCCACGTTCACGGCAAACGCTTCGCCGTCATCGGGCCGCAGCTCGCGCAGACGCCCGATGGCGAGCCCGAGCGCGTGGATGGGGTTGGCGAGGCCGCGGTCGCCCCACGAGTGTCCGCCCAGCCCCTTGACGCTGACGCGCAAGCGGCAGGAGCCGATCGCCCGGTGCACGATCCTCGTCAGCCCGGCGCCATCGATCGAGATGAAGGCGCTGGCCTCCCGAAACGGGGATTCGTCGCGGAAGAGGTGCTTCACGCCGCACAGGTCACCGACCCCCTCCTCGCCGACGGTCGCGATGAACACGAGCGGGCGCCGTGTGGAGACCCCCGCCTCGCGAATGGCCGTGCCGATCGCGAGGATCGCGGCCAGCCCGCGGCAGTTGTCGGTGATACCCGGCGCGAAGATCCGATCGCCCTTCGTCCGCGGCGTGATCGGGGTGCCGTCGGGGAAGATCGTATCGAGATGGGCGGTGACGAGAATCGGCTCGCCACCGCTACCACTTTTCGCCTGGCCGCCAGGGCTGGTGCTCGCCGTCAGCGCCCCGTGCACGTTGCCCACCTCGTCGACCGCCACGCCGGCGAGATCGAGCTCGCGGAAGCGCTCGGCGACGTACGCACCGCGTTCGCCCTCCATCCCGCTGGGTGCCGGGATCGACGCGAGCTGGACCTGCTCCTCGACGGTCGCGCGGTCGCGGTCACGGAGAACGGTGCGGGCGGCGCGGACGGCCGGGTGCGCGGCGAGCGGCTCGAGGTTCATTCACTCCTGAGGACGATGGGGACGGCGGCTATCATGACGGTGCGGATGAAGTGTGTCAACGCGGATCGTGCGAATGCCCCCGGGGCGGCGGCCGGTCCGGCCTCGGCCGATCGTCGCGAGGATGGTGCCTGATGGAATTCCTCGGGCTCACCATATGGGAGTGGATTCTGCCGATCCTCATCGGTGTGACGGCCGGGTTCTGCACCAATGCGATCGCGATCTGGATGCTCTTCCACCCCTACGATCCGATCCGGCTCGGTCGCGTTCAGATCCTGCCGATGGGGGCCATTCCGAAGGAGATCGACCGCATCGCCCGCCGTATCGGCGAGACGGTCGGGCGGGAGCTGCTGACCCCCGAGGACATCGGGCGGACGCTGTCGTCCGAATCGTTCCGTGGCCGGTTCGACGAGGCGCTCCGGGGCGCGTTGGAATCGCTCGCCGAGCGGGAGATCGGGGCGCTCCGGGAGCTCGTCACGCCGGAGCAGGCCGTCGGCCTGGAGCGGGTGATGGAGCGGCTGCTCGAGAAGGTATTCGAGGGGCTCGAGGTCTATCTCAACTCACCGGACTGGGAGGAGCGGGTCCGCGGGTTCGCCCGCGGGCTCAGCGGGGAGTTTCGCGAGCGGCCGTTCTCCGTCGTGCTGACGCCGGAGCTCCAGCAGGACCTCAACCGCGGGCTTCAGGAGCTCTGGGCCGGCGTCCGGGAGAGCCCGGAGTTCGCGCGCGTCATCTCCGAGGCGCTCGACCGCGCCATCGACCGGCTCCTCGTCTCGGAGAAGCCGCTCCGCCACTATCTGCCGGCCGGGGCGGTCAACCTGGGCGAGTCCGTCGTCGCCAACTACCTGCCGATCCTCCTCGATCGGCTGGGCGGCGTGCTCGACGACGAGACGACCCGGCAGAAGCTCCAGCAGACCCTGCGACGCTTCACCGACCGCTTCCTCGACGAGCAGAAGACGTGGAAGCGGCTCGTCGGGCGGCTCATGATCACCGAGCGGACGCTCGAGCAGACGGTCCAGGCGATCGAGCAGGGCGGGGTGGACGAGATCGCGGCGCTGCTCCAGGAGCCAGAGGTGCAGGCGCGCATCGCCGACGCGGTGAACCATGGAGCCGAGGAACTTCTGGACCGGCCGGTCCGCGAGCTGCTGGGGGAGGTCTCTGCAGAACGCGCCGAGCGCCTCCGGAACGCCCTCGTCGAGCGAGTCCTCTACCTCTTCCGCCACCCGACAACCGAGGAGGTCGTCCTCACCCGTCTGAATCAACTCGTGGCGGCGGCGGCGGAGCGGAAGGTCGGGGACCTGCTCAATCTGCTGGGCGAGGACCGGGCCCGGGATCTCACGGATCACGCGGCGAACTGGATCGTCGAGACGCTGCGAGGGCCGCGAGCCATGGCCGTGATGCGTGGCTCGCTCGAACACCGCACCGCGTGGATGCTCTCGGTGCCCGTCGGCCGCATCGGGGACTATCTGCCGCCAAACGCGGTCCGTCGCGCCGAGAACCTGATGTTCGACCCGCTGTGGAGCTTCCTGCAGAAGCGCGTTCCCACCGCTGTGGCGGGTCTCCCGATTGCGCAGATGGTCGAGAACAAGCTGAAATCCTACCCGATCTCGAAGGTCGAGGAGCTGATCTGGCGGGTGAGCCGGCGCGAGCTGGTGCTGATCATCTACCTAGGGGGATTCCTCGGCGCGCTCATCGGCAGCGTCATGCTGCTCCTGCAGAGCGTTCCCGCGGGGCTGGTGGCGTCGTCGTTCTTCATTCTGCTATCGTTCGTGTTCATCAATGTGAAGGGGTAGTGGAGGGAGTCTACAGTCTACGGTCGAGAGTCTACAGCTCGGGTGGTGCGGTGGACGGCTGAGGCGGACCCAGCGGCACTCTCCATGCTCTGACGGGAGGGCGCGCGAGGCGGGTGGAGAGTCCCGCCGGGCGCGCTCGAACGTTCAGCAGTGTATGCCGTTACGACGTAGCGGATACCCGTCAGAGCACCAGCGAAGTCGCAGCACCGTGTCCCGACCCGACCACACACTGGAACCCGCCAACGGCTCCCTGCCGGCCCATCCCGGTGCGATGACGGTACCCGGCCGCGAGTGGGCGGGGGGATTGTCCGTCCGGCTCCGAACGATCCCGATGGGCGTTCTCGTGCTCGCGGCGCTATTCGGGCTGGTGGGCGTGGCGTCCGTCGGGGTGGGGATGTTCCTGCTGCTGGACGTGGGGTCGCTGAGCCCCTGGGCGGGCATCGTGGGCCTTCTGATCGGTCCCTCGGTACTTTATCTCGCCTACGGCCTCGTGCGGCTCGCCCGCTGGACCTGGCTCTCGCTCGCGGTTCTGGTCGGGCTGCTCTTCGTGTCGTCCCTCATTCGCCTGGCGGCGTCCAGTGGATTCCCGGCGGCGGCCATCGCGGAGCTCGCGGTCGAGGTCGCGCTGCTGGTCTACATCACGCGCCCCGACCTGCGCCGGGCCTTCGGCTGGGGCAGCGCCCCGGCCTGACTACATCAGCGTCGGCGCGCCGGTCCCGAAGACCGAGCGACCGATCGCCATGATCCCCCCTACGATCAGGATCATCGAAACAGCGACGCCCATCAGGCGGATCGCATTGGCGCGCGCGGGGTTCGGCGTGCTGCGTCCCATCACGGCGGCGCCGTGCGCGACCGCCGCGGCGGCGATCATCATGAAGACGTGCCCGATGAGCGCCGAGTAGAAGATTCCGAAGACGATCATCAGGATCCCGAGCAGGATCTGGAGGTCGACGACGCCAGCGAACGCCGAGCTCATGATGCGTCCGGTTCGCGGATCATCCTTCTTCGTCACGGCCGCATACACGAAGTAGGCGAGCGCCACGAGCCCGACCAGCAGAACCAGGTACCGCAGCCCTGAATGGGCCATGAAGAGCATCCGCATGATGGTATTGGCCTCGAGAGAAGGTGAGCAGCGGAGCCGCCGAGTTGGGGCTGAGGATAGGCCGGTGCGGATGGGGGCGCAAGGAGAGAAATACAGCTATCGGCTATCAGCTATCGGCTATCAGCTACAGCCACGACTCTCGATCTGAAGAAGTCGGTCCCGCGTTCGTAGCTGATAGGCGAAAACTGATAGCCGATAGCTCGCTACGCGGATGGCCTAATCGCCAACCTCCACCCATATTCCCCCGCCAAGCGACCGTCCACTCACCAGCGAAAGCCGATTCCGATGGCCATCCGCCGCCGCGCCGCCGCCGCTCTCGGCCTCCACAGGACCGAGCTACGCGCGTGGGCGATGTACGACTGGGCCAACTCGGCGATGGTCACGACGGTGATCGCAGCGGTCTTTCCGATCTACTACTACAACGTCGCGGGTGCGGGACTGCCGGAGGGGGTCGCGACGTTCCGGTTCAGCATCGCGACGACGATCGGGCTCGGGGTCATTGCGATCCTCGCGCCCATTCTCGGCGCGGCGGCGGACTTTTCGGCCGCGAAGAAGCGGATGCTGGGCATCTTCCTCCTCATGGGCGTGGTCGCCGTCGGGATGATGTTCTTCATCCAGCAGGGCGACTGGCTACTCGCCTCGATCCTCTTCATCGTCGCGAACATCGGCGCCGGCGGGAGCTTCGTCTTCTACGACTCTCTCCTCCCGCACATCGCGACCTCCGAGGAGATGGACCGCGTCTCGACCGCTGGATACGCGCTGGGATACCTTGGCGGTGGGCTGCTGCTGGCGCTGAACCTCGCCTGGATCACGATGCCCGGCGCGTTCGGCCTCCCCGCCGGCCCCGACCTGACCCCCAGCGAGGCGACGCTCCCCGCGCGCCTGGCGCTCCTCTCGGTGTCCGTGTGGTGGCTCCTCTTCGCCATTCCCCTGTTCCGATACGTACCCGAGCCGCCGCGCGCGCTCGAGCCCGACGAGTCGCAGCGCGAAAGCCCCGTGCGCGCGGCCTTCGTCCGGCTCGGCGAGACGTTCCGGGAGCTGCGCGGGTACAAGCAGGCCTTCCTGATGCTGCTCGCTTTCCTGATCTATAACGACGGCATCGGGACGATCGTGAAGATGGCGACGATCTACGGGTCGGAGCTGGGGATCGATCAGAACACGATGATCCTCGCGATCCTGATCGTGCAGTTCGTCGGGATCCCATTCTCCTTCGCCTTCGGCGGACTGGCCGGCCGGATCGGGGCGAAGAAGGCGATCTTCGGCGGACTGCTCGTCTACGCGGGGATCAGCGTGCTCGGCTACTTCATGACGTCGGCGACGCACTTCATGATCCTCGCGGCCCTGGTCGGGATGGTGCAGGGGGGGACGCAGGCGCTCAGCCGATCGCTCTTCGCGAGCATGATCCCGCGGCACAAGTCCGGCGAATTCTTCGGGTTCTTCGCGGTGTTCGAGAAGTTCGCGGGAATCTTCGGACCGGCGATCTTCGCGCTGACGATCGTGCTGACGGACTCCAGCCGAAACGCGATCCTGTCCATCATCCTCTTCTTCATCGTCGGGGCTGTACTGCTCGCGATGGTCGATGTCGACGAGGGCCGGCGGATCGCGAAGGAGGTCGATGACGAGGTCCTGGTACCGAGCGGCGCATGAAGACGGACGGATGACATGAAGAGAGCCACGATCCTGCCCGCCGTTCAGGGAGATCGGCTCGACGTGGCAGAGATCGGAAGGTTCCCGGCGGCGAAGTGGCTGCCGGGCGGCCACGCCCAGACGATCGCCGGCCGCTTCCTGCGGCGCGGTGATCGTGAGCCGCTGCGCAAGGAGCGGGTAGAGCTGCCGGACGGCGATTTCGTGGATCTGGAGGAGGGCCCCAGAGCGCTCCTGGCCGATGTCCCCATCGTCGTGGTGCTCCATGGGCTCGAGTGGGTGCTCCCGGTCGAACTACGTCGCGACGGCGGCGCGGGAGCTGGCGGAGCATGGCGTGCGCGCGGTGCGGCTGAACTTCCGCGCCTGCAGCGGCGAGATGAACCGGCTGGCACGCTTCTACCACGCCGGGTGGGGGGCACGTGGGGTTCATCGGCGGCCCACCCTGGGCGCCGCTCTTCTGGGCCGAGCGGGAAGCGGCCAGGTGGCTGGTGGGGCGGATCGATGGAAACCGGGGCGGGCCGCTGACGGCGGGATCGGGATGACGGCGGGATCGGATCCAGCGCCACGTCCGGGCGTTTCGCGCTGGCAATGAGTCGTTCCAGGCAATGACATTCGCAGAAACGACGGATATGACGAATTCGAATTACGAGAACGGCGCACTGTTCGGGCGTACGATTGCGCAGCGGATGGAGAACCGGCTGCATCTGAACGTGCCCGGCACGGGTCGGAACGAACGGCTGCGGCAACTGATCGAGCGCGTGAACGCGGACGACGAGCTGTACGCGCTGTGGATCGCGGGGAACGTGAACGCGGTCGAGCGGCTGGGAATGACCGACCACGGGCCGGTGCACGTGAAGATCGTCATGAACATCGCCGACAAGCTGTTCCGCTTGCTCACCGAGCACGGCGTCGAACCGGCGGCCGTGACGAATTACGGCCTCGAGCTGGACGATGCCGAGCTGATCGTGGCGCTGGCGTCCCTGCTGCACGATACCGGCATGTCGATCCACCGGGCGGAGCACGAGGCGTTCTCCCTCTTCATCGCCCAGGGCAAGATCACGGAGCTGCTGGACGGACTCTACGACCGCGCCACCGCGACCATCATCCGATCGGAGATCCTGCACGCGATCATCGCCCATCGCTCCGGTGGCAAGCCGCTCACGCTGGAAGCCGGCATCGTGCGGGTGGCCGACGCGCTCGACATGGCCAAGGGCCGCTCGCGCATCCCCTTTTCCGGCGGGTCGATGAGCATCCACTCGGTCTCGGCCGCCGCCATCGAAGCGGTGCACATCGAGCCCGGAGACACGAAACCTGTCCGCCTCCGCGTGGAGCTGTCGAACTCCGCGGGCATCTTCCAGCTCGACCAGCTCTTCCGTGAAAAGCTGGCGGGCAGCGGCGTCGAGCGCTATGTGGAGGTCGAGGCCGACTTCGCCGGCGAGGAGGAGAAGCGGATCGTGGAGCGATTCAGATTGTAGAGGCAGGGGTCAGGGGTCAGGGGTCAGGGGTCAGGGGTCAGCGGGGCCGACGGCTAACTGACCACCGACCACCGACCCCTGATCACTGAAACAACTTCACATATCACCATCAACATGCCCGATAAACCACGCGTCCGCTTTGCCCCCAGCCCGACCGGTTACCTCCACGTGGGGGGTGCCCGGACGGCACTCTTCAACTGGCTCTTTGCGCGCGGCGAGGGCGGGACGTTCGTGCTGCGGATCGAGGACACCGACCGGGACCGCTCGAGCGACGAGATGACGGACGCGATCCTCGAGGCGATGCGGTGGCTCGGGCTCGATTGGGACGAGGGGCCGTTCCACCAGGCCGACGGCGTGGATCGCCACGTCGCCGACGTGCAGCGGCTGCTGGAGTCCGGTCAGGCGTACCGCTGCTTCTGCCCGCCCGACGAGTTGAAGACGCGGCGGGAGGCGGCGGAGGCGAAGGGCGGGCCGGGTGCGTACCGGTACGATCGGCGCTGTCACCGGCTCGCGGACGCGGAGGCCGAGAAGCGCGCCGGGACCGGCGAGCCGCACTCGATTCGATTTCTCGTCCCGGAAGGCGTCACCGAGTGGGACGACATCGTCCATGGGAAGACCAGCTTCCGGAACGAGGACATCGACGATTTCATCGTCCTTCGTACGGACGGGACCCCCGTCTACAACCTGGCGGTCGTCTCGGACGACGCGGCGATGAAGATCACGCACGTCCTGCGCGGCGACGACCATCTGTCGAACACGCCGAAGCAGATCATGCTCTACCGGGCGCTCGGCGCCGCAGAGCCGCGTTTCGGGCATCTCCCGATGATCCTCGGCCCGGACGGCAAGCGGCTGTCGAAGCGGCACGGCGCGACGGCGGTCGGCGAGTACCGCGCCGCCGGCATCCTCCCTCAGGCGCTCGACAACTTCCTCGCGCTCCTCGGCTGGAACCCGGGAGACGAGCAGGAGATCATGCAGGAGCACGAGCTGATCGCCCGCTTCTCACTCGAGCGGGTCCACAAGAAGAGTGCGGTCTTCGACCCTGAGAAGCTCGAGTGGATGAACGGGCAGCACATCATGCTCATACCCGCGGCCGAGGTGGTGCGCCTGGCCGCACCGATGCTGATCGACGAGGGGCTCACCACCGAGCAGGACCTGGAGGACCGCGCAGACTGGTTCGCGACGATGATGGAGCTCCTGAAGCCGCGGGGGCGCACGATCGCCGCGATCGCCGAGCAGTCTCATATCTTCCTCGCGCCCGAGATCGAGTACGATGAGAAGGCGGTCGCGAAGCACTGGAAGGATCCCGAGGTGATCGTCCGGCGACTGGAGATGGCACTGGGGGCGCTGGAATCCATCGCGGACGACTGGACCCCGGAGAGGATCGAGGAGACGCTCCGGTCGACGGCCGAGAACGCGGAGCTGTCGTTCGGCAAGTTGGTGCACCCGCTGCGCCTCGCACTGACCGGGACACAGGCGAGCCCCGGAATCGATCAGGTCGTCTGGTTGATGGGACCCGCGCTCATCCGCAGCCGCATCGAAGCGGCCGAGCAGTACCTCGAGGGGAAGTCGGGCGCTGAACAACTAGGTTGACTCCATACCGCGCCACTCCTAACTTCTCGCAGGAGGGGTGGGATGATGAAGCCACCGGCCTGACTGGTTGCCGCTCGAGGAGGGGATATGACGGAATCGCTGTCGAAGATGGAACGTCGTATCCTCGATTATCTGATCGAGTACCTCAGGAAGAACACCTACCAGCCGAGCATCCGAGAGATCGGCAAGCGCTTCGGCATCAAATCCACCAAGACGGTCTCCGAGTACCTCCAGACGCTCGCCGACAAGGGCTACATCGAGCGGGAGGCTTCGCGTTCGCGTGGGGTCAAGATCCTGGGCCTCGACCTCGAGCGCAGCGACGTGATCAGCATTCCCTTCTACGGGAAGATTGCCGCAGGGCAGCCGGCGCTCAGTCGCGACCACGTCAACTCCGAGTTCGGGATGGACCCCAAGCTGGTGGGGCTGCCGAACGCCTTCTTCCTGGAAGTCTCAGGCGACAGCATGGAGCAGGTCGGCATTCTGGACGGTGACCTCGTGATCGTGGAGCCGGTCGTCGAGTCGGAGATTCGCAACGGAGAGATCGTCGCGGCGCGGCTGGCCGGCGAGGCGACGGTCAAGCGGTACTTCCACCGCGACGATCGGGTCGTGCTGGAGCCGGCGAACTCCGACTACGCCCCGATCCTCGTACGCGAGTACGACGACTTCACCGTGCTCGGACGCGTCGCCGGGCTCTTCCGGCGGTTCACCTCGCAGCAGACGCAGGCGGTTGGCGGCTGACGACATTTCAGCGGCGGATGGCGGGACCCCGGGCGACTTCGAGCGTCCGGGGTCTCGTGTTTTCGCGGACCCCGAGCTGCCCGACGACCCGCGGTGGATGGAGCTTGCGTTGCGCGAAGCCGAGCGGGCGGCGGAGCTGGGGGAGGTGCCGGTCGGGGCGGTCGTCGTCTTCGAGGGCTCGGTGATCGCGGCCGGGCACAACCTCACCGCGACCGAGAACGATCCTTCCGCGCACGCCGAGATGGTGGCGATCCGGCGGGCGGCACAGGCGCTGGGGCACTGGCGCTTGCTGGATTGCACCCTCTACGTGACCCTCGAGCCGTGCACGATGTGCGCGGGGGCGATCGTGCTGTCGCGACTGCCGCGGCTGGTCTTCGGCGCGTGGGACCCGAAGGCGGGGATGTGCGGCTCACTGGGTAACCTGGTGCAGGATCCGCGGCTGAATCACCGGGTGGCGCTGACGCACGGGGTGCGGGGGGAGGAGGCGGGGGAGATGCTGCGGGCGTTCTTCAGGGCGCGGAGGGGGTGAAGCTCGACAGCCGACAGTCGACAGGAGCTGAGGGCGCGAGCTCCTTCAACCGCATGGGGACACTGAAGCTTGACAGGAGGCTTCTCGAGCCACTCTTATGACAGAGTCGAATCACGACGAACACCCGCCGCCGGGTACGGACCGCCCCACCACACCGAGCCAATCCATGCGAATGAGGATCCGATTCACGGTCGTGAGCGCTGCGCTGGCGATCGTCGCTCTTCCCGCGTACGTGGTCGGGCAAGCGATGGAATCTGTCGAGCCGTTCAAGGTCGGCACGTTCGAGATCGACAACAGACCCACGGTCGGCCTGGTTCTGCGCGATGCGCTGATCGTGGACATCGACGCCGCGAACGCGGACCTCGAGCTCCTTCCGCAGTATCCCAAGCTCGACATGCCGGAAGACATGCTCGAACTGATCGGCGAATACGAGTACGGTCTCAAGTTCCGGCTCTACGAGATCGTGAACCATCTCGTGAACGAGGGGATGCTCACCGGGGGGAACCAGCCCGAGTATGTGTACGCGGTGGAGGGCATGCACATCCTCCCCCCGATCATGTATCCGAGCAAGCTCATGAACGCGGCCGTCAACTTCTACACGCACGCTTGCGAAGGCTGCACCGAAGAGGAGTTGGCGGAGCGGACGCGTGAGCGCCAGGAGAACCGCGGCGTCCCGTACCTGTTCCTCAAGCCCACCCGCGGTGCGATCATCGGCACCGGTGATGACATCATCATGCCCTTCGGCCGTGACGAGATCGAGTACGAGGTCGAGATGGCGATCGTATTCGGTCGCTCCGGGAAGTACATCTCGGCGGCTCGCGCGTACGACCACGTGTTCGGCTACATGGTGGCGATGGACATCTCCGACCGTGGCGGGCGGCCGCCGGGCGGCTACAGCTCCGGCTCCGACTGGTTCGTCGGAAAGGGCCACGATACGTTCGCGCCTCACGGGCCCTGGATCGTCCCCAAGGAGTTCTTCGGCGATCCGATGGAGCGACTCCACCAGCAGACGGTCATCGATGGGATCACCGTGCAGGAAGCCCGCGCGGGGGACATGATCCACTCGATTCCGGAGCTGATCGAGTACGCATCGTCGCTCATCACCCTCTTCCCGGGTGACGTGCTGCAGAGTGGGACCTCCGGTGGGACGGGAGCGGGCCGCGTGGAGCGCGCGCCGGGCTCCGGCTACCTCGTGGACGGCGAAATCATCGAGGCCAGCATCGAGGGCATCGGCACGCTGCGCCACCGGGTCGCGCGCGAGCCTAGCGTCCCGGACGACCTGTCTGGCTCCCAGTTGCCTCCGACCGCCACGTACCGCAACTGAGCAGCGGGCGGGGAGCAACGAGCGTCACTCGGGGCGTCGGCCGGTTCGTTCGGTCGGCGCCCTATCAGCGCCCGCGATTCCAGTCGGGACTTTCTGCCGCAGTCTTGCTGCTCTTCGGCTGACAATGATCCTTGAAGATCGAATCCAGATCGACGTCTCACCCGAACGCATCTTCGATTTCTTCGAGCAGATGGAGACCAACTATCTGGAATGGCATCCTGACCACCTCGCGTTCCGTTGGAGGGAGGGACGCGGGCTGAACCCGGGGGTCGTCTTCTACTTCGAAGAGTACATTGGCGGCACGCTCATGAAGAAGACGGTTCGCTTCAGCAGAGTGGAGCGATACCGATACATCGAGTTCGAACCAACCTGGTGGTTGATGCGCCTGATCATGCCTCGCATCAGTTTCGAGGTGCAGCCGCGAGGAGAATCCTCACTGCTCATCG
>JBBDRL010000007.1:7270-13674 GCA_040905505.1 Gemmatimonadota bacterium | reverse complement strand
ATCCTGAATCCTGAATCCTGAATCCTGAATCCTGAATCCTGAATCCTGAATCCTCCCTACGCCTCCACCTTCTCCGCTTCGAGCTCCAACATCACCCGGCGCGCGACCTGGCGCAGGGCGGCGCCGGCGCCCGATTCGGGTGCCGAGAGGACGATCGGAGCGCCGGTATCGCCGCCTTCTCGGACCTGCATCTCGAGCGGCACCTGGGCCAGCAGCGGCAGGTCCGATGCCTGGGCCAGTTGCTCGCCCCCGCCCTTCCCGAAGAGATCGTAGTGGGTCCCACAGCAGGGGCAGATGAATCCGCTCATGTTCTCGACCACCCCGAGGACGCGGGTCTCGACGCGTTCGAACATCTTGATGGCACGCCTCACATCGCCGGTCGCGACATCCTGCGGTGTGGTGACCATGACGACCCCATCGACCCTGACCGTCTGGATGAGGGAAAGCTGCGCGTCGCCGGTGCCGGGCGGCATATCGACGATCAGGTAGTCCAGCTCACCCCACTCGACCTGCTCGACGAACTGCTTCAGGATCCCGGAGATCAGCGGACCTCGCATGATGGCGGGCTGCGCCTCTTCCAGAAGGAGCCCGAGGCTCATCAGTCGGATCCCGTGAACCTCGAGCGGCTCGATCATCTCCGCTCCCTTGCCGCCGGTCACCCGCGGGCGACGCTTCTCTCCGACCATCATCGGCACGTTGGGACCGTAGATGTCGGCGTCGAGCAGCCCGACGCGGCGACCGGTCGCGGCGAGGGCCACGGCGAGGTTGACCGCCACGGTACTCTTGCCCACGCCGCCCTTGCCCGAGCTCACCGCAACGATTCGTCCGACGCGCGTGAGGAGTCCGGGATCAGGCTTCGGAGCCGGCACATTGCCGGGTCCGAGCGGCGAGCCCGTTTGCTTGCGCGGCGCAGACGACCCCCGCTGAACCGCGCCTTCCGCGGCCGGCAGTTTCACGTCGATCTTGACCCGCTCGACTCCGTCGATGCCTTCGGCCGCCGCCCGAGCCTGACGAACCAGCGTTCCAGGGTCGTCCGGCTGAAGGACGAATCGGAAGCGGACGAGCCCCTCCGCTTCGATCGATAGATCGCGCACGCGGCCCGAGGAGACGACGTCCTGGCCGCCAGCGTCCAGCACTGACGTGAGGGCGGCCGCGACGCGCCTCAGTAGCTGTTCATCCGTCACACTCATGATGTCACCCCATACGAAAAACCGACGCCCCAGTGGAGCGCCGGTCGAAGTATCGAAAAAGACCAGCCGCACCTCGAAGCGGGAGAAACCCCCGCGGACGAGCTCGTTGTCAGGCCGTCAGACGACCGCGACCTCGGTAACCTCCGGGACGGCGGCCTTCACACGCCTCTCGATGCCGTGCTTCACGGTCATGGAGGAGATCGGGCAACCACCGCAGGCGCCGACGAGGCGGATGCTGACGATGCCGTCGTCATCGCTGAAGCCGACCAGCTCGACGTCCCCCCCATCGATGTGCAGTGCGGGGCGGATCGACTCGAGAGCGTTTTCGATCCGCTCGGGAATCGTCATCTCGGCCGGGCTGGTTGATGGTGTATTCATGGCTTCGCTTCAATCTACCGGAGGTCAAAATCGTGGTCAAGCCAGCCGGCACGGAAGATGTTGATGGTATGGACACTACCCCGAAGCAAGGGCCGAAGTGCCGCGGGTACAGCAACCTAGCGGCGGGTTGGTTGCGATAGTAGAATCACTGCCCCTATGGAACGGAAGGAGACTAGATGAGTGGTATCCCGAGCGTACCCACACCCCGGAACGAGCCCGTTCGAGAGTACAGGCCCGGGAGCGAGGAACGGCGGGAGCTGAAGCGTGAGCTCGACCGGATGGCCGGTGAGCGGCTCGAGATCCCGGCGATCATCGGGGGCCGGGAGATTCGCACGGGCGATGTCGCCGAGGCGGTCATGCCGCACGACCATCGCCACGTGCTTGCGACCTGGCACCGCGCGGGCGTAGCGGAGGCGCGCGAAGCGATCAAAGCTGCGGTGGATGCGCAGCGGGAATGGGCGTCGTGGGAATGGGAGGACAGGGCGGCCGTATTCCTGCGCGCAGCCGAGCTGCTGGCGACGAGCTGGCGCTCGAAACTGAATGCGGCGACCATGCTGGGGCAGAGCAAGACGGCTCATCAGGCGGAGATCGACAGCGCGTGCGAACTGATCGACTTTCTTCGCTTCAACGCGCATTTCGCCGAGCGTCTCTACAGCGAGCAGCCGCGTTCGGCCGCCGGAACGTGGAACCGTCTCGACCACCGGCCGCTCGAAGGGTTCGTCTACGCGATCACACCATTCAACTTCACGGCGATCGCCGGAAACCTTCCCACCGCACCGGCGCTGCTCGGCAACGTCAGCATCTGGAAGCCTTCCGACAAAGCGATGCTGAGCGGCTACTGTTTCATGAAGCTGCTCGAGGAGGCCGGGCTGCCCCCGGGGGTCATCAACTTCGTGCCGGGTGATCCGGTCGCGATCACGGACGTGCTCCTGGAGAGCTCCGAGCTGGCAGGCATTCACTTCACGGGCTCGACCGCCGTGTTCCAGTCGATCTGGCGGAAGGTCGGCGAGGGCGTATCCCGCTACCGGGGGTACCCGAGGATCGTCGGAGAGACGGGCGGCAAGGACTTCATCCTCGCGCACGCGAGTGCCGATCCGGTCGAGGTGGCGGTCAGTGTCGTGCGCGGCGGATACGAGTACCAGGGTCAGAAGTGTAGCGCAGCGTCGCGGGTATTCGTACCACAGTCGTTGTGGCCGGACGTTCGGGACGCGACGCTCGAAATGTTGGAGGCGGTACGCGTGGGCGATCCTCGTGACTTCCGCAACTTCCTCG
Source organism: Gemmatimonadota bacterium (assembly GCA_040905505.1). Taxonomy (GTDB): domain Bacteria; phylum Gemmatimonadota; class Gemmatimonadetes; order Longimicrobiales; family Longimicrobiaceae; genus WHSP01. The sequence continues at coordinate 10,834 of JBBDRL010000007.1, read as the reverse complement.
GCGCCGTGATCGATCGTACCGCCTTCGAGAAGATCACCGGCTACATCGAGCATGCGCGTGATGCTCCGGGCGTCGAGATCATCGCCGGCGGCGATGCCGATGACAGCGAGGGCTACTTCGTCCAGCCGACGCTGGTGAAGGCGGACGATCCGCAGTATCGGCTGATGTGCGAGGAGGTGTTCGGCCCGGTGGTGGCCGTCCACGTCTACCCGGACGACCAGTGGGCCGAAACGATTTCGCTCGTCGACCGGTCGACGCCATACGGCCTGACCGGTGCAGTTTTCGCACGAGACCGCAGTGCCCTGAGAGAGGCGGATCGGGGGCTTCGCAACGCGGCGGGCAACTTCTACATCAATGACAAGCCGACGGGCGCGGTGGTCGGCGAGCAGCCCTTCGGAGGCGGCCGCATGAGCGGCACGAATGACAAGGCCGGTTCCATCCTGAATCTGTTGCGATGGGTGAGCCCCCGAACAGTGAAGGAGACGTTCGCCCCGTCCCGGTCCTTCGACTATCCGTCCATGCAGGAGAAGTAGGCGTTCGGGCGCTCGGCGAGCGACCCGATTCACTTTGTAAGGAGAGATTATGTCGTCGCAGCGGTGGGTCTACTTCTTTGGTGGCGGAGGAGCCGAAGGGGGCCGCGAGCAGAAGAGCTTGCTTGGCGGAAAGGGCGCGAACCTGGCGGAGATGACGCGGATCGGGGCCCCGGTTCCGCCGGGCTTCACCATCACCACCGAAGCGTGCCGTCACTACCTGCAGAGCCGTGCCATCCCCCAGGGGCTGACCGAAGAGGTCGACGCCAATGTTCGCCGAATGGAGGAGGCCGCGGCGAAGGAGTTCGGCGGGAGCACGTCCCCACTTCTGCTCTCCGTCCGCTCCGGCGCGGCCGTGTCGATGCCGGGCATGATGGACACGATCCTGAATCTGGGCCTGAACGACCAGACGGTCGAGGCTCTGGCCCGCGACTCGAACAATGCCCGCTTCGCGTACGACTCGTATCGCCGCTTCGTGCACATGTACGCGAACGTCGTGCTGAACATGAAGAGCGAGCAGTTCGAGCACCTCCTCGAAGCACGCAAGCGCGAGCGGGGCGTCACCGCAGACACCGATCTGGAGGCCGACGACCTCCGGTACCTGGTCGGATCCTTCAAGGACCTGGTGCGGGAAACGACCGGCAAGCCCTTCCCCGAGGATCCGGTTGAACAGCTCTGGGGCGCGATCAACGCGGTGTTCGATTCGTGGGACACTCCACGAGCGAAGGCGTACCGGCGGGTGAACGGAATCCCCCATGATCTGGGCACCGCCGTCAGCGTGATGGCGATGGTTTTCGGCAACCTGGGCGACGACTCCGGTACCGGGGTGGCATTCACCCGGAATCCATCGACGGGCGAAGGGGAATTCTTCGGCGAGTTCCTGGTCAACGCGCAGGGAGAGGACGTGGTGGCCGGCATCCGCGACCCGCTACCGATCGGGCAGATGGCCGAGCGATTTCCGCAGGCCTACGAAGAGCTCGTGGCCGCGGGACGCAGGCTGGAGCAGCACTACCACGACATGCAGGACCTCGAATTCACGGTCGAACGCGGCAAGCTGTACATGCTGCAGACGCGCACGGGGAAGCGCAGCGCCGCGGCGGCCGTCCGTATCGCCGTGGAGATGGTGGAGGAGGAACTGATCGACCGGAACACGGCCATACTGCGGGTCGAGCCGGATCAGCTCAATCAGCTGCTCCATCCGACGATCGACCCCTCCGCCTCGCTCAACGTGCTGACGACCGCCCTGCCCGCGTCGCCAGGGGCGGCGTCGGGGCGGGTGGTCTTCAACCCCGAGGAGGCGGCGGCCCGGGGCGCCGCCGGTGACCCGGTGATTCTGGTGCGACGCGAGACGTCGCCGGAGGACTTCGAGGGGATGGTCGCTGCGCAGGCCGTTCTGACGTGTCGGGGCGGGATGACCTCACATGCGGCCGTGGTGGCGCGGGGGATGGGCAAGTGCTGCGTCGCGGGCGCCACTGAGGTGAAGATCGACGAGGCGTACGAACGGTTCGCCGTGGGGGAGGAAGTCATCAAGCGCGATGAGTGGCTGACGCTCGACGGGTCAACGGGCCGTGTGATTCGCGGGAAGGTTCCGACGGTCGAGGCGGAGTTGGGCGAGGACTTCCTGCGTCTGATGTCGTGGGCGGACGACGTACGCCGCCTGGCGGTTCGCGCCAATGCCGACACGCCGAAGGACGCGCAGAAGGCGCGGAAGTTCGGGGCCGCGGGCATCGGGCTGTGCCGAACGGAGCACATGTTTTTCGAGGAGGGACGGGTCGACGCGGTGCGCGAGATGATCCTTTCAGAGAATGGCGTAGGACGCCGCCGCGCGCTCGACCGCCTCCTTCCCATGCAGCGCGAAGACTTCGAAGGAATCTTCCGTGCGATGGACGGGCTGCCGGTGACGATTCGATTGCTGGACCCTCCGCTTCACGAATTCCTCCCGGTCGGCAGCGCCGAGATCAAGAGCCTGTCGAAGAAGATGGGTGTGGATCCGGCGAAGCTCAGAGCCCTGGTGGAGCAACACCGCGAAGCCAACCCGATGCTGGGACACCGGGGAGTGCGCCTAGGCATCAGCATCCCCGAGATCACGACCATGCAGGCCCGGGCGATCTTCGAGGCGGCGGTGAACGTGCAGCGCGAGGGCATCGTTCCGGTACCGGAGATCATGGTCCCGCTGGTGAGCACGGTCGAAGAGCTGCGCCGGCAGCGCGCGGTGATCGAGGAGGTCGGTCGCGAAGTGATGGCCGAGACAGGGGCGAGCATCGATTACCTCATCGGCACCATGATCGAGCTGCCCCGCGCGGCACTCACCGCGGACAAGATCGCCAAGGAGGCTGATTTCTTCTCGTTCGGGACGAACGACCTCACCCAGACGACTCTGGGCCTCTCGCGGGATGACGCGGGCAGCTTCCTGCCGCAATACATCGAGGAGGGGATATTCCCTCACGACCCCTTCCAGAGCCTGGATGTGGACGGCGTCGGCAGACTCGTAGAGATCGGAACACGCCTCGGCCGGGAGGCCCAGCCGGCGCTCAAGGTGGGGATCTGCGGGGAGCACGGGGGCGATCCCAAGTCGATCGCTTTCTTCCATCGATTGCGCCTCGACTACGTCTCCTGCTCGCCCTACCGGGTCCCGGTCGCGCGGCTCGCAGCCGCCCACGTCACGCTGGAAACGGCAGCGGAGGACGTCAGGGAAGCTTCCGCACCGGATCCCGCGGTCGTGCCCGCAGGGACTTAGTCCCGGAGCGCATCAGGACGTGGAAAAGGGCGGGGGTGGTTGTCCCCGCCCTTCGTCATGGCGCTCATTCCCCGCCTATTGGATTTATCATCCCCGCAGTCCTATCCGTCATCCCCCGTGTCCTGTCCGTCATCCCCGCGTCCTGTCCGTCCATCCCCGCGTCCTGTCCGTCATCCCCGCGTAGCGGGGATCTAGTAGCATAGCGACCACAACCGAAACGTCGATTATCGTACTGGATCCCCGCTACGCGAGGATGACAAGGATAGACCTCGAGGAGACAAGGATAGACCTCGAGGA
>JBBDRL010000007.1:0-7170 GCA_040905505.1 Gemmatimonadota bacterium | reverse complement strand
AGACCTCGAGGATCACAAGGATAGACCTCGAGGATGACAAAGATAGACCTCAGGGGTGACGGGGATGCCTTTTCACAACTTACCCTACGCCCGAGCCGAGACGGTCTCGACCTCCGCCTGGTCCGCCTCATCGGCATCGCCCGCTCCATCCGACGGGTTGGTGATGAAGCGGTCGACGAGGTCCATGCACTGCGGGGATCCGAGGTATACGGGCGTGGTCTCGTGCAGCTCGGTCGGCTGAACATCGAGGAGATCGATCTCCCCGTTCGACGCCCGCCCGCCCGCCTGCTGGATGATCATCGCCATCGGGGACGCCTCATAGAGCAACCGTAGCTTGCCGCGCGGGTTTCGCTTGTCCGCCGGGTACATGAAGAGACCGCCGTAGAGCAGCGTGCGGTGGACATCGGCGACCATCGACCCCACGTATCGCGAGCTGAACGGCTTCGGCTGCTCACTATCGATCCCCTTCAGATGGTCGACCAGACGACGCTGCTGCGGTGACCAGTTGAGGTAGTTGCCCTCGTTGGCACTGTAGATCCGCTGCCCAGGAGAGGGGATCTTCATCGTCGGGTGGGAGAGAATGAACTCGCCAAGTGATGGATCCAGGGTGAACCCGTGCACACCGTTGCCGGTCGTATAGACCAGCATCGTGGAGGAGCCGTACAGCACGTAACCGGCGGCTACCTGCCGCGATCCGGGCTGAAGGCAATCCTGGAGGACCCCGCGTTCACCCGCGCTCACCTTCCGGTGGATGGAGAAGATCGTCCCGACGGAGATGTTGGCGTCGATGTTGGACGATCCGTCGAGCGGATCATAGAGGAGTGCGTAGGCACCCGTGCGGAACTTCGACGGGATGTGGCGCAGTGACTCCGCCTCCTCGGAGGCCATCACGCAGAGGTGGCCGCAGTGATCTAGCGCGCGATAGATGACGTCATCGGCATATTCGTCCAGCTTCTTCACGCCCTCCCCGTGGACGTTGACGACGCCGGTCTGCCCCATGATGTCGATGAGCCCCGCCCGCCTTACTTCGCGGGTGATCAGCTTTGCGGCGAGCGCCAGATCATAGAGAATGTTGCTCAGCGCCCCCGTCGCTTCAGGGAACCGACGCTCCTGCTCCATGATATGGCGTTCGATCGTGATTACGGATCTCTCCATCAGCTCGTCTCCTCGCCTGTTAGAGAGCGTGCCGCGAAGGCTTCTACCTCGCGTGCCTCGATCTCGTAAGGATTGTCCCGATAGCCATGGCGAAGGGTTGCCAGTGCATACCGGAGCGGGAACAAGCGATCTCGCTCCCACTGACGTACATGAACCAGCTCGTGCGCGAGCAGCCGACCGCTGAGCGGGGTCGCCGGGTCAACGATGATCGTTCGGCCCAGCGTCACCGCCGCGGCGGGGCCTTTCATTCCTGCAAGCATCCCGCCGATCCACGGTACGAGCCGGCCTTCGCGCAGTACCAGATCGGCCGGGATCGTTCCCTCCGGGAAGCCTGCCGGCCGCGGGATGCGCCCGCCCAGAACGGTGCGACCGAGTCTCTCGATCACCAGTCTTGCCTTCGCCAACTGTTGCCTCCAGCCGTGATCTCGAGGCTCACGGTGCCTTCGACGTCCGTCCGCGCGACCGGGATGCCGCGGTCAGCTACACGAAGCAGGACCGCGGGGGCCGGGTGCCCGTATCGATTCCGGCGCCCTGCCGAGACGATTGCCAGCTCGGGCTCTACGGCTTCAAGGAAGCTATCGGAGGTGGAAGTCGAGCTTCCGTGATGCCCGAGCTTGAGAAGGTCCGACTCGAGAGTCCGGCCGTACCGCTGGACGAGTACCTCCTCCACTTCCACCCCGACGTCCCCGGTGAGAAGAAGTTCGAAGTTGCCGTAAGTGACCCTCACCACCGCGCTAATCTGATTCGCATCCTCTGACACGTCAACCATTTCCGCGTCTGGCCAGAGGAAATCGAAGCGCACGTCATCGAGCTCCAGCGTGCGGCCGGATCTCACGGCCCGCCAACCCGTCCTCACTGGCTGAAGCTCACCGAGCACTTCAAGATAGCTACTCTTCCCCGCCGCATACCCGGGCTCGAAGACGTATCGGACGTTCATCTGACGAAGGATCGCGGGGGCGCCCCCGATGTGATCGAGATCGGGGTGCGTCAGGACGATGGCTTCGAGCCGGCGGGCGCCGCGGTCGCGGAGGAACGGGATCACTCGTCTTTCGCCCGCATCGAAGTCGGCGGAAGCCGGTCCGGCGTCGATCAGAACCCACCGGGCGGCCGGTGTGCGGATCGCGATCGCGTCCCCCTGGCCGACGTCGATGAAGTGCACTTCCATCCCACCGGCGCCGGCGCGAACGACGACGGGCCAGAGCATCAGAGTTGCAATCGTCGAGCCAGCCGCAACGATCCACCGGAGGCGCTTCGGGGCGGTACCCAGGAGCACCCAACCGGCCGCACCGGAGCCCGCCGCGACGCTCCAGGCCCACCACGGCGGGGGCGGGACGATGCCGTGGCCGAATGGCGCGGCGGCGGCGGTCGTGGCGAGTACATCGAGCAGGTCGATCGACAGCGCAGCGCCGGACGCGAGCAGTTCGGCGACGGTGGGCAGAGGCGCGGCGGCGAGAACGGCGCCGAGTGCGCCGATGAGCGCCAGACTCATCAGCGGCACGGCCGGAATTCCCGCTAAGATGGATATGGGCGCGACGATCCCGAAATGGTGGGCAACGACAGGCGCCGTGGCGAGGAAGGCGGCCACGCCGACGACGAAGGCCTCGACGGCCGCACGGAACGCCGCCCGGCCGTGGAGCTGGTCGGGCGTGAGCGTGAGGAGTGGAGCACGCAGGAGCAGAATCCCCAAAACGCCGAGGAATGACAGCTGAAACCCCACGTCGAGGATCGCCCGCGGCCGGAAGGCGAGAATCGCGAAAGCGGCGGCCGCGACCATCGGGGCGGCGGCGGATGGCCGCTGAATCAGCACGGCCGCGATCGCCAATGAGATCATCACGCCCGCGCGGATGGCGGAGAAGCCGGCTCCGATGACCAGGAGGTATCCCCAGGTGATCGCAAGCGTGAGGACGAGGCCGTAGCGGCGGGGGAGGCGAAGCGCTGAGGCAAGCAGGAGCACTACCCCGGCGAGCAGCCCGACGTGCATTCCGGAGATCGCAAGGAGGTGGGAGAGCCCCGCACGGGCGAAGCGGTCGCGGGTCCCGCTGTCCATGTACTCGCGTCGGCCGAGGACGAGGGCTTCCATCAGCTCGAGGTGATCCGGGAACAGCGCTTCGAGCGCTGCGTCGGCCCTGGCCCTCGTACGCAGCCAGACCCCCGCCTCTGGCCCGGTCGGGGTCGCCGCGACGACGGAATCGACGAGCAGGAAACCGCGGAATCGCGGATCGCGTGGCCAGGCCGAACGGGTCACGGGCGGTGCGAAGGTCCGCCACGTCCCGATAAGATGGAGCCGGGAGCCGGCCGGGAGCATCGGACCGGTGCCCGGCATCCTGACCCGGAGCTCGCCGCGGCACACCGGAAGCCCGTGCACCGCTGGGCTCAGGAGAGGAAGCATGGGTGGCGGGGATCCTCGCGAAGCGGCTCGGTGAGCCGCACCCAGGCGGCCGTCGACCTGGAGAACTTCCCCGTCGTCGAAGCCGGCACGGCAGTCCGCGGTCATATGGCGGCGGTCGACCGCTCCGACGGTGAGCCCGGCGGCAACGAAGAGCCCGAGCAGGAACAGCTGCCCCGCTCGTTGCGCGCCGTGAGACCGGGACCTCCGTTCCGGTGCTAGCACTGCTGCTAATGCGGCCGCGGCTGCAAGGAGTGCCGGCGGCGTGATCGGGAAGGCAAAGCGGAGGGCGACGAGTAGACCGGCGAGGAAGGCGAATAGCGCCACCACGAGGGGGCGCCGCAGGTGAATCAAGCAGGAGGTTCGGGTGGGGGTTCGAAGGGGTTCACTTCACGTTTGGGCGGTGCGGTGGGATAGCGCTGCTCCCGCAGTGCATGCCGAATCTGGCGGTCGTGACGCAGACCGAACAGGAACATAGCGACCATGCCGAGCAGGAAGACCGTGAACACGAGTCCGACCAACGAGATCCGGTAGAGCGTAGTGAAGCCGACGTTGAGCGTCACCCGCTCACCGGCGTTGAGGAACGAGAAGTACCCGGCAACGAAGACGAGGAGCGCAACGCCGGCCCAACGGCCCCAACCGCTCGATTTCCGCCGCATCACGTCCCCCGCTCCGTCAGCCGCACGCGTCCGGTCATGCGACGCGCTGACTTCGCGTGTTCAGCAATTCGCCGGCGAAGGTCGAACCCGTCGTGGAGGTCAGGCGAACCTCTACGAAACGGCCGATCAGATTGGTGGGACCCTCGAAGACGACGACCTTGTTACCGTCGGTACGCCCCTGTAGGCCGCCGCGGCGTGCCTCCTTCTCGACGAGGACTTCCTCTGTACGCCCCACCTCACCGCGGCTGATGTCGAGCTGGATCTCGCGATGCAACGCAATCAGCCGTTCGAGGCGTTGCTGGCCGACATCCTCCGGAATGAACTGCTCTTCCGGGAGCCGTGTAGCCGGGGTGCCGTCGCGGGGCGAGTAGCGGTACATGAAGGCGTCGTCGAACCGCACCCGCCGCATGAGATCGAGCGTTGCCTCGTACTCGTCCTCCGTCTCGCCGGGAAATGCAACGATGATGTCCGTGGACAGCGCGATCCCGGGAATCGCCTCGCGTACCCACTCGATCTTCTCGAGATATTCTTCCACGGAGTAGCGCCGCGACATCCGCTTCAGAACGCGATCCGCGCCGGACTGCACCGGCAGGTGAAGCTGCTTACAGACGTTCGGCTCGGCCGCCATCGCCTGGACGAGGTCGCAGGTGAAGTCGTTCGGGTGCGGCGAGGTGAACCGTACGCGGCGGATGCCCTCGATATTGGCGACCGCGCGCAGGAGCGCGGGAAAGTCCCACGAGCCGAACTCGTAGGAGTTGACCGTCTGGCCCAGCAGGGTGACCTCGGGAACCCCGGACGCGGCCAGCTCCCGGACTTCGGCGAGGATATGATCGGGATCTCTGTTCTTCTCCCCGCCGCGCACGTAGGGGACGATGCAGTAGGTGCAGCGGTAGTTGCATCCACGCTGCACCGGAACCCACGCAGAGACCCTCGAGGTCCGCCGTGGAGCGATGCCTTCGTAATTTTCGAAGGGGTCGAAATCGAGCACGGTGAGCCCACCGCCCGAATCCGTCTTGCGGTTTCCGAGGACGGGCAGGGAGGTCGCAGGCTTCGCCTCGCCCGGCCGAAGCTCCGCAAGAGCCTGCGGGAGGCTCCGGTAGCCATCGGGACCCATCACGAGATCGACGCCGCCCGCCTTTCCGAGCAGGTCGTCGCCAATCCGCTGCGCCATGCAGCCCGTGACGCCGATCACCAGATCGGGCCGCCCCTCGCGGTACTGCTGAAGCTGTCCGACCCGCCCGAGCACCCGTTGTTCGGCGTGGTCGCGGATCGCGCAGGTGTTCACGAGGATGACGTCCGCCTCCTCGGGCCGTTCCGCTGCGGTGTAGCCGTTGTCCGCAAGGATGCCATGCATCAACTCGGTGTCGCTGATGTTCATCTGGCAACCATAGGTCTCGATGAAGGCCTTCTTCATAACTTCCCTTCTCGATCTCGTGCTTCGGCGATCCACGAATCCACCCGTTCGACCCGGGTGCGGTTGAGCCGCTTGCTACCCCCCAGCGATCACGCAGGTTCGCGCGGCTGCGGCCCGCCTACCTGAACGAGTCGTTCCAGAACGCACGCGGTCAGGCACTCACCAGGTCGGGGTACAGGGGGAATCGGCCGCAGAGCTCGCGCACCTCGTCCCTGATCCGCCGCAATCGCTGCTCGTCGCCGACGGCAGCGACCGCGTCGTCGATGAAGCGAGCGATGTCCCGCATCTCGCTCTCCCCGAGCCCGCGCGTCGTCAGGGCGGGCGTCCCGATCCGCACGCCGGAGGTGACGAAGGGCGATTCGGTCTCGCCGGGAACGGTATTCTTGTTGACCGTGAGCCCTGCCAGCTCCAGCGCGTTCTCGGCATCCTTCCCCGTTACGCCCTTGTTGCGCAGGTCGACCAGCAGCAGATGGTTGTCCGTCCCGCCGGAGACGAGCGTGAAGCCCCGCTCGTGCAGCGCCTCGCCGAGCACCTGCGCGTTCCGGATCACCCGCCCGATGTAATCCTTGAATTCTGGCTGGAGGGCTTCCTTGAACGAAACGGCCTTCGCCGCGATGACGTGCATCAGCGGACCGCCCTGGATCCCCGGGAAGATCTGCTTGTCGACGGCCTTGCCGAGCGCCTCGGTGGACAGAATGAGCCCGCCGCGGGGACCTCGAAGCGTCTTGTGCGTCGTCGAGGTCACGACATCGGCCCAGGGGACCGGGCTGGGATGATGTCCGGTCGCGACGAGGCCGGCGATATGCGCCATGTCGACGACGAGCTTGGCCCCCACCTCCCGCGCGATCTCTCCGAACGTCTCGAAATCGATGACCCGCGGATAGGCGCTCGCGCCGGCGACGATCACTTTCGGCGCATGTTCCAGCGCGAGCGAACGGACCTGGTCGTAGTCGATCCGGTGATCGTCGGTGCGGACGCCGTAGGGCACGACCTGGTAGAGCCGACCGCTGAAGTTTACCGGCGACCCGTGGGTCAGGTGGCCGCCCTCGGAGAGGTTCATCCCGAGCATGGTGTCTCCGGCCTCCATCAGCGCGAAGTAGGCGGCCATGTTCGCCTGGGCCCCGGAATGCGGCTGCACGTTCGCATGGTCCGCCCCGAACAGCTCGAGTAATCTCTCCCTGGCGAGTCGCTCGACCTCGTCGACCACCTCGCAGCCGCCGTAGTAGCGACGACCCGGGTAGCCCTCTGCGTACTTGTTGGTGAGCACGCTGCCCATCGCCTGCATGACGGCAGGCGATACGAAGTTTTCGGAGGCGATCATTTCGAGCTGGTCGGCTTGCCGATCCGCCTCGGCCCCGAGCAGGCGTAGAATGTCCGGGTCGGTTTTCGTCAAGGATTCCATGCGATCGGGATTCACGGGTTAGACGGTCACGAAGGGGTGACGGGATAGCACGGAATGGTAACCGCGGCCCCGTCCCGTGTCGAGTATCCGCGACGCGTTTCCGCGACGCGTTCTGTATCGACGCGTTCTGCGCGCGTTCGCGGGGCCGCCGAGC
>JBBDRL010000006.1:0-13721 GCA_040905505.1 Gemmatimonadota bacterium | reverse complement strand
AATCCTGAATCCTGAATCCTGAATCCTGAATCCTGAATCCTGAATCCTGACCCCTGCCGATCAAGAAGGGACGGTCCTTCCCGGGCGGCAAGACCGACGGCGACAATCCGGCGTTTCGCTCACTAGGCGGAGTCCATCAAACGGTCGCGGACAGGGGACCATAGTTCGCGGGCCGCGTCTGCCGATCACCCGACCATACCCGCCGATCACCATCCACTGGTCGAGGTCCGGACGTATTCGCGTGACATTCTCTCGGAGCTTGGCGTAATTTCCTCCATAGACCGTCCGGCAGACCTCCTCTCCGCGCCCGGCCCAGCGCGCCTGCGACTCCGGGTCCGCGCCGTCGACGGAGCGCTGAGGCTCCTCTGGACCGATCGAGCGCCAGTGGGGAAAAGCCTCGATGGCGATGGGGAATCCGACGAAGAGGTGCGCCTGAAGCAGGATCTCCTCGACGGCTTGCCCGGGCGAGAATCGGCTGGCGAGGTGGAGTGCGCGGTCGAGGGCATCGGCGCGGCGCGAAGCGATCACGACCGACAGGTCGACGAGCACCTCGTGCTCCATTGCGAGACTCGCCCCGTCATGCATCGGGCGTCCGCAGCTCGATATTGGGGCGGATCTGACCTACGAGGTCGCCGCGTGTATTGTAGAGGTCCGGATAGGCATGGGCCGAGAGGCTCCCGAGGTCGTCCTCGGAGATGAGGTCGAGCTGGCGAAGCACGCTGAGGATGGCGGGCCCCAGGGCGCGAGACGTGCCGTCCTCGATCTTCAGGGCGACGCCCAGCTCGGCGCCCGGGACACCGACACAGTACAGCCCCTCAGCGCCAGACTTGGCGAACAGGCGGCCAGCGGTGTGCTCAATCAGCGCGGTGCTCAGCCGGCCCTCTCCGGCGATCATCTCGGGGTAATTGGTCATCGCCCCGACGACATAGGTCGCATCGCGCTCGCCCCCCCTGGCCGCGGCTGCGAAGGTCGCGTACGCCTGGGCCGTCTGGAGTAGCGGGAGGGCGAAGCAGACGACACCGCAGCCATCGGTACCGAGCCCGATCGCCTCGTACGGGACCCCCGCCCAGCGGGCGACTTCCGAAAGGATGCGCCCCTGCACCGGGTGTTCCGGGCGGTGATAACCGTCCGTCTCCCATCCGTGAGCGCGCGCGAGGGCGAGCATGCCGACGTGCTTCCCGGAGCAGTTGTTGTGTAGCCTGAGCGGCTCGAGTCCCGCCTCGGCCAGATCGCGGCGGGTCTGCTCGTGGATCGGCGGATGCGGGCCGCACGCCAGAGCTTCCGCGTCCACCCCGATCTTGCGGAGCATGATGGCCGCCGTCTCGGTGTGGCGTGGCTCGCCGGAATGCGACCCGCAGCAGAGGGCCAGCTCCTCGAGCGTGATCCCGAACCGGTCGAGCGCGCCATCGCGAACCAGCGGCGCCGCCTGAAACGGCTTCGCGCCCGAGCGCAGGTACGTGACCCGCTCCGGATCGCCGAGCCAGGCCCGGAGCCGTCCTTCCGAATCGACGACCGCGGCATGAACGACGTGTCGGGACTCGAGAATCGTTCCGCGCACGACCTCTATCGTGTGATCCATCTCATCTCCTCCGCAGACCGAGCAGAATACCGGTGAGAATGAGCGTGCCTCCCAGCACCGCCTCCACGGGGGGGGTCTCCGCGATGGCCGGGAGCAGCCAGGCGATGATCGTGGCGCCGAGGGGCTCACCCAGCAACGTGAGATTCACGGCGTAGGCCGGAAGATAGCGGAGCGCCCAATTCTGGCCCGTATGACCGATCATCATGGGGCCGGCGGCGAGGCCGAGAAAAACGAGCCAATCGCGTGCCGGATAGGGGCCGAAGACGGGCTGCCCGGTCGACAATAAAGCAAGGAGCAGCGTCACGGCGGCGGCGCCGTATACGATACCGACGTACGGCCACAGTCCGATACCCACCCGCAGATTCCTGCCGATCACGTAATAGCCGGCGACCAGCATTGCGCCCGCAAGGGCGAGGAGATCGCCCCGAATGGGGTCCGCGCCTCCGCCGAGGTCGCCCCACCCGATGACCCCCGCCCCGAGCACCGCGATCACGATCCCGGCCCACTGCCGGGAGCTCGGACGCTCCCCAAGCGCGACCAGGGCGAAGATCGCGACCCAGACCGGTTGCGTCGCCACGAGTGCGACCGACGCGGCGACGCTGGTGAGCGCCACCGACGCGATCCACGTGGCGAAGTGGCCGGCGAGGAATACGCCCGCAAGGATGGCCGTGGCCCACTCGCGAGGCCGCAGGATCGCCAGGTCGCTCCACTCGCGGCGCAGGGTGAGCATCGCGGCGATACACGGCAGAGCGATCGCAACTCGCCAGAAGGAGATGGCGAGTGCGTCGGCAGTCGCGAATCGGATCAGAGGCGCCGCCCAGCTCATCGCCAGAACGGAGATGAAGAGGACGACGGAGGGCGATACGGGCGCCCGCCGCCCGGCAGACGGTGCGGCCGCAGCGCCCGTCAACCGAGCAGCCCGATTCCCGTGGCTGCGCCGGCGTCCCGCAGGAGCGAGATCAGATTGCCGCCGGCGAGCCGCAAGCCGACCAGGATGAAGAGCGCGCCGAAGAGGAGGCTCAGGGTTCGCGGCCGCAAGCGCTGGTTCAGGGTCGCGCCCCACCGTACCGATACCAGCGCGCCGACGAACATGGCGATTCCGGCGGACACATCGACGTAGCCGAGAGACCATGGCGGCAAGCCCGGCTGGCCGAGGCCGCTCAGTACATAACCGATGGTTCCAGCACTCGCGGTCAGAGCAATGATGCCTATCGAGGTCGCGGCGACCTTCCGGATATCGAGCTTCATCAGGTAGATGAGCAGCGGAATCGCGACCGTGCCGCCTCCCACCCCCAGAAGCGCCGAGAGCAGACCGACGAGCACGCCGGTAAAGACCGTCCGCAATGCGGAGAAGTTCGGCTCTCTCGACTTTGCGCCCGGTTCGGCGGCCCTGCGCGGCGTCATCAGACGCGCGCCCGAGAAGATCAGCAACACGCCGAATGCTGTCTTCAACGCTTCCGGCGGCAGGACGACGGCGAGGCGGGCGCCGGCGAAGGCCGCGAGCACGGAGGCCGCACCGATCGGCCAGACGGCCCGCCACTCGACGAGCTTTGCGCGCTGGAACGCGAGAGTTCCGCGAATCGAAGTCGGCACGATGACCATCAGGCTCGTGCCGTGCGCGAGAGCCACGCGGGATTCAGGGCTCACGACGACCCCGAAAAGGTCCGGCCGATCATAAAAAAAATAGAGGAAGGGCACCATGAGCACCCCTCCTCCGATACCGACCAGCCCCGACAGGAGACCGACGGTGAGCCCGACCGCGACGAACAAGAGCGCTGTGGTCACCTCCACGGGCCAGCGCGCCGCGGGCCGTTCGGAACCTCGCGACAGCCGGCCGGCGCGCCGCAGGTCATCAGTTGGCGCCGTTCCGCGACTGAGCCATGCTGAAGAGGTCCTGCTGCGTCGGCGCCTGACGCAGGAGATCGATTGCCGTCCGAATCACCCGGTCGCTCCGATTGGCTCTCTGCGCCCGACCTTCCTGACCCCACTTGGCCAGGGCAATCTCGTTGCCGAGATGCGAATCGACGAGGCGCCTCGCACCCTGGAGCTGCTCGATGGAGACGTCGATCCCCTCACTCACCAGGATATCGTGGAGCTCCCGCTCCATCTGCGGAGTCACCGCGAAGTTCGTTTCGAGATCGGGGTTCTGACGGACGTAGTCGACCGCGTAACGGTAGATGACGTCGGAGTACTTGTTACCCGCCCTCGACACCTCGTCGAAGAACTGGCGCTCGGCCGCCGTGAGCGTATCGTTGGTCACCATCATGTCCGGGACGATGCCGCCGCCGCCGTAAACAACGCGGCCACCCTCGGTCCTGAACTCCTCGAGCGTCGAGGTATCGACCGCGGCCTCTTCGGGCGCGGGTGTCCCGTCTTCAGTGCGCGCCTCCTCGTCCAGCAGGGCCATCGGGTCGCCGTTTCGATCGAGGTCTTTCTGAATCGACCGACCGGAGGGCGTGTACCACTTGCCCGTCGTCATCTTCAGGTAATTGCCGCCCGAGAGCGCGAACAGCGTCTGCACGGAACCCTTACCGAACGTGGGCGATCCCACCACGAGCGCGCGGTCGTAGTCCTGAAGCGCACCGGCGACGATCTCGGCAGCGCTCGCGGAATACTGGTCCACCAGCACCACGATGGGCATACCGGGGAACGCCTCCGGGCGCGAGGCGCGGAACGTCACATTGTCGCGGGGATTGCGGGCGCGCGTCTCCACGATCGCATCACCGGGCTCCATGAAGAGATCGGAGACCGAGACGCCCTGGTCGAGCAGACCGCCCGGGTTGGCACGCAGGTCGAGGATCATCCCTCGCATGCCCTCGGCGTGGAGACGATCGATCGCAGAACGCAGCTCGCTCGTGGAGGTCTCACTGAAGAGGTCCAGCTTGGCGTAGCCGATCTCCGGCTCGATCATATAGGCCGTCCGTACGGAGTTCACATGAATCTCCGCGCGTACGAGCCGATAGTCGATGGGCTCGTCGACGCCCGGCCGGCCGATCGTCACGTTCACCGGCTCGCCGATACCGCCACGCAGTACGTCGACGGCGTCCTGGTCGGTCCAGCCTTCGGTCGACTGATCCTCGACGGCGACGATCCGATCGCCTGCGAGGAGCCCCGCGCGCTCGGCGGGCGTGCCGGGGAGCGGGGCGAGGATGGTGATCCAGCCGTCGCGCTCGGCGATCTGGATTCCGAGCCCACCATACTCGCCGGTCGTCTGCACGCGGAGGCGGTTGTAGTCCTCGGCGGAGAGGTAGCTCGTGTGGGGGTCTCCAAGCTCCCGCAGGAGCCCCTCGACCGCCATTCGGTAGATCTCGTCGGTACGTTCCTCGTCGACATAGTCGCGTGAGATTCGCTCGAGGATCTCGATGAGCACCCGGCCGTCGGGCTCGCTTCGATCGCTCGCGACGCCTCGCTGTAACAGCCAGCCGCCGGAAACGAACGCGAAGAGGGCCACCAGGATGGGGCCCAGGATCGTTCTCTTGAGCTTCATTCGACCTCCGCGACTTCTGTGAGTTGTGCGTACGGGCGATCCGCTCTGATCGCCGTCTCCGCGCTTCAGCTGATAAACCCGCCAGGAGCGAAAGTTTCTGGGAAACGTTGCCCTAATGCTGCCATGACGCGCCGCTGCACCTCCTGGATCGAACCGCTCGCATCGACCTTCAGGAGGCCATCGACATTCGCCGTGATCTCCTGGTAGCCACGCGCCACGCGCTCGTGGAACTCGCGGGCTTCCTGCTCCATCCGGTCGGGTCGCTTCGCGGCGGCGATCTGGCGCCGGCTGCCCTCGTCGCTGGGTAGCTCGAGGAAGACGGTCCCGTCCGGCGACACGCCACGCGTTGCGAAGCGATTACAGCGAGCCACTTCCGCCAAGGGCAGGCCGCGGCCCGCCCCCTGATAGGCCAGCGTCGAGAGCTCGAAGCGATCGGCGATCACGACGCGACCTGCCGCGAGCGAGGGGAGCACCACCTGGTCGAGGAAAGCGGCTCGCGCGGCGAGCATGAGAAACAGCTCGCTCCAGGGTGGAATGCCGAGCTCGACCTCTTCCAGGACCAACGAGCGGACGCGCTCCCCGAGCGGCGTCGAGCCCGGCTCGCGAACATGCACGACCTCGACGTCGCGCCCGCGAAGGTAGTCGGCGAGCAAGCCCGCCTGCGTGCTCTTGCCCGAACCCTCAACGCCTTCAAACGCAAGGAAAAGACCACCTTCGCCCCTTTGCGGAACGGCGTCGTCGTAGGAGGGATTCACGAATCCCATCTCATCCGAGAGCGGTGCTTCCCGCTCGGTCGTCGACCGGCTCGCTGGGGATGACGAAGTGAAACGCCGACCCTGCGGATTCCGGGCTCTCGACCCAGATCCGCCCGCCGTGCGCCTCTACCGCGAGCTTGCAGAACGTCAGACCGAGGCCGGAGGTCGGCTGACCGCCCCGGCTCTGGAGCGCCCCGAACTTGCGGAAGATCACGTCGTGGTACGCAGGTGGAATTCCGGCGCCGGTGTCTCCGACCGTAAAACAGACCCCCGACCGGTCGGCCGCGTCAAGCGCGCGCAATTCGATCTCGATCGCCTCACCGCCATGCCGAAGGGAGTTCCCGACGAGATTGGAGAACACTCTGCGAAGCAGATAGCGATCCGCCTTGATGGACGAGCTCGCGGTGCTCTCGGCCCGAATCGACGATCCGTGCTGCTCAACTCGAACCCTCCACTCCTCCTCGACGGCGTGCAGCAGTTCCGCCGGGTCGATCGGTCGGAAGTCGGGCTTCAGGTGCGACTCCTCTAGGCGTGTTAGCTCGAGCAGGTCGTCCATCAACTGGAGCGCGTCGCCCCCACGTTGCATGCTGTCCGAGAGGAGCCGCCGCAACTGCCCCGAGAGGTCACCCAGATCACCATCGAGGGCCAGCTCGAGCGTGCCGAGGATGGCGGTCAGGGGGGACTTGAGGTCGTGGACGATCATCTTCATCAGATCGTCCTTCAGCCGCTCGAGTGCCTGCAGCTTCCGATAGGACGCTTCGACCTCGTCGCGCGCCGCCTTCAGCCGCAGCAGCGACCGGACCCGCGCCAGTAGGATCGGACGGTTGAAGGGCTTCGTCAAGAAGTCGTCACCGCCCGCCTCGATGGCGCGGAGCTTATCCTCGCTTTCCGAGAGCGCGGTGACGAAGACCACCGGGATCCGGGCGGTCGCAGGGTCGCGCTTGAGCTCCCGGCAGACCTCGATGCCGTTCATCCCCGGCATCATGATGTCGAGCAGGATCAGGTCGGGCAGACGCTCGGCCGCGGCCTGGAGCGCAGCGTCACCGTCGAGCGCCTGATCGACGCGGTACCCCATGGCCGAGAGTAGCTCGCAGAGGGGCTCGACGTTCAGCGGGTTGTCATCGACCACCAGAACCAGAGGCGCGGCGACGGCCTCGCCGGTCGCGGTCACTGTCCCAGGACCCGCACGGAGAAGCCGAAGCGCCAGAAGGACTCGTCGAGACCGCCGGCTTCAGCACCCCGGGAGCCGAACTCGAGAGAGAGATCGGAGCGCACGGCGCCGCCGCCGAGCAGCAGACCCAGGCCTCCGGTCAGGGCCCGCTCATCTGCCCAGCCGTCCCCCTCCTCCGACCACCGGAACGGAAGGGCGCCGGTGCGTGCGCCGAGTCTCAGGGGGACGTTGCGGCCAGCGATCGTGATCGCGTCCCATTCGGCTCCGGCATGGGCGGACCAGGTATCGCGTGCGCCGCCATCGGCCGCGAGGGCGTCGTCGAGGGACGACCAGCCGCTCCAGTTGGCACCCAGAGCGACGAGGGTCGCCTGGCCGACCCGCGCACTGGCGCCGCCCTGAACGATGAGCGGCAGGTCGTACGAGGTGTCGTTGGCCGATCCCCGCGTCGCGGAGGCATCCAGACTTCCGCCGTAGGTGACCGAAAGAGCGAGCGCGCTGGCTTCCGAAGCGGTCCAGTGAACGCCGCCGGTGACCCCGATTCCGCTGTATCGCCAGGTGGAACTGGAGCGTTCGGTGACGAAGTCCTCCGGGAAGACGCGGCCGAGGGCCCGTTCGACTTCGCCGCTGTAGAAGTCTGTGGCGAGGCCGAGACCCAGACCTTCGGCAACCGCGTAGGTCGCTGCGAGTCGGAGCCGGGCGACCCCACCCTCAGAGGTAGCGCGATCGACGATGCTCAGAGTGTCGGCCCCGCGGACCAGCGTGTCGGGACGCTCGAGGTGCCAATTCTGATCGAGGAAACCGCCGTAACCAGCCATCAGGACCAGTCGCTCACCGGCCGGGAATGCCGCGAGGAGAAGGGGGAGGCGGGCGGTACTGCCGTCGCTCTCGTCCCCCGCGAGGCTCGAGGTGAAGCTGTCGTACTGGTAGCCCACGACCATCCCAGGGGCGGGCAGGCCGATCGCGGCCGCGGGGTTCGCCCACGAAATCTCCCCCTCCGAAAAGCCGAGAGCGACGCCACCGAGGCCCCGATTTCGCCCGTCCAGCGGCTCGACCAGGAAGCCGAGCCCGCGTCCGGCGAACAGCGACTGAGCGTGCGCGGTCGATGCGATCGCGGGCCCGGCCACGGCGAACGCGAACAGGGCGAACGCGGTATGGAGCTTCATGGTAGCTGCGGTGTCTGGCGCACGGTGTATACGAAACGAAGCCGCGGGGTTCGATCGAACCATGCGAATCCGAACGTCGAAGCTTCGGGTTCGACGAGGAGCGCGACCGCGAGCTCGTCCTCCTCATCGGCGTAGGCCTGAATCACTGGCCCTGTAATGAAGAACGAAACCGGCTCCTGCGAGCTTGGGCCGAAGCGCTCCGGAGCGATGCTGTCACGAAAGATGCCGCCACCCAGCGGGGAGCGGGACCCGAGTTCCGGCTCCAGGAGGCTACGCATCGTCACCTCGATCGGCAGAAACGGCCGGTATCCGGCCGGGACGGGCAGGGGGTCGAGCAGCAACTCGACGCGATTCAACGACGCAGTCTCCCCCCGCAACGGTGCACAATTCGATGCATCGGCGCACCCCGGCAGGGTCTCCGGCAGAGTGATCCGAAGGATGCTGCGGTCGGACCGGATGCCGCCGACCCGCAACACGTCGTTCGCTTCAGGAATGTCCGGTGTGTATACGACGCGCTGGGACCCGCGGCTGATCGGGCGCGTCGCGACGACGTCCGGATGATCCGACGGACGGATACGGGCGCGCAGACCGAGACGCGAGATGTTCACGCGTGTACCCGCGTCCTGGAGCGTGACCAGAAGCCCCGGAATCTCTCCCGCCGCGAGGCGCTCCATCACTTCCGGCGGGATCTGCCAGACGAGGGAATCCGCAGCCGCCGCGGTATCGGCCGCACTCCAGCGCGCCACGTCGATCAGCGCGCCCCGCGTTCCCCCGGGCTGCGCCCATGAGGCGCTCTGGCCGGGGCTGTCGATCCTGTTCTCCCAGGACACCGCGGCCGTGTCCCACGGTTCGGCCACTTCCCAGAGCTGAAACGCCAGATCCGGCTCACTCGCCGTCAGCGTGTCGGAGATGATGCCAACAAGCTGACTCTCGAGGTAGGTGAAATCGCTGTCCGGCTCGGTCCCCACGTGGATGGTGTCGGGGAAGCCGACCAAGGTCGCGAGGAGGTTTGACGACAACGCGCTGTCGAACTGATTCGCGAGCAGGTGGAATCGGGCATCCAGGATCGTCGTCCTGCCGGCGTATACGTCGGCATCGATCAGGAACGCCGAGGTCTCGAAGACCTGCTCCAGCGTTGCCGGAGTACCGCCGCCGGGAAAGGGATCGGCGCCCGAAAAAGTGGGAATCCGGTCGGTACAGCCCGCGGCACCGATCGTAAGCAGCGCGATGGCGCCGGTCTCCAATATCCCTCTCATTACTCCGTTTCGCTTGAACAAGTCGTCAAGAACCGATGCGCCCGGCAAATCCGCCGAGAGCGCAGGCTCAGGTATGCTGCCACAGCGGCTCTTCTAGCCCGCGACCCCCGTGTCGTGTTCCCCGTCCAGGTAAACGCGCGGGAGGCGGGTACCGAGACGCGTGAGGATCTCGTAGGAAATCGTGCCGCAGATGCCGGCGACATCGTCGACGGTGATCCGCTCGCCACCGTCCTCGCCGATCAGCGTGGCGACGTCGCCCACCTCGGCGCCCGGGACGGAACTCAGATCGACGGTGATCATGTCCATGGAGAGCCGACCGACGATGGGCACGCGGCGGCCACGGACGAGTACGTGGCCGCCACCCGCGAGAGCCCTGGGCACACCGTCGCCGTAGCCGACGGCCAGCGTGCCCCAGCGCTCCACCTGGGAAGCCTGGTAGGTCGCTCCATAGCCAGCGGTCGCACCGGGCTGAACCTGGCGTACCAGGACCAGACAGGCGCGCAGAGACACTACGGGTGCCGGTTCCGTTCCGGGGCCGGCGCGGCCACCGTAGAGATAGATTCCCGGCCGTGCAAGATTACAGCCGAACCCGCCGAAACGCAGGATGCCCGCGCTGTTCGCCACGTGGGACAGCGGGACGGGCACGATTGCGGGTAGGGCCTCGACCGCGCGCTGAAATCGCTCCCACTGTTCCTCGGTCGGGGCGGGGTCGGGCTCGTCCGCCGAGTGGAAGTGCGTGAAGGTGCCCTCCCACCGGAGATGTCCATCCGCCGCCGCTGCGACCTTCGCGCCCCAGTTCGCCGCGTCGGCCCAGGGGAACCCTGCCCGACCCATGCCGGTGTCGATCTCGAGGTGGAAGGGAAGTTCCCTCCCGAGCTCGGTCGCAACATCCGCGAGGCGCCCGACGGCGGCCAGATCGGACAGGCAGAGCGTGAGCTCCGCCTCCACCGCGCGCCGGTATTCGAGGGGTGAAGCGGGGGAGAAGACGAGGATACGGCCGTCCCACCCATCGGCTCGAAGGCGCTCCCCTTCGGCGACCGCGGCGACGCCGAAGGCCCAGGGAGCGGGGGCTTTCGGGAAGTCGCGGAGTGCGGCGGCTATCGGGGCCAGGCCGAGCCCGTAGGCCTCGGCCTTGACCATCGGGACGAGGCCGGCGTCCGCACCGAGCGCGCGCTGTGCGGAGGCAGCATTTTCGCGGAGGCGGTCCAGCCGCACCTCGACCCAGGCGCGCGACCGCTGTCTGGTTGACGGAGCTATCACAAGCGACGTAGTATAGGCCGACTGTGAGTGACCCGCAAGCCGACCGAAACACCCGTCGCCAAGCGAGCTTGGCCGTCCTCGACCGCGCACTTGACGTGGTCGAGTTTCTGCGCGCGAACTGCCCCTGGGACGCTGAACAGACGCATCGATCCCTGCGCCGGTATCTGCTGGAAGAAACGCACGAAGTCGTGGACGCGATCGACGCTGGCGACGATGCCTCGCTGCGCGACGAGCTCGGTGACCTGCTGCTCAATGTAGCCTTTCAGATCGTGATCGCGGAGGAGCGAGGCGCGTTCGAGCGCGATGAGGTGGTGACCGGGTTGGAAGACAAGATGCGTCGCCGCCACCCGCACCTCCATGGCGGAGACCCCGCTTCGTGGGATGTGGTCAAGGCCCGGGAGCGGGAGGCGAGGGACGCTGTGGACTCGAGCGTGCTGGGAGACGTGCATCCGGGGGCGGATCCGCTTTCGCACGCGCACCGCGTGCAGAAGCGGGTCGCCACGGTCGGCTTCGACTGGCCCGAGGCCGGAGGGGCGTGGGCGAAGGTGCGGGAGGAGGTCGAGGAGGTAAGGGAGGAATTCTCGTCCGGCGACCAGCAGCGCCTGGAAGAGGAGATCGGCGATCTACTCTTTGCCGTCGTCAACTTCGCCCGTCTGGCTGGCGTCCATCCCACCACGGCGCTGGTGCGCGCCAACCAGAAGTTCACGCGCCGGTTCCGGCGGCTCGAGGCGTTGGCGGCAAGCCGAGGGGTGAAGATGGGGGAGGTGGGTCTCGACGCACTCGACCAATTGTGGGGTGATGTGAAGGACGAAGAACGATGAAGCTGGCGCAGCGGCTGACCCTGACCATGGTGGCCATCACCGTCCTGCTGGTGGCGCCGGCGATCTATGGCTTGTCCGCGCTCCGCGAGCTCCGCCAGGTTGCGTACAACCTGAGCACGCGGGACGCGGTCGGCGCCCTTGCGCTGGGCCGGCTCCAGACCGCGTTTCAGGAGCTCGACACGGCGCAACGTATCTATCTCGCCTTTGCGGCCCAGCCAAGCGAGCGCAGCGCGTCGAACGAGCGTGTGACGGACGCCATGGCGGCCGTCGATGCCGAGCTGGACCGGCTGCGAGAGGGGGGCTACGAGAGTGCGACCTCGGCGGCGGAGGAGGCGTGGCAGGATCTCCAGGTGGCGATCGCCGAGGAACAGCGCCTGATCGACGAGGGGGCGATCGAGGCGGCGGACGTACACCGCGAAACGGTCGTGGACCCGACCTTCCAGTCGATGAACCGAGCCCTCGACCCGATTGGAGAAGCGATCAACCTGGCCGGCGAGATTCAGGTGCAGCAGGCGCAGGCGATCGCGGCCCGGGCAGCGACCACGACGCTGCTTGCACTCGCGTTCGCCCTGTTGATCGCCCTGCTGATCGGCACCTGGACCGCACGCAACCTCTTGCGCCCCGTCAGTGAGCTGCGGCGCGGGATGGCGGCGGTCGCTGAAGGCGATTTCGAGCAGAAGCTCCACATCTCGGCGAACCGTCCGGACGAAATAGGCGACCTCGCCCGCTCCTTCTCGCTCATGGCGGACGATCTGGTTGCGCTCGATCGGATGAAGGCCGAGTTCGTTTCGGTGGCGTCTCACGAGCTGAAGACGCCGCTCAGCGTCATCCGTGGGTACGTTTCGCTGCTTCGCGACGAGGTTTACGGGACGGTGACGGACGAGCAGAAGAAGGTGCTCGGCTCGGTCGGCGACCAGACGGATCGGCTCGGCCGGCTCATCCAGCAACTGCTCGACGTCAGCCGCTTCGAGGCCGGCGTCGGGAGACTGGAGATCAAGCCGTTCAACTTTCGCGCTTTCCTGGACGAATTCGCCCTCAGCTTCGAGGCGCTCGCGGCACAGGGCGACATCGATTTCGAGGTGGTACTCGAGCCCGATCTCCCGGAGACGACGGAGGGAGACAGCGACCGTCTGAACGAGGTGGTGGGAAATCTCCTTGCCAACGCGTTCAAGTTCACCCCGCGGCAAGGGCGGGTGGAGCTCAGGGCCGAACGCGCTGGCGAGGATGGGGACGGGATCCGGATTCACGTCTCCGATAACGGCGTCGGCATCCCGGCCGAGCAGTTGCCGCGGGTGTTCGAGAAGTTTTACCAGGTGGAGAACTCGGCGCAGCCGCGCTCTTCCGGAACGGGTCTGGGACTGGCGATCTCGAAGGAGATCGTCGAGGCGCATGGAGGCACGATCACTGCAGACAGCGCGGTCGGAAAGGGAACGACGTTCCACGTGTTCCTTCCTCCGACCCCGTCCACTTCAACGGCCGCAGATTGAACCCGGCCGGAAGGCCCCGGAATGAAGCGTCTAGTTCAGCTCGCGCTGCTGATCCTACCCCTTAGCGGATGTGCTCACTTCGGACTCGCTGGAAACGAGGCCGAGGTCCGGCAGAATCTATGGAGCCAGGCACACGAGGCTCTCGCGGGCGGCGACTACTCCGGCGCCGCCGCGAACTTCGAACGGCTCGCTCGCACCTATCCAACGACCCTCGAGGGACGCGAAAGTCTCTTCTATCTCGGCGCCATCGGCCTGGACCCACGGAATCCGGCCTGGGACTCGGCGCCGGCCGAAGAATGGTTCTCCCGCTACCTGGGCCTGGTCGGAGAGGACGGAGAGCCACGGCTGTACCGATACCCTGAAGCCAGGACGCTGGAGGAGATCGCCCGCCAGTTGAACCTTCCCGCCGCGTCGCGCGTGATCGGCCTCCAGCCGGAGGAGCGGGTGGTGGTCCAGGAAGACCGGGTGGTCGCGCCCGCGACCGAATCACGGCAGCTCGCCTCGGAAATCGAAAGACTCCAGGCCGAGCTCGCCGACCGCGACGCGAGAATTCGCGAGCAGCAAGCCGAACTGGAGCGCATCCGAAGGACTCTCACCGGCAGCGGGGGAACGCCTTGACGGCAGGGAATAGGGAATAGGGAATAGCCTGCAACTGCATGACACCGGGTGATTAGCGGTAGCGAATCAGCCCGCCGAAGCGCGGCCTTGCAGGCTATTCCCTATTCCCTATTCCCTATTCCCT
>JBBDRL010000005.1:10572-13770 GCA_040905505.1 Gemmatimonadota bacterium | reverse complement strand
TAGTCCAAACCGTCTTCGGAACGCGGCACGATCGAGAAGTAAAGCGCCTTGGTCCGAAAGTCGAAGAGATCAACGAGCACTGGGAGCGCCTCGAGGGGGTCGGCGAGGACGAGCTCAAGGGGCAGACGCTGAAGTTCCGCGACATCATTCGGGAGCGGACGGAGGCGGTCGAGGCGGAGATCGAGGAGCTGCGGGTGCAACGCGGAAAGGCCGAGAGCGCCGTCGAGCGTGAGGCCATCACCGCCGACATCGCCGACCTGGAGAAGGAGCACTACGCCGTCCTCCAGGACGCCCTCAACGAGATCCTGCCCGAGGCGTTCGCGACGGTCAAGGAGGCCGCGCGTCGGCTGCTGGACACCGAGATCGACGTCACCGGCCAGAAGCTGAAGTGGGACATGGTCCCGTACGACGTGCAGCTCATCGGCGGCATCGCGCTGCACGAGGGCAAGGTGACGGAGATGGCGACGGGTGAGGGTAAGACGCTCGTCGCGACGATGCCCCTCTACCTCAACGCACTGACCGGCCGCGGGGCCCACCTGGTGACCGTCAACTCCTACCTCGCCCAGCGCGACTCGGAGTGGATGGGCCACCTGTACAAGTACCTGGGCCTGACCGTCGACTGCATCGACCTGCACGACCCCGGCACGCCCGAGCGCCGCAACGCGTACCTCGCCGACATCACCTACGGCACCAACAACGAGTACGGCTTCGACTACCTGCGCGACAACATGGTGCACACGCTGGAGCAGCGGGTCCAGCGGAAGCACTACTACGCGATCATCGACGAGGTCGACTCCGTCCTGATCGACGAGGCGCGCACGCCGCTGATCATCTCCGGCCCCGTCGCGTCGGAGACGAACCTGGCGTACGGCAAGTACAACACGATGGTCGCGGACCTGGCGCGCCGGCAGAACCGTGTGGTGGGTGAGATGATCGCCGAGGCCGAGAAGGCACTGGAGGAAGGCGACGAGTTCACCGCCGGCGAGAAGCTGCTGCTGGCCAAGCGCGGCGGCCCCAAGAACCGCCGGCTGGCGAAGATGTTCGCGGACGATCCGGGTCTCCAGAAGCTCACGCAGAAGGTCGAAGCGTCGTACATGCGCGAGAAGCGCCTGCACGAGCTGGACGAGCAGCTCCTGTTCGCGATGGACGAGAAGGGTCACAACGTCCACCTGACCGACCGCGGCATCGACATCCTCTCGCCCGACGAGCCCGACGCGTTCATCGTGCCCGATCTCTCCGAGGTGATCCACGAGGTCGAGGAGGATCCGGACCTCTCGATCGACGAGAAGCGTGAGCAGCGGGAGAAGCTCGAGCAGGAGTACGCGGGCAAGAGCGAGAAGATGCACGTCATCCACCAGCTCCTGAAGGGCTACGCGCTCTTCCACAAGGACGAGCAGTACGTGGTGCAGGACGGGCAGATCGTGATCGTCGACGAGTTCACCGGCCGCATGATGGCCGGCCGGCGTTGGTCCGACGGGCTGCACCAGGCGGTCGAGGCGAAGGAGGGCGTGACCGTGAAGGGCGAGACCCAGACGCTCGCGACGGTCACCATCCAGAACTACTTCCGCATGTACGACAAGCTGGCGGGCATGACCGGCACCGCCGAGACCGAAGAGGGTGAGTTCCACCAGATCTACGGCCTCGACGTGATGGTCATCCCGACCAACCGCCCGATCATCCGGGACGACCGGCACGACCTCGTCTTCCGCACCAAGCGCGAGAAGTACAACGCGATCATCGAGGAGATCGAGCGGCTGAACGCGATGGAGCTGCCGGTGCTCGTCGGCACCGTGAGCGTGGACGTCTCCGAGACGCTCGCGCGGATGCTGAAGCGGCGCGGGATCAAGCACGAGGTGCTGAACGCAAAACAGCACGGCCGCGAGGCTTCGATCGTGGCCAACGCGGGTCAGCCAGGCGCCGTGACGATCGCGACGAACATGGCCGGCCGAGGCACCGACATCAAGCTCGGGCCCGGGGTGAAGGAGACGAAGCATTACGAGGCCGACGGCGAGACGTTCGAGGAGATGGGCGGGCTGCACATCATCGGCTCCGAGCGGCACGAGTCGCGGCGCATCGACCGGCAGTTGCGCGGGCGAGCGGGCCGTCAGGGCGACCCGGGCGCGACGCAGTTCTTCCTGTCGCTCGAGGACGACCTGATGCGGCTGTTCGGCTCCGACCGGATCGCCGGGGTGATGACGAAGATGGGCGCCGAAGAGGGCGAGGTCATCACCCACTCGCTGATCACGCGCTCGATCGGCAACGCGCAGAAGCGCGTCGAGATGCAGAACTTCGAGGCGCGCAAGCGGCTGTTGGACTACGACGACGTGATGAACCAGCAGCGCGAGGTCATCTACGACCTGCGGACGTTCGCGCTCGAGGGCGGCGAGGACCTGAAGGGCGAAGCGTGGGACATGATCGAGAAGACGATCGACCGTCTGATCGACGAGCACGTGCCCGAAGGCACGCACGTGGAGGAATGGGAGCTGGCCGAGCTACGCAGCCGGCTGCAGCTCGACTTCTTCCTCATCGCCGACCGACTTCCCGAGGAGCCGGGCGCGCCCCACGACTTCGACGGCGTCGACGACCTGCACGACTACCTGTTCGACCTCGCGCGCGCAAAATTCGACGCGCAGCTTCGGCAGTTCGGGCAGAACACCGAGCAGTTGCTCCGCTACATCACGCTGAGCACCCTCGACGACCGGTGGAAGGAGCACCTCTACGATCTGGACCACCTGAAGGCGTCGATCGGCTTCCGCGGCTGGGGCCAGAAGGACCCGCTGATCGAGTACAAGCGCGAGGCGTACGAGATGTTCGTCGATCTGCTGACGGACATTCAGGCGTCGACCGCGCGGCTCCTCTTCAGGGCCCGCCTGGAGGTAGGCCCCCCGCCGGCCGTGAAGCCGACCCGCTTCGGCACCCCGTCACGCGGTCAGCCCGAGGGCCCCGTGGGTCCCGACACCTCGACCGGCCCCGCCGAGCGCCCGCCGCAGCAGCAGCGCCCCGCCGAGGTCGACGCCGCCCTCGCCATGGGCGTCAACCCGCGCGCCGCCGTCCGCCAGCCCAAGCTCGACGAGCTGCAGACCAACCGCGGCCAGGAGAACGCCAAGCCGCAACCCGTCGCGGTGGCCGAGGAGGTCGGCCGCAACGACCCGTGTCCGTGTGGGAGCGGGAAGAAGTACAAGAAGTGTCACGGGGGCT
>JBBDRL010000005.1:5475-10472 GCA_040905505.1 Gemmatimonadota bacterium | reverse complement strand
CGCGAATGGCCCACCCTCGAGCGCCCCCGCGAACGCCTCCACCGCCTCGGCGCGCACGCCCTTCCCGACCGCGAGCTTCTCGCGATTCTCATCGAGACAGGGCAGCCGGCATCGAATGGGCGGCCGGCGCGGTCGGCGGTCGACGTTGCGGGGGAGCTGATCGGGCATTTCGGGAATGGGAGTGGTGGGGCGCTGCGGCGGATCATGAACGGGTCGGTCACGGAGCTGTGCAGGGTGCCGGGGGTCGGGCCGGCGAAGGCGACGAAGATCCTGGCGGCGCTGGACCTTGGGCGCAGGGCGGTCGAGGAGGAGCGGGGCGAGCGGGAGCGGATCCGCTGCGCGGCGGACGTGCACGCGCTGATGCGGCTCTCGATGCGCGACCTGCCGCACGAGGAGTTCCACGTCCTGCTGCTCAATACGCAGAACGAGGTGCTACGGAAGCTTCAGGTCACGCGTGGGACCCTGGACGCCTCGCTGGTCCATCCGCGTGAGGTGTTCCGCGCCGCGATCAGCGAGTCGGCGGCCAGCATCATCCTCGTCCACAACCACCCCAGCGGCGACCCCTCGCCCTCGGCCGAGGACCGCTCCGTGACGCGGCAGCTCCGCGGCGCGGGATCCATCATCGGCATCGAGGTCCTCGACCACGTCATCATCGGCGAGCGGCGGTATGTGTCGCTGGCGGAGAGTGGAATGATGGAGTGAGAAGGTGACTGTACGCCCCGGAACCGGGATCGCGTGGCGTTCATGGTCCGAGCAGGGCCGCAGGGACTACAGCGATACCGTCATTACGCCGGTAGGCATGTGAGCCAGTGGTCACGACCAATGAATCGAGCAGATCGTCGCCGATTTGCTCTTTCAGCCACGAGAGGTGCTTGACGTCCTTGTCAGCTATCGTGCTCGTGAGCTTTACCTCGATTGCGAGAACACGTTGATCTGGCCGCACGACGATCAGATCGACCTCCCGTCGGCCATTCTTCGTTCGAAGGTGTCGAACGTCGGTTTCCGCAGCTTGCGCATATACGCGTATGGTCTGCGTGATCAGCGACTCGAACAGGTGCCCCAATAGCGTGCCATCCCGAGGGATCTCTGGACCGGCATCGCCACCCTCTAACAAGGCGTCGACGGTGATCCCGAGCAAGGATGCTGCAAGCGCTGGATCGACCAGGTGGTGCTTGTCAGGTCGAGAGAGTCGAGAGATCTGGTTGCGGGTCGGCACCCAGGCGGGGACCGGGTCCAGCACCCACAGCTTTTCGAGAACGGAGCGGTAGGCCAGGACCGTATCGCGGGCTGGCTTCGTACGCTCTCCGGAGGTGGCCGCATCGCGTATCGTCTCCAGCGTGGTCGTTGTCGATGTCGCAGCGGCATATGCTCGCATCCAGCGTCTCAGCGATTCTGCATCCCGGACGGCGTAGCCCATGTCCGTGAACTCTTTGTCGACCAACCTGGCGATGTAGCTCTCCAACTGTGCTCGCAAGGCGCGGCCGCTGAGCCTTCTGATGGCGGGAAATCCAGAAACGAGAATTTCTTCCGCGTACTGCCGAAGCCGAACCGTCGTGGTGCCGCTGATCTCCCGTCGCTCGCCTTTCAGCAGCGAGCTCAGGCTCACGGAAACAGGGCCCAGCCCACGCTCGGCGAGACTCAGCGGCCGCATTCGAACGCGAACGATCCTGCCAGCGCCTGAGTGCGTCGCGGGATCAATCGGCGTAGCCGATCCCGTTAGAAGGAATCGGTTGGGAGTCGGATCGCGATCTACCGCTCGACGGACCAGATCCCACGATTCGGGGATCCGTTGCCATTCGTCGATCAGGATGGGCGGCGTGCCTGAAACAAGCCGTGCAGGATCTGCGAGCGCGATCTCCCGTTGCCCCGGGTCGTCCAGTTCGTGAACCCTACGTGCCCGCTGCAGAGCAGTCGCCGTCTTCCCGATCGCTTTGGCGCCTTCGATGGCGATTGCCGACACTCCTGTCAGCAGTTCGTCGAGTTCATCATCGAGAATTCGACGGGTGTACCCCTGATCCATCCACTCTAATCTCCTGACCCTGAGAACAAATCCCGATGCACTCCGTCGACGTAGCCTACATTTAGACCACCTCTCGGTCGACATACAGACCGCCTACTATCCTACGCAACGAACACCGCGCAGTCAAACATCCTTCGGCACAGCCAGCTGATCAGAACCCATCGCTGAAGCAGGTGCTGCATTACCATCTCGCGCGGGCGTCAGCGGCTGAATCCGTAGCCGACCGATGCCGAAGCGGCTAAACATGAGCGCTCACGGCGGTCAGGGGCCGATGTCCGCACCAACGCCGCTGTTGGTGATATCACAACGAGAGACTAACTTTATCCGCATCCTGCGGCCCCATTCTCGCGGCGCCGTGCATTCTGCTCCGTCACCCGCTCCCCGACCATCGCCAATCGGATAACGGATAACGAATACCGGATAACGCAGTCCCAAGCTGATAGCCGATAGCCGATAGCTGATAGCTCTTTATGCCCCCTGCCACCGCCGAAGCCCTCGACGCCGCCCGCGACCACGCCCGCACGGTTCTCCCGGCGAGCCTGTTCGCCAAGCTGGACGTCTACGCCGATCGTCTCGACCTCGAGATGATCGCGAAGGCGTACGAGTTCAGCAAGGCGGCGCACGAGGGGCAGAAGCGGCATTCGGGCGAGGACTTCATCGTCCACTGCCAGGAGGTGGCGGAGATCCTGGCCGAACTGCACCTGGACTCGGTGACGCTGACCTGCGCGCTCATCCACGACGTCGTCGAGGACACGGGCGCGACGCTGGAGGACGTGCAGGGGGCCTTCGGCGACGAGGCGAGGCGGGTGGTCGACGGGCTGACGAAGATCGCGCGGGTGCAGTTCCGGACGAACACGGAGCAGCAGGTCGAGAACTATCGCAAGCTGCTGCTGTCGATGGCGCAGGACGCGCGGGTGATCCTGATCAAGCTGGCGGACCGGCTGCACAACATGCGGACGCTGGAGCACCTGCGTGAGGAGAAGCGCCGCCGGATCGCGATGGAGACGCGCGAGATCTACGCGCCGCTCGCGCACCGGCTCGGTGTGGCGACGATCAAGTGGGAGCTGGAGGATCTGTCGTTCAAGTTCCTGGAGCCCGAGGCGTATCGGGACCTGGCGAAGAAGATCACCGAGAAGCGGCACGAGCGGGAGCAGCAGCTCGAGCATCTGCGCGAGCCACTGGCCGCCGACCTCCGCGAAGCCGGCATCGACTGCGAGGTGACGGGCCGACCGAAGCATCTCTGGTCGATCCACCGCAAGATGATCAAGCGCGACAAGCCGTACGAGGAGATCTACGACCTGATGGCGATGCGGGTCGTGGTCGAGACCGTCGCGGACTGTTATCACGCGCTCGGCATCATCCACAACAAATGGACGCCGCTGCAGGAGCGCTTCCACGACTACATCGCCACCCCGAAGTCCAACCTCTACCGGTCGCTCCACACCACCATCTTCGGCCCCGGCGGGCGTCTCTACGAGATCCAGATCCGCACGCGCGAGATGCACCGCACAGCGGAGTACGGCATCGCGGCGCACTGGAAGTACAAGGAGGGCGCGCGCGACGGCAACGAGGTCGATGAGACGCTGTCCTGGTTCCGGCAGGTGCTGGAGTGGCAGCAGGAGACGCGCGAGCCGGAAGAGTTCATGGAGTTCCTGAAGATCGACCTCTTCCAGGACGAGATCTTCGTCTTCACGCCGCAGGGCGACGTGAAGCAGCTCCCGCGCGGCGCGACCCCCATCGACTTCGGCTTCGCCGTCCACACCGAGGTGGGGATCCGGTGCGCGGGCGCGAAGGTCAACGGCCGCATCTCCCCGCTCTCGCGCGAGCTGCGCAACGGCGATACCGTCGAGATCCTGACCGACAGCAAGCAGCGCCCTTCGCGCGACTGGCTGGCGTTCGTGAAGACGGCGCGGGCGCGGAACAAGATCCGGCAGTGGATCAAGGAAGAGGAGTTCGACAGCTCGGTGCGGCTGGGGAAGGAGTTCATCGAGCGGGAGATCCGGAAGACGCGGCGCGGGAAGGTCGGCGAAGACCGCTTCGAGGAAGTCGCGCAGGCGCTCGAGTTCCCCGACAAGGACCACCTCTTCGCAGCGATCGGCCGCGGCGACGTCGGCCCTGTACAGGTCTTCCGCGAGCTGTGGCCCAACGCGCCCGAGGCGTCCGAGCCCGACCGCCCTCCG
This sequence comes from Gemmatimonadota bacterium, assembly GCA_040905505.1. Lineage (GTDB taxonomy): Bacteria > Gemmatimonadota > Gemmatimonadetes > Longimicrobiales > Longimicrobiaceae > WHSP01. The sequence continues at coordinate 6,272 of JBBDRL010000005.1, read as the reverse complement.
ACCGCCTTCGACCGGCTCGTTTCCCGCGTCCGCGGCAAGTCGCCGGGCGTACGGATCCAGGGGATGGAGAACCTGATGGTCCGCTACTCCCAGTGCTGTCAGCCGGTGCCGGGCGACGAGGTCATCGGGTACATCACCCGCGGACGCGGCGTCTCGATCCACCGGAACGACTGTCCCAACGTCCTCAACCTCGCCGACCACCCCGAGCGGCGCGTCGAGATCGAGTGGGAAGCCGAGTCCGGCGAGCGCTTCTTCGTCCGGCTCGAGCTCGAGGGTACCGACCGCCGCGGCCTCGTCGCCGACATCGCCAGCACGATCACCACCGCGCAGACCAACATCAAGAGCGTCAACATCCAGGCCGAGGAGATGGGGATGCGCGGCGAGTTCGTCGTGGAGGTCGAGAACCTCGACCACCTGAAGCGGGTGATGAACTCGGTCCGGAAGGTGAAGGGCGTGCTGAGCGTGGAACGGCGGGAGCATTTCGGGACGAGCGACCTTACGGCCGAGGCCTGACGGCCTCGGCGGTTGCCGGTTACCGGTTACCAGCTGCCAGTTGCATCGGGAGAAGTCGCATTCTACGTAGGTAGCGTACCTTTTTCTGCGTTGGACATCCTACCTTCTGAGGCCCAAAATGAGCGATTATCGGAAGTTGCTCGTGTGGCAGGATGCGCACGCGCTGGTGCTGGACGTGTATAAGCTGGCGTTCGGTCTTCCGAGGGAGGAGATGTACGGGTTGTCGGCTCAAATTCGAAGGTCGGCCTCGTCGATCCCGGCCAGTATCGCCGAAGGCACCGGGC
>JBBDRL010000005.1:0-5375 GCA_040905505.1 Gemmatimonadota bacterium | reverse complement strand
CAAATTCGAAGGTCGGCCTCGTCGATCCCGGCCAGTATCGCCGAAGGCACCGGGCCGGGCACCGAGCCCGAACTCGCGCGGTTCTGCCGGATCGCGACCGGATCACTCAACGAATTGGAGTACCACCTCCTGCTCTGCCGCCACCTGAGCTATCTTCCAGCGGACGCGTATGAGCCGCTCAGTCTGCGACTCAGCGCTTTACGCCGTATGCTCACGAAGTTCATCCAATCGCTGTCGTAGTTGCCGTGTTGTTAACTGGCAACTGGTCGTAGTTCGGTGCACGGCTTCGCCGTAGCAGCGTCACTGGCAACCGGTAACCCGTCTTTCGTGTCGACTCCATCGCCATTCACCCTGGTCTCCCCCTTCTCCCCGGCGGGCGACCAACCCAAAGCCATCACCGAGCTGGTCGCGGGCCTCGACCAGGGCATGAAATTCCAGACCCTTCTCGGCGCTACGGGCACGGGGAAGACGCTGACGATGGCGCACGTCATCGCGCAGCAGGGGCGGCCGGCGCTGGTGATGAGTCACAACAAGACGCTCGCGGCACAGCTCTACGGTGAGCTGAAGCAGTTCTTCCCGAAGAACGCCGTCGAGTACTTCATCTCCTACTACGACTACTACCAGCCCGAGGCGTACGTGCCGACGACGGACACGTACATCGAGAAGGACTCGTCGATCAACGAGGACATCGAGCGGCTGCGGCTGCGGGCGACGTCGTCGCTGATGGAGCGCGAGGACGTCATCATCGTCTCGTCCGTCTCGTCGATCTACGGGTTGGGTGATCCGCAGGTCTATCGCGAGCAGATGCTCACGCTCGAGCTGGGGCAGGAGATCCGCCGCAAGGAGATCCTCTCGGCGCTCGTGGACATCCAGTACAGCCGCAACGACGTCGCCTTCGAGCGCGGCACGTTTCGCGTGCGGGGGGATACGATCGAGGTGTATCCCGCCTACGACGAGCAGGGCGTGCGGATCGAGCTCTGGGGTGACGAGATCGAGCGGATCTCGCGCTTCGATCTGGTCACGGGTGACACCATCGCAACGCTTCAGCGCTGCGCGATCTACCCGGCCACCCACTTCGTCACCCAGAAGCCGACCGTCGAGCGGGCGGTGACGCGGATCAAGGCGGAGCTGGATGAGCGCCTGCGGGACCTGCTGGAGCAGAATCGACTGCTGGAGGCACAGCGGCTCGAGTCCCGGACGAATTTCGACATCGAGATGATGCTCGAGATCGGGACCTGCTCGGGAATCGAGAACTACTCGCGTCACATCGCCGCGCGGCGCGAGGGGGAGCGTCCCGCGTGCCTTCTCGACTACTTTCCCGAGGACTTCATCGTCTTCGTCGACGAGAGCCACGTGACGATCCCGCAGATCGGCGCGATGTACAACGGCGACCGGTCGAGGAAGATGGTCCTCGTCGAGCACGGCTTCCGGCTGCCGTCGGCCCTGGACAACCGGCCGCTCCGGTTCGACGAGTGGCAGCAGATGGTGCCCAAGGTCATCTTCGTCTCCGCGACGCCCGGCGACTTCGAGCTGGCCCAGAGCGGCGGGATCGTCGTCGAGCAGATCATTCGCCCCACGGGTCTGGTGGACCCTGTCGTCGAAGTCCGGCCGGTGAAGGGGCAGGTAGACGACCTGCTGGCGGAGATCCGGGACCGTGCAGAGCGGAAGGAGCGCGTCCTGGTCACCACGCTGACCAAGCGGATGGCCGAGGACCTGACCGACTTCCTCCAGGGAGTCGGCGTCCGCGTGCGGTACATGCACTCGGACATCGCGGCCCTCGAGCGGGTCGAGATCCTGCGTGACCTGCGCCTCGGCCGCTTCGACGTGCTGGTCGGCATCAACCTGCTGCGGGAGGGGTTGGACCTCCCGGAGGTCTCACTGGTCGCGATCCTCGATGCCGACAAGGAGGGCTTCCTCCGCTCGGACCGCTCGCTGATCCAGACCGTCGGCCGCGCCGCGCGAAACGTCGGCGGCAGGGCCATCCTCTACGGCGACCGGATCACCGGGTCGATGAAGCGGATGATGGAGGAGACCGACCGCCGCCGGACGATTCAGGAAGAGTACAACCGCGAGCACGGGATCACCCCGGCGACCATCATCAAGTCGATCGAGGAGATCGAGCTGACGACGCGGGTGGCCGACGCACGCGAGCGGCATCTGGCGAAGGTGGCCGAGCCGCGCGCGGGATATGGGAATGGCGATGGGCGGAATCCCGAGGAACTGGTCGCTCAGTTGGAGAAGGAGATGCGCGATGCCGCCGCCGCACTGGACTTCGAGCGCGCCGCCGTCCTGCGCGACCAGTTGCTCGACGTGCGCGCCGAAATGGATCGGAAAGGGTCGAAGCAGCGCCGGTGAGGACGGCCGTTAGCCGCAAAGACGCAGAGGGGGCTCGACGCGGACGGGCAAGGACGCGAAGACGAGTTCAACGAGACGACAATGTCAACCCGAACAACGAGACAATGTCATCCCGAACAACGTGAGGGATCTGGACTTATCGATCTCGACCTACAGGTTCCTCGCTCCCCTCGGAACGACGACCGGGGAGCGATCACTTCGTGACTATCAGAAGTTGCCAGTCACCTGCTATCCATCGGCTCTCAACTGTCAGATCATGCGCTCCCCATTGAAGATACGCGATCCCGGACCTTCCGGCGTTGGACCTGGGGTGCCGCTGGTCGGGTGTCGGTGCGACCATCCTCTACCCACCGTTCTTAGCGCCCACGCTGCGTCTTGAGCGTAAAATGCAGTTAACCGAATCCGACGTCACCGCCTGGGGCGAACAGATCGGTCGGACCGCCGCCGTGCCGCTCGTGATCGCGCTCCGGGGAGACCTGGGAGCCGGGAAGACGACGCTGGCCCGGGCAATCGCGAGAGGCGCGGGGATTTCGGGGCCGGTTCCGTCACCTACCTACAACCTCCTGATCCGGTATCGCGGCAAGCGCGGAGTGGCCGTGGTGCACGTCGACCTTTATCGGCTGGAGGATCCGGAGGAGGTCTGGGAGCTCGGCTGGTCCGAGTTGCCGGAAGAGGATGAGATGGTTCTGATCGAGTGGCCCGAGCGCGCCGAGGGCCTGCTGCCGGAGCCGCGATGGGAGATAACCTTGAGCGAAGTCGAGGAAGGCGAAGCGGGCGAGCAGCCAGGTCCCCGCGCCATGATCGAGCCTCGCGCGCTGAGACGCGTCGAGGTCCGGCCCGTCGGCGAGCCGCCGCCGATCCCGTTGCCCGGGGAGAACGGGTGAGCGGATCGGCCGGGCCGCTACTCGCGATCGATTCATCCACCTCGACTGGGTCCGTGGCGGTCGGGGCCGCTGGACACGTGCTGGCCGAGGTGTCGCTGCGGGTCGCCGGCGGCCACTCGTCCGCGCTCATGCCGGCGGTCGACTACGCGATCCGCTCCGCCGGGTTGAAGCCTGCCGACCTCGGCGGGGTCGTCGTCGGGGCCGGGCCCGGCTCGTTCACGGGGCTCCGGATCGCTGGAGCCACCGCGAAGGGGATCGTTCAGGGGCTGGAAGTGCCGCTCTTCGCCTACTCGAGCCTGCTCGCGGCCGCCGCGCAGGCCTGGTCGGCCGCGGGGCCCGTCTGCGCGCTGTTCGACGCGCGCGGCCGCGACGTGTTCGCCGCCTGCTACCGGTTCGGTGACGGGATCGAGGCCGTGCTCCCGCCCCGGGCGCTCAGCGTCGACGAACTGATCCAGAGGATGCGCTCGTCGGGAGGTGATGTGCTGTTTCTGGGCGATGGTGCCGAACGGCACGCGAAGGAGCTGACCACCGCCGGGGTCGGCCGATGTGCGCCGTCACACTTCGGCGTCCCCCGCGCCGCCGCCCTGATCTGGCTGGCCGAGACCTGGCCGGAAAGGGGACGCGTCGCCGACCCCGCGGCCTGGCAGCCCGACTACCTCCGCGCCTCGGGCGCCGAGCGGATCGCCGCCGCGCGCCGGGCGGAGACGGATGCCGCCGTGCCCCGGGCTGACACGGCCGCCGCCGCGCCCCCGACGGAGACGGATGTCGCCGGGCGCCAGGCGAACACGGATGAAACCGCGACGGAGGGTGATGGAAAGGCGGCGCGAAAGCAGGGGGCAGCGGATGGTCCGGAAGCAGGGAGGGGAGCGTCGTGAACGCCCAGCGCGAGCAGCGGCCGCGGGACCTCGTCGTGCGGTCGCTCTCGGTCGCAGACCTGCCGAAGGTGATGCCGATCGAGCGGGACTCGTTCAGCATGCCGTGGCGTGAGACCACCTTTCAGGGGCTCCTGGGCAGGGACGACTCCGAGCTGCTCGGCGCGATGCGCGAGGAAGACCTCGTCGGCTACGCGGTCTGCTGGTGGGTCGGGTCGCAGGCGGAGCTCGGCAACGTGGCGGTCAGGCCCTCCGAGCGCGGCCAGGGCACCGGGCGGCGGCTCATCGAGGAGGTCCTCGTGCGGCTGCTGAACCGGGGCGTCCGCGAGTGCTTCCTCGAGGTCCGTGAGTCGAACGACACCGCGCGATCGCTGTACGAGCAGTGCGGGTTCAGCGTCGTCGGTCGCCGCAGGAACTATTACGCGCGTCCATCGGAAGACGCGCTGGTGATGCGGAAGGACCTGGTCTGACCGGCGGGTCACAAGGCGTTGCCCCGGCGCGCCTGCGGCCTAGATTGTCTCCCGTCCGGACGGGCGGCGCACCCGTCGGTCCGCTTCGATGGGACGAAGAGGCAGCGCGGTTCGCCGGAGCCCACCTCACCATCCCCGTAATCCCCAACCCCAGGAGGACTCGTGTCCCGCAGCGTGAACAAAGCCATCATCATCGGCAATCTGGGCGCCGACCCGGAGGTCAGGAGCATCGCGAGCGGTGCGAGAGTCGCCAACCTGTCGGTCGCGACGAGCCGCAGTTGGACGGACAAATCAGGCCAGAAGCAGGAAAAGACCGAGTGGCACAGGATCGTGCTCTGGGAGAAGCTCGCCGACGTGGCCGACAAGTACCTCAAGAAGGGTGACTCCGTCTACGTCGAGGGCGAGATCGAATACCGCTCCTACGAGGACAAGGACGGCGTCACCAAGTACTCGACCGAGATCCGCTGCCGCGAGTTCGTCATGCTCGGCGGCCGCGAGGGTCCGTCGGGCGGCGGCGGCGGGGGCGGGTTCCAGAATCGCGCCAAGCAGACCGCGCCTGCGGGCGGCAAGGGAAACCAGGACGAGCCCACCTACGACGACTTCTCCTCCGATTTCCCCGAGGGCGAGGACGACCTTCCGTTCTAGGAGGTACTCTCTGAGGCTGTTGCTCTGATGAGTCGGTAATCAGCTAAACGCTGATTGAAGCGGCACTTCCAGAAATGGGGGTGCCGCTTCGCCGTCTATAGAGGGGAAAACTAAAAGGCACTCTCATCACCTGTCGCTCCATCGCCGTT
>JBBDRL010000004.1:12221-13821 GCA_040905505.1 Gemmatimonadota bacterium | reverse complement strand
GGTCCCGAGCCATACGGAACAGCACCCGGAACAGTACGGCGACGTCGGGTAGATCCGGTGCGACGCCGCCCAGCAGTGGCGTGAGCTGTTCGGCGAAGCGGGTCAGCTGAGCGCCCTCTGCCAGACGCTCGGCCACCAGCAACACGGCCGGTTTGCCGTGCGCGAAGCGCCGGAACAGCCATGATTTACCGACGCGGCGACGGCCGTACAGGTTCATGGGCATGCGCTCGTCGCCGACCCACCATGTCTCGAGCCGGTTGAGCTCAGTGGTGCGATCGAGGAACTCCTCGACCCGGGGCCACACATACGCGGTGAAGGCCGTCATAGTCTACCTGTAATTAGTCTACTCATGAGTAGACAGTACGCGCATTGCCCCGCCCGTGTCAACCCGCAGTACCACCTCGCCCGGGGGAGCCGGCCCTGCAGGGGTCCGGCTGGGAGGCCCGGAATGGCGACACCAGTTCAAGGTCAAGGAGGCTGCTGGGCGAACCGGCCTTGACCGGCTGATCCCCGCTCGGCCCTTCCCAGCCACCAGTAGCGGCCCCATCATGTGTACCCATTCGGGGGAGATCTTCAGCGCAACCTGATGCGCACGAAATCACCACGGCCTACTCGAGAGATCTGTGACAGACCTGACCAACGAACTCTCCTTCGCGTCTTACCTCGCCCGGCGCGCGGGGGCGGCGGCGATGGAGCACTACGGGAAGGTGAGCGCCGCGATCAAGGAGGGCGGCTCGCCGGTGACCGAGGCCGATCACGCGGCCAACCGCGTGATCGTGGAGGGTCTGCGGCGCTCATTTCCGCGCGACGCCATCCTCTCCGAGGAATCCGCCGATACGCAGGAGCGGCTGACCGCCCGGCGCGTCTGGATCGTCGATCCGCTGGACGGGACGAAGGAGTTCCTCTCGCAGAACGGCGAGTTCGCGGTGATGATCGGGCTCGCCGTGCGGGGGGAGCCGGTCCTCGGGGTCGTGTATCTGCCGGATCCGGACGTCCTGTATCGGGCCGCGTCGGGTGCGGGCGCGTGGGTCGAGCGCGGCGGGGAGGTCCGGCGGCTCGAGCGCGCATCGATCGCTGGCGCGACCCCGCGCATGGTCGGCTCGCGGTCGCATTCCGAGCCGTTGCTCGAGGAGATCCGCGAGGCGCTGGGGGTCACCGAGGTCGTGCCGTGCGGGTCGGTGGGGGTCAAGTGCAGCCGCATCGCCGACGGCGTGCTGGACCTGTACGTCCATCCGGTCCGGTACCTGAAGGAGTGGGACACCTGCGCGCCCGAGGTCGTCGCGCGGGAGGCCGGGTGCTCGGTGAGCGATTGCATCGGTGAGCCGTTACGCTATAACAAGGGCGAGCCGGTGCAGCCGGATGGGATTCTGGTGCAGGCGCCGGGGTGCGATCCGGCGGTGCTCGACACGGTGCGTAGCCTGGTAGGTTGATACCATGGTGTGAACGGACTGTAGTATCGACCTGGTCCGGTCCCGGATTCGCATCCGACCGACTTTCGGGATGGGAGTCGACAGTCGACAGTCGACAGTCTACAGTCTACAGTCTACAGTCTACAGGGGGCTGTAGCTCAGGTCGCCGGACCGCCGTTCAAGGCTTGACT
>JBBDRL010000004.1:0-12121 GCA_040905505.1 Gemmatimonadota bacterium | reverse complement strand
ACAGTCTACAGGGGGCTGTAGCTCAGGTCGCCGGACCGCCGTTCAAGGCTTGACTGCGATGCGGAATCAGAATACGTATTCTTACGATCTCGCCATTTAGTGGAGGCATCGACAGCATAGCATGAAGATCACGGAGCGGGGGCAGGTGACGATTCCGCGGGAGCTGCGGCAGAAGTTCGGATTTCTGCCGGATACGGAGGTGGAGTTCATCGTCCGTGACGGCGCGTTGGAGCTCGTTCGTAAGCCGACGCACGCCCGCGAGCGGGTGCGGGCGATCTACGGCAGGGCGAAGTTGGAGAGTTCGACGGATGAGTTGATGAAGCTGCTCCGCACGTGAAGCAGTGGCTGGTGGACACCAACGTTCTGCTCGACGTGATCGGGGGCGACGAGGTGCACGGGACGGCGTCCAGGTTCGCCCTGGAGCGATGCGCCGAGGCGGGCGTTCTGGTCATCAACCCGATCATCTATTCGGAGGTATCGACCTTCATCGAGTCCCTCGAGGAGCTGGACGAGCTCCTCCCGGCTGATCTCTTCCGCCGCGACCCGATCCCGTGGCCGGCCTGCTTCCTCGCGGGCAAGGCGCACTACAGGTACAGGCGGAGCGGCGGCGACGGGAAACGCATGCTGGCCGATTTCCTGATCGGCGCCCACGCGGCCGTCGAGGGCATGGGGCTGATCACCCGGGACGGCGGGTACGCGCGATATTTCGAGCTGGAGCTGCTGAATCCGACGCCGCCGAGACCGGGTCGGTGAACGCTCCTACTGACTCGAAAGACCTTAGTAATCGTCCATGGCAGAATCGAATGTAGCGGTGGAAGGGGTGAGCATGTCGAACCGAGAGCAGGTGCGGGTCCGCATAGTTGGAAAGGCAGAGATGTACGATGCCGGCGACGTGGCCGGTCTATCGCCCGGTGATCGGCGCATATGCGCGGAGGCGAAGCAGCGCCGCGGTGCGGGTAATGAGTGACCGCTGACGCCTGGCTGACCCTGGGCGTGGTGCTGGTGACCGTGGTCGTGCTGGTGCGCGACCTGGTGCCGCCGGCGATCGCGATCCTGGGCGCGACGGTGGTGCTGCTGCTGCTGGGGATCATCACCACGGGTGAAGCGCTCTCGGGCTTCGCCAACCCCGCGCCGATCACCGTCGCCGCGCTCTACGTGGTCGCGCGCGCGGTAGAGAAGAGCGGGGCGTTGCAGCCGCTGGTGGCGGGGACGCTGGGCGACGGCGGGTCGATGCGCGGCGGTCTGGCGCGGCTGCTGCTGCCGACCGCCGGCGCCTCGGCGGTCCTGAACAACACCCCGATCGTGGCGATGCTGGCCCCGCAGGTCGCCGACTGGGCCGAGAAGCGCGGCCGTCCGCCGTCGTGGTACCTCATCCCCCTCTCCTTCGCGACAATCCTGGGCGGCACGATCACGGTGATCGGCACGTCGACCAACCTGGTCGTCTCCGGGCTGCTCGAGTCGGCCGGGATGGAGCCGATCGGGATGTTCGAGATCAGCCGGATCGGGATTCCGGTGACCGTTTTGGGGATCGGCATCCTGATCCTGATCGCGCCGCTGCTGCTCCCCGACCGTCGCCGGGCGCGGCGGCACCTGGAGGAGGAGATCCGGGAGTTCGCGTTCCAGACCGTGGTGGAGGATCGCGGCCCGTTGGACGGGGTGACCGTCGAGGAGGGCGGGCTGCGGCACCTGCAGGGCGTCTTCCTGGTGGAGATCGACCGCGAGGGCGAGACGATCGCGCCCGCGACGCCGACGACGCTGCTGCGCGGGGGTGACCGGCTGACTTTCGCGGGCCGGCTGGACATGGTGCGCGACCTCCAGTCGACCCCGGGGCTCGCGTCGACCGAGGAGGAGCACGCGAGCGCATTCGGCGGCGGCGACCACACCTTCTTCGAGGCCGTCGTCAGCGGCGCCTCGGGTCTGGCGGGGGGGACGTTGAAGGAGAGCGATTTCCGGCAGCGCTACCAGGCCGCCGTGCTGGCGATCCACCGGGCGGGCGAGCGGGTGAACGAGAAGCTGGGCTCGGTGCGGCTGAAGGAGGGCGACACACTGCTGCTGCTGAGCGACCGCGGCTTCGCCGAGCGTTGGCGCGACCACCGCGACTTCCTGCTCGTCTCGCATTCCGCCGGCACCCCACCCGCCCAGCCGCGCCAGGCGGCGCTCGCCGTGGGGATCACCGTTGGGGTCGTCGCGCTCGCCGGGCTGGGCATCGTCCCCATCCTCCACGCCGCGCTCGTCGGCGCGCTGCTGATGGTCCTGACCCGCGTCCTGACCGCCGCCGAGGCGCGCAGCGCGGTCGACATGGACGTGGTGATCCTCATCGCCGCCGCGTTCGGCATCGGCGCGGCGATCGAGCAGTCGGGGCTCGCGGCGCTGCTGGGGCAGGGGATCGTCGGGGGGTTCGCCGACCTCGGTCCGTACGCCGTCCTCCTCGCCGTCACCCTCGCGACCGTCGCGCTCACCGAGCTGATCACCAACAACGCCGCCGCCGTGCTGCTCTTCCCCGTCGCCATGGCCAGTGCCCAGGCCGTCGGCGCCGACCCGCGGCCATTCGCGATCGCCATCGCCGTCGCCGCCTCCGCCAGCTTCCTGACGCCGATCGGGTACCAGACCAACACGATGATCTACGGCATGGGCGGGTACCGCTTCGGGGACTACGCGCGGGTGGGGTTGCCGCTGACGGTGTTGGTGGTGATCACCATCCTGCTAGTGGTGCCGCGGGTGTGGGGGTTTTAGGGGCTCTGCCGCTGAACGATTTCTCTCGCGCTCTAGCGAGGAGCGTAGGACGCGCAGCTCCGTTTTGCTCCGCATCCCCTGAACGAGCTCCATGTACGTGATCACCGAGATGTCGAAGCGGCCGACCCCGTGAAGGACTTCGGCCGCCTTTTCATGTCCGCGTAGATACCAGATCAGTACGTCGGTATCGACGATCATCCCGACCGGCTCCGTCGAAGATCGTCGACATAGGCGGCGACATCGTCGCCGTCACGCCGATCCTTCCACAGTCCGAACAGCTCCTCCCTGGGACGGCCTGTTGGTGTCTCCGCTTCGACAGGAACCAGCTTCGCGCGAGGCTCGCCTCTGTACGTGATCACGATGCTCTCGCCTCGCTCGACGGCCTCCAGCAGCCGCTTCGTTTCGTAGCGAAGGTCGCGCGCGGTTGCCTTCATGTGACGACCTCCGAGTAAGTGTATACGACGAAATATACACAACCTGTCAGGCTGATCAAACACGGCCGAACTTCGGCACTTGACGTCAAATGGGCTGTGCGCCAGGATTGTGGAAGTCTTCAACAACGGAGATCGTAATGGCGACGATGAATTTCAGCGTACCCGATGATGTGAAGCGGGCATTCAACGAGAAATTCGGCGATCGCAACAAGAGTGCGATCATCGCCGGGCTGATGGTGCGGGCAATCGAGGAAGAGGAGGGGCGGGAGCGCCGTGCCCAGGCGATCCGACGCTTGGCAGGCCGCCGAAGCATGCGGCCGGAGATTTCGGACCGGCAGATTCGAACCGTCAGAGAGACTCAGCGCGAGTGATGCGGGTGGTGCTGGACGCCAGCGTCATGGTCAAGTGGCTACTTCGGCAAACCCGGACTGAAGGCGATTCTGAACGAGCCGCGGAGATCTTCGAAGCGGTGGCCGGGTCCGCAATCGACCTGGTCGAGCCGCCGCACTGGCTCACCGAGGTGGCTGGAGGACTCGCGCGGCTGAGTCCGGCGTCAGCGGAAGCCGACGTGCTGGATCTGGTCAGTCTCGAACTGGAGATCGTCGACTCGGTCGCGGTATATCAGACTGCGGTCAGGCTCGCCGTCGATCTCGACCAGCACCTGTTCGATACGTTGTACCATGCCGTGGCGCTCGACCAATCGGACGCCGTACTCGTCACCGCTGACGACCGGTATTACCGCGCGGCGCACCACGTCGGTCGGATCGCGCGGCTGAGCGAATGGCCGTCCGGTGATCCGCCGGCGCCGCGGTAAGAGGTCGGCTCCGCATTTCGCACCTCGCCTCTCGGCGGATCCTTCGCGTCCTTCCGGCGATCGGTCGCCCCCGATTTGTCCCGCCGCCCGCGCCCGGATATAATCAAGCGTTGTCACTGCTTGGATATCCCTGTCGCGACCCGATCATGGCCACACGCGCGAACGCCGTCGAAGCCTCCGCCAAGCCGCAGGCCGACGTGAAGACCACCTCGTATCGGAGGAGCCACCTCTCGCAGCTCGAGAGCGAGGCGATCTACGTGATGCGGGAGGCCGCCGCGCAGTTCGAGCGGCCGGCACTGCTCTTCTCGGGCGGCAAGGACTCGATCGTGATGGTGCACCTGGCGCGCAAGGCGTTCCGCCCGGCCAGGTTCCCGTTTCCGCTGCTGCACATCGACACCGGCCACAACTTCCCCGAGACGTTGGAGTACCGGGACTCGCTCGTGCGGGAGGTCGGATGTGAGCTGCTGGTGCGGCACGTCCAGGACTCGATCGACCAGGGGCGCTGCCAGGAAGAGGAAGGCCCCAACCCGAGCCGCAACTCGCTCCAGACCATCACGCTGCTCGACGCGCTGGGCGAGCTGAAGGTCGACGCCGCGTTCGGCGGCGGGCGGCGCGACGAGGAGAAGGCGCGGGCGAAGGAGCGCTTCTTCAGCCATCGCGACGCGTTCGGGCAGTGGGATCCGAAGATGCAGCGGCCCGAGCTCTGGAACCTCTTCAACGGCCGCAAGAACCTGGGCGAGCACTTCCGCGTCTTCCCGCTCAGCAACTGGACGGAGATGGACGTCTGGCAGTACATCGCCCGCGAGCAGATCCCCATCCCGTCACTGTACTTCGCCCACCGCCGCGAGGTCGTCGAGCGCGACGGCGTGCTGCTGGCGACCGGTCGGCACAACCGCCCGCTCGAGGGCGAGACCGTCGGCCTGCGCCAGATCCGCTGCCGCACCATCGGCGACATGACGTGCACCGGCGTCTGGGAGTCCGACGCGCGGACGCTCGAGGAGATCATCCAGGAAGTCGCCGCCGCGCGGATGACGGAACGGGGCGGCCGGAGTGACGACAAGCGCTCGGAAGCCGCGATGGAGGACCGGAAGCGGCAGGGGTATTTTTGACCCATGGATCTCGAATCACTGGCCAAGGCCTGGACCCGACGCGCCGTCCGGCAGCGGACGGAGCGGCTCGAGCGGGCAGACCGGGCGCGCGAGTCAGCGAAGCGCGCGGCAGCCGTCCTACGGGACGAGTTCGAGGTCGACGAAGTCTGGCTCTTTGGCTCGTTGGCAGGGGAGCCCATGCGCGATGACTTCGACATCGACCTCGGGGTGCGTGGACTGCGTCCGGAATGGTATTTCGCGGCGCTGGCGCGCGTGAGCGACGTTGCGGCGGTGTCGGTGGATCTGGTCACCCTCGAGGATTGCGGCGAGCGCGCCCGGCGCGCCGTCGAGACGTCCGGAAGGCGTATCGATGAAGGATAGCTTGGGTCTGCGCCAGCTCGCGGCCGATCTGCGGGCTGACCGCGATGATCTCGACCGGATCCTCGCCGAAGTGGACCGTTGCCTCGATGACCTCTCGGACCGCGAACCGAGCTACCTCGAACTACGCGGCGCGGGCGATATCATCCACGACCTGTACAACGTCGTCGAGCACTTCTTCGAACGCGTGGCTGTCGAGCTCAACGGCGGATTGCCGGGTGGACCGGGCTCGCACGCGCAGCTGCTGCGCCGGATGGCCCGGGATGTTGAGGGCGTGAGGCCGGGGGTGATCGACGAGGCCCTGCGAAGCAGGCTGAACGAGTACCTGCGATTCCGGCATCTATTCCGACATGGGTACGGCTTCTCGCTCGCGTGGCACCGCTTGGTGCCCCTCCTCGAGGGGGCGCGCGAGCTCGGCCCGGAATTGTGCCGACAGCTCGACCGGTTCATCGGCGTAATCGAATCGCTGGCAACGAAGGTTGATTGACTGCGGTTGCCGGTTGCCAGTAGCCAGTTAACGGCACGCACATTCAGCCCCAATCTGATGACCGAAACAGCACCATCCCAGGCTCCTGCCGTCGACTCGCGCGACGACCTCTTCCCGACCATGGACCTCCTCCGGCTGTCTACGGCCGGGTCGGTCGACGATGGAAAGTCCACGCTGATCGGGCGTCTGCTGTACGACACGAAGAGCATCTTCGAGGATGTGATCGAGTCGATCGAGCGGGCGAGCCGACAGCGGGGCGAGGGGTACGTGAACCTGGCGCTGCTGACGGACGGGCTGCGGGCGGAGCGGGAGCAGAACATCACCATCGACGTCGCGTACCGCTACTTCGCGACGCCGAAGCGGAAGTTCATCATCGCCGACACGCCGGGTCACCTGCAGTACACGCGCAACATGGTGACGGGGGCGTCGACGGCAGAGCTCGCGATCGTCCTTGTGGACGCGCGCAAGGGCGTGCTGACGCAGAGTAAGCGACACGGATTCATCGCGTCGCTGCTGGGCATCCCCCACCTGGTCGTCTGCGTCAACAAGATGGATCTGGTCGACTACGCGCAGGAGACGTTCGAGGAGATCCGCCAGGAGTACACCGCGTTCGCGGCGAAGCTGGGGGTGAAGGACCTGAAGTTCATCCCCATCAGCGCGTTGCGCGGCGACAACGTCGCGACCAAGAGCGAGCGGATGGCGTGGTACGACGGCGCGACGCTGCTGCACCACCTCGAGACCGTGCCGGTCGGGTCGGGCCGCAACCTGGTCGATTTCCGCTTCCCGGTGCAGTACGTGATCCGGCCGGACCAGGATTACCGGGGTTACGCGGGCCGGGTGGCGAGCGGGACGATCCAGCCGGGTGAAGAGGTCGTGGCGCTGCCGAGCGGCGGGCGGACGCGGGTGCTGGCGGTCGAGGGAATGGATGGCGCGACCGGGGAGGCGTCGGCCGGCGAATCGATCGTCCTGCGGGTCGAGGACGAGCTGGACATCAGCCGCGGCGAGATGATCGTCCGCAGCCGCAACCTGCCGCTGGTGGGGACGCGCCTCGAGGCGATCCTGTGCTGGATGAACGAGAAGCCGCTCGACCGCTCCACGCGCTACGTGCTGCGGCACACCACCCGCGAGGCGCAGGCCTTCGTCAGCGAGCTCGTCTACCGGATCGACATCGACACGCTGCACCGCGAGGACGCCGCGACGCTCGAGCTCAACGACATCGGCCGGGTCACGCTGACCACCTCGGTGCCGATCTTCTTCGACCCCTACGAGCGCAACCGCGAGACCGGCGGGTTCATCCTCATCGATCCACACACCAACGTGACCGTGGCGGCCGGGATGATCCGCGGCGAGTCGCGCACCGCCGAGGACCTGCTCGAGGAGGCCGCCGAGGACGCGGCGGCGATCGAGGGCGCGCCGAACCGCAACGTAGTCTGGCAGGAGTGGAACGTGCCGCGCGCCGAGCGCGAGGCCAGGAACGCGCACCAGGCGGCGGTCGTCTGGTTCACCGGCCTGTCGGGCTCGGGCAAGACGACGATCGCGCGGGCACTGGAGCGGGCGCTCTTCGACGCCGGCGTCCAGACGATGCTGCTCGACGGCGACCAGCTCCGTCATGGCCTGTCCGCCGATCTCGGCTTCAGCGCCGCCGACCGTCAGGAGAACATCCGCCGCGTCGGCGAGGTCGCCCGGCTGTTCTTCGAGCACGGCAACATCGTCCTCTGCACCTTCGTCTCCCCCTACCGCGCCGACCGCGAGGCGGTACGGTCGCTCCTCCCCGAGGGCCGCTTCCTCGAGGTCCACGTCGACACGGACCTGGAGACCTGCATCGCCCGCGACCCGAAGGGACTCTACACCAAGGCCATCGCCGGCGAGATCCGGGACTTCACCGGCATCTCGAGCCCGTACGAGGCACCTGAAAACCCCGAGGTACGGGTGGATACGGGGGTCGTGGGCCTCGAAAGCATCGTCGATGGGTTGGTGGCGGAGCTTCGACGACGGGGAGTTTTGAAGAGTGAAGAGTGAAGGAACGGCGGGAGCGGCAGGAAGCGCAGAAATGTCTTCCCCGCGCAAGCGGGGATTCACCCGTCCTCCCCGCGCAAGCGGGGATCTACCCGTCTTCCCCGCGCAAGCGGGGATCCAGTACGGTCTCGACGATCCTGTCCTGGTCACCATCCTACTGGATCCCCGCCGACGCGGGGATGACGGGCCGTCCTGTCGACTGTCGACTGTCGTTCCTGCCGACTGTCGACTAGCGACTGTCGCCTGACCGGAAAGCTTCCTCCATCCCGAGAGCTCGACTCAATGGAACGCAGCGCCGATTGGATCGATCAGGCGAGGAGGGATCTCGCGCACGCCCAGCAGGATCTGGAGACGGGCTTCTACGAATGGGCGTGTTTTTCGGCGCAGCAGGCAGCGGAAAAGGCCGTGAAAGCTGTCTTTCAGAAGCTGAATCTGGAGGCGTGGGGGCATTCAGCGGCCGATCTGCTGCAGGCCCTTCCCGAAAACGCTGGCGAGGTTCCGGGTGATATCGTCGATAAAGCATTCGAGCTGGACAAGGCGTACATTCCGACCCGGTACCCGGACGCGCATCAGTCCGGCTCGCCACGACAGCGGTATCGGAAGTCGGAAGCCGAAAGGTTGGTGAACCATGCGAGAGACGTCATACGGTTCTGCGAGGGTGTTTTCACCGCGCTACACGACGGAGACGGTGATGCGGGAGCTACGGGCGAAGGCACCGGTTCTTCATGAAAGGCTCCCGCTGCTCCGCCTCGTGCTCTTCGGTTCGTATGCCCTGGGCCGCCAAACGCCTGCCAGCGACATAGACCTGCTGGTCGTCTACTCCGGAGAGCAACGACCGGACGCATACCGGCTCGTACGAGAGACTTTCGATCTGAGAGGTCTCGAGCCCCACATCTACAGCGATTCCGAGGCCTCGGCGATGCGCGACACCGTGGAGCGCATGGCAGAGGATGGTCTGGAGATCGAGTATGGTAGAAGAGTGAAGAGTGAAGAGTGAAGGAACGGCGGGAGCGGCAGGTAGCGCAGAAATGGTCATCCCCGCGCCAGCGGGGATCCAGTGCGGTCTCGACCATCCATGCATGGTCGCCATGCTACTGGTTCCCCGCTGGCGCGGGGATGACGTCGTATCGTTGACAGACGGGCTTTCCCTGACCCCTGACCCCTGACCCCTGTCGTTCATGCCCATCCTCGTTACCGGCGGCGCCGGCTTCATAGGCAGTCATCTCTGCGAGCGCCTGATCGCCCGCGGCCACGACGTCGTCGCCGTCGACAACTTCGATCCGTTCTATGACCCCGCGATCAAGCGGGAGAACCTGGCGGCGCTGGCGGGGGATCCGCGGTTCACGCTCGTGGAGGCCGACATCCGCGATCCCGAGGCGCTGCTGGCGGGGGTCCGGGCCGCCGGCGTGGACTCGTGCGAGGTCATCGTCCACCTTGCCGCGCGGGCGGGCGTCCGGCCGTCGTTGGAGCAACCGGTCGAGTACAGCCGCACCAACCTCGACGGCACCACCGCCGTCCTCGAGCTCGCCCGCGCGCTGGGGACCCGCCGCTTCGTCTTCGGGTCCAGCTCCAGCGTGTACGGCAACAACGAAAAGGTGCCGTTCGCGGAAGCGGACCCGGTCGACTATCCCATCTCCCCCTACGCCGCGACCAAGCGCGGGGGCGAGCTGATCTGCCACACGTATCATCACCTCTACGGCATCTCCACCGTCTGCCTGCGCTTCTTCACCGTCTACGGACCCCGCCAGCGGCCCGATCTCGCCATCCACAAGTTCGCGCGGCTGATGGCCGAGGGCCGCCCGATCCCGCTCTTCGGCGACGGCAGCATGAAGCGCGACTACACCTACATCGACGACATCCTCCAGGGCGTCGAGGGCGCGATCGACTTCACCGCCTCCGACGAGCCGCGCTTCGAGATCATCAACCTCGGGGAGAGCCGCACCACCACCACCGCCGACCTCATCCAGCTCATCGCCCGCGGGCTGGGCGTCGAGCCCGTCATCGACCGCCAACCCGTCCAGCCCGGAGACGTCGAGCGCACCTACGCCGACATCTCGAAAGCGCGGCGGCTGCTCGGCTACGACCCGACGACACCGGTGGAAGAGGGGCTGCCGAAGTTCATCGAGTGGTTCCTGCAAACCCGCCCGTCGTCCCGAACGAAGTGAGGGACCTGCAGTTGTGCGGCGGCTCGCAAGGTGCGGATCCCTCGCTTCGCTCGGGGTGACACGGGTTTGTCGGGATGATACCGGTTTGCCGGGGTGACATGGGCCCCCTGTGTCGTTTTCCCGCCCCTCGCGGTACATTGGTCGGCTGATCCAGACCGGCTCAGATGTGCACTTCCTCGTCCCCGGATCGTTGATTCCGAAGGGACTCGAGGCGCCGAGCCGCTTCCATCGCCAGACGCAACAAGATGCCGGACCCCCAGCCACTCCCGCTCGTGGAGCCGAAGATCGTCCCCAAGCCGTGGGGCCGCGAGATCTGGTACGCACACGAGGAGCGCTACGCCGGCAAGGTGCTGGAGGTCACCAAGGGCCACGCCCTCAGCCTCCAGAAGCACGAGCGGAAGCAGGAGACGATGTACCTCCAGTCCGGCCGCCTGCTCTACCACTTCAACGGCGCGGACTTCGAGATGACCCCCGGCCAGGCCATCACCGTGCGCCCCGGCGACGTCCACCGGATCGAAGCCCTGGAAGACGCGGTGATCCTCGAGGTGAGCACGCCGGAGTTGGACGACGTGGTGAGGTTGGAGGACAGGTACGGCAGGGAATAGGGAATAGGGAGTAGGGAATAGCCTGCCACGGCACCCAGATCAGGCATTCGGCGGGATAGCGACCAAGGGAGCTTGTGCAGGCTATTCCCTACTCCCTATTCCCTATTCCCTGCCGTATTCCCTGCCGTTGTCCGGAACTTGCGCGGACCACCCATGGTAGCTCTGCCATCGCGCAATGCGATGGGGGCGACCACCAAATCGGCTTGAAACCAGCTTGCGGAGAGCGGGTAAGACGGGATGATGAAACAGGTACATAGCGATCGTTTGAGACTTTGCCGGGCCGGCCTGCTGATGCTGCTGATGCTGCTCCTGGCCGGATGCTCCGCGCGAGGGCCGAACTTTGCGGAGATGGAGCCGGACGACCTCTACGCGCAGGGCGAGGCGGTGTTCGAGGAAGGAGATTGGGCCGAGACCATCACCATCCTCGAGTTCTTCGTCACGCGCCACCTCGGCGATCCCCGCGTCCCGGACGCTCGGATGATGCTGGGCTACGCGCACATGGAGCGTGGCGAGTACGCGACCGCCGCATCGCACTTCCAGCGGCTGGCGGCCGACTATCCATCGCACGAGCGGGCGCTGGAGGCCCGGTTCCAGATCTGCGAGGCGTATGACGAGCTGTCGCCGCTGCCGGCACTGGACCAGGAGTACACCGTCTCGGCGCTGATCAACTGCCAGTCGGTCGCGGAGAATTACCCCGGCACCGACGAGGCGGAGCAGGCGGCCGCGTACGTCGCGGACCTCCAGTACAAGCTCGCTCAGAAGGTCTACCAGAGCGGCGTCTTCTACTTCAGGCGTGGGGCGCTGGATTCGGCGGTCGTCTACTTCGAGCAGGTGTTGCAGCAGTACCCGAACACGAGCGTCGCGCCGGCCGCGCTCGCCCAGCTCGTCGAGACGTACGACCGGCTCGGCTACGTCGAGGACGCCGAGGAGGCTCGCCAGCGGCTGCTGCAGGAGTATCCGCAGAGTCCGGAGGCACAGGCCCTGCGGGCCTGATGGCCTCGTGAAGCGGCGGCTCGGCGTGTTCGGCGGCACCTTCGATCCGCCCCATCACGGTCACCTGATCGTCGCCGCGGAAGCGTACGAGGCGCTCGGCCTGGATCTTCTCCTCTTCGTCCCGGCCGGCGACCCGCCGCACAAGCCGGACGCCGCCGCCGCGACCCCCGATCAGCGGCTCAGAATGGTGCGCGCCGCGGTCGAAGGAGACCCTCGCTTCGCCGCCGACGACCGCGAGATCCGCCGCGGCGGCCCCTCGTACACGGTGGACACGCTGCGCGACCTACGTCGGGAGGATCCGGATGCCGAGCTGGTTTTTCTGCTCGGCATCGATCAGTTCCGGGCCTTCGGAAGCTGGCGCGCGCCGGAGGAGATCGTGAAACTGGCGCGACTGGCCGTGCTCGCTCG
>JBBDRL010000003.1:0-13847 GCA_040905505.1 Gemmatimonadota bacterium | reverse complement strand
ACCACTTCCTGCCGCTCCGTGACCGGCTCTGCCTGCCCCTCGATGGCGACGATCTCGACGGGGTAGGGAAGCGTCCGCACGTTCTGCTCGATCGTCGCCCGATCTCCCACGACCACGATGGCAAACTGACCGGGCCGCAGATGCTCGCGAGCGGCGCGGTTGACTTCGGCGACGCTCACCTCGGCGACCCGGTCACTGTACTCGTCGAAGTAGTCGAGCGGGAGGTCGTATCGGATCAGGTCCTGCACGCGCGCAGCAATCTGGGCGTTCGTCTGAAGCGTGAGCGGTTCCTGGCGGATGATGCTCGTGGTCGCGAACTCGACCTCCTCGGGCGTGGCGGGCCGCTGATCGCGAATCTCTTTCAGCTCGCGCATGAACTCGACGATGGACTCCATCGTGACCGCGGTCTGCACCCCGGCACCCGCGACGAAGGGTCCCGCGATGCGGCCCATCTGGAAGCTGCTGCTGGCCCCGTATGTGTAGCCCTTGTCCTCCCGCAGGTTCAGGTTGATCCGGCTGGAGAACTGACCCCCGAGTATGGAATTGAGGGCGAGCAGGGGGAAGTAATCCTCGTGCATCCTGTCGACGCCGACGTGCCCGATGCGAATCTGGGACTGGGCCGCCCCTGGTTTGTCGATGAGGTAGATCTGGGTGGTGGGCGCAGGGGGCGGATCTGCGGGTCCGGCTGGAGCTGGCGGCGCGCTGCCGAGCCAGGCACTGAAATGCGTCTCTAGCTGCTGAACGAGGTCATCCGTTTCCACCGCCCCCACCACGATCAGATGCGCCTCGGCAGGTCTGTAATAGGTGCGGTGAAATTCGCGTAGCTCCGTCGGCGTGATATCGCTGACCGACTCCGTGGTGCCCTGGACGGGTCGTCCATAGGGATGTTCAAGCCCGAACACTATGCGTGCGAACTCCTGGCTCGCGATCGTAGCTGGCTGGTCGAGCGCCTGTAGCAGCGAAACGAGACGCTGATCGCGCACGCGAGCCCACTCGTCCTCGTCGAAGGAGGGGTTGGCCACGATGTCCGTGAAGAGTTCGAGCGCCGGTTCGACGTTCCGCGCAAGGGTCGTCAGCGTGACCACGGCCGTCTCGCGGCCCACCCCGGCACTGAGGTTCGCGGCGAGGAAATCGATCTCGTCCGCAATCTCCGTCGCGGATCGTGTGGTCGTCCCCTCCGTCAACATCTCCGCCGTGAGTGAGGACAGGCCGCTCTGCCCCGGCGGGTCCATGCGGGCGCCGGCTTCGAAAAGCAGTTGCGCGGTCACGAGCGGGACCTCGGGGCGCTCCACCACCCAGACCGTCAGCCCGTTCGACAGGGTGCTCCGCCGGACTCCGGGGAAATCGACCTCCGGTTCCGGTCCGGGGGCCGGCATGACGCTCCGATCCAGGGGCGCTTCCTCGACCGCAATGGTCGCTGCGGGTGCGCAGCCCGCGATCAGAGAGGTCGCGGCGGCGATGCATGCGGCCTGGACGACGGTCCTGTTCATCGAGTTCGTCTCGGTTAGCGGTTTCATCGGAGGGCCTGCAATTCCGTCTGTCCTTCGGGCACGACGCTGAGGATTACGCGATTGCCGCGGAGGTACCGCTGCACTGCGTCCTGCACGGATTCGGCGGTCACCCCGGCGTAGCGGGCGAAATCGTCCTCGATGAACGCGGGATTCCCCGTGTAGGTGGCGTATGCGTTGAGCTGATCGGCGCGGCCGAGCACGGTCTGCATCCGCTCGATGACCCCGGCCTCGAGGTTGTTGCGCGCACGCTGGACCTCCCGCTGCGACGGCGGTTCGGCCGCCAGGCGTGCCAGCTCCTCGTCGACGATCGCCTCGAGCTCCGCCAGGTCGACCCCCGGGCGCGCCTGGACCGTTATCCCGAACTGCCCCGCCATCATCCGGCTCGACTGGGCCGCGGACACGAACTGGGCGAGCTGATCCCGGTAGACCAGGCGCTGGTGGAGGCGCGAGCTCCGCCCGCCCGCGAGGATGTTGCCGATGACGTCCATCTCGGCGTCGCCGGGGTCGAAGAGCGCCGGCGTCGGCCAGACCATATACAGTCGCGGAAGCTGAACCCGATCCTCCAGCACGAGTCGCTCGTCCTCGGCGAGGCGCACGGGCGCCGGATCCGGCCGTTCGATCGGAGGGCCGGCCGGGATGTCCCCGAAGTATCGCTCGATCCAGCTCTTTGCCTGCTCCGGATCGAAATCGCCGACGACGGCCAGCGAAGCATTGTTCGGCGCATAGTACCTCCGAAAAAATGCGCCGACGTCCTCGAGCGAGGCCGCGTTCAGGTCCTCCAGAGACCCGATCGTCGGCCACGAATAGGGGTGGCCGGGCGGGTAGAGTGCGGCGCTGATCGTCTCGTACGCCAGACCATAGGGGGCGTTGTCGTAATTCTGCCGGCGCTCGTTCTGGACCACGCTTCGCTGGTTGTCCAGCTTTTCCATCGTCAGGGCGGGTAGCAGACTCGACATCCGATCCGCCTCCTGCCAGAGCACCCGCTCGAGAAAATTGGCCGGGACCGCCTGGAAGTAGTTCGTCCGGTCCGAGCTGGTGCTTCCGTTGAGCGTGCCGCCCGCCTCCTGAATCAACCGGAAGTGTTCGTCGTCGCCGATGTTCTCCGAGCCCTGGAACATCATGTGTTCGAACAGGTGCGCGAAGCCGGTGCGGCCCGGCTCCTCGTCTCCCGATCCCACATGGTACCACAGGTTCACCGCGACCACGGGGACCGAAGCGTCCTGCGAGAGGATCACATTCAGCCCGTTCTCCAGTTGGTAGGTTTCCAGGCTGATCTGAACGGGGGTCGTGACGGCCAGGACGCGCGAATCCGTCTGCTGACCCTCGACCGGGCTCGGAGCCCACGTCGCGGCCAACGACGTGACCAGCGCCATCGCCATGGAAGCTTTCATCATCTTCTCGTACCGCGTTCGAGTGAACCCTCTGGAGAACGGCGGAGCAGCACCTCGTCTCCCTCGGCAATCTTGTCGCTCTGATCCCGCAACGCCATCCCGGCCGATGCGCCGATTGACGGCCGCGCCACCATCGAAGCCGGGCCGTGCCGCGTCCGCCGCGACCGCAGAAAGCGTGCTGCGAGATCCCGGACTGCCGCTGGTCCAGGATGTGCGCCGGTGTCCGGCGCTCACATCGCACGGTCCCCTCCCCAACATACTGCATGTGGCTCCGAATGGTCGCGGCGGTTGCCGCCCTAGCTACGGCTTCGAACGCGGAACTCCTTCGCGCCCAGGAGCCGACGCCCGACCGCGTCGACCATGAGCCCAGCACCGCTCTCGTTCTGAGCGGCGGAGGGTCCCGTGGCCTGGCGCATCTCGGCGCTCTGGTCGGGCTCGAAGATCTCGGCTACGACCCGGATCTCGTGGTCGGTACCAGTATGGGCGCACTGATGGGCGCGCTGTATGCCGCGGGCTACCCGCCGGAGGAGATTCAGGACCAGGTCTACGCCGTCGACTGGGGCGAGACTTTCACGCCGGCGCCGGTGGTACTCGGCCCCGATCGGGAGGTCCGCTATCCGCTGGTGATGATCGACAGTGACGCTGATCCGCTGCGATTCAATCGTGGGTTCCTTCCTCAATGGCGGGCAAATCGCACGCTCGCACATCTGCTCTTCGACGCGAATGCCAGGGCGCGCGGGGATTTCGACCGATTGGCGCGCCGGTACCGGGCCGTCGCTGCGGATCTCGTCACCGGTGAGCTCGTCGTGCTCGCTGAGGGGGATCTGGCTCGGGCGGTCCGCGCTAGCATGGCGGTCCCGGGGGTCCTCGCCCCCGTCGAGTGGAATGGTCGGACTCTCGTCGATGGAGGGCTCGCCGACAATCTCCCCGTCGGCGTCGCGCGCGACCTGAAAGCAGGGTACATCATCGCAGTGGACGTTCGAAGCCCGGCCGACGAGATCACCGGGCGTTCACCGCTACAGGTCGCGAATCGCGCGCTGGACATCATGCTCCGGAACTCACGCCACGACACGGCGCCACCGGATGTCCTCATCGTCCCGGCGATTCCGCCGTCGGCGACCAGCCTGATCTTTCCACCGGACCCGCAGCCGCTGTTCGAGCTCGGTCGCGAATCCGTCATGCGAGAGACCCGCTGGACCGGACCGGCCCGGACCGGGTCGCGCCCACTGCCGTTGCCACCCGATTCCCTCGTCGCGCTCCGGATCGAAGCCCCGGACGGCGCGCTCGAGTCGCTCGCGCGCCGTGTATTCTCCGATGTGGCGCCCGGCCCGTACGATCCCCAGGGGGTCCTCTCGGCAGTCGATCGTCTGTATACCACGGGTCTCTTCGAGGCCGTATGGCCGCGCGTCGAACCCGGCGATGGCGATTCCGGCGCGGAGCTGATCGTACGCGTCGAAGGACCGCCGACCATCTCCCTCGTGGGAGGTCTCGGGTTCGATAGTGATCGAGGGGGGCGAATCTGGTCGAGCGTGCAGCGAAGTGGTGAAGCTTTCGGGGCGCCGGCCACCGTCGGTGCCGCGGCCTCGCTGACCGCGCTGGAGCAGTGGGCTGAGGTCTCGGCGCGCCTCGTCTTTCCGAATTGGCCACTCCTGGCCTGGACCGGCGGGGCCTATGGGAAGGAAGCCGACGTACGTCGCTTCGGCCCTGACGCAGGCTCGGATCAGGAGGTCGTTCGAATGGGTAGCTGGCTGGGACTGGAACTCCACCAGGCACTGTCCGCCCGGATCGCGACCGTTACCCTCCGTGGAGAGTGGATCCAGGTGGAGGATTCCGCCGACGGCTGGTCGGCCGGCCCCGCGGTCCGCTTGGCCGCGCCAGCCCCCAAGATCCCGATCGTCGGCCTGCAGCCGGAGCTCGAGGCCGAATTCCGCTGGGGGGACTTCTCGTACCGGCGATTCGAAGCCCGCGCCTCTCACGACGTTCACATCGGTCCGCTGCGCACCGCCATCCTCGCGGATTTCGCCACCACGACGGGCAACGCGCCCGCCGATGCTCATCCGGCGCTCGGTGAGGATCACGCCTTTCCCGGCGCCCGATGGGGCCAGCATCGTGACCGCGTCCGTGCCATTGCGGGTCTCGACCTGGCATACCCCATCCCATTTCAGGGCTATGTTCGTTCGCGCCTGCGGTTAGCGGCGACCGCGCCGTCGGTCGACGCCCTGGACGATCGGGCCGCCTGGTCGAGTGGAGGAGAGCTCGGTGTCCTCTGGCGGACGCCGCTCGGATCGCTCGCCATGTCCTGGGGTGCCAACCGACTGGGCGGACAGATGTTGATGGCCAGCATCGGACAGATGTTCTGACGCTCGAGGAGCCCAACTGCGCCTGGAGGCAGATGATGGTGAGAGACTTTGATGGTCGAGTGATACGGGTGGGACTGGCGATCCTCGTTGCCGCCCTGGCTGGATGCTCCACCGAGGAGCCGGGAATGACATCGACGACGCAGCAGGTCGCGGACGATGGCGAACCGGCGGTCGTGCAGGCTGTGCTCGAGCGCGAGGCGGCGCGGATCGACACGGCGGCCGCTTCCATCGACTCGGTATTCCAACCGCTGCCTCTGTTGTCGCCGGCGCGTGAATCTGCGCTGCGCCGCTTTCTCAACGATGCCCAGCTCGCGCGCGCCCGGGCGCTTGGTGTTCCCCGGAACCTGCCGGCCGAGGAACTCGACTCCCTTCGAGCGGCCGGTGATCTCGTCGCGTTGAACGACTCGGAGCACTGGGTCATCCGCGACCTGGACTACTCGCAGCCGCTGGTCGTCCCTGCCGTGCGTGAGATGCTGACCGAGATCGGGGACCGATTCCACGAGCGATTGGCCGCGCTCGGCGCCCCGCCGTTCCGCATGGAGATCACGTCGGTTCTTCGCTCGGCCGAGGATCAGGCCGCCCTTCGTCAGGTGAACCCCAACGCCGCGCTCGGCGAGAGCACCCACGAGTACGGCACGACGCTCGACGTGCTGTACAGCGCCTACTCCGCGCCCCTCGAGCCCATCGTCGACATCGAAGCTTCGACCGCCCAGTGGGCGGAGCCGTACCTGCGGCGCTACGCCGACCTGGCTGCCGAGCGCGTTGCGGGGCGGCGCGCCCTCGAGATCAAAGCGATCCTCGGTGAAGTCCTGATCGAGATGCAGCAGGAGGGCACCGTCATGGTGACGCTCGAGCGGCAGCAGCCGGTCTTTCATATGACCGTGGCCGCCGGTCCGTAGTGCTGGCGACCTGGTGACTGGCGCATATCGTGCGGCGCCCCGCCGTTCAGACCTATGCCGTCTCCTACCCCGATCCCGCTGACCGCCATGTACCGAATCGCCCTTGCCGCCACGCTGGTGCTCGGCGCCTGCATCCGCATCGGCGGTTCCGAGCCCGAGCCACGCCAGCGAGCGGATGACGTGGAGACGCTCGTCGCCCATCTCCAGGAGGATGTGGAGGCCCACACCTGGCAGAACATCCTCTCGATGAGCGATCCTGCGCACTATCGCATTCAGGTCGTCGAGATGGGGATCCCGGAGCCGCAGTACGTCGCCGAGCTCCTCGGCCTGCACGGGAGCGACAACGACATTCAGGAAGGCGACACCCTGGATTGGGCCGACCTGGAGCGCATCTCCACGGTCAGCATCCAAGCGCCCTCGAACGACGAACCGCCGTACCGGCTGAGCGGTACGGCGGTCCTCGACGACGGGTCGACCTTGCGGCTCGATGTGCAGGTCTCGGAAATCCGAGGCCGGTTCGTCTTTACGGGAGGGGTGGGGTGAACAGCAATTGTGAATTGCTGTACAACTATTCCGGCCAAACCACTCCCTGCTCAGGATTCGGGATAGACCCCTCGCCGAGGTAGACGAAACGCTGGAGCCGCTTCCCTTCGTACGTCTCCGTCGTGTAGATGTTGCCCTGCGAGTCCGTGGCGATGCTGTGCACGGCGTAGAACTGGCCGGGCTGACGCCCGCCGTCGCCGAAGTTCGCGATCTCTTCGAGCGTCTCACGGAGGAGGATTCGCACCTTCATGTTGCGGCCGTCGGCGACGAAGATGTAGCGCTGCTCCGGGTCCCGCGAGAAGGCGACGTCCCAGGTCGAGCCCTCGCCGAGGCTGGCGGGAGCGAAGAACGCTTCGTTCACGAATTCACCTTCGCGCGTGAACACCTGGAGCCGATTGCTCTGGCGGTCACAGACATAGACCAGCCCGTCCGCCGCGACGTCCGCGCAATGGACCGGGCCGCGGAACTGCTGCGCGACTTCACCACGCGGCGGAAACGTGTAGTCATCGTCGGGTTCGTTGCCGTATGCGCCCCAGTAGCGGTTCATCTCGCCCGTCTCCGCATCGAGGACCGCGACGCGCTTGTTGAGATAGCCATCCGAGAGATAGACCTCGTTCGTGGCCTCGTCGACGAAGACCTTCGCGACACGGCCGAAGTTCTCCGGGTCCTGGCTGTTCCGGACGTACGACACCTCGCCCTCGGCGTTTGGCTCGCCCGCCCGAGCGTCAGGCTCGCCGAACTGCGCCACGAAGCGGCCATCCTTCGTGAACTTCAGAACATGGGAGTCGCCCGAGCCGTTTCCGCCGATCCATACGAAACCCAGGTGGTCGACGAAGATGCCGTGATTGGAAGTGGGCCAGTCGTACCCTTCGCCGGGACCCCCCCACGCGTGGACGAGATCGCCTTCTTGATCGAAGGCGAGGACCGGCGGGGCACCGGCGCAGCATTCACCCGTCGGCGGATCGAGCTCCAGGCCGCGCTCGTTGTTGCCGAGCGTCGCGGAGCTACGGTGAACCATCCAGACGAGATCCTCGTCATCCACCCAGACGCCGATGGAAGACCCGAGCACCCAGTGGTTGGGCAGCGGATTCGGCCAGAGCGGGTCGACCGCGAAACGCGGTACTTCAGCGCTCTGCGCGCCGATGGTCTGCACGGCGGACTGCCCGATCCAGAGGGCTGCGACCAGTACGACCAAGCTCGCTCCGAGGATCAACTTACGTGTCCGGTTCATAGCTCATCTCCGTCATTGAGAATCCAGGGCCCCGAGACCGCGGCCGAGGGAGAACTGACTGCTTCAGGTCACGATCCGCCCTGCGTGCGAGTCGGACGTCAGCAGAGGGGGTTACGGGAGAACAGCGGTAGGACTGCCTGCAGTGTAATAGCCGCCGCTCGGGTCGTCCAGAGGCTTGTGTACTCTGACGTCAGTAGGGGAGTGGTCCGGGATGTGCTCGGGCTGCGCCCTGCGAGATATCGAAGGCGTACGTTACGGATCAACGAATAGGGTATAGATGAAACGTTTTCTGGTGCTCGTCGCGGCGGGCTCGCTGTTCGCGACTTCGACGCCAACGGCGGCGGATGCACAGTGGCAGAACCCGGTGATCGGTGCGGGAATCGGCGTGGCTGGCGGCGCGGTGATCACGATGTCGGCGGTAGTGTTCCGCGCGCGTTTTCAGCGCGAGTACATCGACTCGACGGACGATCTGATTCATTGGCAATCTCTGCCGATGATCCTCACGCCAGCGGTCGGCGTGGTCTTCGGGCTGGCGGGTCAGGAGGCGCTGATGGGCAGCATCATCGGGTCCAGTTCAGGGTTGCTCATCGGTGCGGCCGTCGGCGCGGGAACGGGATGGTTACTCTCCACTGAGCAGGAAGCGCCGTGGGGAGGGGGGATGATCGGGGCCGGCCTGGGTATGACGGTCGGCGGTCTGACCCTCGGCCTCTCCCGCTGGGCCGATGATGAAGATCCCAACATTTCCTTTCCCGGTTTCATGCGAGTCAGCATGAGTGTGCCGGTGCAATGAATATGGCATCGCGAATTTCAGCCGCACTGTTGATTCTGTGGATGGCCGCAGCGGCCGCGTGCGCTCCGGTACCTCCGGAGTTCCCCATCCCAGAGAACGTGCCCGTTCCCGACCCTGCGGAGGTCGAGAGCGTCCTCTTCCTCGTCGGCGATGCCGGTGATGCGCGCATGGAGCACTCGCCCATCCTTCAGCGGCTGCGGGACGATGTCGAAGGGTGGTCTGAGCGCCTAGAGCAGGACTCGACCGTCGTGGTACTCTATCTGGGTGACATCGTCTATCCGCTCGGGCTTCATCCTCCCGACGCACCCGAATTTCCCAGCGACTCGGCCATCGTGATGGATCAGGTCGCGGTTGTCGCGGGTCCGGCTGCCGTCAGCCGGAGCGCTCGGGCGTATTTCCTGGCGGGGAACCACGATTGGGGACTCGAGGAGGAATGGGCGGGGTTCGATCGACTCACGAACCTGGCCAATTTCCTCGCCGCCGCGAACGCTACGAGAGGTGCAAACGTCGCCGTCGCCCCGGATCCCGGGACCGGCGGCCCGCACGTGGTCGACGTCGGCCGGCACCTTCGCTTGCTTCTACTCGACACGGCCTGGTGGATCCTCGACGGCGGGCAGCTCGGTCTGGACGACCGACCCGAGGTGCTGTCCCGGATCCGCGAAGCGATGCGTCAGGCAGGGGGCCGGGAGATCATGGTGGCGGCGCACCACCCCTTTCGCTCGGCCGGCCCGCATGGCGGTGAAGTCTCGTTCTGGCGGACGCTCGGAATTCGATACCTCCTGACGCAAAGCGGGGCGGTGCTTCAGGACATCACTTCCGTCCCTTATCGCGAGCTCGAGGCAGGGCTCCGCTCGATCTTCGCGAGCGAAGGGTCGCCGCTCGCATTCGTCGGCGGACACGAGCATTCCCTGCAGCTCTTCGAGGCCCTCGAATCGACCGACCCGGCGTATACGCTCGTGAGTGGCTCCGGCAGCAAACTGTCCTCGATCGCTGAACAGCCCGGCATGCTCTTCGGCAAGTCGGCCCCCGGGTACATGCGCCTCATCGTCGAGAAGGACGGGGGCATGACCGTGTTCGTAGAAGCGACCGGAGCCGAGTACCTCTCCTGCGAAGGCGCCGCCGAAGGGGAGGCGGTCTGCATGGAGGAGGGGATGGCGGCGGTCCAGACAGTGCATTTCGAAAGTTTGCGGTGAGTGGTCCCGGCGCAGTGCTCGGATGGGACCGGATCTCAGCAGGCCGCGAGTGAACCCAATCCAGGAACGCATCATGCGCTCAAGGGGCCCGCTGCCATCATTCTTCTCAAACCGTTGCAACGGGTGGTTATGCGGTACATCCTCCGACTCCCGATTCTCACTCTGCTCCTCACCCTTTTTCTGGTGGGCTGCGGCGGCGCGGCTCGTTCCGGTCCGACCGTCGGCGACGCTGCCGAAACCATC
Source organism: Gemmatimonadota bacterium (assembly GCA_040905505.1). Taxonomy (GTDB): domain Bacteria; phylum Gemmatimonadota; class Gemmatimonadetes; order Longimicrobiales; family Longimicrobiaceae; genus WHSP01. Next base: position 3,686 of record JBBDRL010000003.1, on the reverse strand, counting down.
GTCGTGGTGACCAATCAGTCGACTTCCGATATGCGAATCTACGTGGTCGCGGGTGGCCAGCAGGTTCGACTTGGATCCGTCACGGCGTTGCAGACGCAGCGGCTGGAGATCCCCTCGACGATCGTCGGTGGCGGGCGGGAGATCAGCTTCAGGGCGGATCCGCTCGCGGGTCAGACGGTTGCGAGCAGCTTCGATATGTACGTGTCCCCGGGGGAGGAGGTCCGGATCACGATTCCATCTCGGGTCCGCTAGGGAGCGGGGTCACAGGTACCGGAGCATCGGGTCGGAACGCAGCCAACGGTAGCCGTGGCCGGCGAGGCGGACTTCGGCCTCCGATCCAGCGCCGAGGGGCTCGTAGTCCCGGTCCCCCAGGAGGTCGACGAAGGGAGCGCCAGGAGGTTCCGGCAGAGCAATCCGGACCGTCCGCTCCTTGGGCGAGAGGTTGTGGATGGCGAGGACAGCCCCATCTCTCCGGTCACAGCGGTGCGCCAGGACCGCCGGATCCCCCGTTTCGATAAGCGACAGCGTTCCGCCGCCCAGCTCGGGGCACTCCTTGCGCGTTCTGATCAGCCGGAGCATGAAGTTGAGGAGTGAGGTCGGGTTGCGACGCTGAGCGTCGACGTTGATCCGATCGGGTCCGTATTCTCCGGTGACTTGGGGGCGTACGAGGCGCCCGGGCGGCGCGGAGGAGAACCCACCATTGGGTGTGTCCGACCACTGCATGGGCGTTCGAACGCTCAACCTCCCCGGAAGGGACAGGTCGTCCCCCATTCCCAGCTCATCTCCGTAGCGAATCACCGGAGTCCCGGGAAGCGAGAAGAGAAGGCTGTAGACGAGTTCGACCCACCTCTGGTCACCTCTCAACATGGGCGGGAGGCGTCGTCGTATGCCCCGATCGTAGATCCGCATGCCGGGGTCGGGAGCGAAGGCATCGAAGACGAACTGTCGATCGGCGGGCGGGAGACGATCGAGATTCAGCTCGTCGTGGTTGCGAACGAAATTGGCGTATTGCGCCCGCCCTGGGCATTCCGGGAGTAGCTCCAGCGCGTCGTGAATCGGTTCGGCGCTCTGCCTGGCGAGCGCCAGGAAGAAGTAGTTGTTGAGGATGAAATTGAACAGCAGGTGCATCCGCTCACCGCTGCCGAGGAAGAAGGAGAGCTCCTCGACGGAGACATCGGCCTCGGCAAGGAATACGGCGTCCGCCCGCCGCGTGCCGATGAAGTCGCACAGCTCGCCGAGAAAGGCGTCGGGTTCCTCGGGATAGCTCCCCGCAATTCCCTTGCGCTTGAAGAGGAAGGGTGCGGCGTCGACCCGAAAGCCCGACACGCCGAGCTCGAGCCAGAAGCCCATGATTCTCTTGATCTCGTCCCGTACCGCGGGATTGCCGGTATTGAGATCGGGCTGATGATCGTAGAACCAGTGCCAGTAGTAGGCGCCGGCCACCTCGTCGTACTCCCAGTTCGAGGTCTGCTCACCGGGAAAGACCAGACCTCCGCGCCGCTCCGGATTCGGCGGCTCGTCCATCCATATGTAGAAGTCTCGATACGGCCCGTCCGGATCGCGACGCGCGGCCTGGAACCACGGGTGATCGCGCGAGGTGTGATTCACCACCAGCTCGATGATCACATGGAGTCCACGCTGACGCGCCTCGCGGAGGAAGACGACGAAATCTCCTAGCGTGCCGAGTCGTGGGTCGATGCTGTAGTAGTCGGCGACATCGTAGCCGTCGTCCCGATTCGGCGTGGCAAAGAACGGGAGCAGCCAGAGGCAGGTGACGCCGAGGCCGGAGAGATAGTCGAGGCGGTTCGTCAGGCCCGCGATGTCACCAACGCCATCGCCGTTGGAATCCAGGAAGGTTTCGATGTCCAGGGCGTAGATGATTGCGTTTCGGTGCCACGGCTGTGTCGCTGGCATGACGTAGGTCTGGAATGAAACGGGGCACGAAGAGCGATGCGCCGGGGGGCACCGCCTGCGTGGCCCATGCACGTGGCGCGCCACCGTAAACGCGCTAGTGGAACCACCTTTGCTAGAGAAGAGCAACGAGGGCCGTGGCTTCAGTCCGGGGCGCGTTCGCCCTCCCAGGAGGTTCAATTCGTCGCGAAAGGAGTACATGATGGCCGATATCGATATCGAACGAAAAGAGTCCGCGGGGATGTGGTGGTGGATTCTCGGGTTGATCGCCGTTGCGCTGATCGCCTACCTGCTGGCGACCGGTCTCGGAGACGACGAGGTCGCGATCGAGGAGCCGATCGCCGCGCCGGTGGTCGAGGAGCCGGGGCCGCCGCTGGACGCGGCACCAGCGGCACCTGCGGCGGTTCAGCAATACCAGCAGGCCTGTGCGGCGGCCGAGCCCGGGCAGATGGGGCTGGACCACCAGTACACGAGTCAATGCGTCCAGCACCTGGTCGATGCGATCGACGCGGTGGTCGCCCAGAACCAGCTCGAGACCGCCCAGTTGAGCACCCGGCTGGAGGACGCCAGAACCGCAGCGACGAATTTGGCCGAGAGTGCGCCTGAGGCGACGATGCACTCGCAATTGACCCGGGATGCGTTCACTTCGATCGTCGCGATCTTCGAGAATGTCGAGACTGATCAGTTTCCGCAGCTAGACGAGCGGGTCGGTCAGCTTTCGAGTGCCGCCGAGTCGGTCGAGCCAGAAGGCGACCTACTCGAGCAGCGGGAGGCCGTCCAGCAATTCTTCTCGGAAGCCGGTGACCTTCTCGACGACCTGACTCCATCGGGTGTCGGCACCGCGATCTGAGCCAGCGCGTGAGCCCTGCTATTCATGCCGGCGTCCTTTTTGCCAATGGGCGCCGGCATGACTCATAGAAATACACTTGCGATAGGGCTCGCTTTCCTGGCGGGCTGCGGCGTCTCGCTCCCGGAGCCTGCGGCGGCCCCGGGAGCGGCGGCCTTTGCCGGGTTCGATACCTGGCGCTACCCGGGCGACGAGGTCATGGAAAGCTGGGACCGAGCCTCGCCATACGAGTGGATGGGCTTCTATCTACCGGCACCGTGCCATCGCGATACGTCGTTTTCGGGGAAGCGCGAGTTGCTGGACGGAAGTGGGTGGGGTCTGGCAGTGCTGTACGTCGGGCAGCAGACATTCGACGGAGAGGCGCCGGCCGAGATCACCGAATCGACAGTCTGTTCGAGTCTACTCCTGACCCCGGAGCGCGGTGCGATCGACGGCCGAGACGCCGTTGCCCGCACGGCCGCGGAGGGCTTTCCCGAGGGAACCGTCGTCTTCCTGGATATCGAGAGGATGGAGCGCATCACACCCGAGATGATCGACTATTACCAGGCGTGGATCCAGGAGGTGATCGATGACGGACGATACCGGCCGGGCACCTACGCACACCTTTCGAATGCTGCCGGTCTGTACAACGTGGCGCAGCAGCTTCTCGAGCGGGAGCAGATTTCGGAGAGCGTCCCGTTCTGGGTCGCGGGGGGCACGGGGTTCTCACTACAAGCGGCCCCGGCCGCGCTCGGGTATCCGTTCGTGCGCGTCTGGCAGGGAGTGCTGGATGTGAGCCGGACGTGGGGCGAACATACGCTACAGATCGACGAGAACGTCGCGGCCACGAGGTCCCCCTCGGCTCCGGACTGAGGCAGAGGACGGTGATCGGGTGCCGCCGCCATTATGTGTACTGGCACCGAAAACTCAAGTAGAGGGGGGGGGGGGG
>JBBDRL010000002.1:11163-65343 GCA_040905505.1 Gemmatimonadota bacterium | reverse complement strand
GGGTAAGGAATCCTCGGTTGTCACCACCCGACTTATTCAGGGCGAACTACGATGTCGCGGAAAATTGATGCGGTAATCGAAGCGGATGGACGTGTCCGGCTCTTGGAGGAGGTGAAGCTGGATTCGCCCCGGCGTGCAATCCTCCTGATTTTGGATGACGGCCTCGATGAGACGGAGGGACTTGCTGCATTGCTGAGCGAGGGTGCACTCGCGGAAGATTGGAACCGTCCTGAAGAGGAGGCGGCTTGGAGTCACTTGCAGCCGGAGCCGTAGTCCTGATTCCGTTCCCTTTTTCGGATCTCTCCCAGTCGAAGCTTCGCCCCGCCGTCGTTCTAGCCGACGTACTTAGGGGCGATTTCGTTCTCTGTCAGGTCACGAGTAACCCGTATGGCGATCCCATTGCGGTCACCCTGATCGACCAATGGTTTTCCGAAGGTTCGTTGCAGCGCGTTAGCTACGCTCGGCCGGGCAAGCTTTTCACCGCGAATGCGAATCTTGTCGTGGCTAAGGTCGGCACACTCAAGCCTGAGATCGTCGCGATGATCGTCAATCACATCAAAGCACTCCTTGATCTCGGCCGCATCCGGTAAACGGCCGAACAGAAGCTTGCAGAGGACCGGCGGCCGGCCGTCCGAGCGGGCTGCACACTCCGCGAGGCCGCCGGCCCCTGAAGCTTGACCGTCCGACATATCCCAGGTAGGTCTGACGGCGCTTCGGAAGCCTCCTTGCGGCGTCCATACGCCCGTTCACGCTAGTGCCAATATTTCTACAATCCCGGAGGCTTTCCAATGCGGGTACTCATAGTCGGAGGAACAGGGACGATCGGCTCCGCAGTTGTCGACATGCTCGCACCAGAGCATGAGGTTGTCACCGCGGGCCGTACGAGAGGGGATCACCAAGTCGAGCTCGGCTCCCCGGCTTCGATTCGTGACCTCTTGGCACAGGTTGGGCATGTCGACGCGGTGATCTCGTGTGCAGGACAGGCTGCTTTCAAGCCGCTGGCCGAACTCACTGACGCAGATTTTGAGCTCAGCTTGAGCAATAAGCTCATGGGGCAAGTCAATCTCGTCCGGCTCGGCTTTTCGTCGGTGCAGGACGGAGGCTCGATCACACTTACCAGCGGAGTGCTCGCCCAAGACCCAATCGCCGGTAGCGCCGCGATCAGCCTGGTTAATGCCGGCTTGGAGGGCTTCGCGCGGGCAGCCTCACTGGAGGCTCCCCGCGGGATCCGCGTCAATGTCGTCAGTCCGCCTTGGGTGAGCGAAACGTTGGTGACCATGGGACAGGATCCCGGTGGCGGAGTGCCGGCGGCTGACGTGGCTCGCGCATATGGGGCAGTTTTGGGCGGCAACCAGACGGGCCAGGTATTCGACGCCCGCCAATTCGGGTAACCGAGTGTAGGCGAAGGAATCGCAGCCGACTGTCTGCTTCATGCAAACTTGGTCCGTATCGATTGGCGGCCAGATTTGAACTGGAGTTCGAAATACTTCGCGCGTCAGGAGCGGCGGAGCCGGCGCGGTCTTCCGGCCGAACACTGGCTTGCAGGGGACCGGCGGCCGGCCATCGAAGTCGCTTCAGCTGCGGGGTTGCCGCCGGCCGCTGAGGCAAAGGCCGTTCAGCTGCTCTAGATATGACTCCACTGCATCGGCTGGCATCGACCGTTGGTCTTATACTCATCACCTTCGGTGACGTCGCGGCCCAGGATGCCACGCGGCATGGCTTCTGGTGGGGCGCGGGTGCAGGAGTCGCATTGGTAGAGCCGGACTGCGAAGGCTGCGAGGCGTTGCCGGATTCCATTCCATACGGCTCCGGCGCTGGCTTTCATCTCTCGCTAGGGGTAGGCGGGACTCTATCTCCCCGGCTCATTGCCGGTGCAGCCGTTGCCGCGGCCGCGCGCCGGGGAGAGAACCGGGATGCCACGCTGGCGAGCCTGAGCGGCATCGCCCAGTTCTATCCGAGTGTGGCGGGGCGCCTGTTCCTGCTGGGTGGCGTGGGGCTGAGCAGCTCGACCCTCGCCGGTGACGGAACCTTGATTGAGGCTACAGGGGTGGGTGCCCACCTCGATGTGGGAATCGATTTGTGGCGGAACGGTGGGAGGGTGATCGCGCCCTATATGGGCGTGATGATAGCGGCCAACCAGGCGTCTTCCGTCTCCATTTCGCGGCCCGAACGTTTGGACATTGGCCCACCGCGGCGTCCTCGGGCCGCCTATGTTGGAGCAAAGGTTTCGTGGTATTAGAGGGTGAGGCCGCCGGCTTCTGATGTCTGTCCGTTCGGCAGCACTTCGTAGATCGGAGTTGCTTCCCACCGAGCGGCGGTGGGTGCGAGAATTCCGAGTCGTGACATTCGCCGGAGTCAGGTGATCCACTCCGAGCACTCATTGCGCATGACGCCTGTTCCACGACACTATCTCCTCCTTGGCCTCACCGTGCTGGCGCTGGGTGCCGGCTGCGCGTCCGACCCGCCGGCCGAGCACACCGACGCCGAAGCGGAGCTGCCCGCCCTGCCGCCCGAGCCGCCGCCGACTTTCGGGCTAGACAGTGTCATGCTCGACGCGGCGGTCGCGCACGCCTCGGAGCTGACGCGGCTACGGACGCTGCTGGTCGCGCGGCACGGCGAAGTGCTCGTCGAGGAGCACTTCCGCGGCCCGGGGCTCACCGACCCTCACAACGTGAAGTCGGTCTCGAAGAGCGTCGTCTCGGCGCTCGTGGGGATCGCGATCGCGGAGGGGCACCTGAGCGGCGCGGACCAGCCGATCGGCACCTTCTTCACCCGCTATCTCGCGGGAGAGAGCGACTCCCGGAAGCCGTCCATCACCCTCGCGCAGTTGCTATCGATGCAGTCGGGGCTCGAGCGGACTTCTGGGAGCAACTACGGGAGCTGGGTGACGAGCCGCGACTGGATCGGCTATGCGCTCGGGCGCCCGATGGTGGCGGACCCGGGCACGCAGCGGCTTTACAGCACCGGCAACTCGCACCTGCTCTCCGCCATCATCACGCAGGCGACCAGCCAGAGCACGCTCGCCTACGCGCGGGAGGTGCTGGGCGAGCCGTTGGGCATTTCGATCCCGGGGTGGTCGACGGACCCGCAGGGGATCTACTTCGGCGGCAACGAGATGCGGATGACGCCTCGAGCCATGCTCGCGTTCGGCGAGCTGTACCGGAACCGCGGGCGGGCCCCCGACGGGACGCAGGTGGTGCCGGAGGCGTGGGTCCGTGAATCGCTGGTATCACGCGTGGCGGCACGCGGGCGCGGCGAGGGGTACGGCTACTCGTGGTTCCTGAGCAACGTCCGCGGCCACGAGATGTTCTACGCCTGGGGATACGGCGGCCAGTTCATCTTCGTGATCCCCGGGCTGGAGCTCACGGTGGTGACGACGTCGGACCCGAATGCCCCCCGAGGGCAGGAGCACAACCGGGAGATTCGGAGGCTGCTGGCGGAGCGGATCGTACCGGCGGCGGAGAGAGGCGACGGAGGACGGGGGCAATGAACATCGTGCCCCGGAATGCAGGTGCTTATCGCCAGTCTCTTCGCGGCGTGCGGCTGGATGTTGGTTATCCCGCCGCAGGAGCTCCTGCCCATCATGAACGAGCAGTGGGGGTCGGATTGGCGGAGACCTGCTTGGACGCGTCCACAGCGACGGTTACACTGCTCATTGTGCACTCTCTCTCGCGTGGTCCTCGATCGGCCTCATAGTCGATTTCACGAGTAGGGATTCCGTGCGCCCTCCGACATTGGATGCGAGCAGCCCGTCGTGAGTCCCACCGTCGAGCTCTCCATACGCGCGGCGATCCCGCGACGCTTCCGTTCGTCACTGACCTACACTGCACAAAGGAGCTCTCCGATGCCCTCGTCGCGCACGCTGTGGTCCATCATCGTGGCCGTCTTCATCTTCCCGCTCGCCGCCGGCTGTGCCTCGGACGAAGCACAGAGCGCCACCGCGAATCTTGGCGTCGAGGTCTTCCCCAACCCAATTACCGGCCAGGACATCCCGAATCCCAACCCGGGTCGGATCGGGAACTGGGCCGAGCTGCCCGAAGGGCGCCAGTGGGGTTCGACGGCCGGAATCGACATCGACCCGAGGGACGGGCACGTCTGGGCATACGAGCGCTGCGCGTCTGGCTCGGCGGGCGGCCCCGGCGTGAACTGCGACACGAACCCGGTCGATCCGATCTTCAAGTTGGACCGTGACACGGGTGAGATCCTGGCGAACTTCGGCGCCGGCGTCTTCGTCACGCCACACGGGATCGACGTGGACGGCGAGGGGAACGTCTGGGTGACCGACTTCGCCGGTAATGAGGCGGGGACGAAGGGCCATCAGGTCCACAAGTTCAGCCCGTCGGGGGAGGTGCTGATGAGCATCGGCGTGGCGGGCCAGCCGGGCAACGCGCCGGGGCAGCTCAACCAGCCCAACGACGTGATCGTGGCGCCGGACGGCAGCATCTTCGTCGCGGACGGCCACGGCGGACAGGGTATGGAGAGCGCGGCGGAGATGGCCGAAGGCCGGGAAGCCGGGAGCACCGCGCGCATCATCAAGTTCAGCCCCGAGGGCGAGTACCTGATGGAGTGGGGCGAGATCGGCACCGAGCACGGGCAGTTCCGGACCCCCCACGCACTCGCGTTCGACTCGCAGGGCCGGCTCTGGGTGGCGGACCGCGGCAACCATCGGCTGGAGATCTACGACCAGGAGGGGAACTACCTCGACTCGCGCTATCTGTACGGCCGCATCAGTGACGTCTTCATCACAGATGACGATAGGGTCTACGCGATCGATTCGGAGTCCTCGGAGGGTCGGCACATAAACTGGATGAACGGCGTCCGGATCGGGCACGTGGACCGGGACTGGATCGACGGCTTCATTCCGCCGTGGGAGTCCCAGTCACGGCCGCTGAACGGCGTCGCGGGAGAAGGCGTGGCGGCGGACGCGGATGGCAACGTCTTCGTGGCCGAGGGCCCCGCGTCGCTGGAGGATGCGGGCTCGGCCTTCACGAAGTACGAGGTCGCACCATAGACTCGCGGCCAGGAGCGGCAGCATACGGTTGTGATCGACCTGCCGTAGCACCGCACAGCAGGTGAAGTGAATGTGAACCGTTCGCCGCCCAGTCGGTCGACAGCGCAGAAAACACTCGTGCCCGACCCGGACCTGCTCGCGCCACGTCGAAGGTACCGTGCAGGACGATGTAGAGCGAGTCGGATGCATGCGAATGGCGCCTTCGCCGACCCAGTAGGGTCCCGCGGAGGCGCCATGCGCTTTCTGCCAACCTTGTGTGCGTCTGATCCGACGATTACCGTGGCTCTGAGAGATCCTTCCTCCCGGAGACCCCCATGTTCGTACAGCGTCCCCTCGAATGCCCCGCCTGCGGCCACGAGCGCCCGCGGCGCCCATCTCGTAACCGCCTTCGCAACGTCAGCCGCTCGGAGGGCGAGGAGTACTGGGTCTGTGGGCTCTGCCGCTACGAATGGGCCGTCTCGGTCGATCGAGCCGCGTCGCCGCAGATTCGTTTCTCCTAGGGCAGGCGAACTCCACCTACACCGCCGGGCCGTCCGCTCGCGCCTACTCGGGCGCGAGCATCATCGTGAGCTGTCGAGATTCGATCTGCCGGCTGCGGCTCTCGACCGTGGCGAGATCTTCGAGCTCGTCGGCGATCTCCTTGAGCATGTCGAAGCCCAGCTCCGGCCGGCGCATCTCCCGACCCCGGTAACGGACCGTCACCTTGACCTTCTTGCCGGCGTTCAGGAAGCGCCGTGCGTGGCGCAGCTTCACCTGGAGGTCGTGCTCTTCGGTCCCGGGTCGGAGTTTGACCTCCTTGACGTCTACCGTGTGCTGCCGGCGCTTGGAGTCGCGGGCTCGCTTCTGCTCCTCGTACTGGAACTTGCCCCAGTCCATGATCCGGACGACGGGCGGGCGGGCATTGGGCGCGACCTCGACGAGGTCGAGACCGGTCTCCTGCGCGTTCTCACGGGCGACTTCGATGGGGACGACGCCCAACTGGTTTCCTTCGGCGTCGATGAGGCGAACGGGGCTGATGCGGATCTGATCGTTGACGCGGGTTCGTTGTGCGGCGATGATGTTCCTCCTCATGTGATGTGTCGTAAATGGCCCCGGAATCGCAGGGCCTGCGTACTGCTCTGTCACGTACACCGTATTGCAAGGAAGGCTCCAGTGCAGTCCGCCCGATGTAGCGGAATCGCATGACGCGTGAGCTCGACACCGAATCGACCGTGCTCCTGAGGACGCTGCTCGGCGAGACCAGCCCGCTCCTGCCCTTCGCCGAGGCGGTTGTGCTCCACCTCTGCATGCCGCCGGCACGGATCGGTGCCCCGGCGGACGTGATAGCGGTCGTGGCGGAGATGCTCAACGAGGAGGCTCTTGCGGGCTCCGATGCGGAGGTCAGAAGGCGGATACGCGCCCATCCCCAAGTGCTGGCCAGCTTCTTCCAGAACGCCGACTTGCTGGAGCACCACACGGCGGAGGCCGCCCTTGTCGGCCGCATGGTGATGGCGGCGCTCGAGGACCCTCGACCCAGCGAATCCCACTGACCGATCCGGTTCACCGGTAAGGGTGTTGCATGAAGAGACCCGCATACGCTCTCGATCGTTTTCTGAAGGCGCCCATGATGCAACAACCGGCACCGCGCATCGGCGGCATCCTGGAGACATGTCTCTACGCGCCCAATCTCCTGGAGACCGCCAACTTCTACGAGCACGTCCTTCGTCTCGAGGTATTCGCCCGGATGACGGATCGGCATGTCTTCTTTCGCTGTGGGCAGGCCGTGTTTCTGCTTTTCGATCCGCAGCAGACGGCCCTTCCCAAGGGAGATGTGCCGGGCCACGGGGCGAGCGGAGAGGGGCACGTGGCCTTTGCGATTCCGGAGGCGGAGCTGGACTCCTGGCGCGCACGCTTCGCGCGCGAAGGCGTCCAGATAGAGGCGGAAGTGAACTGGCCGGTTGGCGGCGTGTCGCTCTACGTTCGCGATCCCGCGGGCAACAGCGTCGAGCTCGCTACGCCGTCCATCTGGGCGATATCCGAGGAAGTCTTCAGGGCCGACCGGCCGGAGCGGTGACCGCACCGCCGGATCCAAGCCGAATCTCGCGCGCGCCGCGCGCATCATTTTACAGGCTGGGAGAATCACATGCCGACACGTAAGGCGAGCGCCACATGGGAGGGCGGACTGAAATCCGGGACGGGCAGCTTCAAGGGGGAGACCGGAGCCGTCGAAGGTCCGTACAGTGCCGGCTCCCGCTTCGCGCAGGAAAAGGGTTCGAATCCGGAAGAGCTTCTCGCGGCGGCACACGCGGCGTGCTTCAGCATGGCTCTGTCGGGCCAGCTCGAAGGAGCGGGGCACACCCCGACTCGGATCCGAACGGACGCGGCCTGCACCGTTGAGAAGTCCGACGCCGGCTATACGATCACCACCATGAAGCTCACGACGCGCGCGAGCGTTGCGGGCATCGATGCGGCGCGGTTCACGGAGATCGCAGAAGGCGCGAAGCAGGGGTGCCCGGTTTCGCGGGCCCTCGCCGGACTCCAGATCGAACTGGATGCCGCGCTCGAGTAGCAACGGCGCGGCAGAGGCGAGGGACGGACCGGCACCCGAGCCGCCATCACCCGCCGGGTCGGGCTCGCTCGCCCTGCTCACCGACCTGTACGAGCTCACGATGGCGTACGGGTATTTTCAGGCGGCGGACCCCGACCGTGAAGCTGTTTTCGTACTTTCGTTTCGCGACGAGCCGTTCGATGGCGGCTACGCGGTCGCCTGCGGCATGGCCCCGGCGGTCGAGTTTCTAGAACGACTGCGCTTTCAGGACGACGACCTCACCTACCTCGCCAGCCTTTCGACTGCGGCGGGCGGTCCACTCTTCTCGTCGGACTTCCTCGAACATCTCCGGGGCTTCCGTTTCCGCTGCGATGTGGACATGGTCGAGGAGGGCCAGACCGTGTTCGCGCATGCGCCCCTCGTCCGCGTCCGGGGTCCGATTCTTCAGGCGCAGCTCGTCGAGACGGCGCTCCTGAACATCGTCAATTTCCAGACGCTGATCGCCACGAAAGCCGCCCGGGTCACCATGGCCGCCGGGGGTCAGCCCGTTCTCGAATTCGGCCTCCGGCGAGCGCAGGGGATGGACGGGGCTCTCTCCGCCAGTCGCGCGGCGTACATCGGCGGCTGCACGGCTACCTCGAACGTGCTCGCGGGCAAGCGCTTCGGCATTCCCGTAGCCGGGACCCACGCCCATAGCTGGGTCATGTCCTTCGACGACGAGATGACCTCATTCGAGGCCTTTGCCGAGGCAATGCCCGGGAACTGCGTCCTCCTGGTCGATACGTACGATTCGCTCCAGGGCGTCCGTAACGCGGTGGCGGTGGGCGAGCGCCTTCGCGCCCGTGGGCACGAGCTCCTGGGCATCCGACTGGATTCGGGCGACCTCGCGTACCTCAGTATCGAAGCGCGTCGGATCCTCGATGAAGGCGGGTTCCCCGACGCCACGATCTACGCGAGCAACGAGCTGGACGAGCGCATCATCGAGAGCTTGAAGCTTCAGGGCGCCGCGATCGGCGCGTGGGGAGTGGGGACGCGCCTGGTCACTGGCGGCGACCAGTCGGCGCTGGGCGGGACCTACAAGCTGTCGGCACTGCGGCAGGAGGACGGCGCGTGGGTTCAGCGGATCAAGCTCTCGGAGCAGACGGCGAAGGTTTCGATCCCCGGGGTCCTCCAGGTGCGGCGATTCTCGAGGGGGGGCGAGCCGATCGGCGACATGATCTACGACGAGACCGACCCGCCCGGCGAATCGCCCACCATGATCGACCCGCTCGACCCCACGCGGCGAAAGCGCTTCGGCCCCGATTGTGACACCGAGAATCTCCTGATCCCGGTGATGCGCGGAGGTGAGCGTGTCGGAGATCTCCCCGGCATCGAGGAGGCCCGTGCAACCGCCCGGGAGAGGGTCGATCGCCTCCACCCGACAGTGAAGCGCTTCGTCAACCCGCACCGCTACCCCGTCGGCCTGGAGGAGAAGCTGAGCGCACACAGGACGAAGCTGATTCTGGAAGGTCGACAGGGCACTTCCGGTGACTGAGGCCGACCTGACGCGGCCCCGCTGCGGAACGTGGGGGCGGTATCCAGTGTTGAATTCAGATGAGGTAGCGTCTCCAGTTCCTGTCGGCCCCGGTCCGCGCCGGGGCCTCCCCTCTCGACCAGGAGCCCCCATGAATCTCGCCCTCCTCGACCGAGCCTTTCTCCTACTGACCGGCTACCGGGACGAGCACGCCGACCGATATCGTTCACTCGCCGGCCTTCCGCGGACCAAGTCCGACGACACTGAAGCAGGCGCGGGTGAACGTGAGGCTCGCGAAGATGCCGCCACAGATCCCAGCGACCCTGCCGCACACGCTTCGGAGGGCTGACCTCGCGGAGGGCCCGGCCCGAGACGGGGAGCGGCACGGCGCCAGTCCCCGGCCCGCCGATCACGGGCGGTGCTCAGAGTCGCGGGTGGCGCTCCCTGTCGAGGCTATCGGAGTCCCGCGCACCCGGCTTCGCCTCCGGGGTGTTCTCCGTCAGCGTGCGCTGCTTACCTTCCCGCTTCTGATCGACCCGCTCCTGGTGCGATGCGTCCTCCGGCGCCGATCCGTTCTCCCCCAGCCGGCATCCCTATGTCAGACCTCGCTAGCCTCATCCAGCCCGTGCCCGACTTCCCCGAGCCGGGGATCCTCTTTCGCGATATCACTCCGCTACTCCTGGAGCCCGGCGGGCTCGGCGGAGTGGTCGATCGGATCGCCCGCGAATTCGCCGGGCGGGGAATCGATACGGTGGCGGCCATCGAGTCGCGGGGCTTCATCTTCGGCGCACCCCTGGCCGTGGCACTGGGATGCGGCTTCGTACCGGTACGGAAGCTCGGGAAACTGCCGCGGCCCACGCGGTCGCGGGAGTACAGACTGGAGTACGGGACCAATCACCTCGAGATGCACGAGGATGCGGTCCGTCGCGGTCAGCGGGTGCTGATCGTGGATGACGTGCTGGCCACCGGGGGAACTGCCCGGGCGACCGTAGAGATCGTGGAGGAGCTGGGGGGTGTCGTCGTCGCCGCCGTTTTCCTGCTCGAGCTGGCGGCACTGAACGGACGGGGACTTCTGGAGGGCAGGGAAGTGCGCGCCCTCCTGTCGTATTGATGGATTTCGGTGGGGCGGCCCCGGGAGGGCCACATCCTCAGAAGCTACGGTCGCGGTTCTGCCGCTTGCGATCCTTGTGCTTGCGGCGCTCGGCCGCCTTGGCCTTGGCCTTCCGAGCTTCGCTCGGTTTCTCGTAGAACCGCTTCCGTCGCATGTCCTTGAACAGACCGGAACGGATCATTCGCCGCCGAAACTGCTTGAGGGCCCAGTCGAGCCGATCGTTCTCGCCAATCTGAATTTCTACCAAGAGCATCCTCCCGGCCTGGAGACGAAAAAAGGAGACCTCGAGCGTATACTCGGGTCCCATGCGAGGGCGATGCTTCCAGCACAGCCGGTCCGTTTTCCAGTTTATCCGCGGGTCACAAGCTTGTCAATGCAGTTCGCGGGTCGATCCCGGGTGGGAAGGCGAGCCGCCCCGGCGCCCTCAGCCGGCCTGCTCGAGTGAGGGAGTCCGGCTTTCCCGTCGATCGGTCGCGTACCTCGCTTCGCTCGGCTCCACGTACAGGATTCTGAGGCTGACCGCGATGAGCGCGAGGAGCGGCGTCGCCACGAAGAGGCCGAGCAGACCGAAGCCGACCGCGAGCATCAGCTGCCAGATCAGGAGGACCGCAGGCGGGATGTTGACCGCTCGGCGCTCTACCAGCGGAACGGTGAGCATGCTCTGGACCTGCTGGAGCACGAAGTAGAACACCGCGACCCAGAGCGCCGTCGAAGGAGAGATCAGGAATGCCGCGACGATCGCCGGCGCCGCGGCGATCGTGGGCCCCAGGTTGGGAATGAATTCGAGCACTGCCGCGAGTGCCGCCAGGGCCAGCGCGCCGGGAATCTCGAAGAGCACCAGCCCGACCCAGACGGCGAGCCCGACCGCTACCATGGTCACCGCCTTCCCCAGCACCCAGGTCCGCAGGCTCGCGCCGGCTTCGTCGTACACGCGAGCCGCCTTCTCACGGCTCCCCGGCGGTGCCGCGCGGATGAAGAGGTCACGGTACACCTCCGGCTGGTAGGCCAGGAAGATCGCCAGGATGACGATGGCGAAGGAACCGATCAGCGCACTGATCAGGTTGAACGCGATCGGCACGAAGCGACCGAAGAACTCACCGATCTGCTCGTTCACCGTCTGGACAAGCTCGGCGTTACGCTCGATGCCGGTGCGGGTGGTGAACCAGTCGCCCGCGGCGTTGAGCGCATTGGGAAGCTGTTGCGCTAGCTGCCCGACCTGCTCGAGGATCTGAGGAATGATCGCCACCATCAATCCGGCCACCGCGGCGAGGAAGGCGATGACGACCAGCGGAAAGCCGGCTTTGAAGGGGATCCACCGGGTGAGCAGCTTGGCTGGGGCGTACAGCACGATGGCGAGCAGAATGGCGATCAGCGCGATAAAGATCGCCGTATACACCATCCAGAAGAACCGCCAGAGGAAGAGGAAGAGCACCCCGAGCAGCAGGAGCTGCGCGGCATCGGCGTTTCGCCAGGTGATTCTCCGAACGACGCTATCGGGCACGAGATGGAGCAGGGAGCAGGGAACAGGGAATAGGAATAGCCAGCAAACTGCTGGCGAAACGACGGTTCGGCATCACGCTATGCACAACTCCGGCCGCACGTAAACGGATGCTGATCTGGCGGCCGGCTATTCCCTATTCCCTGCCGTCGGCCCCCACATCGAGCCCATCATCTTCCGCGCGGCCTCGGTGGCGCTGCCGAAAGTAGCGCGAGCTCCGTCGGCGTAGGAGCGACCCGCGGCGGCGAGGTCGTCGAAGTAGGCGCTCTCCGGTTCGCCCCGACGGCGATATTCACCACGGAGGATGCGATCGTACGCGCCACTCTGGAACCAGTCGCGCATCTCGGCCACCCGCAGCACCGGGAACGGGTGATTCGCCCCGATCAGGTTGAGTACCTTGAACACCTGGTCGGCGAGGTCGCCCCCGTCGCGATAGGCATCGGCTTGCTGAATGAACTCCGGAAGATTCGTCTGGTCGGCATCCCCTCCGCCGGCGAGCTTGAGCATCACGCGCATCCCGACTTCCGGCTGCTGAACGGCGAGGCTCCCCGCCCGGTCGCTCGACAGCTCCGCCTTGCGATACCATTCGAGCAGTGCGACGAGCACGGCGCGGGCGGCGAGGCCGACGATCGGGAAGCCGCGCTCGGCCAGTTGGAGCAGGATGACCATCATCGTCGTGTACAGCACGTGGCCGCTCATGATATGGCCGATCTCGTGCCCGAGGACGAACTGGAGCTCGTCGTCGTCCATCAGGAGCAGCATCCCCGAGTTCACGATGATGAACGGCTTCTCCATCCCGTACGCCCCGGCGTTCACCACCGGAGTCTGCGAGACGTAGACCGGGTACACGGCGGGCGCGTCGAGGGCCTCCGCCGCGCGACCGTAGAGCCGGTGCACCCGTTCGTACTGGGTCGGCGACGCTCGCACCGCGTTCGCTTGGAAGGCCAGCCGGATCGGCTTCTCTCCGAAGAAGCCGAACAACGTCTTGAGGACCTGGTCGAACCCCGGAACCTTCCGAAGCGAATTGAGCGCAGCCCGATCGGCGGCGTGCTCCCAGGTGCGAGGGTCGATATCTCTGAGGACGGTTGGCATGAGGTGCCGGGGTCGGAGGTCAGGAGGCAGTCTATCCACTGATCGACTTCTACGATGCCGCGGACTCGGAGGTTTCACCAGCCTGACGTGATCCAGCTTCCTCCGATCTCAGTCCTCCCTGCTCGTTCTTCTCGTCGGATGCGGCACACCTTCGAGCGGAGGCGCGGGGAGAAGGGAGTCCGCGGGACCGGGTCGGGACTCCCAGGCATCGAATTCCTCCGCATAGCGGAATCCCCAGCGGGTTCCGGTCACCGTCAGGCGGCGCTCGAGCCACTCCGGATCGCCGAAGCCGACTCCGTGGAAGTAAAGCTCGGCCAGTCGGCCGATCGCGGCGCGGTGCTGCGAAACGTCGACACCGATCGCGGGCAGAGTGGAGTGGATCCCCCGGATCGTGAAGACCGGGACCGGCGCGCGGTGCGGGGGCAGCGGGTCGACCACCTTGGCGATTCGCGCGAGCGTGATCGCGTCGCGGAAGATGCGGCCGCACGCCTGATGATCGGGATGGCGCATGCCGCGGATCCAGGAGTCGCCCCAGGTCAGCAGACCGTCCGGCTGCAGCTCACACAGGAGACGCGCGATCGTTACGACGCTCTCCCGGCGGTAGGTGATCGCCGTGTCGGAGAAATGGAGGAAGACCGTCTCGGCCTCGAGGATCTCGCCCGCGCGTCGCCCCTGGGCCTCTCGACGCTCCGCCACCTCCGCGGTGGTCAGCGGTCCGAACGCCTCCGTCTGCTCGCCCCGGCTCAGCCATACGATGACGACGCGGTCGCCGCGGGCGCGCTGCGCGAGGATCGATCCTGCCGCGCCCAGCTCGTCGTCCGGATGGGCGAGCCCGACGAGAAGCGTACGCTGGTTCAATCGGCGTCTTTGCGGGTGACGCGGGTCGCCTCGTGCGTGCGCGGCCCGTACCCGTCGCCTTCCGCCCGCTCATCCTCCCGGATCTCATTCGCGGGCTCGGCGTCCCCGCGGGCCAGGTCCTGGTGCTCGGTGGACGGTCGCTCCTCGGCGGCTCCGCCACCGGCAATCTCGGAAGTGTGCCTGTACGCGTCCTTCTTACGATCGGCCATGCCTTACCTCTCTATCTTGTGTTGCGAGCGGGGGTGACCGGGTGCAAGACGTATTCCCTGGTTCGATCCGTGCACCGCCGGCCGGGCAGGATCATGTGGCCGTCAGAAGGAGGAGGACGATGGCGATTCAGAAATTTGTGCTTCGTGGGCTCTCGCGCGACGATGAACCGGAGGTCGAGCAGGCCCTTCGCTCGATAAGGGGCGTCATCTACGCGGCTGCCAGTCATTCGGACGGATGCGCGGAGGTCGAGTTCGAAGACGACATGGTGACCACCGACGCGCTGCGGCAGGCGCTCGAGCGGATCGGGCTGGAGGCGCGGCTCGCCGGATGATGACGCGGTGAGCCGCCGCCGGGGCCGCGTTGCCAACCGACCGGGACGCGTTATCTTCCTGGCTCATGACCAACTACCCTCCGTTGGCACCGGCCGCTGGCGCCGCGCGTCGCCTCGCGCTCGCCGTACTCGGGCTGCTCCTGCTCGCATCCTGCGGGACCAACCGTTCCCCGGCCGGGCTCCGCCCCGACCCGGCGCCGAGCTTCGGTGGCCTCCTCGGCGTCGAGCTCCGCCCGGTCGATGACGGACTCCTCGGACCGACCACGTACGACCTTCCGATCGTCGCCAATACCTGGGTCGAATCCGAGCTCGATTTCCTCCTCAACGAGCGGCGGCACGTCATCGCGAGCTGGATACGCAGTGGCGACTACTACGCAGAGTTCGTCCGCGAAATATTCCGAGCCGAGGGCATCCCGACGGATCTGTACCACCTCGGGATGATCGAGAGCGGCTACACGCCGGTGGCGCGGAGCCGGGCGGGTGCAGTGGGGATGTGGCAGTTCATGCCAGCCGCGAGCCAGGACATGGGCCTGCGTGTAGATGACGCTGTCGACGAGCGGCTGGACCCGGTCCGTTCGACACGCGCCGCCGCCCGATATCTCCGCACGCTCCACCGCATTCACGGGGACTGGGCGCTCGCCGTCGCCGCATACAACGCGGGGCCTGGCCGTATCTCGCGTAGTCTGGAACGGTTCGGGGCGCGCGACTTCTGGGACCTGGCCCGACGCGGCGATCTGGCGGCCGAGACACGACAATACGTTCCGCGGCTCTACGCAGTCACCATCATCGGACGCGACCGTGAGCGTTTCGGTTTCGAATCTCCAGCCGCGGCGGCGCAGGGTTTCGCGTTCGACAGCGTTCACGTCGACCGCTCGCTGCCGCTCGCCGATCTTGCGGTGATCGGGGGATTCGAACACGATGCCCTCGCCACGCTCAACCCGCACCTCGTCCGCGGCGTGACGCCCGCCGGTGGATACTGGCTCTGGGTGCCCGCGGGAGCGGGATCGCGGATGCAACGAGCGTATCTTGCTTTCTCGGTCGGCGGGACGGGGCGAGATCGGCTGGCGCAGCGCGACGGGGGGGAAGTGGCGGACGAGTCGGACGGGATCGATGTGGCCGGTGATGGGATTCACCGCGTCCGTTCGGGCGAGACGCTCTGGGCGCTCGCGCGGCAGTACGGCGTCTCGATCGTCGATCTCCAGGACGCGAATGGAATCACCGGGAGCGTCATCGTTCCCGGGCAGCGGCTGCGGATCCCGGCGATGGCGTCAGACGGGAACCGAGACGGGGAGGTGGCGATCGAGCAGTCGGGGCCTATCGAACACGTCGTCGAAGCGGGGGATACGCTGTGGGGAATCGCGGAGCGGTACGGGTCGAGCGTCGAGGCCATCGAACGGCTCAACGGCCTCGGCGTCCGACCCATTCTCCCGGGGCAGCGCCTCGCGGTACCTCGCTAGGAGCGGGACCGCGGCGGGCGCCATCCTCCCGAAAACCCGCTAGTCCGCGGTGACCGCTTGCACCTCGTCTTCCGCGATGCCTACGATCTTTCCATCGGGGAACTGAACGAGATATCCATCGCGCCCGTGTTCATTGGTTTCGGGCCCCCAATGTCCGACCACCTCTCCCACCTGCCCCGCGTACGGCCGCGACTGCTGATAGCGCGGTCTGATGATTCGAACCCTGTACATAGGTCTGCTCCATCCGAAGCCGTCGTGGCTCGGGCTTGTGGGTCACTCTTCCTTTGCAAGTCGTGCCGCGGCCCGGCGCGCCGCCGCCTCTCGCGCTCTCTCCTCGGCGCGGGCCTGATCCTGCTCGGCTTGCCCCTCCATCTGGTCGAGCTTCCCCTCCCGCTCGAGCTCGCGGTCACCGAGGAGCTCGCCCGCACCTTCCTTGATCTTGCCACCCAGGTGGCCTGCTTTTCCTGCTGCGTCGTCTGCCATCATGCGACTCCTGCTGATGTGGGCATTTGGCGTGGGACGGAGGGGAAGGCAAATCATATGCCCCCCAGCCTTTCTGCCACCGCCGGTGCAGAGTGCGTAGGCGGTAGGCTCGTCCAGGCGCCGATTGGGGGGGCAGGCCCCGACCTTCGCTCGGGGCCAGGAGCCGTCGCGGGCACGGTGTATGCGCGATCTGACGGCCGATATCAGAGAAACCTCGAGGAAAGGCGCGGACAAACGGATGCGTGAGTCGACAGACCACGAGGACGGTGGGAGATCCGGAGATCGGCGGTCAGGCGACAGGCGGAGATCCGATCGCCGCAGGGAGGATCGACGGACGCCGGCTCCGCTATGGCGCCGACCGGCCGCTTTCGTCGCCTATGGTGCGACCGGGGCGCTCGTCGCGGTGCTGCTGCTACGGTTGGGAGTAGATTCCGCCGACGAGACGGTCGCCGCCGCTGCGACGTCGACGAGGGTTGCGGCTGGAGAACCGTACACGGTTCCGGAGGTCCCGGACGGAAGCGTGAGGGACGCGCGGACGCTCGCGGAATTCGAGGCACTGATCGCGGGGGGAGATCGCGCGGTAGGTCAGGTCGTACGGGCGGAGATCTTCTGCGGGTCGATCGGCGCCCTCGCGGTCCGGGAGATCGAAGGGATGAACCCGGCCCTGGGGGCGCTCGCCGATGCGGACGGTCGCGTCGCCGCCGCCGAGTGCCGCTGGAGCCGTGAGGCGCGCGCCTCGAACTTCGTCCTGGTGGTGCCCCCGGCACTCGCCGAAGATTTCGCCAGCGCCCCGTTGGTCGAGATCAATTTCGTTCGGCGGCGGCGCATCCCGGCACACCTTGTATGGCTGGGCAGGTCCGAGGCGTTGGCTCTACGATATGCGGGAGTCCTGCAGGAGGTCCTTCTCTGAGATCCGGCGGGGGCGCGAGCGGGGTAGCTGGCGCGAACACACCGGATCTCAAACCCCGCCGGCAGCCATTCGCGTCAGCGCGAGCCGGCGCCGCAGCTCCTTCTCGCTCATGGGCCGGATCGCCAGATCCGCCGCGTCGAAGCTGTTGAAGGTCACCGTAGAGCGGAGCAAGTCGTCTTCCGCCCCTCCGGCGGGGCGGAACGCCAGCACGGCGCCGGGCCGGCCGTGTGCCACTACGGCTGGCGCGCCGAAAGCCTCCCAACGCGCGCCGGACTCGTCTTCGAATTCTCGCGTGTAGCCTGTCGACATCGAATCACGGTTCATCGGTCCCTACTCGTCGGCCTTTTCTTCCGTCTCATCCTCGTCCGTCCCGTCTTCGTCGATCTCTCCGTCCGTGCTTGCTGCGGCTTCGACGTCTTCCTCGTCGATGGCATGCTGCGGGCTCAGCTCACGCCATAGATCCTCGACCATCCGGCGGAGATTTCGCACCTGCTCCTCCTCCGGACGGTCCTGGAGGTGGTAGCGCGCGGCGCTGAGTGCTCTGTACGCCCGCCACAGCGCCGCCGAGGCGGGCGTGCGTTCATGCGGGCGGCGCTTCTCCCCCGCTAGCTGCGCCACCAACCACTCCGTCATCTCCTCGTCGAGCTGGATCACCTCGGCGTTTTCGCGTTCGTCGGCCACGATCTTCTTGAGCTTCGTCGAGAAGCTCTTCGGAAGGCCGGCAACGATGTAGCCGGTGAGATCCGCCCGCTGCAGCAGTTCAGTCGACATCCGTGTTCCTCCTCCTCGGGTCCCGCGGGGGGTCGGCCGGCTTAGGGTCGGGCGGCCGATCCCGCAGTCATTAGAGCACTGGCGTCACGCCTGGAGTGCGGCGAGCAGCTCGTCACCCACGGCTTCGATCTGCCAGTTACGAACATCCGGAATGCGAGACAGTTCCTCGCGGGAGGTCGGCATGCACCGGGCGACCTCGTCGAGCACCGCGCGCGAGATGAGAAAGCCGGGATCAAGCTTCAGCGCCTCGGCGGCCCGATTGCGAGCCTTCCGGAGTCGCTCGGAACGCGCCTCGCGCTCCGGGTCCCTCTCCCACCGGCGTGCTGGCGGGAACTGCGGCAGCTCGTCCTCGGGGACCTCGAGCCCCCGCTGTACCGCCGCGGTCAGCTCCCGTCCCCGACGCTCGAGGAGGCCGTTCGAGAGACCCCGAATCTCCCGGAGCGCTGCATTCGACCCGGGCGCCTTCAGTGCGATCTCGATCATCGCCTGATTCGAAAGGACCCGGAACGTCGCGATGTCGCGCTCGCGGCCCACGTCCTCCCGCCACCCGTGAATCTCGCGCAGGATGGCGAGCCCCCGCGGTGAGAGGTCGCGTGCTCCCTTGGTCCGGAGAAACGCCTCCATCGGGTTGTCCGGCTCTGTCCACCGTGTGTCCTGCCGGCGCACGAATTCCTCTTCCGCCCACGCGACCCGGCCAAGCTTCTCGAGCTCCTCGAGGAGCCGGTCACGCAATGGCGGAAGATGAATGGTGTCCGTGGCGGCATACTCCTTCATTCCCTCGATCAGCGGCCGTTCGGCCCAATCGGCCCGCTGATAGGCCTTGGGGAGGCTGATGCCGAGGTAGTTCTCTACGATCGCGCCGAGGCCGAGACTCCGCTCCCCGATGAAAGCCGCGGCGAGCTGGGTGTCGAAGAGCCGTTCGATTCGCAGGCCGAGGTCACGGTCGAGTATGCGGAGATCGAAGTCCGCATCATGAAAGATCTTCTCGATCCGGGCGTCCTCGAAGAGGGTGCCCAGCGCCGAGAGGTCGTCGAGGGCGATGGGGTCGATGAGGATGTTCTCCTCGCGCGACGATATCTGCACGAGGCTGATACGATCGTGATACCGATGGTACCCGGCCGCTTCGGTGTCGACCCCGAGTAACGGCGCGCCTCGCAATCGCTCGACCGCGGCACTGAGGGCATCGGGCTCATCTACGTACTCGTAGTCCATGCGGATCTGGATCTGCGCGTCGGGAAATCGGAAGTCGATAGCCCAGGGGGCGTAGGCAGAACGCTCTCAGCCTGCCGGTTCGCCCGGGCGGCTGGGGGAAGATGCGCCCTGCATGGTGGAGCCGCAAGACTGGAACCGGGATGGAAACGGGCAAAATGCCAGGGTTTGCTCGCCCTTCGCGGGGCATCTATCTTGGCTCGCCGGCCAACGGAGCAGCCCGCGACGCGAACAGGTACGGAAGGATGCGAGGTCCCCAGGAGGTCCTATTTCTCGGAGGGCGCGTCCATCGCGGTGCCACGACGCGCCCGAGCGATGCCCTGCTCGTCCGCGGCGACCGGATCGCGGCGGTCGGCTCCGAGGTGGAGGTGCGGGCGGCCGCCGGTCCCGACGCCCGGGTGGAGCACCTCGATGGTGCTACGATCACCCCCGGCTTCACCGACGCCCACGTCCATCTCACGACGTGGGCCCTGGCGCGGCGCTACGTCCTGCTGAAGGGAGCGGGGACGATCGAGCAGGCCGCGACCCACATCGCGTCGGCGTCCCCCACGGCCGCGGGATGGATCCTGGGGCATGGCTGGAACCGACATGAATGGGATCGCCTCCCGAACCGGCGTGACCTGGACCGGGCCGTTCCCCATCATCCAGTGTTTCTCGATAGCCAGGACCTTCACGCCGGGTGGCTGAACAGCGAGGCGCTCAAACGATGCGGGATCGCCCGCGGCACACCGGATCCGCCGGGCGGGCGAATCGAGCGCGACCCGCAGACCGGCGAGCCGACCGGCGTGCTGTTCGAAGCGGCGCGTGCGATGGCCCGCGACAGCATTCCGCCGCCTACCGCGGCGGACATCGACGTGGCGCTTCTCTCCGCACAGGCGGAGGCGCATGGGCTCGGAATTACCGGAGTTCACTCGGTGGACGTGACCGGCCTCCGGGATTTCAGCCGGCTGCTGGAGCGCTCGCAGCTGAAGCTCCGTGTGCTCCAGCACATCCAGCTCGACCAGCTCGAGGCCGCCATCCGCGTGGGGGTTCGGAGCGGTCTGGGAGGGGACTGGCTCAGGGTCGGTGGGGTCAAGATGTTCCTCGACGGCGCCCTCGGCTCTCGTACGGCATGGCTCCGCTCTCCCTATGAGGGATCCACCGACGACTTCGGGATCCAGACATTGCAGGAAGAGCATTTCCGGGAGGCGGTCCGCGTTGCGGCCGAGCAGGGCCTCCCGACGGCCGTGCACGCAATTGGTGACGCGGCCGTCGAGCTGGCGATTCGTGTCCTGCTCCAGGTGCCGGCACCCGGCGCTATCCCGCACCGGATCGAGCACCTGCAACTCTGCCCACCCGACCTGAGGGAGCTCCTGCGCGGCTCTGGCATCGTCGCCTCCATGCAGCCCGCACACCTGCTCACGGACATCGGCCCGGCGGAGCGGAACTGGGGGATCGCGCGGTCCGAGGGCGCGTACGCATTCGGGTCCCTTCTGCGATCCGGTACGGTCCTCGCATTCGGCTCTGACGTTCCGGTCGAGACGCTGGATCCCCGGCCGGGGCTCTTCGCCGCGACCCACCGCGGAACCTGGGCCGACTACGAGAACGACGAGCCCGGCGCCGGGTGGTACCCGGATCACGTCATCACCCCTGCTCAGGCGGTCGCCGCCTACACCGAGGGGCCCGCGATCGCCGCCGGCTTGTGGCATCGACGCGGCCGCCTCGAGCCAGGCCATGACGCGGATCTCGTCGTGTGGAGTCGCGACCCCATCACGTCCCGGGGGGCGGAGTTCCGATCGCTCACATGTGACCTGACGATGGTCGGCGGCGAGGTCGTCCATCGCCGACCACCGGCCTAGCTTCCAGAATCAAGCGACTGCTCTACATGCGCCGCACCAAGATCGTCTGCACCCTGGGCCCCGCTACGTCGACCGCCGAGAAGATCGGTGAGCTGATGGAGGCGGGCATGGACGTCGCCCGGATCAATTTCTCCCACGCGGACCAGGAAGCCCATGGGAAGGCCATCGCCCTCGTGCGCGAGGTCGCCGCCCGTCGCAATCGACCGGTCGCCGTGCTGGCCGACCTTCAAGGTCCGAAGATCCGGGTGGGTCTCCTGCCGGAGCCCATCACCCTGAAGCCGGGGGACTCCGTCACGTTCGCCCCCGAGGGCGAGCACGTTGGCGACGAGATCCCGACTACCTACCCGGAGCTGGCGAGCGACGTGGAGGCGGGAGACGTGGTGCTCCTTGCGGACGGCCTGATGGAGCTGGTCGTGGTCGATACCGCCCCCCCGCGGGCCGAGCTGCGGGTCATCCACGGCGGCATTCTCACATCAAACAAGGGCATCAACCTGCCTGGCGTTCGCATGAGCGTGCCGTCGCTGACGCAGAAGGATGTGGAGGACCTGGAGTACGCGCTCGAGCAGGACGTCGACTACATCGCGCTCTCGTTCGTCCGCGAGGCGAGTGACGTGCTCGACCTGAAGGAGCGCATTCCGCCGGGCGGCCCCCCGATCATCGTCAAGATCGAGAAGGGCCTGGCGCTGGAGAATCTGGAGCCCATCATGGATGTTGCGGCGGCGGTGATGGTCGCGCGGGGCGATCTGGGTGTGGAATTGCCGTTCGAGCAGGTGCCGCTGGCGCAGAAGCGGATGATTCAGCTCGCCAATCTGGCCAGTCGGCCGGTGATCACCGCCACGCAGATGCTGGAGTCCATGATCGAAAACCCGCGTCCGACGCGAGCAGAGGCATCGGACGTCGCCAATGCGATCATCGACGGGACGGATGCGGTGATGCTCTCGGCCGAGACGGCGACCGGCAAGTTTCCGGTGGCGGCCGTCCGGGCGATGGTCCGGATCGCCGAGGAGATCGAGGCATCGTCGCTGTTGGAGACAGGGCCTCGCTACGACGTTCCGATCGAGCCGGCCGCGGCGCGCAAGATGCCCACGGAATGGGCGATCGCCGCCGCGACGATCGAGGCCGTGCGGCGATTGAACGCGCCCCTCATCTACACCTTCACCCGGAGCGGATTCACGGCCCGGGTCGTGTCGTCGTTCCGGCCCCCGGTGCCGATCCTCGCCCTGACAGACAATCAGCGAACCTTCCATCAACTCGCGCTCGTCTGGGGCGTTATCCCGGTGGTCTGCCCCGAGGGCTCCAGCTATGAGGATTTGATCGAATGCGCCCGCGAAACCGCCCTGCGCCGCAACCTCGCCCGAGCCGGCCAGCGAGTCGTCCTGACCGCCGGGCTCCCCGTCCACACGTCCGGCACGACGAATACGATGAGGGTGCTGGAGGTATGAGGAACAAGCAGGGAATAGGGAATAGGGATCCCCTATTCCCTCCTCCCTATTCCCTGTCGTCGTCGTGAAGCTCCGCTTCCTCGGCACCGGCACCTCCTTCGGCATTCCGGTCGTGGGCTGCCCCTGCGAAACGTGCCGGTCGGACGATCCGCGGGATCATCGGATGCGACACGCGGCCGTGCTGGAGCAGGACGGCGGCAGGCTGTTGATCGACACGCCCCCGGAGCTCCGGCTACAGCTCCTCGACGCCGGCATCGAGGACGTCGACGCCGTCTGGTTCACGCACTACCATGCCGACCACACGCACGGAATCGACGACATGCGCGTCTTCTCGATGCGTTCGGGCGAAGCCGTGACGGCTTATGGCTCCCGAGCCTGTGTGGAGATGCTCACGGAGAAGTTCGCCTACATCTTCGACGAGCTGCGCAAGCCGGTCGAAGGGACGACGATGCCGGAAGGCGAATTGCGGGTGCTTCAGGCCTATGACGAGGTGGAGATCGCGGGGCTCCGACTCACACCACTGCCCGTGCCGCATGGCAACGTCGAGGTATTTGGCTTCCGCACCGGCGGTCTGGGCTACATTACCGATGCCAAGGAGCTACCGACTCGCACCCGCAGTGCCCTCGAGGGCGTCGAGGTCCTCGTCCTGAACGCGCTGTGGTTCGAGATGACGCATCCGACCCACTTCAACGTGGAGGAGGCGGTGGAGGTGGCGCTCGAGATCGGTGCGGCACGCACCTACCTGACGCATATCAGCCATCTCGCGTCCCACCGCGAGCTCGAGGCTCGGCTGCCGCCCGGGATCATGCCCGCCTACGATGGGCTCGTAGTGGAGATCTGATCTGGATCGACCTCCCGGCGGCGCGGGCGGAAAGACGGGGGGATCGGACGGAGCGATACGGCGACCAACACCAGAAAGGGGATATTCCCTTCGTGCCACCACATACAACATGTTGTGGGTGCGCCCTAGTGTTATTTCTCTGGGAATGATCTCTCCTGGATCCACACAGCAAACTGCTCCTCGCTGACGGTACCTTCAACCACACCGTTCATGACCCGCACCACCTCTGGCTCAGGCGCTTCAAAGTCGTATCCGTTCAGCCCTAGGAAGGTGTAAAATGCCAGAAATCCCGTTCGTTTGTTACCATCCTCGAACCCGTGGTTCTTGGCGATGCCGAATCCGTAAGCGGCCGCCAAAGTGAAGATGTCCGCGCCTTCGTAGAGCCACTTGTTTACAGGCCGACCAAGGGCCGACTCGATCAGCCCCTCGTTCTTGATTCCTTGGAAGCCACCGTGCTGGAGGATCTGATCGAAGTGTATTGCCTCGACGATCCCCCAGCTCAGCCAAGTGGGCTCCTTATGGCCTTCCACTTACTTCGCCAATTCCCGCAGAGCGTTCTTGTATTTCTTCGCACCGCGCTCCGCCACTTCCATCGCCTTCGCGAAGGTCGGATCATAAGGAGTGATGAGGATGCCAGCCTCCGTTTCAACTGCGAATGCCTTGTCCCCAGTCTCCAAGTGGTGACGATCAAGCATCGCTTTAGGCAGGTTCACAGCCGAGGAGCCGCCAGCGCGCTGAAGCTTAACCTCTTTGTACATGATTCCCTCGGGGATGAAGTGTTGAACCGCCGGCTCAGGATCGGTGGCTTTTTTGAAGTATAGGTACAAAAGTCATACTTTGTCAAGTGCTCCATGTTGGCTGAGGATTCTAGGGTCACAAGATGTTGTGGTCGGTGGAGCGAAGGGAATATCCCATTCACCAGAAAACACGCACAATTATGGCGATCAGGCTCGATTTCAATAACATGCTGACCCCACGGCTGGGACCGGGCCGGGGCGTGGATCCGCGGCGGCTCGAGCAAGCCGCCGCGCGATTTCGCGAGATTCACACGGACGTGGAGCGTCGTCGGGCGCAAGGCGAGCTGGGCTTCTTCGATCTCCCCTATGCGGACGACGGCGTCACCGCAATCGAGCAGATCGCCGACGGACCCGGTCAGAGGTTCAAGAATCTCGTCGTCCTGGGGATCGGCGGGTCGGCGCTCGGAACCGTCGCGCTGCGGACGGCGCTCTGCGACGGGGCGTGGAACGAGTTGGATGACGAGGCCCGCGAGTTCTATCCGCGTCTGTACGTCGTCGACAATCCCGACCCGGCCACATTCACAGCGCTGCTGGATCGTATCGAGATGGGCGAGACGCTCTTCAACGTGGTCTCCAAGTCGGGAGGCACGGCGGAGACGATGAGTCAGTTCCTCATCATACGGGAGAAGCTGGAGGCCGAGCTCGGCGAAGGCTACCGGCGACATCTACTCTTCACGACGGACCCGGAGAAGGGCGTGCTCAGGAAGCTCGCCCGCGAGGAAGACATTCCTGCGCTCGCCGTGCCGCCCAACGTCGGCGGCCGCTTCAGCGTGCTCTCGGCGGTCGGCCTGCTGCCCGCTGCCACCGTGGGGATTCCGATCCGCGAGCTTCTGGCCGGTGCCAGGGCGATGGACGAGCGCTGCCGGACCGACGAGCTCTCCGCGAACCCAGCGGCGATGTACGCGGCGCTGCAGTACCTGGCGGATACGGAGGCGAACGCACCGATTCACGTGATGATGCCGTATTCGGACCCGCTGCGCGACATCGCCGACTGGTTCCGGCAACTCTGGGCGGAGAGCCTGGGCAAGCGCGCGTCCACCGCCGGCGAGGAGATCTTTGCGGGGCCCACCCCCATGAAAGCTCTCGGTGCGACCGACCAGCACTCTCAGGTTCAGCTCTACATGGAGGGGCCGTTCGACAAGACGATCACTTTCGTCATGGAGACGGAGCGGGAGAGCGACCTGACGATCCCCTCCCTCTACGCCGACATTCCCGAGCTCGGCTACCTGGGCGGGCACTCACTCGCGGAGCTGCTCCAGATCGAGAAGGCCGCGACCGAGGCGGCGCTGGCGCAGCGCGGCAGGATGAACATGACGATCGAACTCCCTCGGGTGGACGCGCACGCCGTCGGCGAGCTGCTCTTCCTCCTCCAGGTCGCGACCGTATACGCCGGCGCCCTCTACGACGTCGACCCGCTGGACCAACCCGGT
Organism: Gemmatimonadota bacterium; assembly: GCA_040905505.1. Taxonomy (GTDB): domain Bacteria; phylum Gemmatimonadota; class Gemmatimonadetes; order Longimicrobiales; family Longimicrobiaceae; genus WHSP01. The sequence goes on along the minus strand of JBBDRL010000002.1, from coordinate 40,014 downwards.
GTCGAGCTCGGCAAGCAACTGACCTACGGAATCATGGGCCGGCCAGGCTTCGACGACGCCAAGCGGCAGTGGGAGAGCGCTGAGGCCAAGGACGAGCGGTGGGTAGTTTGAAGGCAGGATTCGGGATTCAGGATTCAGGATTCAGGGGACCAGCACGGGAGGTTTGGGGAGCGCGCCCACTGAATGCTGAATGCTGAATCCTGAATCCTCGCTCGGTGAAACTGCCGCATTCACCGCGGGTATCACTAGCACTGCTGACAACCCTTTCGAAGAGGCCGAAAAATATGGAGAAGCTCAAAGTAGTGGGGCTGATGACAGTTATGACCCTGCTGCTGGTCGGACTGGGAGGTTACGTGGGGGGGAACGGCGGTGCCGCGCTCTTCTTCGGAATCGCACTGGTGATGAATTTCGGGATGTACTGGTTCAGCGACAAGATCGTATTGAAGCAGTACAAGGCGCATATCATCGAGCCGGGTGAAGAGGGCGGTCGCTTCGACGAGCTCTACACGATGGTCGACCGGCTGCGGCAGAATGCCAATATGCCGATGCCGGTCGTGGCCATCTCCGAGCAGGCGCAGCCGAACGCGTTCGCCACGGGCCGCAACCCCAACCACGCGGTGGTCTGCGTCACGCGAGGCATGTGGGAGCTCGTCGGCCGGGGTCACATGAGCATCGACGAGCTGGAAGCGGTGATGGCTCACGAGCTGGCCCACATCCGCCATTACCACATGCTGGTCGGGACGATCGCGGCGAGCATGGCCGGTGCGGTGATGATGATCGGCAACATGCTCCAGTGGGGCGCGATTTTCGGGCTCGGCGGGCGCGGCGGAGAACGTGGCAACCCGCTGGCGATGATCGCCCTGGCGATCCTCGCTCCGATCGCCGCGATGGTCATCCAGATGGCCATCTCTCGCCGCAACGAGTTCGAGGCCGATGAAGGGGGAGCGCGCATCTGCGGCAAGCCCATGGCGCTCGCGGGCGCCCTGCAGAAGATCGAGCAGATCGCCCAGCGGCAGCCGATGGCGGTGAACCCGTCGGCTGCGCACCTGGCCATCATCAACCCGATCGCCGGGATCGGCGGGATGAGCAGCCTGTTCCGCACCCATCCGCCAACAGAGGAGCGCGTGGCTCGCCTTCAGCAGCTGGCAGGCACGGCCGACAACGCGTGGTTGACGCGGTAGACACGCCGCGGATCGAAGGAGTCGACAGGCGAACGCTGGTCATCCTGAACCCGGCTGCCGGTCAGGCCGATCCAGCGCGAGTGCGCCGCCAGATCGGCGGCGCATTCGCCGTTCGGGAGGCAAGTTTCGACATCGTCGCCACCACCGCGGCCGGCGACGCCGAGCGCTTGGCGCGTGAGGCGGCGAGCCTCGGCTATCGGGCGGTGGTCGCCGCCGGCGGAGACGGAACGGTCGCCGAGGTCATCACGGGGCTCGCCGAGACGACCGTTCCGCTCGGCATCATCCCCCAGGGCACCGCGAACCTCGTCGCGGCGAACCTAGGGATTCCCGGCGACATCGAGCGCGCGGTCGACGCCGTCCTCCATGGGACCCCCGTCCCGATGGACGTCGGTCAGCTCGAGAACGGCCGCTACTTCGCCCTCATCGCCGGCGCCGGCTGGGATGCCGAGGTCATGCGCTCGGCGACCCGTGAACTCAAGGATCGGCTCGGTTTCGGAGCCTACCTGCTGGCCGCGCTCCGCAAGGTCGCGACGCCGCCCTCCGCCCTCTTCCGCATCACGGCCGATGGCCAGGAGTTCCGCATCCGTGCGGCAACGGTCCTCGTAGCCAATGTCGGTCAGATCTTCCACGCCATGCTCCCGCTCCAGTTCAAGATCGCTCCCGCGACCTCGATCAGCGACGGGATGCTCGACATCTGCATCTTCGCGCCGCGTACGCTGCCCGACGTCGCCACCGTCCTGTGGAAGGTCGCCAGCAAGCGCTACGTCGGCGATCAGCGGATGATCTACCTACAGGCCCGGGAGATAAGGATCGAAGCCGATCCACCCGTCGTCGCGCAGGTCGACGGTGACGTCTCGGGCGAGACTCCCCTGGTCGCACGGGCGATCCCGGGCGGTGTGCACGTGCTGGTGCCCGGAATGGGACCGCCCCGGGACGACGGCAAGACGGTCGATCGGCAGGAGGCGCAGCCGATCGACCGTCAGCAAATCGAATCGACTCGACGAAGAAGTACCGAGAAGCCCGAGGCCAGCAGGAGCACGAGAGACCGGAGGAAGCGCGTGGAGGGGTGATCCTCATCGCTGCGGTCGTTCGACGGCCGCGGGTCAGGCCATCCGTAGAGCGCCCCGCCGGCTCATCCCGCACGCCCCCTCACGTCCACCGCCCTTCGACAGTTGAATCCGCCGCCGACTTGCGGTACGTTTTCGGGATGCCTGAAGAATTCCTGGTGGTGCGCGGCGCGCGCGAACACAACCTCAAGAACATCGACGTTTCGATCCCCCGCGACCGCCTCACGGTGCTGACGGGGCTGAGCGGCAGCGGGAAGTCGTCGCTGGCGTTCGACACGATCTACGCGGAGGGCCAGCGCCGGTACGTCGAGTCGCTTTCGGCGTACGCGCGGCAGTTCCTCGGGCTGATGGAGAAGCCCGACGTGGACGCGATCGAGGGGTTGTCGCCGGCGATCTCGATCGAGCAGAAGACCGCGGGCCGCAATCCGCGATCTACGGTCGGGACCGTCACCGAGGTGTACGATTACCTGCGGCTCCTGTGGGCACGCGCGGGCACCCCGCACTGTCCGTCGTGCGGCCTGCCGGTGCGTCGGCAGAGCGCGAGCCAGATCGTCGATCAGATCCTCGGCTGGCCCGAGGGGCAGCGCATCGAGGTCCTCGCGCCGCTCGTTCGTGGCCGCAAGGGCGAGTTCCGCGAGCTGTTCGAGGACATGGTACGGAAGGGGTTCGTTCGGGCTCGCGTCGACGGCGAGCTGATCGAGCTGCATCGGCCGCCGGATCTCGCGCGTCGGCAGAATCACGACATCTCCGTCGTCGTCGACAGGCTGGTCGTCCGGGAGGATGATCGCAGCCGTCTCGCCGATTCGGTGGAGACCGCACTCCGGACGGCGGATGGCGTCGTCGAGGTCGCGGTGCACGGCGGGGGTGGGGACCCCGAGTCGCACGTTTTCTCGGAGCGTTACGCCTGCCCATCGTGCGGCGTGAGCCTGCCCGAGCTGGAGCCGCGGCAGTTCTCCTTCAACTCGCCGTATGGCGCATGCCCTGGCTGCGGCGGCCTCGGTACGCGCAAGGAGCCCAACGCCGAGCTCATCATCGGGGACTCACGCGTATCCATCCTGGAGGGGGTCGTGCTCCCCTGGGGCGTCCCGCGCGGCCACCTTCGCACGACCATCCTCGATGGGCTCGCGAGCGCGCTCGACTTCGACCTCAATACGCCCTGGGGTGAGCTGCCAGGGGAGATTCGCGAGCTCCTCCTGCACGGGGCGGCATCGGGGAAGGTCGGCCGCTTGCCAAAGGGGCTCCGCTGGGGCGGTATCATCAACGACGTCGAGCAGCGGTATCGGGATACGGGTAGCGACTCGGTGCGCGGGCAGCTCGAGGAGTACATGTCCACGCTGCCGTGCACCGTCTGCGGTGGCTCGCGCCTGCGACCGGAAAGCCTCGCCGTCCAGGTCGCGGGGACGTCACTCGGCGAGGTCGTCGACCTGCCGGTCAGCGAGGCGCTCCAGTTCTTCGGTCGGCTCTCAGGCGACCGGGCGCTGCCGATGGAGATCGCCGGGCCGATCCTCAAGGAGGTGACGGAACGGCTCAGTTTCCTGGCCGACGTCGGGCTCGAGTACCTGACACTCGGCCGCTCGGCCGAGACCCTGTCGGGCGGCGAAGCGCAACGTATCCGCCTCGCCACCCAGATCGGCTCCCGGCTGGTCGGCGTTCTCTACATCCTGGACGAGCCCTCGATCGGGCTTCACCAGCGCGACAATGCGCGACTGCTGTCGACGCTCGAGCAGCTTCGCGATCTAGGCAACACGGTCCTCGTCGTCGAGCACGACGAGGAGACCATCCGTGCAGCCGACCACATCGTCGACCTCGGCCCGCGGGCCGGCCGGCACGGCGGCGAGATCGTCGCGTCGGGCGGACTGGCGGACATCACCGGCGCCGCCGAATCCCTCACGGGTGCGTATCTTCGTGGCGATCGCCGCATCAGCGTACCTGAACAGAGACGTTCGCCCGGCGCTGGGAAGGAGCTGGTCATCATCGGCGCCCGCGAGCACAACCTCAAGAACATCACCGCGCGGATACCGCTCGGCTGCTTCGTGACCGTCACCGGAGTCTCGGGCTCCGGTAAGTCGACGCTCATCAACGACATCCTCTGGAAAACGCTGTCCCGGCGCTTCTATCGTGCCAAGCTGGTGCCGGGCCTGCACGAACGGGTGGAGGGCCTCGATCTCGTGGACAAGGTGGTCGACATCGACCAGTCACCGATCGGCCGCACCCCACGGTCGAACCCGGCCACCTATACCGGTCTCTTCACCGTCATACGGGAGCTGTTCGCCGAGCTGCCTGAAAGCAAGATGCGCGGGTACGCGCCAGGCCGCTTCTCGTTCAACGTCAAGGGTGGGCGGTGCGAGGCGTGCCAGGGAGAAGGGCTGGTCAAGATCGAGATGCACTTCCTGCCCGACGTCTACGTTCCGTGCGAGGTCTGCAAGGGCAAGCGGTACAACCGCGAAACGCTGGAAGTTTTCTACAAGGGCCACTCGATCGCCGACGTCCTCGACCTCACCGTCGACGCCGCACTCGAGCTGTTCGAGGCAGTCCCCCGCCTCAACCGGCACCTCCAGACCCTGTCCGATGTCGGGCTCGGATATCTCCACCTCGGCCAGCCCGCGACGACCCTCTCGGGCGGCGAGGCTCAGCGCGTCAAGTTGGCGACCGAGCTGGCGCGCCAGGCCACCGGAAGCACACTTTACATCCTCGACGAGCCTACGACCGGGCTACACTTCGAGGACGTGCGCATGCTGCTCGAGGTCCTTCACCGCCTCGTCGACCGGGGCAACACGGTCCTGATCATCGAGCACAACATGGACGTGATCAAGACCGCCGATTGGGTTCTCGACCTCGGCCCCGAAGGCGGCGGCTCAGGCGGCGAGATCGTGGCGGAGGGTACCCCCGAGCAAGTCGCCTGCGTGCCCGGCTCGCACACGGGGGAGTTCCTGCGAAGGATGCTGGAGTAGCTGTCAGCGATCGCTGATAGCCGAAACCTTTCCGCCCCCTAACCCGTAGCTATGGTCATGTCGACCTTGTTGATTATCTTCGTCATGATCTTCGTGGTCGGGCCGATCGCGAAGGCGTATGCGGATCGGATCTCGCGAGAGCACGCCCCGGGTGGGGAGATCGCTGCTTCCGAGGTGGCCCGCTTGAAGGACGAGGTCGAGCGACTCTCACTCGAAGTCTCCCGCCTGCAGGAAGAGCAGTCGTTCATGGTGCGACTGCTGAGCGATGGCGATCGCAAGAGACTCCAGGAGGGGCGCGAGAAGCCGGACTGACGGAAAACCGTTCGTCGCGCACACGCCCGAAAAAATCGGAGAACCGAATGGTCACACGCGAGGATGTCGAGAGCTTTCTCCTGCGAATCGAGGAGAACGTCGAGGAGGTCGAACCGGGAATGTGGGTACTCGGCTCCGACGCCGGGCGATTCGTCCTCCACTACTCGCCGCCCCTGCTCGTGCTGCGCGTCAAGATCCTGGACGTGCCGGAAGACAACAGCCGGTGTATCGAGCTCTTCCGCCGCCTGCTCGAGCTCAATGCGAGCGATCTCGTTCACGGCGCTTACGCGATCGAGGAAGGCGATGTCATCCTCACCGATACGCTGGAGCTGGAGCACTTGGACTTCAATGCGCTACAGTCCGCCGTCGACTCCATGCAGATCGCGCTCGCTTCACATCTGGAAAGTCTCTCACCCTTCAGAGAATGTTGAATTTTCTATTTTGAATTTTGAATTGTGGCAGGCCTCGGGGCCGTTGATTCAGAATTGAAAGTTCACAATTCACAATTGGGATAAATGGGCATTTTCAACAAGTTGTCGACCCTGATCCGGTCCAACCTGAACGATCTGATCGCCCGGGCGGAGAACCCGGAGAAGATGTTGAATCAGATCATTCTGGACATGCGCGATCAGCTGACGAAGGCGAAGCAGGAAGTCGCTGTGGCGATCGCGGATGAGCGCAAGCTGAAGTCTCAGGCCGAAACGGAGGCGCAGCAGGCGCAGGATTGGGAGAAGCGGGCGATGCTCGCGGTCCGGGAAGGGCGAGACGATCTCGCGCGGCAGGCGTTGCAGCGGCAACAGGAGTATGGCGAGCGGGCGCAGCAGCTTTACGACACCTGGCAGCGGCAGGCGGCTGAGACGGGGCGGCTGAAGGATTCATTGCGCCAGCTCAACGCGAAGATCGAAGAAGCGCGGCGGAAGAAGAATCTGTTGGTCGCCAAGCAGAAGAGGGCAGAGGCGCAGAAGCGGATCCACGAGACGATGACGGGGCTCTCGGACAAGTCCGCGTTCGAGGCGTTCGACCGAATGGCGCAGAAGATCGAACAGAGCGAGCGCCTTTCGCTCGCCTCGGCGGAAGTGACGGAGGAGCTGGGATCCGACCATCTCGAGAGCGAGTTCAAGCGTCTGGAGATCAACGACACGGCCGACGAGCGTCTGATCGAGATGAAGCGGAAGATGGGGCTGCTTCCGCCCGCGGAGGACGAATCCGGGACCCCGCTGGCCGATGGTGGTGAGGAAAAGCGGCAGCTCGGAAAGGGCTCCGATTCGGTCCAGGACGCGGAGCTGCTCGAGGAGTTCGAGGAACTGGAGCGCGGGGAGAGGTCTGACTGAGGACCCTGCGCCTTCCGGAAAGGCGAAACCGACGCTGCGCGATCAGGAGGAGAGAACGGCGGGGTCGTATCGCACCTCGACCGCAACATAGGCCCGGGCCCATGTGGAGACTCCGAGACGAGCCGGTGGACCTGGCGCGGGGCAGAGCGGGAGGCCGGATGCAGCGCGCACTGTGCTGCCCGGCCTCTTCTTGCGTGGACGGCCGTCGTAGTCTACCAGCTGATGGTACCCTGCTTACTCGTATCCACCTCTTCGGTATCGCCTCCGTAGAGGAAGCGCTCCGTCTGCTCCGTGAGGAACGTCTTCGCCTCCGGATCCCTGAGGTTGAGGCCGTAGTGATTGATCAACATCGTCTGATATTGCAGCCACTCCGACCAGCAGTCCTGGCATATCTCGGCGTGAATTCTCTCGCCCAGTTCGGATCTGAGGGGAGCGTACGGCAGAGGCTGTCCCTCCTTGCCGCAGCGTGCGCACTTGATGGCGGCCACGAAACTCCTCCGGTTGTGAGTACGTGTCCGCCCGAACGCTCCATGCGGACGGGCGGATCTCGAGTTCCGTGATATACTACAGTGCAGGACGCCGGCGGTTTCGTCGGATCGCTCCGGCGCGCGCTCCCGCGCGGGGCTATCGCTAACTGCGCGATGCATTCACCAGTAACGGCGCGATGCATTCACCAGGCCATGGGCAACTACGCCGCGGGACGCGCCCGAGCGTCGGCGTCCTACTCCTCGAGTGCTCGTTCGGCGCTCGCCGTAGGCGTGACCCACGCTCAGCACGGCCAGTCACCCACAGGAAACCCGTCGATGTCCGAAGAACTGCCCTTCAGAATCGGCCCTGACGGCCGCTCGGCGACCTGGAACCCGGCACTCACCCGGGCGGCGCAGGTCCTCGTCCACGTCGAAGGTGCGGATGGCGGCGTGGAGATCCGGCGTTCCATGAACAGTGGCCGCGCCCGCGTCCGGGAAGGCGAACGCATCGTCCGAATCCACGTGCAGGAGGCATGATTCTTCTATCCCCGCCCCGCCTTCGTTCCCCTTGCCCACCAACGAGAAGTTCAACTCGCGCCATGACCGTTGCCGGTGACGGATCACGGGTGACGGATAACGGATAACGAACAAGGCACATGTTCCGAACCTACAAGCCCGGAAACGGCCGACGCGCCACGCAGGTCGAATCCCTGAAGCACGACATCACCGATCACATCACCTACACGCTCGCGCTGGACCGCGGGAGCGCCAGTGATCGGGACTTCTACATGAGCACTGCCTGGAGCGTCCGGGATCGCCTCGCTGAGCGCTGGGCGGCGACCCAGCGGCGGTATCGGGAGGAGGACGTCAAGCGAGTCTATTACCTCTCGATGGAGTTCCTGATGGGTCGTGCGCTCGGCAACGCCCTGATCAATCTGGAGCTTTCGGAAGCGGCCCAGGAGGCGCTTGATCCGCTGGGATATCGACTCGAGGATCTGGAAGAGAGAGAGCCGGACGCCGGGCTGGGCAACGGCGGGCTCGGCAGGCTGGCCGCCTGCTACATGGACTCGATGGCGACGCTCGAGATTCCCGGCTACGGTTACGGGATCCGCTACGAGCACGGCATCTTCCGCCAGAAGCTGCTGGCGGGGCGCCAGGTCGAGATGCCCGACAACTGGCTGCACGACGACAATCCCTGGGAGATCGCCCGTCCTGATCGGACGTATCCGGTAAAGTTCTATGGCCGGTCGGAGGTCGAGCGTGCCCCCGGCGGCGACGTGCGGTTCCGGTGGATCGAAACTCTGGACGTGCTGGCGATGGCGTACGACACTCCGATACCCGGCTACAAGAACAACACCGTCAACACGTTGCGCCTCTGGGCCGCCAAGGCGACGGAGGAATTCGATCTGGCTGACTTCATCCGCGGCGACTACGTCGAAGCGGTCTCCGCGAAGGTGCAGACCGAGACGATCTCGAAGGTGCTCTATCCGCCCGATGATACGGGCGCGGGCAAGGAGCTGCGGATTCGGCAGCAGTACTTCTTCGTTTCGGCGACTCTACAGGACATCCTCTGGCGCTACCGGCGGGAGCGGCGCTCCCTGAGCGACTTCCCGGACAAAGTCCAGATGCAGCTCAACGACACGCATCCGGCGGTCGCGATTCCCGAGCTGATGCGGCTGCTGATGGACGAGGAGGGCCTCGGTTGGGAGGAGTCGTGGGAGATTGCCCAGCGATGCTTCGCCTACACCAACCATACCGTCCTGCCGGAGGCCCTCGAGGGATGGCCGATCGAGCTGTTCGGCCGGCTCCTGCCGCGGCACCTGCAGATCATCGAGGAGATCGATCGGCGGCTCCGGAACCGCATCGAGGAGGAGTTCCCCGACGACGCCGGCCGCGTCGAACGGATGGCGATCCTGGCGGATGGGAAGGTCCGCATGGCGAGCCTGGCGATCGCCGGAAGCCATCACGTCAATGGCGTCGCCGCGCTCCATACGCAGATCATCCGCGAGCGCATTTTCCGCGACTTCTACGAGCTGTGGCCGGAGAAGTTCGTCTCGGTGACGAACGGCGTGACGCAGCGCCGCTGGATGTTGAAGGCGAACCCGCCGATGTCGCAGCTGATCACACATACGATCGGCGACGATTGGGTGACCGACCTTCCGCGACTCCAGGACCTGGAGAAGTTCGCCACCGACGAAGACTTCCGGACGGTCTGGCGTACGATCAAGGAGGTCAACAAGAAGCAGCTCGCCGAGGTGGTCCAGCGGAATTGCGGGGTCCGCATCGACCCCGCAGCGATGATCGACGTGCAGATCAAGCGTATCCACGAGTACAAGCGGCAGCTTCTGAACGCCCTCCGGCTCATCCACGTGTACCTCGAGCTCCGTGACGATCCAGGCCTGGATATGGTCCCGCGCGCCGTCCTGTTCGGAGGTAAGGCGGCTCCGACCTACTGGGCCGCCAAGTTGATCATCAAGCTGATCACGTGCGTCGCGGATACCATCAATCGCGACCCCTCCATCAGTCCGAAGCTCCAGGTGGCGTTCCTGCCCGACTACAACGTGTCCCTGGCCGAGCGGATCTTTCCCGGTAGCGACCTGTCCGAACAGATCTCCACAGCCGGGTTCGAGGCGTCGGGAACGGGGAACATGAAGTTCGCGCTCAATGGCGCGCTGACGATCGGTACGCTCGACGGGGCCAACGTGGAGATCGCGGACGCGGTCGGGGAAGAGAACCTCTTCATCTTCGGGATGACGGCCCAGGAAGTCGCCGCGCGAAGGGAGAGTGGATATGTGCCCCGCGAGGTCTATGACGCCAGCCCGCGAGTTCGGCGCGTGATCGACTTTCTCCGCGACGGTCGGCTCTGTCCGGAGGAGACCGGCATCTTCGACCCGCTCGTCGAGGACCTCCTGCACAGCGACCGCTTCATGCTGCTGGCCGATTTCGATGCCTATCTGGACGCTCAGCAAAGGGTGGACGCGGCGTACCGGGATCAGGATCGCTGGACCGAGACATCGATCCTCAACGTGGCGCGCTCCGGCTACTTCTCCAGTGACCGCTCCGTTCGGGAATACGCCGAGAAGATCTGGAAGCTCGGCGGCAGAGGAAACGGCAGGGAATAGGGAATAGGGAATAGGGAATAGCCTGCAACGGCGCTCAGCTTGCCGGCTGCTCCTTTGCCGACCGCCGGAGCTGTGCCCGCTATTCCCTACTCCCTATTCCCTACTCCCTGCTTTTCCGGCGGCACACGGCTCGCAGGGCGCTCACGCTCACATGCGCCACGCCTGGCGCGCCGGATCTCGAGGAAATACCAGACCCCCGCAGATAGAGGCCGAGCATGATACAGACCCGCGAGCGCGTGAACGTCGCGATCATCGAATACGAGGAGATTGCGCAGACGATCGCCGCTCGAATCGCGGAGATCATCGAAACGCGCAATTCCGAGGGTCGGGCTGCGGTTCTCGGCCTGGCGACCGGAAGCACCCCGATCGGCATCTATCGCGAGCTGATCCGTCGGCATCGAGAGGAGGGACTCGACTTCTCGCGGGTCGTCACCTTCAACCTGGACGAGTACTACCCGATGGATCCGGGCAGCATCCACAGTTATCACCGCTTCATGCGGGAGAACCTGTTCGATCACATCAACATCGATCCTGCCAACGTCCACATCCCACGGGGGGACATCGGGCGCGAGGAGATCGATGCGGACTGTGAGGCCTACGAGCGCGCCATCGAGGAGGTCGGCGGGATCGACTACCAGCTCCTCGGGATCGGCAAGACGGGGCACATCGGGTTCAACGAGCCGGGCTCGGGAGTCGACTCGCGGACCCGGCGGGTCGCGCTCGATACGGTCACGCGCCGGGACGCCGCGGCCGACTTCTTCGGCGAGGAGAACGTTCCGTACGAGGCGGTCACGATGGGCGTCGCGACGATCCTGGACGCGAACGAGATCGCGCTGATCGCGACCGGTGAGCACAAGGCGATGATCGTGCGCCGCGCGGTGGAGGGCGATGTCGATCCGGACGTTGCCGCCACTTACCTGCAGAGGCATGAGCGAGCCACCTTCTACCTCGATCCCGCCGCGGCAGCCGACCTGACCCGCGTCAAGACGCCGTGGGTGGTCGGGGAGGTAGACTGGACGCGCGATCGCGAGATCGAAGCGGTCATATGGCTCAGCCAGGTCACCGGGAAATCCGTGCTCAAATTGGATAGCCGCGATTACCGCGACCACCACCTCAGCTCCCTGCTGGCGCGCTACGGGACCGCCGGTCCGCTGAACGGCGAGGTCTTCAACGCGCTGATCTCCAAGATTCGCGGCCGGAGCAAGCTGCCGCGGGACAAGCGGATCGTGGTCTTCTCCCCCCATCCGGACGACGACGTGATCTCGATGGGCGGCATCCTCAACAAGCTGCACCAGAACGAGAACGAGATCGTCGTGGCCTATCAGACCTCGGGGAACATCGCGGTCTTCGATCACGAGGTCCGCCGATATCTGGATTTCATGCGGCGAGCGGGCGATGGCTTCGGTGTCAACGAAGGCGTCATGCACGACCAGATCCAGGAAGTCGAGCGGTTTCTGAACGAGAAGGACGCCGGCGAGGTGGACATTCCCATCGTGCAGGACCTGAAGAAGTCGATCCGTGAAACGGAGGCGGTCTCGGGGATCGAGACGTTCGGGATGTCCAAGCAGAGCGCGCGCTTCCTCAACCTGCCCTTCTACCAGACGGGCAAGGTGAAGAAGGACCCCATCGGTCCGCGTGACATCGAGATCACCCTGGAGCTCATTCGGCAGCAGCGGCCGGAGCTGATCTTCGTGGCCGGTGACCTATCGGACCCGCACGGGACGCATCGGATGTGTCTGGAGGCGGTTCACCGCGCCCTCGAGCTCTATGAGGGGGAGACGCCCGAGGTGTGGTACTACCGAGGCGCCTGGCAGGAATGGCCCGTGTCGGAAGCCGACGTCCTGGTGCCGATGTCCGAGGAGGAGTTGCGGCGGAAGATCCTGGCCATCTTCAAGCACCAGAGCCAGAAGGACCGGGCCCCTTTCCCGGGGCAGGACGACCGCGAGTTCTGGCAGCGGGTCGAGGAGCGAAATCAGGCGACGGCCCGCGTGGTCGATCGGCTGGGGCTACCCGAATACTTCGCGATGGAAGCGTACGTCGTGCGGCGCGGGGGTGAGAAGGTCGAGCAGGAGACCGTAGCCACCAGCTCACTGGCGGGTCCGTTGCGCGCGCGGGGCGGCGAGAGGGGGCACCGGCGGGGGACGCCGGGGCTGCGGAGCGTCAGCGGCGACTGAGGAAGTCACAGCGGACCGTCCTGATGCCGTGGCCTCCGAAGTCGATCTCGGCCCGGTCGGCGGTCGTCTCCAGCACGATACCCGTTCCGAAGGTCGGATGCGTGACCTCCTCCCCCGGCTCGGGCTCGAACATCTCGGCCTCAGTTCGACGCGAGGGGAGGCCGCCCAGCGCGGCATCCGGGGGTGCGGAGCCCGCGTGGTCGGCGCGCGTATCGCCCACTTCGGATTCGTTGTCACAGTGCCCGCAATGGAACTCGGCGGAAGGATCCTCCCCGAAGTACTCCAACAGAGTCCGCGTGCGGCACTGGGCGGTGCGGCAGTAGCGGATGATCGCCTCGAGCTTCCCCCGATCGAGCTCGCGGCGCTCCTCGTAGTCACGTAGCTCGTGGCTGAGGTCCGTCTGCGTGACGTCCTCCGCCAGGCGCGCCCAGATTCCTTCTCGATGCTCGCGCACCTTGCCGTGCCGCTTGAGGAGCGTGAGCACGATGCGGCATTTCCGACGCGGTACGTCGGCAGCGGTCGCGACCTCCTCGAGCGGGACCGGCGCATCACTCGCGTTCAACACACGCCCCACCGCCGCCGCCTCGACGAGGTCGGGATACTTTCCGCCCAGGAAGTAACCCTGGATCGCCCGATCCTCCTCCCGGTAGAGAATCGTGCAGCGTGCCGGCTCGCCGTCGCGCCCCGCCCGACCTGCTTCCTGGTAGTACGCCTCCAGAGAGCCGGGGAAGTGGTAGTGGATGACGAACCGGATATCCGCCTTGTCGATTCCCAGGCCGAAAGCGTTGGTGGCGATCACGGCCTTGACCTCGCCCGCGCTCCAGGCGTCCTGCGCCTCGACACGCTGCCGCGCGGAGCGGCGGCCGTGGTAAAGCGCCACGGGCCAGCGACGCGTGAGCTGCTCGTGAAGCCGCTCCGCTTCGCGCACCGTCGCTACGTAGATGATGCCCGCCCCGTCCGTTTCGCGGAGCAGGCGCTCGAGGGCGACGTCCTTCTCCTCGTCGTTGACCGTCGGCATCACTTCCAGAAAGAGATTCGGACGGACCAGCTCCCCTATGGTGCGGTAGGGGTCGCGCATCCGGAGCTGTTTCGCGATGTCGAGCTGAACCTCAGGCGGTGCCGTAGCCGTGAGCGCCAGAACCGGCGGCCGGCCCAGCCGCTCGACGATCGATCCGAGCATCATGTAGTCCGGGCGGAAATCGTGCCCCCATTGCGAGATGCAGTGCGCTTCATCCACAACGAACAGGGATATCTCCCGCTTGAGGAGAAGCTCGAAGAAGTCCCGATCCCGGAAGCGCTCCGGGGTGATGTAGAGGATCTTTCCCTCACCGTCGCCGACCGCGAGCTCTTCCTCCGTCTGCTCCCGCGACGTCAGGGACGAGTTGATCGTCTTCGCATCGACCCCGATCTCCTCGAGCTTGTCCGTCTGGTCCTTCATCAGGGCGATCAGAGGCGAAACCACCAGCGTGAGCCCGGGAAGCAAGAGGGCGGGTAGTTGATAGACCAGGGACTTTCCAGCGCCCGTGGGCATGATGACGAGGGCGTCACGGCCGTTCAGCGCCGCCTCGATCGCTTCGCGCTGCCCCGGTCGGAAGCGGGTCAGCCCGAAACGATCCCTGAGGGTCGTCTCCACTTCAGACGCTCTCGTCTCTATGGTTGGCACGGCTATTTCGTCCGTCTCGTTTCAGAGTGGCAGGCGATGGATTGGCGTAGGTCGGGCGCAAGAGTCAGACCAGATGTTTCCCTGCGGCCGAGGTGCGCCGAGGGCCATCAGCAAGGCGCCGCGAAGCCGCGCGGGAACTGTCGCGCCGCGGCAGGTGTCCAACCCTTGCTCCTGGCCGTGCCACAACAGCTACCGCAGGCGGCATCGTGCTTGCACACGATCCCGCGCTGTGCGATACAAGGCCAGCCTTTGACAATACATACGGAGACACGGACGATGAATTCTGTGATACGTTCTGCCACGGTACTGACAGCGCTCGTCACGATGAGTGGCGGCGGGCTCATCGGGTGTTCGTCGCTGAGCCAGACGGAGCGTGGCGCGGTGATCGGTGCGGCGGGCGGCGCCGCCGTGGGTGCCATAGTGGGCCGGCAAATCGGATCGACCGCGCGCGGCGCCGTAGTCGGGGCTGCGGTTGGTGGCGCGGCCGGAGCGGTGATCGGGCGACAGATGGACCAGCAGGCCGAGGAGCTGGCGGCGAGTATCCCGGGCGCGACGGTGCAGCGCGTCGGGGAGGGCATCGTGGTGACCTTCGATTCGGGCCTCCTCTTCCCCTTCGACTCGTCGGACCTACTTCCGGCCGGCCGTGAGAACCTGAACAATCTGGCGCAGAGCCTACAGGAGTATCCGGAGACGGAGGTACTGATCATCGGCCATACCGATTCGACGGGATCGGACTCTTACAATGCGGCTCTGTCGGAGCGGCGGGGCTCGTCGGCGGCCGACATCCTCGCGAGTTACGGTGTCCCGCGGGACCGCGTTCGGACGATGGGCCGCGGCGAGAGCGAGCCGATCGCCGACAACGAGACGGAGTGGGGGCAGCAGCAGAATCGGCGTGTCGAAGTCGTGATCTACGCGAGTGAGGAGTACCGTGAGCGGTTGCTGAGGGAGCAGTAGGAATCGACGTTCGGCCGGGTCGGATGAAGCGGGGGCGCGCCAGGTAGGCGTGCCCCCGCTTACGTCGTTGCAGACGTCCCTTCGGTGATTCCGCATCCTCCCTTGGTCCATCCGTCAGTCATTTCAGTCATTCGCGCATCCCGGTCCAGCGCATCCCGCTCCAGTCATTCCCGCGCACGCGGGAATCCAGTACATTGGCTGGGATCTCGGCGGAGCCGCGGGCCTATGGGATTCCCGCATCCGCAGTGAGACTGCTGGGCCTCGCTGCGCGGGAATGACAATCAAGCGAATCGATGAAGCGAATTCTCACCGGAATCCAGCCCTCGGGCGGCTTCCACCTGGGCAATTATTTCGGAGCGATTCGCCCGCTCGTGCAGATGCAGGCTCGCGGGCAAGTCTTCGCGATCATTGTAGACCTGCATGCGTTGACCTCGGTGCGGGAGCCGGAGGCGCTGCGGGATTATACACGTCGGGCTGCGATCGACTTCCTCGCCTGCGGCATCGATCCCGAGCGTAGCGTGTTCTTCCGCCAGTCGGACGTTCCGGAGCACGGCGAGCTGATGTGGGTTCTCAGCACGGTCACGCCAATGGGGCTTCTCGAGCGTGCGCACGCCTACAAGGACAAGGTCGCCCGCGGCATCCCCGCGATGCACGCCCTGTTCGCGTATCCGGTGCTGCAGGCGGCTGACATTCTACTCTACGACGCCGACGTGGTCCCGGTCGGAAAGGATCAGAAGCAGCACCTGGAGATCGCGCGTGACATCGCGGGGAAGATGAACGAGGCGTACGGCGACGTCCTCAAGCTTCCGCACCCCGAAATCGCCGAACAGGTGGCCACGATTCCCGGGCTGGACGGTCAGAAGATGAGCAAGAGCTACGGCAACACGATCGAGCTCTTCATGCCGGAGAAGAAGCTTCGCAAGCGCGTGATGGGAATCGTCACGGACTCGACACCGCTGGATGCGCCGAAGGACCCGGAGGGATCGACGATCGTCGAGCTGTACCGGCTCGTCGCCTCACCGGAAGAAGTACGACGCATGGAGGACGACTTCCGCGCCGGCGGCATCGGCTACGGCGATTTCAAGCAGCGCCTGTTCGAGGCGATCCGAGATCACTTCGAGCCGTTCCGTGATCGCCGCGATGCACTGCTCCAGGATCCCGACGCCGTCGACCGCATCCTCGCCGACGGCGCCGACCGCGCCCGAGCGGTCGCGCAGGAGACGTTCGGGCGAGTGAAGCGAGCGGTGGGGTTGGCATGACGGCAGGGAATAGGGAATAGGGAGTAGGGAATAGCCTGCAGAAGCTCCGTGCGTCAGCTCCACGAACGGTGGCCGGCCCGAATGCCGTTGCTGGCTATTCCCTATTCCCTATTCCCTGCCGTCTCCCCCCGGTACACCTTGTGCACCTCTTCGCTGGCGTTCACAGTCGGGCGAACGAGCGAAGGGAGGGACCATGGAGGAGCGATACCAGGAGCCGCGGAACGCAGCGGGGTCGGGTGAGGCGGCGCACGGGCGCGCCGCGGAGGCTGGCGAGGGTGTTCTCACGCTCGTCTGTTACAAGTGTGGGACGGAGTACTACTTTGCGGAGGGGGAGCCGCCGGAGGAAATGTCGTGCGAGAAGTGTCGCAACACCGTCTTCCGCAGCTTTTACACGAATGAGGATTCCGAAGCATCGCAGGACTTTCGTGATTCCACCGAGCGCGATCTCCGCGCCGACGATGCCGAAGGCGAGACGATGCCGGGAGACGTGTTGGACCTCAACCGGGACTGAACGGGCCCACTGCCGCCGAAGATGAATAACCCGCTGTTCAGAGGTGCAGGCGTCGCCCTTGTGACTCCCTTCGAGGATGGGGGGGGGCTCAACGAAGCGGTGCTTCGCGAGCTGGTGGAATTCCAGGTCGGCGAGGGCGTCGATGCCTTGGTCGTGTGTGGGAGCACGGGCGAGGCGGCCACTATGTCGCCTGCCGAGCAGGCGCGGGTCGTGGAGGTCGCCGCGGACGCACTGGGCGGCCGCATCCCACTGGTTGCGGGGGTCGGCGGCACCGACACCGCCGCGGTTGCGAGGCTCGCCCGCGCGGCGGAGGACGCGGGCGCCGACGCGCTGCTCGCCTCGCCACCGCCCTACAACAAGCCGACGCAGCGCGGGATGCTCGCGCATTTTCGAGCGGTTCTCGAGGCGGGCGACCTACCGATGATCGTCTACAACGTCCCCGGCCGAACGGCGTGCAACGTTCTGCCGGAGACGATCGAGGAGCTCGCCAGTGATTCGCGGGTGATCGGAGTCAAGGAGGCGAGCGGTGACGTGTCGCAGATCGCCGAGCTGGCGCGTCGGCTCGCGGACCGGATCGCGATCTACAGCGGCAATGACGACCAGGTGCTGCCGATCCTGGCATTCGGCGGCGTCGGCGTGATCTCCGTCCTGGCCAACCTGGTCCCGTCGGATGTCTCGCGCATGGCCTACGCGTTCCTCGAGGGCGACCTGAACGAGGCGCGCGCCATCCAGTTCCGCTACTTGCAGGTTGTACAGACGCTCTTCCAGGAGCCGAATCCGGTGCCCGTGAAGGCGGGCGTCCGGGCGCTCGGCTTCGATGCGGGCGAAGTGCGCCTTCCACTCACGCCGCTGACGGACGAGACGATGCGGATACTTCATGAGCGCATGCGGGCAGCGGGCATTGCGATGCCCGCGGGAGTCTAGTCGGTGGCTGAATCGGTAGCGCTGGCGGTCAGTGGGGCGCGGGGGCGGATGGGCCGGATCGTCACGGAGCTCGCTGCGGAGGATCCGGCATTTCGTGTTGTTGGCGGCATCGACCGCGATGCGGAGGGTGACGTCTCCGCCGCACTCCCGCTGCTCGTCACGCCATCCGAAGCCGGCGACCTCCTGAAGGCCGCCGATGTCCTGATCGATTTTTCCGCTCCGGAGTTTCTCGAGTCGATTCTCACTCGCCATGCCGAGATGGAGGCGGGCTGTGCCCTGGTCGTCGGGACCACCGGGTTGGGTCCGCCCGAGGAACGACTGATCGAGGCCGCGAGCGAAAAGGTGGGGGTGCTCACGGCTGCGAATTTCAGCGTCGGGGTGAACCTGCTGATCGCGCTGACGCAGCGCTCCGCCGCCGCACTCGGTGCCGGGTACGACATCGAGATCGTCGAGGTGCACCACCGCCGGAAGGAAGACGCACCCAGCGGCACCGCACTGGCCCTGGGGCGCGCCGCGGCGGCGGGGCGGAAGCTCGACCTCGAGGCGGTTCGGAAGGACGGCCGATCGGGGCGACCCGGCGCGCGGCCGGCCGACGAGATCGGGTTCCACGCGCTCCGTGGCGGCGACGTCGCGGGCGACCATTGCGTTCACTTCATCGGCGAGCTCGAACGCATCGAGCTGACGCACCGTGCGTCGGACAGGGCGCTGTTCGGGGCCGGAGCCCTTCGCGCCGCCGCCTGGATCGCCGGGCGCGTGCCCGGCCGCTATTCGATGCGTGACGTCCTCGGCCTCTGACTTCCCATTCACACCTGGCAGGATTGGCGCGCATGCTCGGCGTGGGCTGTCCGGGCGCGTAGCATCGCAACCGGCCCCACCTTGAACCCGTAGCCACCGAGTATGCCGAGCCTCGTCGTCAATCTGCGAGATGAGCGACCGATCTGGACAGTGCCCGACTGGGCGATCGACGAGATCCGCTCGGCGGCGCCCGATCGGCTCGAGGTCGTGGTCGTCGACTCCCCGGTCGACGGCCTGGGCGACGGAGGGGCTGCCGCTCCCGAGGCCATCGCGGCCATTCCGGGCGCCGAGATCTATCTCGGCTTCGGCCTTCCCGAGCCACTCTTCCGAGCCGCCGCCCAGAGCGGCGGTTCGCTTCGCTGGGTGCACTCGGCAACCACGGGGATCGGCGGCTCGCTGTATCCCGCAATGCGCGCGTCACCGGTGATCCTGACCAACTCCGCCGGTACGCACGCCGAGCCGATGGCCGACACGATCGTCGGTATGATGCATTATTTCGCACGCGGCCTCGACTTCGCCGTCCGCGCCCAGCAGGCGCGGCAGTGGGACCGATCACCCTTCGACGCCGCGGATTCTCCGGTCCACGAAGTGGCCGGCAGAACGGTGGGGCTCCTCGGCTACGGGGGCATTGGCAAGGCCGTGGCAGAGCGTGCTATGGCCCTGGGCATGAAGGTCCTTGCCTATCGGCGGCGCCCGGACCCGAAGGCGACCGGCGTGCAGCAACTGTCCGGCTCCGGGGGGCTCCAACGCGTTCTCGGTGAATCCGACTACCTCGTCGTCTCACTTCCGCTGACGCCGGAAACGAAGGGGTTGCTGCACCGCGAGCGAATTGCCCTCTTGCGAAAAGAGGCCGTCGTCATCAACGTCGGGCGCGGGGAGTTGCTCGATGAGACCGCCCTCACGGAGGCGCTCGCGGCCGGGCACCTGCGCGGCGCCGGGCTGGACGTGTTCGCCGAGGAACCGCTTCCTCCGGATTCACCGCTCTGGCGTCTTCCCAACGTGCTCATCACCCCCCATGTTTCGCCGACCACCCACCGCTTCTGGCGGCGCGAGGTCGACCTCATCCTCGAGAATCTCGAGCGGTACGAGGCCGGTGAGACGCTGCTGAACACGGTCGACAAGACCGCCGGGTACTGACGGGTGCTGGCATACCTCCTGCTCGGAGTGGCGACCCTGACCGGGCTCCTGATGATCCCTTTCGGCTGGCCGGGGATCTGGCTGCAAGTGGGAACCATCGGTCTGTTCGGGTGGGCGACGGAGTTCGACCGCGTCGGGCTCATCCCGCTCGCTCTGCTGTTCTTCGTGGCCCTCATCGCCGAGCTCTGCGAGCCGACGTTCACGGGCGGACGAATGGACGCAGGGATTCGCCGGCGTACCGGATTCGGCGGACTCGCCGGTGGCAGCGTCGGTGCTGCGCTGGGACTACAATTCCCTCTACTCGGCAGCATGTTCGGCGCGCTGGCAGGCGCGCTGGTAGGAGCGCTGCTGGCGGCGTTCACCGGCGGGTCGGGGCAGCCGGGCGGGTCGGGTCGCTTGAGACTCGCCGGTCAGGCAGCGGCAATGGGCGTGCGGACTGCAGCTGGGATCACGGTCGCCGCTTTCACTCTTCTAACTCTCACACGCTGAGCCACGGAGCGGGCGGTCTGGCGGACCGCGCACTCGGCGCGAGGACTACTCATGAATGAGGACGCGAACGTCTTGGAAGAAGGCAAGTACGTCTACTGCATCATCAAGAGTCCGAAGGAGCGAGAGTTCGGGCAGATCGGGATCGGAGAGGGCAACAGCGCCGTCTACACCGTGCACTACGAGGGTCTCGCGGCAGTCGTAAGCGACACGCCTATACGTATTTACGACCCGACGCGTGAAAACGTGCTGGCGCACGAGTTCGTCAACGAGACGGTGATGCGTGAATACACCGTCATCCCGATGAGCTTCGGAACGCTGTTCCGCACCGAGGAAGACATCGTCGAGTTGCTGAAGTCCACATATCAGGCGTTCGACGACGTCCTCGAGAAGATGAAGGACAAGATCGAGTTCGGTCTGAAGGTGCTCTGGGATCGGGAGAAGGTGGTCTCCACGATCGAGGAGGAGAATGAGGAGATCCGGCGGTTGCGGGACGAGATCAACCGCAATGCGCAGAGCTCGACCTACTTCGCCCGAATGCAGCTCGGCCGGCTCGTGGAAGCCGCCCTCGAGGACGCCGGGAACCAGTACGTACGCGACATTCACGAGGCGCTCAAGCCCGCCGCCGTGGCCTCCCGGTCCAACAAGCCGATCGGCGACCGGATGATCCTCAACGCCGCGTTCCTCGTGGACCGTGACCGCGAGAAGCAGTTCGACGAGGCCGTCAAGGAGATCTCTCGGACGTACGAGGCGCTTCTCTCCTTCAAGTACACTGGCCCGTGGCCGCCGTACAACTTCGTGAACATCAAGCTGAAGCTGGAGAAGGCGACGGGGTGAGGAACGGCAGGGAGTAGGGAATAGGGAGCAGGGAATAGCCTGCGCCTGCTCCCGATGCGGCCGACCCCTTGGATGATGACGACCTCGCGAGCTCGTGCCGGCTATTCCCTATTCCCTATTCCCTATTCCCTGTAGTCCCATGGGCCTCCTCAAACACCTCCTCTTCTGGCCGGTCACCGGCCCCAGCTTCCTGACCCGGTTCTCGCTGGGCAAGGTGGAGCAGACCGTGCGCGAGGAGTTGACGAACGACGAGGCGGTCAAGGAGGAGCTGCTGTCGCTCCAGATGCGGCTCGAGCTCGGCGAGATAGATGATGATGGGTATGTGGCCGAGGAGGCGGCGCTGATGCAGCGTCTGCGGGACGTTCGGTTCTGGCGGGAGCAGTTCGGCATGGGCATGGCGGGCGGCCCGGTGCGTGTCGCGGCTGGGGAGCCGGAGCCGACCCCGAACGTCGCGGAGGATGTGATCGCCACGCCTGAGAGCGCAGGCGGCGACCAAGGGGATGATGAGGAGGAGCCGAAGCGTGGCCTCGCCTCGCCGGACGGTGCGAGCGTCGAGCTCAACCTGGACTGGGAGTGATGGCCGCCCCGTCGCGCGGTCATCTCCGTCATGCTCGCCCCGCATCTCAAGCTTGGTGAAAGGCTGACGCTCGTCGGTGGGAAGGGCGGTGTAGGGAAGACGACGGTGGCGGCGGCGCTCGGGCTCGAGCTCGCCGACCGCGGCGAACCGGTCAACATCGTATCGGTGGATCCCGCGCATTCCCTCGGCGATGCGCTCGGCGTCACACTCCCGGCGGGTGGAGTGGGCCTGCGGGTGGCGCCGGACCTCGAAGCTCTGGAGGTCGACCCTGAACGCGAACGCGTCCGCTTTCTGGATCAGCACGGCCAGGATATTCGCACGTTGATCGAGCGCGGCACCTATCTCGACGTCACGGACGTTCAGGAACTGACGGGTCTCGCGCTTCCGGGTATGGACGAGGTCGCCGCGCTCCTCTCCCTCAGCCGTCTCTCTCGCGACTTCGGCGGCAAGCTCATCGTCGATACGGCGCCCACCGGCCACACGCTCCGTCTGCTGGGCCTCCCGCAGGTCGCCGCCCGCTGGCTCGAGGCACTGGAGGCGATGGAGGCCAAGCACGCCGCGGTTGCCTCGACCTTCGGTGCCTACGTCGAGGACGCCGCGACCCGCTTCCTGCGCGACCTCCGATCGGATCTGCAAGCCCTCGACGGCCTGCTGCGGGACCCTAAAGCGTGTCGCTTCCTGCTGGTCACCACCTCCGAAGCCGTCGTAATCCCCGAGACATTGCGGTTGCAGTCGCACCTCGAGCAGCTCGGCGTGGCGGCCGCGGGCGTGGTCGTCAACCGGCAGCGGGGGCCCGTCGCTCGTGACGCCGCCGGCGAGGGGATGATCTACGTTCCGCTTCTGGACGCCGATCCGCGCGGGGTGGAAGGACTGAGGCGGTTCGCCGACAGCGCGAGCACCACACCGCCCGCCTCCCGGCCAGTGTCCCGAACCCCGGCGGCCGGTCGGGTCGGCGTGGCTGATCGCTATCTACCGCCGCTGGATCGGTCTCTCTACTTCGTCGGGGGGAAGGGGGGCGTCGGCAAGAGCACGGCGGCCGCTGCGCTGGCGGTTCGCCTGGCGGATGAGCGGGAGGGCGGCGTGCTCCTGCTGAGCCTGGATCCGGCGGGGTCCTTATCCGAAGTCTTGGGGACGGTCGTGGGTCCCGAGCCTGCCGATATCGGTGGGGTACCGGGGCTCACCGCCCAGCAGCTCGACGCCGGAGCGGCCTGGAGTACCTTTCGCGGGCGGTACCGCGCGGAGGTCGACGAACTGTTCGCCGGGTTCCTTTCGAGCGGCACGTCGGCGGCCCTCGACCAGGACGTCGTGGAGGCGCTCGTCGACCTCGCGCCGCCGGGGGTCGACGAGCTGATGGCGCTGATGGAAGTCATTGACGTGACTGAGGATCGGCCCTATGATGCCCTGGTCCTCGACACGGCCCCGACAGGTCATCTACTCCGGCTTCTGGAGATGCCGGAGCTGGCCATCGAGTGGGCCCACGCGCTGCTGAGACTGTTCCTGAAATACCGCGAGGTCGTTTCGCTGACCGGGGTCGGTGAACGGGTCCTGGGGCTCTCGCGTCAGCTCCGTGAATTGCGCGTACGCCTGGCGGATGGCTCGGATACCTTCTTCCTGGCCGTCGCATTGCCTGAATCCCTGAGCGTTCCGGAGACCGCGCGGCTGTTGCCCCGGCTCCGCGAGCTGCAGATCCAGGCCGGTGCGCTGCTGGTGAACCGCGCCCTGCACGAGCACGGGCAGCCGCTCCGCGACAGGGCCGCCGAAACCGCGGAGCTCGCGGCGATCGATCGGTCCATGGTGACCGCCGGGGCCCCCGCGCTCGACGTCGGCCCTACGGGGCCGGCCGCACTTCGCCGTTTCATCGACGGATGGCGTCTCGTCGAGCTCGATGAACGGCCCACGCCAGACACCTGAGGGGCATCTTACGTGACGGAACAGCCCAAATCGCTGATCTATCTCTACGCCATCGTGCCGTCCGGCGCGCCCGACGCGCCGCCGGAGCTGAGGGGGCTCGAAGACGAACCGGTGGAGCTCCTGCGGGTCGGCGACGTCGCGGCGGTGATCGGGCAGGTTCCCGGTGAAGCGTACTCGGATGACGCACTCAACGAGCGACTCGACGACCTCGCCTGGGTGGGCGAGCGGGGGATGGCGCACGAGCGGGTGCTCGACTGGTACGCCGAACGCGATTCGGTCATCCCCCTGAGCCTGTTCTCCATCCATCGAGACCGCGAGCGGGTCGAGCGCCGGGTAGCGGAGGACCGAGCCGAGTTCCTTCGAATTCTCGGCGCACTCCGCGGCCGTAAGGAGTGGGGGATCAAGCTCTGGCGGGTCGAGTCGGAGGCCCGCGAGGGGGTGGATGAGCTGTCTCCATCGTTGCAGGAGCTCCAGCGGCAGATCGAGGCGGCCCCAGCGGGGCGCCGGTTCCTGCTCGAGAAGAAGCGGGAGGAGATGCGGACGGAGGAGGTGCGCACCTCCTCGAAGCGGATTGCCCACGAGCTCTTCGCGGCACTGGGTCGCTCCGCCGACCGCTCCGCATCGGTCCCGGTCCCCGCGGGCGCGGCGGGTGGCGACCGCTTGCTCCTTCTGAACGCCGCCTATCTCGTGCCGGACGAGGGATTCGAGAGATTCCAACAGGGCGTGACGGAGCAGGCGGGTCGCCTCGCGGGCTCCGGCTTCCAGATCGAATTCACCGGGCCGTGGCCCCCCTACCACTTCAGCGAGCCCGAAGATGACTGACGGTGGCACCGGGCGCGAGGACTGGAGCGTCGATCTCGCGCCCGACGACGCGGAGATCTGGAGCGACGACATCGGCGACGACGCGCATTCGCTCGTCGACCTGGTGAACCGGTTGCTCGACAAGGGCGTCGTGATCACGGGAGACGTGACGATCTCCGTTGCCGGCGTCGATCTCGTCTACCTCGGGCTGAGCGCGGTGCTCACGTCGGTGACCACCGCCCGAAGGCATCTGCGCCGACCGCTGCCCGGCGACGCTGACGATCGTTGATCGCGTGCTCCACGGCTATTGCATCCGCCAGGCGGGAGAGCCGCCTCCGGCCTCCGATCTCCGCGGGGTCGACGGGGCCGCGGTGCGGCTGATCGAATTCGGGCTCCTCGGTATCTGGCTCTCGGAGGGTGCCGCGAAGTCTCCCTCGATCCCGCGGCTTCGGCAGCACGAGACGGTGGTCAGGGCGGCGCTGCGCACCGCGACTCCCCTCCCGCTACAATTCGGCTCGTCGTTTCAGGACGAGGTTGCGGCCGAGCGCGTCCTGAGCGAGCGGTCGGATGAATTCCGGGACAAGATGGCGCGGGTCGGCCAGCGGGTGGAGATGAGCATCCAGGTCAAACGCGCGGAGCTCGACGGGGCACCCGGATCCCTCGCGGCGGCAGGGCACGGCGCTCCAGCGTCTCGCCCGCCGCAGCCCACCACCGGGCGCGCCTATCTGGAGTCCCGCCGCGAGGCGCTCGAGAGAGAGGAGGCCGCGCGCGGAGAGGCCGAGACCATCCTCGATGACGTCGAAGCTGCCTTCGCTGAAATGGAACTTCCTGCGGTCCGAGTCGTCGGCGGCGCGCCTGGTCTGGTGGGCAGTCTGGCACATCTGGTGCACAGGCAGCAGGTACGCCAATATCGCGAGTACGCCAACAGCCTCGATTCGACCCGTCCGGAGCTCCGATTCGCGGTGACTGGGCCGTGGGCACCGTACTCCTTCGTTTGAGTATGTCGGAAGCCGAACGTGACCGGAAAGCCGCCCTGGCGGCCGAGCTCGTCGAGATCGCCGAGGCGCTGCCTTCGCAGATCGACGTGGATCCCGACGCCGTCGGTCGCGACCTCGCGAGGCTCGTCCTCACCCTGATCGAGCTGCTGCGCCGAGTGGTCGAGCATCAGGCGGTCCGCCGGATGGACGATACGGATATTTCGGAGGAGCAGATCGAGAGAATGGGAACCGCACTGATGCGCCTCGAAGAGAAACTTGCCGAAATCCGAGAGATTTTCGGACTTGCGGACGAGGATCTGAACATCGATCTTGGCCCTCTGGGCAAACTCCTCTGACACCCGGCATCCCCGCACTATCTTGGCTGATCTCGCACCGATGGCCCCGTCGCGCTCGCAGGGGCTGGTAGACGTTCTGGACCGGGTTCTCGACAAGGGACTCGTCATCGCGGGTGACATCAAGGTCAACCTGGCCAACGTCGAGCTGCTGACCATCCAGGTTCGGCTCCTCGTCTGCTCCATCGACAAGGCGGAGCAGATCGGCCTGAACTGGTGGAAGTTCGATCCCGCCCTCTCGGGGGGCCGTGAGTCGACCCGCCTGGAGGATGAGAATCGTGATCTGAAAGAGCGCTTGCGCCTTCTGGAGGAGCGTCTGGAGCGCAGCGAGGCCGGCAATCAATAACATTCATCGGAGCGTAACCCATGGCCGTTGAGAGAGCACCGGGCGGTTCCAGTCTGATCGATGTTCTGGATCGCGTGCTCGATAAGGGCATCGTCATCGATGCGTACGTGCGAGTATCGCTCGTGGGCATCGACCTGGTGACTGTGGAGGCGCGCGTCGTTGTGGCCTCGATCGACACCTACCTCAAGTACTCCGAGGCGGTCGGCATTACCGGCCCCTCACGAGCCCGGGAGATCTCCGCGCCTTCGAACCAGGCGGAGATGGACAGGCTCTCGGCGGAGAACGTTGAGCTGAAGCGAAAGCTGGAGTCCCTGAGCTGAATCCGTGGATGCCCCGATTCGCCAAGTGGTTGTTCAGGAGGATCTGCTAGGGCGGCTTTACTGCGCGCGGGACCTCCCGGAGGCGCTCTCGATTTTCTTCGACTCGATTCTGAGCCCCGAAGGAGTCTCCCGCGCAGTCGTCCTCGTACGTGAGGGCGATGAACTTCGTGGCGTCTCGGGGATGGGCTGGGATATCGACGAGGTCCGGAAGCTGGCAATTGCTCTGGATGGAACCGATCCCATCCTCACCGCCTACGAGACCGAAGCGCCGCGCGAGGTCGCTGTCCCACCGGTGCTGAGCCGCGGCAGCTCCGAGGAACTCCTCGCGCTTCCCCTCTCCTCGCCGGATCCCCAGGACCCACCTTTCGGGCTGATCCTGCTCGGCACGGACGGTCACGGCACCCACCCATCGCCGGCGCTGCTGCAGCGCATCGGTGTGATCGGGACGGTGCTGGCGCGGATCTCGGAGCGCGATCAGCTCCTCCAGGGCAGCAAGCAGCTCGAGCAGCAGCGGGATCTGCTGACTGCCCTCGTCAACGCCCTCCCCGACCCGGTCCTCATCACGGGCCCCGACAACTCGATCATCCTGGAGAACCGCCGCGCCGAGTCGCTCTTCGCGACGAGCGACGAGGATAGCGAGGGGCGCCGCCGCGCGCTGGAGATCAACAACCTGCTCTTCTCGTCGTTCCTGACGCGCTCGACGATCGGCGGCGGTGTCGAGGTTTCGCCAGCGCGCGAATTGAACCTCGTCGACCCGTCCGAGGGCGGTGACCTGCTCTTCGAGGTGCTCTCGACTCCACTCCCCACGTCCCTGTCGGCCGAGCGGGCGAACGTCTCGGTCCTGCGCGACGTCACGGACCTGAAGAGCGCGACGACGGAGCTGGAGCGCCAGTTCAAGCGGGTGCGTCAGGCGGAGGTGAAGTCGACCCGTGAGCGCGACCGACTGAACCTGATCCTGGAGAACGTCGGCGACCCGATCCTGGTGACGGACGACCAGTCCAACATCATGCTGCTGAACCGGGAGGCCGAACGCCTGTTCGACGTACCGCCCGGCACCGGACTGCGGTCGAAGCGGCGCCAGGACGTGCGGGCGAACGACACGAAGTTCTCGTCGTTCATCTCCGATTTCGCGCTGAGCCAGGATCATACGCGGGCCATGCAGTTCAACCTGACGCAGCCCGATACGGGGGACGAGTTCCCCGCGGAGGTGGTGTCGGGCAAGGTGCTGAACGAGCGGGGCGAGATGACGGCGATCGTCTCCATCCTGCACGACCTGACGAAGGCCGTCGAGAACGAGCGTCTGGCGGCTGAGCTGGGCAAGCTGAACGAGAGCCTGGAGGACCGGATCCGGTCGGCGACGCTGGAGCTGGAGGAGCGGAACCGGCAGCTCGAGTGGCAGCGCCAGGAGCTGGAACGGGCTTACCGACTGAAGTCGCAGTTCCTGGCGAGCATGAGTCACGAGCTACGGACGCCGATCAATGCACTGCTCGGCTATACCTCGCTCATGCGCGACGAGATCTACGGGGAGCTGAATCGCCGTCAGGAAGAGGCGCTCTCGCGTATGTACACGGCGAGCCAGCATCTGCTCGAGCTCGTCAACGACATTCTGGACCTGGCGAAGATCGAAGCCGGAAAGATGCCGGTGCACATCGAAAGCGTGGACATCCGCTACGTGATCCGTGAACTCTCGCAGACGATCGAGCCGATGGTGAGGCGCAAGGATCTCGAGTACGTCGTGGATCTGGACCCCGACCTCCCGATGATCCGGACGGATGCGACGAAGGTGAAGCAGGTGCTCCTGAATCTGCTGTCGAACGCCGTGAAGTTCACGCACGAGGGCTCCGTCGCGGTTCGGACGCGTATGGCAGAGGCCGACGGCATCGTCATCGAAGTGAGCGATACCGGAATCGGCATCGAGGAGGAGGACCTGGCGAAGATCTTCGAGGACTTCCGGCAGGTCGACCAGTCCTCGACCCGCGAGTACGGCGGCACGGGGCTCGGCCTCTCGATCACCAAGAAGCTGCTTCACCTGCTCGGCGGAACGATCCACGTCGAATCGAAGCTGCGCGGCGGGTCGACGTTCACCGTCTGGCTTCCGCGGGAGAGCGAAGAGATCGTGCTGGACGAGGATATATCGCGGGTGGCGCGCGAGGCGAGCGAGGCGGTGATAGAGTGAGAAGCTATCAGCAATCAGCTATCAGCTATCAGCTAATGCCCGGTGGGCGCCCCTCTGATTGACACGCGTGCGGTGCGGGTCTAAATTCGCCATAGGATACGTGAACGGCGGTCCCATCTTCCGGTGGGACCGCTTTTTTTTCGCCTTGTGACGCTATTGTGCCGTAGCTGATAGCTGATAGCTGATAGCTTTTTTCTATGTCCAACTGCATGGTCGTCG
>JBBDRL010000002.1:0-11063 GCA_040905505.1 Gemmatimonadota bacterium | reverse complement strand
TAGCTGATAGCTGATAGCTGATAGCTTTTTTCTATGTCCAACTGCATGGTCGTCGTCGGCTCGCAATGGGGCGACGAGGGGAAGGGGAAGATCGTCGACGTCCTGGCGGAGGAGGTCGACATCGTCGCGCGGTATCAGGGTGGCGCGAACGCGGGTCACACTGTGCACGTCGGCGACGAGGAGTTCATCCTGCACCAGATCCCGTCGGGCGTTCTGCATGCCGAGCGGCGCTGCCTGCTGGGCAACGGCGTGGTGGTGGACCCCTTCCAGCTCTTCGAGGAGATGGACGCGCTGATCGCTCGTGGTATCGACGCGGAGGAGCGTGTCGGGGTGAGCCTGCGCGCGCACCTTCTCCTTCCGTATCACAAGCAACTGGACAAGGCGGCGGAGGTCGGGCGGGGGGCGCGGAAGATCGGGACGACGGGACGCGGGATCGGCCCGGCCTATGAGGACAAGGTCGCGCGCCAGGGAATCCGGGTCGCGGAGCTGCGGATGGAGAAGCGGGCCGAGGAGCTGCTGCGGGCGGGCTCGGCGCGTGCCAACGGGCGGCTCGCCGCGGCGGGGTCGGATCAGCGCGTGGACGCCGATCGGCTGGTCGAGGACGTGTTCGCGATCCGCGAGCGGCTGCTGAAGCTGACCGTCGACACCGGCCGGGTGATCACCGAGGTGCTGCGCGATGGTGGCCGCGTGCTGCTCGAGGGGGCGCAGGGGGCCCTGCTCGACGTGGACCACGGGACGTATCCGTACGTTACCTCGTCGAACACCACCGCCGGAGGCGCTCCGATCGGGGTCGGCATCGGTCCGACCATGATCGATTCCGTTCTGGGTGTGGTGAAGGCCTACACGACGCGGGTCGGAGAAGGGCCGCTGCCGACAGAGCTCCCGTCGCCGCTCCAGGAGCAGGTGCGTGAGCTCGGCGGCGAATTCGGAGCCACCACGGGCCGCCCCCGCCGCTGCGGTTGGTTCGATGCCGTGGTGGTGCGTTTCGCGACCCGGGTGAACGGGCTTACGGGTCTCGCCGTCACGAAGCTCGACGTGCTCGATACCCTTCCGGAGATTCAGATCGCGATCGGCTACGAGGCCGACGGGGAGCCGCTCGACGACTTCCCCGGCGACCTGGAGCTTCTCGGTGCCGTGCGCCCCGTCTACGAAACGCTTCCCGGTTGGCAGAGCTCGACGCAGGACGCGCGGCGGTGGGACGACCTGCCGGAGGCGGCGCGGCGCTATCTCCTCCGGCTCGAGGAGCTCACTGAGACGCCGATCTGGTGCGTATCGGTCGGAACTCGCCGGGATCAGATCATCCAGGTGAGGGACGGGTGAAGGCCGCCGAATCGGCGCTCAAGCACATCAAGCCGGGGGTTCGCAGTGTCGCGCCGTACACGCTGCGGCAACTCGAGGCGCCGATCAAGCTGAATCAAAACGAGAGCCCGTACGACGTACCCGCGGAGCTGAAGCAGCGGCTTTGGGAGCGACTGGCACAGCGCCCGTGGAACCGCTACCCGCCGTTCGTTCCCGCCGACCTCACCGCGGCCGTGGCCGAGGCGGTCGACTGGCCGACAGAGGGCATTCTCCTCGGCAACGGTTCGAACGAGCTCATCCAGGCGCTCCTCGCCACGGTGATCGAGCCGGGTAGATCGGTAGTCGTGCCGGAGCCGACGTTCACACTTTACCGGCTGCTCACGCAGGTCGGCGGGGGGAGCGTGGTGCCCGCGCCGCTGGACGAGTCGCTGCGCTTCGACGTCTCGGGCATCGTCGCCGCCGCCGCGAGGAACCAGGCGACGGCGATCGTGCTCTGCACGCCGAACAACCCGACAGGCACGGCATTGACACGCGAAGAGATCGAGGCGATCCACGACGGCTCGGACGCTCTGATCGTGCTGGACCAGGCGTATGTGGAGTTCGGCGGATACGACGCGGTCCCGCTGCTGAAGGATCGCCCGCGGCTTCTGATTCTCCGGACCCTGAGCAAGGCGATGTCGCTCGCCGGCCTGCGCGCGGGCTACATGCTCGGGCATCCGGCACTCGTCCGCGAGATCGGCAAGGCGAAGCTCCCGTACAACGTGAACTTCGTGACGGAGAGCGTCGCGGCGGAGGTGCTGCGCCATCGCGAGCTCCTCGTTCCGAACCAGGAGGCGATCCGCGTCCAGCGAGATCGCCTGTTCGATGGGCTGGGCCGCCTGCACGGGCTCCACGTGTTTCCCACCGCCGCGAACTTCGTCCTGTTCAGAGTCGAAGCCGGCGAACTGGACCACCGTGCGGTCTTCCAACGATTACTGGAGGATCACGGCGTGCTCGTCAGGGACGTTTCGGGGTATCCGATGCTCCAGGGGTGCCTCCGGGTCACGGCCGGTACGCCGGAGGAGACGGGGGCGTTTCTGGAGGCGATGGCGGAGGTGATGAAGGGGGGAGTCGACAGACGACAGTCGACAGTTAATAGTTAACAGTTGACAGTTAACAGTTGGCGGTTGACCGCCGAGTGTGCGGGGGGCGGTTGTCATCCCGGGGTTAGGGGAAGGATCTGTACTTGTCGGCACATCAGGTCCGAATTGCTCGCGGCGGGTCGGGATGACGAGACGGCGGGATGAGGCGGGGTGCGGGATGTGGGCGGGCCGAGGCCCTGGAACGCGAATCAGAGGGTTGAAAATGGCGCGGCGAGCGGAGCGCGAGCGGAAGACACGGGAGACCGAGATCGACGTGGAAGTCGTGCTGGACGGCACGGGCGCCGGCGAGGTTGAGACCGGCATCGGGTTTTTCGATCACATGCTCGAAGCACTCGCCCGCCACGGCGGGTTCGATCTGCGGGTCAGGTGTGCCGGCGATCTGCACATCGACGCGCACCACACCGTCGAGGATGTGGGAATCGTGCTTGGCGGCGCCTTTCTGGAGGCGCTCGGCGACAAGAAGGGGATCGTCCGCTTCGCCGATGCGACGGTGCCGCTGGACGAGGCGGTGGCGCGCGCGGTGGTCGACATCTCGGGCCGGCCGTTCCTTCACTACGAGGTGGACATCCCGGCGGGTCAGCCGAAGATCGGCGACTTCGATTCTGCGCTCGCGTCCGAGTTCTGGCGCGCCTTCGCCACCGAAGCCCGCATCACACTGCACCTCGATCTCATTCGTGGCGTGAACGCGCATCACATCGTGGAGGCCACCTTCAAGGCCGCCGCGCGCGCGCTCGGCAGTGCCACGCGGATCGACCCGGAGCGCGCCACGACGGTCCCGTCCACCAAGGGCGTGCTGTGACGACCCATCCATCGGTCGTCGTGCTGGACTATGGCGCCGGCAACCTGCGGTCGGTGGTGAAGGCCTTCGAGCACGAGGGGGCCGACGCTGTGCTCACCTCCGATCCCGAGGTCGCCCGCTCCGCGGACCGGCTGGTCCTGCCGGGGCAGGGTCACTTCGGCCAGTGCATCGGACGGCTCGAGGAGAGCGGCCTTGCCGACGCCGTCCGGGAAGTCGTCGCGGCCGGGCGGCCGTTCCTCGGTATCTGTGTCGGCATGCAGCTCCTTTACGAGGGCAGCGAGGAGGCGCCGGAGGCGCGCGGATTGGGACTGCTCCCCGGCGTGATCCGGCGAATCCCGACCGACCTCCAACTCCCCCACGTGGGTTGGAACGCCGTGCGCTTCACGCCTCGCGCGATGGACGACCCGCTCCTGGCGGAAGTCGCCGCTGATGAACCGCGCTATTTCTACCACGTCCACTCCTATGCGCAGCTCGACGCCAACGGCGAGCAGGTCCTCGGCGAGTGTACTTACGACGCGGAGTTCGCCTCGATCGTGGGCCGGGAATGCGTCTGGGGCATCCAGTTCCACCCGGAGAAGAGCCAGGAAGACGGACTCGCCATCCTGCGCAACTTCGCGCGCCTGTAGCCGGAGATGTTCCGCAGGATGACGGGTCCAATTGTGAATTGTGAATT
Source organism: Gemmatimonadota bacterium (assembly GCA_040905505.1). GTDB lineage: Bacteria > Gemmatimonadota > Gemmatimonadetes > Longimicrobiales > Longimicrobiaceae > WHSP01. Next base: position 7,150 of record JBBDRL010000002.1, on the reverse strand, counting down.
GTGAATTGTGAATCTTGAATTGAACGGCGACGGCAGTGGTACCGGAGCCCGTCCGAATCCGACGGGGCGCGAAGGCGATCGGCAACTTCGAGATGCCGGTTTGCCGACCATTCAGGATTCACAATTCACAATTCAGAATTAGCCATGCAATGGCTCAAGGCGCATGGGCTGGGGAATGACTACCTGGCGATCGCGGAGACGGCACTGCCGGTGGAGCTGAGCCCGCCGGTGGTTCGCCTGCTGTGCGATCGGAACCGGGGGATGGGGTCGGATGGGGTGCTGGTGTGGGTGGACTCCAGAGTCGCCGATTTCGGAATCCGGATCTACAACCCCGACGGAAGTGAAGCGGAGAAGAGCGGCAACGGACTGAGGATCTTCGCGGCCTATCTCTTCGACGAGGGTGCGGTCGAGGTCGGGGGGGCGTTCTCGGTCGAGACGCAAGGCGGCGTCGTGACGCTCGAGATCCTCGAAATGGGCAGTGGTGGGGTGGCACTGGTCGAGGTGGAGATGGGGACGGCCTCCTTCAGGAGCTCGGCTGTCGGGCTCCAGGGCCCGGACCGGGAGGTCGATGGGGAGATCCTGGAGCTGCCGGGTGGAGACCGGGTGTCGATCAACACCGTCTCGATCGGGAACCCGCACTGCGTCTGCTTCGAAGACGACCTGGTCGTGGAGGACATGCGAAGACGAGGCCCGGAGATCGCCACGCATCCATGGTTCGCGCGTGGAACCAACGTCCAGTTCGCACGGCCGGCGGGGCCCGGCGAGGTCGAGGCGTTCGTGTGGGAGCGCGGCGCGGGAGAGACGCTGGCCTCGGGGTCGAGCGCCTGCGCGGTCGCCGCGGTGGCGGTGCGGCGCGGCCTAGTGCAGGAGCGAGAGGTGCGCGTCAGAATGCCCGGTGGCGAACTCCACGTCACCGTCGGGCACGAATGGCAAGTGTTGCTGCGCGGCCCGGTCGAGTCGGTCTACCGGGCCGAGCCGACGCCCGGGCTGCTGCAGCGGCTGAAGGAGCTTTCATGACACTCGCGAAACGAATCATCCCCTGTCTCGACGTGAAGGAGGGGCGGGTGGTCAAGGGGATCAAGTTCCTGGACCTGCGCGACGCCGGCGACCCCGTCGAGCAGGCCGTGCGCTACGATGAGCAGCGTGCCGACGAGCTGATCTTTCTCGACATCACCGCGTCACACGAGGGGCGGGCATCGATGCTCGACGTCATCCGCCGTACCGCGGAGTCGATCTTCATCCCCTTCACCGTCGGCGGCGGCGTCCGATCGGTCGACGATTTTCTCGCGATCCTCGGCGCCGGTGCGGACAAGGTCGGCGTGAACACGGCGGCGGTACAGAACCCCGCTCTGATCGCGGAGGCGGCCGAGCGCTTCGGGTCACAGTGCGTGGTCGTCGCGATCGACGCACGGCGCGTCCCGGACAGCCCCGACGGCGATCTCCGCTGGGAGGTCTATACACACGGCGGCCGCAAGCCGGCCGGCCTCGACGCCATCGAGTGGGCTCGGGAGGCGGAGCGTCTGGGGGCGGGTGAGATCCTCCTCACCTCCATGGATACCGACGGCACGCGCGTCGGATACGACCTCGACCTCATCCGGCGCGTAAGCGACGCCGTGTCGATCCCCGTAATCGCTTCCGGCGGGGCCGGCCAGCTCACCCATCTGGATCAGGCCCTGACCTGCGGCGCGCATGCGGTGCTGGCGGCCTCCGTCTTCCACTTCGGCGAGATCACCGTGCCGGAGGCGCGGGATTTTCTTTCGGCCCGAGGACACGAAGTTCGAAAATAACGGAAATTTTGAATTGTGACTTTTGAATTAGGCGGGGTCGTAATCACTTAGGTGGCAACCATGGATCGTCGGAGACGACGACATGCCGAGGTTGCCGTGCCGTTCGATTCAAAATGCAAAATTCAGAATCAAGTCCTCACCTTCCAGAAGAGAAAAATCCCGGCTACTAGGAAGAGGACATTCGGCGCCCAAGCTGCTACTTGTGGGTGGACCGCGCCGCTGGCGCCGACGGCCTCGCCGACCTTGAAGAGCATCAGGTAGATCATGGTGACGGCGAGGCTGATACCCACGCCGAAAGCAGTGCCGCCGCGCTGCGAGCTGGTGGCGAGGGGGGCCCCGAAGAGGACGATGACGAGCAGGGCAAGAGGCAGGGCGACCTTCTGGGCGAGGTGGACCTGGAACTCGCTGGAGTCGGCGCCCGAGCGCTCGATGGTGCGGATGAACCGCTCGAGCTCGCGGTACCGCATCTCGTCGGGTTCCTTCGACGTCGTGAGTAGATCGTCCGGAGTCTCCTCGAGCTCCGGGAGGCGGAGTGCGCCGAAGCGCATCGTCGACTCCTCGCCGGAGTCCTCGATCCAGCGGACGTAGCCGTCGCGCAGCAGCCAGCCCTCTTCGGGGTACCACATCGCCAGCGATCCCGCCTTGCTGATCCAGAGGGAGTTCTCGGGGTCGCGGCTCTCGAGGACGACGTTGGTCATCTCGCGCGCCTCTGCGTTGAGCCGGTTCGCCGAGAGCGTGCGGTTGTCCTCGGTGCGGAATACGAGGTTCATACGGTAGGGGCTGGCGAACCTGTCGCGCTCGCCCAGGGCTTGCGACCTCTTCTGGTTCGCGACCGGCACCACCTCGCCGATGCCGACGGCCGCAACGCTCAGGAGCGCAGCGAGCAGGATGACCGGCGTCGCGAGGCGATAGAAGCTGACCCCGCCTGCCTTGGCCGCCGCGATCTCCTGGTGGCGCGTCATGTTGCCGATCGTGAAGACGGTCGCGATCAGCGCCGCGATCGGGAATCCCCAGAAGACCAGTTGCGGGATGTAGTAGACGTAGGAGATCGCCACCGCCTGAAGCCCGACGCCGCGCGCCAGGTAGTTGTCCAGCTGATCGGTCAGGTCCGTGATCAGGAACAGGAATGGCAGCGCCAGGACGAGCAGGACGAAGGTCACGAGGAACTGCCGCGCGAGATAGCGATCGAGAATCTTCACGCCGCCTCACCCCTCGCATCCCGCCACCGGCCCAGCCGCAGCCATCGCGGCACCTCGCCCCAGCCGCCGCCCCTCCCGGTCCCCTGCTCGTGCCCAAGTCGCATGAACCCGACGAAACCGAGCACCCCGAAGACGATGTTCGTCGCCCACATCGCGATTCCCGGTGGAATGTACCCGCCGTCGCCGAGCGTCTCACCGCCGATCAGGCCGACGTAATAGATCCCGAAGATGGCGAGGCTCACGCCGATCACCATCCCGATCCCGCCCCGTGGGAAGCGGAGGGCGATGGGGATGCCGATCAGGACGAAGACGAGCGTCGCCGCCGCGATCGAGAACTTCTTCTGGATCTCGACCTGGAACTCGCGGATCTGGCCCTGGAGGGTGCGGATGCGTCCCTGTGTGTAGCGCTGTTCCTCGGCCCGTATGAGATCGTCCTGACTCGGGGCACCCTGCGCCGGCCGTGATCCGCTGTCCATCGATCCGGTAGAGGACGCGAGCGTGGCGGCCGCGAGCGCTTCGGATGAACCGCTCCCACCGCGCCTCGAGCGACGCGCAGCGCCAGCTTCGCCATCGGCTCCCTCGGTAGCGCCGCTCGCATCGTCAGTGGCGCCGGCCTGTTCCGCGACGAGCGTCTGGAGCTCACTCCGCAACGTGTCGACGCGCTCGCGCATCATCGCGATCGTCATGTCGCGGTCGGTCCTGAACTCCGATTCCCCCGTGCGTTCCAGCCGGTCGGAGACCCCCTCGACGCGCATCACCTGCTGTCCGAACTCGATGACCTGAAAATTCGCCATCTCGTTGAAATCGACCTCGCGGATGTCTCCGTCGTACAGGGTGAGCAGCAGGTCGGTGCGCGTGGCGTTCATGACCATGCGACCGGAATCCGCGTTGATCGTTCGCGTGACGCGTGGATCGCTCACGTCGTAGATGGCGACGTCCCGCATCATACCCGTCTCCGTCTCGATCTCGTCTGCCTCCAAGTAGTAGGGCGTCGAACCGTCGTTCGTCCGGATCGGGTTGATCGTCTGCGGCCGCAGGGCCAGGAGCGGCCGCGTCGCCGCCACGTCGGTCATCAGCACCCTCCAGCGGTAATTCGCCGCCGGCAGCACCCGATCGCTGAACCAGACCATCGCCAGGGCGACGATCGCCGCGGAAACCACCAGGGGCAGCGCGACGCGGCGCAGGTCGACCCCACTCGCTCGGAGCGCCGTGATCTCGTTCTCCGCCGCCAGCGTCGAAAAGGTGTACAGCACCGCGACCAGCACCGCCATCGGCAACGTCAACGCGATGTTCGCCGGCAGCGACAACACGAAGAACTCGAAGACCACCTCCAACGGCAGCCCCTTGCCGGCAAGATTCGCCAGCTCCTTGGCGAGCGTGTTGATCAGGATCACCCCCGTCAACGCCACGAAGGCGAACAGGAACGGCCCGATGTGGGCCCGCAGCAGGTATCGGGTGAGGACGGTCATGGGGGAAAAAGCTATCGGCTATCGGCTATCGGCTATCGGACAGCGGTGCTCGGTGACGGGTGCTGCCGCCGGTTTGGGCGATCGCCGGGGTACTACACCGGAGCGGGGGATTGGGTGCGCGCGTGCCGGAACCGCCGAATTCAGGTGGCTATGGCGGAGCGAATCGCGAGTTCAAAGATGAAGTTATCTCGTGATCATCCCGAGCCGATAGCTGACAGCCGATAGCCGATAGCTTCTCCCCCATGCTCCCCCTCACCCCGCAGGAGCGCACCGCCCTCCTGGTTCTCGCGATTCTCCTGACCAGCGGGGCCATCGGGCGGCATGTCATGTACCGGGCCGACCTGCGGGCGGGACTGGAGTACAGCGCTGAAGCGGCCGATACTTTGAATACCGGCTCCGACTCTCCGCTCAGGAGACAGGTGGAGCGGGAGCTGGAGCGTGCTCGCGTCAGGGACGCGCCGCTGGAACCGGGAGAGCGGATCGACCCCAATACCGCCGCGGCTGAGCAGCTCGCCCGGCTGCCGCGGATCGGGCCGTCGCTGGCCGAGCGGATCGTCTCGTACCGCCGGGCCGCCGGAGGCTTTCGCACGCCCGACGACCTGCTCGGCGTTCCGGGGATCGGTCCGGCCGTCCTGGAGGGCATCGCACCTTACCTGCAGATCAGGACGCCCGCCGCGGTGGGCACCCGTAACCGGCTGACGGGTAGACAGATCGACATCAACCGGGCGGACGCCGAGGCGCTCCAGACGCTTCCGGGAGTGGGGCCGGTGATCGCGGATCGGATCGTCGCCTATCGGAGAGCGAACGGGCAGTTCGGAAATTTCTCGGAACTGGAAAATGTCACGGGGATCGGGCCGGCGTTGCGCGGGCGGCTGGAGTCCGCCGGGCGGCTCGGGCCTTGACACTATTGGGGGTGCGGGTAATTTGCCTGTTCCACCTTTCATATCCTAAAACCTTCGTTTATGACCGTGGTCGCATCGGCTGAGCGGATCGGCGAGCTGCTGATTCGTGACGGTCTCATCACCCGGGAGCAACTCGATCGCGCGCTGGCGGAATCGCGGGCGAACGGGACGCGCATCGGCTACAGCCTGGTGTCGCTCGGCTTCATCGCCGAGCACGACCTGGCCCTGGCCCTTGCCCGTCAGCACCGTGTGCCGGCCGTCGACCTGGACCGTGCGAAACTGGACCCCAAGCTGTTGAAGCTGGTTCCGGCGGATGTGGCGCTACGGCACCTGGTCGTGCCGCTGCGGCGTGTCGGCCGGACGTTGACGGTGGCGATGAGCGACCCCGGCGACATCGGTGCGATCGACGACTTGAAGTTCATCACCCGCTTCGAGATCGAGCCGGTGATCGCGGGGGAGTTCACGCTCCGCAAGGTGGTGGAGCGCGAGTACGACGTCGCAGACGAGCGGATGCAGGATCTGCTCAAGCAGTTCGATCTGGAGGGCGAGATCGAGCTGGTGGAGGAGGAGGAAGAGGATCTGAGCGTCGGAACGCTTCAGGCGCAGGTCGAGGACGCGCCGGTGGTGAAGCTCATCAACGGGATCCTCAACGACGCGGTCGCGCGCGGTGCGTCGGACATCCACTTCGAGTGCTACGAGAAGGAAGTGCGTGTCCGCTACCGGATCGACGGCGTGCTTCAGGAAATCATGCGGCCGCCCCCGAAGCTGAAGGCGGCGCTCATCTCGCGCTTCAAGATCCTCTCGGACCTCAACATCGCCGAGCGCCGGATGCCGCAGGACGGGCGCATCAAGCTGCGGATCGGCAAGCGGGTGATCGACTTCCGTGTTTCCACCCTGCCGACGCTGTTCGGGGAGAAGATCGTCCTGCGAATTCTCGACAAGGGGAATCTGACGCTCGATCTCGAGTCGTTCGGGATGGAGGAAAAGGCGCAAAGCGACTTCATGCGGGCGATCCTGAACCCGTACGGGATGGTGCTCGTCACGGGCCCGACGGGTTCGGGTAAGACGACGACGCTCTACTCGGCGCTGTCGCGGATCAACACGAATGAAGTGAACATCCTGACGGCCGAGGACCCGGTCGAGTACAACCTGGAGGGGATCAACCAGGTACAGGTCCGGCCGGAGATCGGGATGGACTTCGCGAAGGCGCTGCGTGCGTTCCTGCGGCAGGACCCGAACGTGATCATGGTCGGTGAGATCCGCGACATCGAGACCGGGTCGATCGCCATCAAGGCCGCGCTCACGGGTCACCTCGTGCTCTCGACGCTGCATACCAACGACGCGCCGTCGACCGTCACGCGTATGATCGACATGGGCATCGAGCCGTTCAACGTGGCCTCCGCGGTCAACCTGATCACCGCGCAGCGGCTGGTCCGGCGGATCTGCAGCAAGTGCAAGGAAGAGGTCACCTACCCCGAGGAGTACATGTCCGCGGCGCAGCTCGTCGACGAGGACGACGACATCACCTTCTACCGCGGTCGCGGCTGTGACGACTGCTCCGGCAGCGGCTACAAGGGCCGCCAGGGCCTCTATGAGGTGATGGCCATGTCGCCCGCGCTACGCCGCATGATCCTTCAGGGCGCCTCGACCCCCGACCTGCGCGAGCAGGCCGTCAGCGAAGGGATGCTGACGCTGAGGACGGACGGGATGCTGAAGGTGAGGCGGGGAGTGACGACACTGGAAGAGGTGTTGAAGGAAACAGCGGCCGGCTGAGCGGGCGGAGCCCGCTCAGG
>JBBDRL010000001.1:4611-13999 GCA_040905505.1 Gemmatimonadota bacterium | reverse complement strand
CTGTCGACTCTCGACACCCGCCTACACGCTCACGAACCGGTACATCAGCCGGATCATCCGGTACGCCGCGGCCATCGTGTCGGCCTCGAACTCGACGGTGTACCCGTCCACCTGCCGGACACCGGGAATCCCCTCCAGGATCTGCGGCGTCGTCACGTCCGAGAACCGCATCCGCACCTCCACCGGCGCGTAGCTCGGCGCCGGGCTGAGCGCCCCCGCCGCCTCCACGGCGCGATACGTCGCCTCCGCCAGCCGCGCGCGCACCACCTCCGGGTGCAGCAGCCTGGCCGACTGCGGCGTGACCGCCACCTTCGTCGTCACCCCCTCGGCGCCCAGATAGGCCAACTGCTCGATCGTCGCCGAGTCGCCGCTCACCAGCAATACCGGCACCCCCATCGACGCCGCGAACGCCGCGTTCATGTCGCCCTCGCCCGACTCGCGCCCGTCGATCCACAGCCCCTTAACCGCGCCCGACCCGGTGTGCGCCAGGAAGCCGTTCGGCGTGCCCGCTCGCGTGTGATAGCCGATGAAGATCGCCCCGCCGAACGTCTCATCGAGCCCCTCCACCATACCGTACGGCTTGATCGCGCCCTGGATGTACGTCACCCGCGGGTCCAACTCGGTGTGCAGCAGGTTCTGCATGTCCCCGTGGGAGTCGTTCACCACGATCTCCGTCGCGCCCGCGTCGAACGCCGCCGCGACCACGGTGTTCACCTCGGCCGTCATCAATTGCCGACCCAGCGAGTAGTCCTTCCCACTGCTGTTCACGAGCTGCCCCGTCCCGATCCCACCGATCCCCTCCATGTCCACGGAGATGAACAGCTTGAGCGGCTGCTCCTGGGCCGCCGAGACCAGGGGGAACGCCAGCAGTAGCGTGAAGATCGCGAGGCCGCGGTGTGCGAGACGAATCATCATGGGTTTCTCCGGTGGGGGTGGGAGAGCGAGGCGGTGTATATTGGCCGGCCAGCGCAAAAGTACGGCTTGGAGAGGCGCCGCTCGGCCCCTACCGCGTCATCGCCGCGACGACCACGTTCACCGCCAGGGCGTACGCATAGGGCGAGAAGGAGTGGAAGAACCCGAAGTCCTCGCCCTCGCGCTCCCAACCGTCGGCGATGTCGGTGTTGTGGGTCATGAACACCAGGATCCGGTCGTGCTCGTCGGCGATCGCGTAGGCGCGGGGGACGGCGCTCTCGAAGCCCCGCTCCGACGTCTGCCCGCCCGTCGACCGCCAGAACCGGATGTTCGGGATCTGCGGAACGGCGTCCACGAAGTAGAACGCGGACATGAGCGGGTGGTCCGAGGTCACCTCGAAGGTCTCGTATTCCGGCAGAACCCGGCCGATCTCCCCGAGCCAGTGATCGAGCGCCCGCTCGCCCCAGAAGTCGTCGGCCCACAGGAAGCCGCCTTTGAGGAGGTATTCGCGCAGCCGCTCCACCTCGGTCGGGTCGAAGCCGGCGCTCCCCGGGTCCGACGCGACGAGGAAGGGACAGGCGAAGAGGGCTTCGTCCGTCGCTCGCACCGCCACCTGGGCGGGCGTCCCGTTCTCGTGGCGGAGGACTGCCATGTTGGTGAAGTCGGCGAGTCGGAACATCAGGTTCTGGTCGGCGATCACCAGCTCCGTGTCCCAACCCGACCCGCCCTCCTCTCGCCGCACCTGCGTATACGCCAGCCGGCAGACGGTGAACGCGCTGCGGTCCGCCGGTCCCTCCCCGACGACGATGTTCGAGCCGCGGTAGCGCTCGCGCGGCACCTGCGCCACGAGCGACACGGCCAGCACGCCGAAGATCGCGACCGGTAGGAGCAGTGAGAAGCGAACCCGCGCGCGCCCGGCGGCCGCTCGCCCCACGCTCATTGCGTCATCGCGTAGATGATGGTGTTCAGGAAGATCTGCGACGCGAAGGTCGAATACTCGATCGGGTAGTACGGGTCCTCCGCCCACTCCATGGCGTCGCCCAGATCGGTGTTGGCGTAGATGACGACCATCAGGCGATCCTCCTCGTCGAAGACCCCTCGAATATAGGGCTCGTACCCGTTCTGCTCCCACGTTCTCGCGCCCCGGATGCCCGCCCCGACCGCCTGACCGTTCCCGGCATTGGGAACCTGGATGATCTCACCCTCGATCCGGTAGTAGGCGCGAAAGAGCAGATGATCCCGCGGCACGTCGACGATGCGATGGTCGGGCAGGACCCGCCGGAGTTGCTCCTCCATCCTGAGCCACTCCGAGGTGCCCCAGAAGTCGTCGAGCATGAGCAGCCCGCCGGCTTGCAGGTAACCGCGCAGGCCGCGCACCTCCTGCTCCGTCAACTCCGCATCGCCCCACTCGAGGCTGTAGAGGAAGGGGAAGCGGCGGAGGTTGGGGTCGGCGAGGGACACCGGCTGGCCCCACTCGCACGCGTCCAGGTTCGACAGACGCCGCGCGACCAGCATCATGTGGTGGTCGGCGCTCGGATAATCGATCGACCACGACGGGCCGCGGTCGCCCAGGTAGTCGCCGCCCCGGCGGAAGAAGAGACGCACCGAGTTCTCCGAGTACATCGCACGGGCGAAGTAGAACGACCGCGGATCGACCGGCCCGGACCTGCTCGCCTTCAGATAGCCGCCCGGCGTTACCGCCATTTCGGAGACGCGGCTGGGGCCGGGGGCACAGGTCGGAAGGAAGCCCGCTCCTTCATCGGCGAACACCGCCCGGCTGGGGGCGCCGCGTGTGGAGCCCTGCGGGCGCGGCGCGTCCGAACGGACCGACTCGGCGCCCGGGGCCACGGCGCCCGCGAAGCCACCCGGTATCATCGCTACGAGGGCACCGCCGAAAACGGCAGCCATGGCCACGGCGACTCCGGCGACGATCCGCTTCGTGGGTCGTATCATCAACCTCGTGGCGAATTGCTCAGTGCGTCCGGGGAGCGGCCCCCGACGGCGAACGTTCTCCGGGGGACGTTCCGTTCGAGGGCGGAATCTCCCCGTCCGATCCCTGAGACGGAGCGCGGCAGCAGCGGAGGTATGGGCCACGCATCAGAACTCGTACCGGATACCCGCGTTGATCGCGCGTCCTTCCAGCGGCGCCCAGGCATCGGTGGTCCATCGACCCTCGGGCAACCGCGCCGGCAGCACCAGCGGATCGTAACGCGTCTGCCGCGCGTCCAGGATGTTCTCGGCGTTGACGAAGAATCTCGCCCTGCCGACCCGCCGCTCGACGAGTAGCCCGGTGACGAAATACGGTCGGCTCGTCGTGCGATACGGGTTCTCCTCCAGCTCCTGCCGGCCCGTGTAGTACAACTCGATCCCCACGCGAGCGGTTCCCTCCGACTCCCACATCCCCACGATGCCCGCGGTGTTCCGGGGCGTCAACGGCACTTCACGACGGCCCGCGGCGCGCGCGGCTGCCTCCGTCGAGCGCAGGTGGGTGTAGGTCGCCGTGACGTGGAACGGCTCGGCATGCCAGCGCGCCAGCAGCTCGCCGCCCCACGTCCGCGTCGGGCCCAACGCGTTCCCGAGCCGCAACATAGCCCCCTCGCGCTCGACCTGGACGGGATCCTCCACGAGTGAGCCGAAGGCTGTCGCGTTCAGCTCGAGCTCGGAGAATTCGCGACCGATGTCAAGTGAAGCGCTGTGCGCCCGCTCGACTCCGACACCCTCCATCGGCAGCACGCGCCCGAGCCCAACGGCCTCGGACTCCTCCGTGAACGGTGTCGGCGCGAAATACCCGGTACCGACAGACGCCCGCGCATTCCACGCCTCGCCCGGGCGGAAAAGCACGGAAACGCGCGGATTGATAAACGCGCCATACTCGCTGTGACGGTCGAAGCGGGCGCTCCCGGCGACCGTCAGCCATGTGGCGGGGGCGTATTCGTCCTGAACGAAGACAGACGGCACCGTGAAACCGAAATCGAATCCGTCGACGTCCTCGGCGTCGTAGCTCTCGTGCTGGAGGGCGGCGCCGATGAGCCATGAATGGGGACCGGCCGCGCCGGAGTAGGCGATCTCGGCGAACCCGTTCGCGTGCAGGTCGCGCTCCCGCACATCGCCGAAGCGGTGCGCGTGCCGCTGCGCCATGGCGGAGGCCCGTACGGTCACCAGTCGCTCACCCTGCGTCAGGATCCGGCCCATCAGCCCCACATCCATCCGCTGCGTCTCCAGCTCCTCCGGATGTTGCGTCCCGCCTGGCGTCAGCCGTCCGTCCTGCGTGCCCCCCTCACGTTCCTCCACCGTCCCGCCCATCGTCACGAACACGGATCGTCCTGCCCCGTCGTTCCAGAAGACCCTGGGACGGACCACGGCCCGGCGATAGCCCGGCAGGTCCGCCCACCCGTCCTCGTCCACGTCAGCCTTCGATTGCCGGTGCAGCCCGCCGAGGAAGGTGTAGCCCCAGCGCTCCCCCGGCTCGTCCGCCAACCAGAGCACGCCGTCGGTGCCGCCCAGCGTGGACTGGTTCAGCAGCACCTCGCGCTCGTCTGGCTCGGGGCGCCGGGAGATCAGGTTGATCACCCCTCCCAGCGCCGTCGACCCATAGAGCGCCGATGCGACGCCCTTGATCACCTCGACCTGCCCCAGGTCCATCGGCGGGATCTGCAGCATGCTCAGCGAGCCGCTCTGGCCGCCGTAGAGCGGGAGACCGTCGGAAAGAATCTGCGTGTACCGCCCCCGCAGCCCCTGGATCCGCACGTTCGCACCGCCGAGGGACGGCGAGGTGTTCTGCACGCGGAGACCGCTCGTCTCGTTCAGCATCATCGCGATGTCCCCCGGCGTCATCATCACCTTCTCCTCGATCTCCTCGCCGGCGATCACCTCTACCCGGATCGGCTCGTCCTCGATCCGCCGATCGGTGCGCGTCGAACGCACCACGATCCCCTCCACCTCCTCCGCCTCCACCTCCAGACGGACGACCAGCTCGGCGCCAGCCGCCCCACCCACCACCACTGGAGCCGTTTCGGGCGCATGCCCGAGTGCATGGATGGCGACGAGGTGCTCGCCCGACGGGAGGGTCAGCCGGGCTTCACCCCGCTCATCCGTCAGAGATCCGACCGCGCCGACCCGAACCTCCGCGCCGCCGATCGGTTCGTCGCCCCCTTCGCTGAGCACGCGGACTTGCAGCTCGCCCGTCGCCTGCGCAGCGGCTGGCCGAGCGATCAGACTGGAGGCGCCGAGCAGAAGTAGAACGGCGGCGCGCAGAACGCCCGTTGAACGGATTCGGTTGTCTTTCATCGGGTGACGATTGGGAACTTCGCCTCGTGCCGCGAGGCGCCGACGCGTGGGACGACCGGCTCGTCACCAGCACCGTAGCGCTTAAGTTGGGGGTTGCACGATACTACGCAACACGGCCCCGCTGCTCAAGGGCCGCCGATGGCACGGCCACCGCCGGTCAGCTCGACGCCGGGAAAGCCGGGCTCCTGATCATCGCTCCCCTCGCGGGGCCGACCGGTGAGGGAGCGCTCCTGTGCGTGATCGCGGGTAACCTTCCGAGCGTCGTGGAGCATCAGCCAGCCAGGATCACACCCGGGCTCGGGACGGCGGCTCGCTCAGCGAGCGGGCGGATCGCTCGTCCGTGGCGATCCCGCTCGGGGCGCCGGAGCTTCCGAGCGCGACGCCCCGTTCCGCTCCGACGGCCGCAGCGCCGGGATGAGCTCCCCCTGCATCGCGTCTCGAAGCGCGTGCCGGACTCCGCTCGCCACGTGCCGCACCGATTGACGCACGACCTCGGCCGCCGTACCGAACGCGACCTCCGGAGCCGCGGCCTCCCTGACACCCGCGGCGGCCTCCACGCCGACGCCGTGCGTGTAGACCATCTTCCCCCCGATGTAGGCGCTGTAACCCACCACGCTCAATCCCGCGAGCCCCCCGAACAGGTACGTCCAGGACGGCCGCTTCGTGCGCAGCCGCTCCTTCACCATGAGCGCCGACAGCGCCACTGCCGCGAGGTTGAGCGTCCGGTGCGTCACGAGCAGATCGTGCGCTTCTCCATCCGCCTCCACGCTCTCCTGCGCGATGAAGCCGAACACCCCCGCCACCAGCCCACTCGCGGCCGCCAGCGGCATCGTGTACCGCCCGAGCTCGTGAAGCCGGTCACTGCCGGTCAAGCGCCCCAGGACGTCCGCCAGCACGGAGGTCGGCAGGAGAGCCAGCGGGTAGTGGACGAGGGCCGGGTGCACCTCCTGAAGTCGCATCGTCATAGTCATCCTCCTCGATCAATCCTGTCCGGCGCTCGGCCGATACGCCATGTAACGGAGAAGCCGGTCATGAGCTTCGTCGATCTCCCAGTCCACATCCTCGCCGATCGGTATTCCGAACCGCCCCGGAATGAAATGGACGTTCACATCCCGCAGGTAACGCTCCAGCGCGCCGCCGAGCGCCAGGTAGGCGTGATTGCGCTCATCCTGGGCTCCAGGCGCCTGCCGCATGCGGGCTTTCGTCGCCCGCCGCAGCTCCAGCAGCCGCCCCAACTGGAGCGCCAGGGAGGTGGATTCGTCCGGCGGCCGGAAGTAGTGCAGCACCGGGTACTGAAAATGCGCCTGTAGCACGTGCAGCAGGCCGGCGGTCATCTCGTTCGCCCACTGCGCTCCCCGGTCCGCGGCTTGCAACCGTAGCCTGTGAACGGAGGAGTCACGCAACAGAGAAGGAGTTTGGAAATGACTGGAAAGCTGGACGGCAAGAAGGTCGCGATCCTGGTCGCCAAAGGGTTCGAACAGGTCGAGTTCACGGAGCCGAGGCAGGCTCTGCGGGACGCGGGCGCGGAGACGCACGTCGTATCTCCGGCCGATGGTCGGGTTCGAGGCTGGCAGAAAGGCGACTGGGGGGACGAATTCGATGTCGACGTGCCGCTCTCCCAGGCCCGACCCGAGGACTACGACGCGCTGGTCCTGCCCGGGGGCCGGATCAATCCGGATCTTCTGCGGATGGAACCGGAGGCCGTCGCGTTCGCGCGCCACTTCTTCGACAAGGGGAAGCCTGTTGCCGCGATCTGTCACGCGCCGTGGCTCCTCGTCGAGGCCGACGTGGTGCGGGGTCGACGCGTCACGTCCTATCCCTCGCTTCGCAAAGACCTCGAGAACGCCGGCGCGCACTGGGAAGACAGCGAGGTGGTCGTCGATGCGGGACTGGTGACCAGCCGCAACCCGGACGACCTCCCCGCCTTCACCCGGAAGATGGTGGAGGAGATCGCAGAGGGCGTCCATGCGGGCCAACACGCCTGAGCGGGACGATATCTCCATGGAATTGCCGCAGCTACTGCGCTCGTCGGAAGCGGAGCTTCAGGAGGCGCTGGAGCGGGATCCGGAGCTGACGGCGACGGTTTCGCGGAACGCCCGCGTGATCCTCCAGCGCACCCGCGAGGGCGGGTACCTGGCCGACCTGCGGGTCGATGGCGCGACGGTGGTGCTCGTGCGGGCCGACGAGCACCACCGCCTGCTTCAGCGGCTCAAGGAGCAGATCGCCAACCACGTCGCCCGCGACGATCGGCCTGATCTGACGTAGCCGTGACCATACCGGCGGCGGCCGGTCAGGTCCTTCCTTGATCCGCGCGGCCGTAACCGTCTTCCCCGCGCATGCGGGGACCCAGTGGAGACGGTCAGCAGCACGTCGTCGCCGACTCCTGTCTTCCCCGCGCATGCGGGGACCCAGTTGGATGGCGCGGCCGCTACGGGGTCAGGAGTGTACTGGATCCCCGCACGCGCGGGGAAGACGAAACGGGCGCAGGGATGACGAAACGGGCGCGGGGAAGACGAAACGGGCGCGGGGATGACGGAACGAGCGCGGGGAAGACGAAGGACGTGCGCGGGGCATGGACGATCCCGCCGTAGGCGGTCAACCGGACCGCCCGCCCGCGATCGCGGCCGCGACAGCTTCGGGAATCTTCCGATCGCCCGACACGAGGTCGAACTCCCGACGTGCGCTGGCGGGCGTCTCCAGCAGATGGGCCAGGACGGCAGCGACGTCCGCCCGCGGAATCTCGCCGCGCGGCAGGTCGGCCGCGATGGCGACCCTGCCCGACCCCGGCTCATCCGTCAAGCGCCCCGGCCGGAGGATGGTGTAGTCGAGATCGCTCTCGCGTAGCGCCTGATCGGCCTCCGCCTTCGCCTCCAGGTAGACGCGGAACACCCCTTCGCCCCGCGGCGCTTTGCTGCCCATCGCGCTGATCATCAGGTACCGCCGAATCCCGTTCTCCCGAGCGGCGTCGATCAGCTTCAGCGCCCCATCCCGATCGACGGTCCATTTGCGCGCCTCGCCGCTGGTCGGCCCGCCACCGGCGGCGAAGACGACGGCGTCCGCATCGCCCACGGCTCCCGAGATGTCGGCTTCCTTCTCGACGTCGCAGACGACCGGCTCGGCGCCCGCCGCGCGCAGGTCGTCCGCCTGGTCGGGGTTCCGGATGAGCCCCCGGACCTCGTGGCCGTTCTGCCGCAATAGCGGATGCAGCAACATCGCGATATTCCCGTGACCTCCCACGATCGCCACCTTCACGTCGGACCTCCGTTGTCCATGATCCATTTATCGCCGGAGCGCCACGATCCCCTTGCGCGGACACACCCGCTCCCGCATCACGTCGTCCACGGCCACCTCGTTGCTTCGCGGTTGACCTCCTCCGGGGCGCAATCGGTGTGCCCTTTACAATTCCATGTGCTGACTGACCAGGCGAGGCCACACCGCTTGCGTGGCAGCCGGCGGACGGCGTTCATGCGCTCGCCAGCACCTCCTCGATCGCGTCGCACGCGTTCTTCACCCCGTCCTCCGCCCGCACCCGTTCGCCGATCGTCTCGGCCCGCTCGCGGTAGCTGGGTTCCTCGAGCAGCGTGCGCAGCTCGTCCGCGACCCGACCCGCCCGGTACCGACCCGGCCGCAGCGTACGCGAGACCCCCAGGGCGCGCACGCGGTGGGCGTTGTCCGGCTGATCGTGCGCGAAGGGCACCATGAGCGTGGGCCGTCCGGAGCGGAGCGCCTGCTGCAGCGTCCCCATCCCGCCCTGGTGGACGATGAGGGAGGCGCGCGGGAAGAGCGATGCGTGCGGCGCGAACTCCTCCAGCCGGACGCCGGGCGGAAGCGCGCCACCGGGGCGGTTCTCCGGCCGCGATCCGATCAGGAGCACCGCACGGACGCCGATCGCCTCGACGGCCTTCAGGCTCTCCGTGTAGAAGTCGCCCGCCACGCTCACGGCCGAGCTACCGAGGGTGAACACGACCGGCGGCGGGCCGGCGGACAGAAAGGCCTCGAGCTCGTCGGAGAGCCGCGGTGGGGGTTCGGCGCCGTTGTACGGAATCGCTCCGGTGATGCGGACGTTCGGCGGCCAGTCGGGCTGCGGGTCGGCGAGGACGCGGGAGAACAGCGCGAGGACCATCCGCGGCGAGTGCTGGCCCTCGAAGACGGGGTGTCCGCCCCGCGACAGCCCGAGCTCCTCGCGCAG
>JBBDRL010000001.1:0-4511 GCA_040905505.1 Gemmatimonadota bacterium | reverse complement strand
CTCAGGTCCGCGTAGCTCTCGCGCAGCGAGCTCAGGATGTACTCGCGGATCAGGAACTCCGTCCCCGTCCGCGCGTTCATCACACGGCGGACCGCCTGCCGGTCGCTCGGATCGATGTCGGGGCGAATGGGATGGAAATCCAGGCCCTCGCGCTCGACGACGGCCCGACTGTACGCGGGCATCGCGAGGACGGGATCGTGCCCCCGCGCGCGCAGCCCGAGGGCGAGCCCGATGTAGGGGTAGACGTCGCCGATCGAGCCGAAGCTGGTGATGACGATGCGGCTACACATGCCTCTCCCTCATGCGATCTGGTGGCTGCATGGGGCGTGGCCAAGCGCAATCGGTAGGCCGGGGCGAACCGGCGAGTCTCGGAGCGCGTGCCGGCTGTCGACGCCGTTCGGGCAATTGGCATGCGCCTCGCGGCGCCACCTCGAACCGACGTCCGATCCCCGACACCGAGACTTCACAACGCGACGAGCCGCGGCACCGAGCGACCCACCTGGAAGCCCATGAACATCATCTCTCGCTCGGAATGGGGTGCCAGACACGGCGCCGGACCGGCCGTTCCGCGGCGTCCCGCCAGCCGGGTGGTCGTCCATCACGCCCAGAGCCCCGCCGTGCCGGCCCGCAGTTCGGATCCGAGGTCGCCCGCCACGTTCGGGCGATCGAAGGTGCGCACGAACGGCTGGGCGTGCGCCGTCGTCCTGACCGACCGCGGACACCGGGGATCACACCACGCGCGTTGCGGCAATTCCCTTACAGCGTTGCGCCATCGCAATGTCGATCTTGAGAAGGGAACTCTCGATATCGGACGAATGTGTTCGGCCTTGCCTTCCCCCGGCGAGGCCGGGCGCGTGTTACCGAAACGGAGACGAAGATGCTCACTACTCTACAGTCGGGCTGGTGCCCGTGGTGCGGAGGCATGGGATGGGGAGGTGGTATGATGATGCTCTTCTGGGTCGTCGTTCTGGTCGCGCTCGTGGCGCTCACCTGGTCCCTCGTGCAGCGAGGGGGCGTCCGGGCCTCTCATACCGGTGAGAACCGACCCCCTGGCGAGGACCGCGCAGAGGAGATCCTGCGAGAGCGGTTCGCCAGGGGCGAGATCGACGAGGCGAGTTATCAGCGGATGCGGGACGAGCTCCAGCGTTGACCTGCATTGCACACAGCCTGAATGACATGCGCACCCTATTGATCGTCAACGACCCGCCCTATGGAACGGAGCGCGCCTACAACGCGCTGCGGATCGCCAACTCGCTGCTCAAACGCGACGGCGAAGAGGTGAAGGTGTTCCTGATGGGAGACGCTGCCTCCTGCGCGAAGGCGGGGCAGAAGCTGCCAGACGGGTACTACAGCCTCGAACGGATGCTGAAGATCTTCCAGAGCAAGGGGGGCGAGACGGGGGTCTGCGCAACCTGCATGGACGCGCGTGGGATCGGGGACGAGGAGCTCGCGCCGAGCACCCGCCGCAGCACGCTCGACGAGGTCACCGACTGGACTCTGTGGGCCGACAAGGTACTCGTCTTCTGACCCGGTGAGCACAGGCGCGGGCAGGCCTCCACCGACCGCGCTCGCCTCGCCGTAGCCATGCCTTGCCGATAGCGGAGACGTGCTGCCCGGCCACTTGAAATCCTGCCGTGTCGCGCGGCGGCAACAGGCTGACCCGAGGCACCGGGTCGGGCAGACGTGTCGTTACGGCGCCGGCTCCTGATTCGCCGCGGGCGCTCTGAAGTACATCTTCCCCGCCGGCCGGGGGTCGGGATACACGCGCGAGGCATCCTCACCGCTGTAGATCACGCCGTGCTTCATCACGTACAGGATCGAGCGCGTATTGCGGATGTCGGCTAGTGGGTCCTCCCGAAGCACCACCAGGTCGGCCAGCTTGCCCACCTCGAGTGAACCGATGTCGCTCCCGAGCCCGTGGTGCGTCGCGCCGCGGATCGTGCCGATCTCCAGTGCCTGATGCGGGGTGAACCCGCCGTCCACGAAGACCTCCAGCTCCCAGTGCATGTCCAGTCCCAGCATCTGGCCGTGCGCACCGGCCTGAACCGTGGCACCTGCTTCTTCGTAGAGCTTCCGCGTCCCCTCCGCCATCGTGCGGGCGAAGTAGTCCTCCGGCCAGATGTAAGGCTTGCGACGAAGCCGCATCAGGTGCTGGGGAAGGATGAAACGGGTGAGCTTATCGTCCTCCCAGAGCTGCTCCCGCTGGTGGAACCAGCTCTCGCCATCCGTGCCTCCGTAGCCGATGAGCAGCGTGGGCGTGATGCCGGCCTCGGTCGCGGCCCAGAAGCGAACGATGTCGTCGTACAGGACGCTGAGCCCGATCCAGTGCTCGATCCCTGTCACGCCGTCCAGAAGCTGCGTCAGGTTCATCTGCGGGTCGCCCCAGGCTTCCGACAACACGTTGAGCCCCAGATCCCGCGCCGCCGTCGTCACCAGATGGCGCTGCTTGCGGGTGACCTGCCCGTAGTCCTTCACCGCCAGCGCCCCGTGGTCCTGGTTCCAGCGGAGCTGTTCGAACGCGGCGGCCAGTGAGTCGATCGGCCGGTACATCCGCGGTCTGAAGGTGCGACTCCCCAGGATCGGTGATCCGGTGGTGAACAGACGGGGTCCGGTCAGTTTCCCCGCACGCAGCATGTCCGACATCCACCCGTCGCGGTCCTCGTTCCCGTAGACCTCGAACATGGTCGTGACGCCGTAGGCGAGGGCCCCGTGGAAGTAGGGAGGCCGCTGTTCGATCACATGGAGTGCCGAGTGGTCGATGTGCGGGTGCGCATGGGCATCGACGAGCCCGGGGATGATGGTGTGTCCGTCAAGCGCGAAGACCCGGGCACCCTCTGGAACCTCCACATCGGTTCCGACGGCCTCGATTCTGTGATTTCTCACGAGGACGGTGGCGTCGTCCAGGACCTCACGATCCGGGTTCATTGTCACGACGCGGACGCCGGTGAAGGCCACGACGGTCTCCGGGACATCGACCTCGTACTCCATCGAGAGATCGACCCGCCGCGCCGTCGAGCCCGGCATGCGGCTCTCCTGCCACTCCTGCGCGGAAGCGGCTAGCTCGGCGGACGTGAGGCCACCACGCTCGTCTTCCGCGACGATCGCCGCCACGTCCTTCTCGTAGAACCCCGTCGCTCGGGTCCAGCCGAGGCTGCGGCCGTCCGGCGACCAGGTGAAGTAGCCGCCGTCCTCCGAGTCCACGCGAAGGCTCGATCCGAGATCGTCGTAGGCGCTGACGGTGGGGGGATCGCCGGACCAATCCACCGGACTGAGAAAGCTCCTGTGATATTCGCGGAAGGCGATCCACTCCAGGTCAGGCGACAGCGTCGCTTCTGCCGCGTCAGGGAAGCGATGCAGCACCCTCTCGTCCTGACCGTCCAGCCCGACGCTCGCGAGAACGAGCGTGTCCTGCACGAATTCCGTGAAATAGAGCGTCTCTCCGTCGGGGCCGAACCTGACGTGGGGCGGGATCTTGGCGGCGAAGTTCGCATACTCGAGCTCGCGGCCGTGAATGGGGCGGACCACGCGCTCGCCAGCGCCCTCTTCCCAGACCACCAACTCGAACTCGGTCTCGTTGGACAGCCAGCCCCCACGCGCCAGTTCGCCGGTCCCGCGAACGTAGGCCAGCCTGCGGCCATCCGGCGAGAGCGCGAGGCTGCCGTACTGGGAAGGAATGGTCGTGAGCTGCTCCGGCTGCGGAGACCCTGGCCGCTGCGCGAAAACCGCCCCGTGCTCGTCATCCGTCCACGACGCGTAGTAGAGCGTGCCGCTCGCCGCATCCATCACCGGGCTGGTCTCGTGGGCGTCGGAGCGGGTGAGGTTCTGCACCTCGTCGCCGTTCCGCAGCCAGACGTCGCCCAGCGCTTCGTACAGGATCCCGTTAGGCGTACGGCTCGCCCAGCGATGTGCACGGGTCGTCGCCGTGCGGCCCGGCACCTCCGACGTGTACCGGAGTGTCCGTGTCATCTCGCGGCGGACCGGCGCCCGGAAGGGGACGACCCGAGACTCGCCCGTGGCGGCGTCCACCTCGTGGATCTCTCCGCCGTACGAGATGAAGATGCGCCGCCCGTCCGGGTGCCAGGCCATGTTCGGGTACGGACCGGCGAACCCCGATCCCTCCTGCCTGTCCCGGTCGAGACCGCGAACCAGCACCCGCTCCTGCCGAGTCTCCAGGTCCTGGACCACCAGGACCGTCTGCTCCAGGTCACGATTCAGGTAGGCGAGCCGGGAGCCGTCGGGAGAGAGTGCGGGGTTGAACGCTCCGCCGGGGCGGGCGATATGGACGTGCGTCTCTTCCGTTTCAGGATCGTACCAGGCTATTCGCCGCCCGCCCGGCACGATCGCGTACGGGTTGAAGGCGAAGCGGTACAGGGACCCGCCACTCTCCTCGAAGTAGAACGCGCCCTCTCCCCCGTCCGCCGATGCCACGCTGGCGCTTCGGGAGACCAGCGTGACCGGCTCTCCACCACCGAGCGGGTACGCGACGAGCCCACCTCCGCCGGTGGCGATGA